>NZ_JBIVLI010000003.1:0-560769 GCF_044751205.1 Streptomyces sp. NPDC088732
TGACCACCGGCTCGCATCAGACAGCACCACATCCCACCCCATGCCCACCTCAACGAGCCCGCTGCCCACCCGTCACGGCAAAGACCGTTGCAGTACTAGGACGTCAGGTGCCTTGCCGTCGGACAAACGCTGTGCCCACGACATCTGCTGACACCTCGGAAGCACTGCCCGCGCTCCGCCATGAGCACGGCCGGCCTCCCAGGTTGCCGAAATCGGGCCATGGCTCCTACGGTGAGTCACGTGATGGACGAATCCACGCGCGCGGCACGGCTCCTGGATGCGCAAGCCAAGGCGGCGCTGCTGTTCGCGGAGGTCGAGGCACGCCGCCTGGTGACCGCCGGCCAGGGCGAACGCGCGGTCAGCGACCGGATCCGGGACCTGGCGAACGAGATGTTCGGAACCACGCACTACTGGCACAAACGCATCGTGCGGTCCGGGCCGAACACCCTCCTGCCCTACCGCGAGAACCCACCGGACCGGGTCATCGGCGCGGACGACATCGTCTTCGCCGACTTCGGGCCCATCTTCGAGGAGTTCGAGGCCGACTTCGGGAGGACCTTCGTCCTGGGTGACGACCCGCGCAAGCACCGCTTGCGCGACGACCTGTCGACCGTCTTCGCATCCGGACGGCGGGCCTTCGAAGCGGACCCGGGCATCACCGGCCGGCAGCTCTACGCCGAGGTTCAGCGGCTGGCCGCCGAGGCCGGCTGGCAGCTGGGGGGCTGGCACGTCGGCCACCTGGTGGGTGAGTTCCCGCCCGAGTACAACGACTGGGAGGACGTCGACTCCCACATCGTGCCCGCGAACGAGAAGCCACTGCGCCGGACGGACGAGGCGGGACAACCCCTGCACTGGATCCTGGAGATTCATCTCATCGACCGCGACGGGGGCTTCGGGGGATTCCACGAAGAGCTGCTGGATCTCTGAAGCGCACTGATGAAGGCCGGTTCCCGCAGCAATGTCACCGCCCGCGGGGGCGAACCCTGCCCGGGCGTCATGCAAGGTGAGCGCATAGGCTGAGCCGGAAAGCAGGCCGCGAGCAGGAGACGGAGAGAGGCCGCAGCCCTTGACCGCCGAGCAGTTCTCCGGGTCCGAAGCGTCCGGCCGTATCCCTCCGGGTCAGCGGCTTGTCCGGGGTTGGCCCGTCTCGCACTACGGCCCCGTCCCGCGTTTCCGCCCCGACCGCTGGAATCTGCGTGTCTTCGGCGCCACCGCCACCGGGGACCACCACGACTGGAATTTCGACCAGCTCGTCGATCTACCCCGCACCACGGTCGTCGCCGACCTCCACTGCGCGAGCGGCCCCAGCTCCATCGGACACGAGTGGTACGGAATCCCCGCCGCTGCCGTCCTGGACCTGGTCCCGCCGGCACCGGACGTCACGCACATCATGGCGTGGGCGGAGTACGGCTACTCCGCCAACCTGCGACTCGGCGACTTCACGTCGGCGCGGACCCTCATGGCCACGCACCGCAACGGCGAACCCCTCACTGCCGAGCACGGGTTCCCGCTGCGCTTGGTGGTTCCCCACCTCTTCGGCTACAAGGGCCCCAAATGGCTCCGCGGAATCGAGTACATGACGGCTGACCGGCGTGGGTTCTGGGAAGAGCGCGGTTTTCACAACATCGGGGATCCCTGGCGGGAGCAGCGCTACTCCTACGAGGAGCAAGAGGGCGACGGGCCGCAGCCGCACGGCGGCTAGTCCACCCGGGGCCGCAAGCTCGTGTCACGAACGGCTCAACGCGGGCTCCCGACGTCCGCGAAGGGGATCCGCGCCGACGGCCCCGCCTCCCCGCCGAACCGGTGCCGCCACAGCCCTTGTGCTTCCAGCCGGGGCAGGACGCCCTCGCCGAACCAGTACGCCTCCTCCAGGTGCGGATAGCCGGAGAGGACGAACTCCTCGATGCCGACCGCGGCGTACTCCTTGATGCGTTCGGCGACCTCGTCATGGCTCCCGACCAGCGCGGTGCCCGCGCCGCCGCGCACCAGGCCGATGCCCGCCCACAGGTTGGGGTGGATCTCCAGGCGTTCGCGGCTTCCGCCATGGTGCAGGGCGAGCATGCGGCGCTGGCCCTCGGACTCGCTGCGCGCCAGGCCGGCCTGGACGGCGGTGACGGTCCGCGGGTCGAAGCCGTCCAGGAGGCGGTCGGCCTCGGCCCAGGCCTGCGCGGAGGTGTCGCGCGTGATGACGTGCAGCCGGATGCCGAAGCGCAGGGTGCGTCCCTGTTCCGCCGCCAGTCGACGGATCCAGGCGACCTTCTCGGCGACCTGCGCCGGCGGCTCGCCCCAGGTGAGGTAGACGTCGGCGTACCGGGCGGCGACCTCGCCGGCCGCCGGGGACGATCCGCCGAAGTACACGTCGGGAACCGGATCGGGCACCTGGGCGAGCGTCGCGTTCTCGACGCGCAGGTGCTCACCGCGCAGGTCGACGGACTTCCCCTCCCACAGCCTCCGCACGATGTCGAGGAACTCACCGGTCCGCCGGTAGCGCGCGTCCTTGTCGAGGAAGTCGCCGTAGGCCCGCTGCTCGTGGCTCTCGCCTCCCGTGACGACGTTGAGCAGCAGCCGTCCGCCGGTCTGGCGCTGGAAGGTGGACGCCATCTGCGCGGCCAGCGTGGGCGAGACGAAACCGGGCCGGAAGGCCACCAGGAACTTCAGGCGTTCCGTGTGCTGGCTGACCATGGCCGTGGTCAGCCACGCGTCCTCGCACCATGCGCCGGTGGGGGTGAGCGCGCCGGTGAATCCGAGGTCCTCGGCGGCGCGGGCGATCTGGCTCAGATACGCGACGGTGGGCGGCCGGTCGCGGCCGGACCGGGTGGCGGGGGTGCCGTGGCCGCCGCCGACGACGTGGCGGCTGTCTCCGTTGGTCGGCAGGAACCAGTGGAAGTCGAGGGACACGTCAGTTCTCCGTTCGGGGTCGTCCGTCACAGCAGGCCGTGCCGGGGCGGCCTGGTGCCGTTCAGCACATGGCGGCCGATGTGCTGGACCTTCCAGCGGGGCGGGTCGTGCAGGGTGTGGGTGCGGGCGTCCCGCCAGAGGCGGTGCAGGCCCAGGGAGTCGAGCGCGGACCGGGTGCCGGAGACCTCGAAGAGGGCGCTCGCGACCTCGACCGCGGCTTCGCCCGCCACCACCTTGGCCGCGGCCACCGCGATCGACGCCTCGGCGGCCGAGTCGTCGGTCAGGTCGGCGCGGGCGGCGTCCACGGCCCTGGCCGCGGCGTCGAGCAGCGCGTCGGCTGAGCGGACCCGGATCGCCAGTTCGCCGAACCGCTGGATCAGCAGCGGGTCCTGGGCAGCGGTCCCGTGTCCCTCCTCGACGCTCTCGAACCACGGGCGGCTCTTGGTGCGGACGAACTCCACCGCCTCCGCCAGTGCCCCGAAGGCGATCCCGGCGTCAATGGCGGCGTGCAGCAACTGGGCGACCGCGCCGTGCAGTTGCGGCCCCTCGAAGGTGAGGTGGTGCGGCACGACCCGGTCCGCGTTGACGCGCACCGACTCCAGCCGGACCGTGCCGCTGGCGGTCGTGCGCTGCCCCATACCGTTCCAGTCGTCCACCACCGTCACACCCGGCGCGTCCCGCGGCACGTACGCCACGTGCAGCTTTTCGTCGTCGCCGCGGGCAAGGACGGGAATCCAGTCCGCGAACAGGGCACCCGTGGAGTAGTGCTTGACGCCGTCGAGCACGTACGCCCCGTCCGGCAGGCGCGCCAGCCGGGTACGGATGTCCTGCACGTGCTTGGTGCCCGCCTCGGACTGCGCGTTGCCGAACCGCTTCCCCCTCAGGACCTCGCCGAAGAAGAACTCCTTCTGCTCGGGCGTGCCCTGCCGGCGCAGCACATTGACGTACACGAAGTGGCTCTGCGGGATCTGGGCGAGGCTGGCGTCGGCGGCGGCCAGCAGCCGGAAGATCCGGGCGAGTGTCTCCGTGCCGACGTCGGCGCCGCCGAACTCGGCCGGCACCGTCACCGCGAGGATGCCGGAGGCGGACAGCCGCTCCAGCTCCGCGTACGGAAGCCGGCGCAGCGTGTCCCGCTCGGCGGCGCCTTTGCGGAAGTCGGCGGCCAGTTCGGTCGCGACGGCGAGGGCTTCGGCGGCGTCGGCTATCACCGTCACGGCGCTCACGCGGTGGCCGCCAGCCGGCTGGGACGTCCACCGAGCGCGAACGAGAACTGGTCCGTTACCTGGGCCAGCGCCTCGGCCGCGGCCGGCGCGACGGTCAGCGTGCCGTCGTCGCCGACCGTGATGTCCTTGTCGAGCGTGAACCAGCCCGGCGTGATGTGCGCGGGGTTCATGGAGCTCAGCACGGGCCGGAGCGCGTAGTCGATGGCCAGGACGTGGGCGGTGGTGCCGCCGGTGGCCAGGGGAAGGACGGTCTTGCCCGCGAGTGCGTACTGCGGGAGCAGGTCGAGCAGCGACTTGAGCAGTCCTGAGTAGGCGGCCTTGTAGACGGGGGTGCCGATGACGACGCCGTCCGCCTGTTCGAACAGGCGCGTGGCGGCGACGATCGCCGGATGCCCGAAGTCGGCGTGCAGCAGTGCCTCGGGCGGGAGGGTGCGGACGTCCAGTGGGACGGTCGTGTGTCCCTGGGCCGTGAGCCGGTGGTCCAGGTGGCGCAGCAGACGCGCGGTGCGGGACGTAGCGGAGGGACTTCCGGAAACAGACAGGACGGTCGCCATGCCGGTGCCTTTCCTTTCCAACGGGTCGGGTCGGTCGACGTCAGGGAGCGGTGCCGTGCTTCAGCGGCGGTGCCACTCCTCGGCCAGCAGCCGGTAGGAGCGCACGCGGTCGTCGTGGCCGTGGGTGATGGTGGTGACGATCAGCTCATCGGCCCCGGTGGCCTCTTCCAGCTGTTCGAGCTGGTCGGCGACGCGCCGCGGGGACCCGACGAACTGCGTCTCGAGGCGGTCGGCCACCAGAGCCTGGTCCTGCTCGGTCCATGCCTGGGCGCGTGCCTGTGCGGGGGTGGGGAACTCGATGGCGCCCTCGGCGGTGCGGATGCTGCGGACCCAGGGGCCGTAACCGGTGGCGAGTTCGCGGGCGGTCGCGTCGTCCTCGGCGACGACGACGTCGGCCGAGACGCTGATGTACGGCTTGTCGAGCACCTCCGACGGCTGGAACGCGGCCCGGTACCCGTCGACGGCCTCCAGAACGGTGCCGGGACTGACGTGGTAGTTCGCCGCGAAGCGGAGTCCGTTGCCGCCGGCGACCTCGGCGCTCTGGCCGCCGCTGCTGCCGAGGATCCACACCTGGAGGTCGGCGCCCTCACCGGGAACGGCGTGCGCCTCGATGCCGTCCGGGGAGCGGTAGGTGCCGCGCAGCAGCGCCAGGATGTCGTCGACCTGCTCCCCGTAGTCCTGGGACCGCGCGCCGGGCTGCTGGAGCAGTCGCTGCTGGAGTGCGATACGGGGTGAGCCGAGGAGGTGCCCGAAGGAGAACTTCGGCGGGATCCTGAGGCCGCCTGGCGTGCGTCCGTCGACGACGGGCGTCGTGGTCGGCAGCGGGCTGTCCGGGCCGGTGGGCGGGCGGCCTCCGGAGCGGCCCAGTCCCAGGTCGAGCCGCCCGGGGTGCAGGGCGTCGACGAGCCCGAACTCCTCCACGGTGGACAGGGCCGTGCGGTGGCCGAGTTGGACCGCCCCCGAGCCGAGCCGGATCGTGGACGTCGCGGCCGCCGTGAGGGCCAGGACCACGGCCGGGGAGGTGCCCGCGACACCGGGGTTGAGGTGGTGCTCGGCGAACCAGTAGCGGGCGTAACCGAACTCCTCGGCCTTCCGGGCGAGGTCGATGCTGTTGCGCAGCGCCTCGGTGGCGGTCGAACCGGAGGATATGGGAACGAGGTCGAGGACTCCGAGCGGTGTGCGCGACACGGTGCTTTCTCCTCAAGAACGGGCGGGCGACGGGCGGGTGGGTTCGGGCGCGCTCAGGGCGGGTGCCCAGGCAAAGGGCGGGTCGGGGATGTCGCGCCGCAGCACCGGGGCGACCTCGGACTGGAAACGCTCCAAGGAGGCGCGGTGCCGGTCACCGGTCAGTCCGCCCGCGTCGGCGTGGACGTGCAGGACCGTGTGGCCGAACTCCTCGTGGTAGCGGTGCACCTTGTCGACGACCTGCTGCGGGCTGCCGACCAGCGCCGAACTGCGCGCCACGAAGTCCTCCAGGGTCGCGAAGACCGGCTGGAGCCCGAGCTGCCGCTGGAACGCCAACTGCCCCTCGAACACGGGCCGGTAGTGCGCGAGCGCCTCCTGGGTCGTGCGGGCGACGTACAGGCCGGCCGTTCCCGCGCCGACGGCGATGCCCGCGGGGTCGTGGCCGTAGTGCCGCCGGCGTTCGCGGTAGTGGCGGATCAGCTCCGCGTACGGCTCGATGGGGTGGGAGACGTTCGCGGAGAACAGGGGGTCGCCGTAGCGGGCGGCGAGGTCCACCGACTCCTTGCTGGTGGCGCTGCCGTGCCAGACCCGGATCGCCCGTTGCAGCGGCCTCGGCCGGACCTCGGCGTCCTTCAGCGCCGGGCGGAAGCGGGTGTCGGCGGTGACCTTGTCCTGCCGCCACAGCCTGCGGAACACCTCGTAGCTCTCGGCGTTGCGGTCCCACTGGTCCTCGGGGGTGACGTGGAACAGTTCGCGCTGCGCGCTGCCGTTGCCCTTGCCGATGATCAGCTCCAGGCGCCCGCCGGACAGGTGGTCCAGCGTCGCGTAGTCCTCGTAGGCCCGTACGGGGTCCAGCAGGCTGAGTGTGGTCACGGCGGTGAAGAGCCGGATCCGCGAGGTGAGCGCGGCGATGTGGCTGAGCACGACCGGTGGCGAGGAGGAGAGGAACGGCCGCTCGTGCCGCTCCCCCACGCCGAAGCCGTCGAAGCCCAGTTCCTCGGCGAGCAGCGCGTTGTCCAGGACCTCGCGGAAGCGTGCGCCGGTCGGCTTCAGCACCCCGGTCACCGGGTCCGGGGTGTGCGCGATCAGGGTGATGGCCAGGAATCTCATGAGGCCGCCCGCTCGGCCGGCGGGACGTCGGGGTGGGCCAGGCCGAGGTGGTCGCGCAGCGTGGTGCCCTCGTAGTCGGACCGGAACACGCCCCGCTCCTGCAAGAGGGGGACGACCGTGTCGGCGAAGGCGTCCAGGCCTCCCGGGGTGATGTGCGGGACGAGGATGAAGCCGTCGGAGGCGTCGCTCTGCACGAAGTCGTCGATGGTCGAGGCGACCGTGGCCGGGGAGCCCACGAAGGACTGCCGGTTCCCCGTCTCGATGACGAGGTCGCGGATCGACCACTTGTTGGCGGCGGCCAGCGCCCGCCACTCGCGCGCGGTGGCCAGCGGATCGCGGTACATGCGGACCTGCGCGCGCCCCTGGGAGACGGTGTGCTCGCCGGGGTCGGGGTCGATGTCCGGCAGCGGGCCGTCGGGGTCGTAGCCGGACAGGTCGCGGTTCCAGACGAATTCCAGGTGCTTGATCGCGGTTGCCCCGCTGACCTGGCGGCGTCGCACCTCGTGGGCGATCTCCGCGGCCTCGGCGTCGGTGTCGCCGAGCACGAAGGTCGCGGCGGGCAGGATCAGCAACTGCTCGGGGGTGCGGCCGTACTTGGGGAGGCGGCCCTTGACGTCCCGGTAGAAGGCCCGGCCCTCGTTCAGCGTGCTGTACCGGCTGAAGATCGCGTCCGCGCCGGACGCGGCGAACTCGCGGCCCTGTTCGGAGTCGCCGGCCTGGAAGATCACGGGCCGCCCTTGGGGACTGCGCGGGACGTTGAACCGGCCCTGGATGTCGAAGTGCTGCCCCTTGTGGACGAAGGCCCCCGCCCCGGCGTCACTCAGGAAGACGCCCGCCGCCTGGTCGGCGACGACCTCGTCGCCGCGCCAGGAGTCGAAGAGTTCGCCGGCGGTGGCGAGGAACTCCCTCGCGCGCGAGTAGCGCTCCGTCTGCGGGAGGAAGCCGCCGCGGCGGAAGTTCTCGCCGGTGAAGGCGTCCCAGGAGGTGACGACGTTCCAGGCGGCACGCCCGTCCGACAGGTGGTCGAGGCTGGCGAACTGGCGCGCCACCTCGTAGGGCTCGTTGAAGGTGGAGTTGATGGTGCCGGTCAGACCGAGGCGTTCGGTGACGGCGGCGAGCGCGGCCAGGACGGTGAAGGTGTCGGGGCGGCCGACCACGTCCAGGTCGTGGATCCGCCCACCCTGTTCCCGCAGGCGCAGCCCCTCGGCGAGGAACAGGAAGTCGAACTTGGCCCGCTCCGCGGTCCGCGCGAAGTGTGCGAACGAGCTGAACTCGATGTGGCTGCCGGCCTCCGGGTCGCTCCACACCGTGGTGTTGTTGACACCGGGGAAGTGCGCGGCCAGATGGATCTGCTTCAGCGGCTTGCTCATGGCGTACAGGTCCTCCCGGTCAGGCGGTCGCGGCGGCGTAGCGGTTGGCGGGGCGGCCCATACCCAGCAGGCCGCGCAGGGTGTCGGCCTCGTACCGGGCGCGGAAGGCGCCGCGGCGTTGGAGTTCGGGGACGAGGCCCCGGGTGATCGCCGGCAGGTCGTGGCCGATCACGGCGGGGCGCAGCCGGTAACCGGTGAGTCCGGCGGCCTGCCACTCCAGCAGGAGGTCCGCGAGCGCGCCGGGGGTGCCCGTGAAGATCTTCGCGTCGCTGGTGTACGGGGACCCGGCGAGGCCGTCCAGGCGTTCCCTGCGGGCCCGGGCCGCGGCGGGGTCGTCGTCGAGGAAGACCACGAGGTCGCCGAAGATGTGCAAGGGCTCCCGCCCCCGGCCGGCCGCCTCCTGTTCGGCACGGATCTCGGCGACGACCGCGCTGGCCTGGTCGCCGTCGTGCGGGGTCACGTAGCCGATGTCCGCGGAGCGCGCCACGAGGCGGAACGGCACGGTGCGATGGGCGAGAGCGCTGACGACGGGCTGGCCCTGGGGCGGCCGGGGGGTGATGGAGGGTCCCTTGACGCTGAAGTGCGGGCCCTCGAAGTCGATGTAGTGCAGCTTGCTCGCGTCGATGAAGCGGCCGGTGGCGACGTCGCGGATCTCCGCGTCGTCCTCCCAGCTGTCCCAGAGCCGGCGGAGCACTTCGACGTAGTCGGCGGCCTCGTCGAAGAGGTCGGTGAGCAGTGCGTCGACGGTCGGGGTGCCGAGGTCGCCGGTGGCGAGGGCCGGGATCGTGCGTCGGCCGAAGTGCGCGGCCTCGTCGGGCCGTGCCGAGACCTGGACGCGCAGGCCGGCGCGGCCGGAGCTCACGTAGTCCAGCGTGGCGATGGCCTTGGAGAGGTGGAAGGGCTCGGTGTGGGTGGCGACCACGGTCGGGACGAGGCCGATGTGCCGGGTCAGGGGGGCGACGCGGGCGGCGACGAGGACGGCGTCGAGGCGGCCGCGTACCTGGTCGGTGCGTGTGTCCGGCTCGGTGGGGTGGGAGGACTGCGGGCCGAGGGAGTCCTCGATCGTCACGAAGTCCAGCAGTCCGCGTTCGGACTCGGTGACGACGTCGTGCCAGTAGCGGGCGGTGAGCAGTTCCCGGGGGCGGGACGCGGGCTCACGCCAGGCGGCCGGGTGCCAGCCGGCACCGTCGAGGGCCACGGCCAGGTGGAGTGGGTTGTCCGGGAGGGATGACGCGGGGTACGGCGAGGAGAAGTCCGAGGACACGGAGGGAGCCTTCCTGATCGACCACATGTCTCACCGGCCCTCGTCCGGAGGGCCGACGGCGGAGAAGGGGGTCAGGAACTACAGAGGGAGCCGGCGACGCGCTGCAGATCGATGTGCGCCCGGGAGTAGAGATGGACCCGGTGGATCCGGCGGGGTGGGACGGAGACCGTCGCGGGCACTCGGTTCGCTGTCGGCACGATCGTCACCTCCGCCGAGTACGGTCCGGGCAGGCGTCGAACCGCCTGCAGCGCTCCTTCCAGCACAACAGCGCTCATGCCCGACTCTGTTCCCCCGGAGCGCCCGGAGTGCGGACGATCAGGAACGTCGTGCGGCGGCGCAGAGTGAATCCGATGGACTCGTAGAGCCCGATCGCGCCGGAGTTGACGGCCGCCGCGTGCAGGAACGGGGTGTCCCCGCGGTCCCTGATGCCCGCGGCGACGGCCCGCACCAGCCGGGTCGCCAGGCCCCGGCCGCGTCGCGACGGATGCGTGCATACGGCGCTGATCTCCGTCCATCCCGGGGTCCGCAGCCGTTCGCCGGCCATGGCGACCAGCCGTCCGTGCTCCCGGATGCCGAGATAGGCCCCCAGCTCCACGGTCCGGGGAAGGAAGGGGCCCGGCTTGGTCAGGCCGACGAGGTCCAGGATCTCGGGCACGTCGGCGGGGCCGAGGGGTTCCGCCTCCGGTGCCGGCTCGGCGCGCAGCGAGGTGTCGACGAGCTGGACCCCTTCGCCGCTCTCGACGAGCTCCCACCCGTCGGGGATCGTGCGCGCCCCGCTGACCGCGACAGCGGCGCCCGCGCCGGCCAGGAGGGCCAGATCCTCCCAGGCCCTCGGATCGGCCGGGTCGGACAGCGCGGTGAACGGGGAGACGTCCGCGGGGTAGCGGGCGGCCAGGCCGACGCGTTCGGCGAACCGGGCGTGCGGACCGGTCAGTGCCGCCCATGCGGGGTTGTCGAGGACGTGCGGTGGCGCGGCCGGGCGCTGGGCGCGGTCCGCGGGGATGCTGAGGGACATGGCTGCCGGATCTCCGTACGGTCGTGCGGCGGACGGGGCGTCAGGAGTTGTCGAGCGGCAGGCCGGGCGGATCGACCTCCGAGGTGGCGACGGCCTCGTTGGACAGGTTCCAGGCGGCGAGCCACTTCGCGTACTGGCCGTTCTCGATCAGGTGGTTGATCGCGGCCGCGATGGGCTTCGCGAGGCCGCTGTCCTTCTTAGCGGTCGCGGCGATCAGGCCCTGCAGACTCGCGCCGGCGCCGGAGTACTTGCCCGCGTTGCGGGTGGGGTTCGGCGTGCCGGCGTCCTGGGTGATGTGGTAGGCGATGCCGGGATTGGGGCCGAAGTAGGCGTCGATCTTCTTGCCGCTGAGCGCCAGATAGGTGCTGTTGTTGTCGGGGAAGTACTTGACGGTCAGGTCCTTGCCCTCGCCCTGGAGCTTCTTGCGCCACTCGAGGAGGATCTTCTCCTGATTGGTGCCGGCGCCGACGGCGACCGTCCTGCCCGCGAGGTTCCGGTAGTCGTCCGCGAAGTCCCAGGTGCTGCTCTTCAGGACCTCGAACGCCAGATTGTCCTGCCGGTAGGAGGCGAACTCGTACTTGCGCTTGCGCTCCTCGGTGTCGGTGACGTTGGAGAACGCCACGTCGACCTTGCCGCTGTCGATGCCGACGAAGAGGTTCTCCCAGGTGGAGTTCTTCACCACGGGCTTGAGCCCGAGGACCGCGGCCACCAGCCGGCCGAGGTCGGGTTCCGCTCCGGTGAGGGTCCGCTGGTCGCTGCCGACGTACGCCAGCGGCGGGAATCCGGCCGGCAGCGCGCCGATGCCGACGACCAGCTCCCCCTTGGCCGCGATCTCCTTGGGCAGACCGGCGCTGATGGATGCCACCTCGGGCACCTTCAGCGTGGTCTCCTGGGCGGCGCCGTTGGACAGGCTGCCGACGGTGACCGTGCCGGCGGACGAGGAGCCTGAGCCGGTGGTGACGGACGTACCGCTGTCGTTCCCGCACGCGGCGAGTCCGCCGGTGAGGAGGGCGAGAACGCCGGCGGCCGTGACGGTACGGATGAGTCTGCCGCGAGGGCGGGGAAGGGTGCGCATGACCGTCCTTGGTCGTGGGTCGCAAGTGGGCGGGAAGAAGCGGCGGATCAGAGCACCTTGCTCAGGAACTCACGGGTCCGCTCGTGTTCGGGGTGGTTCAGCACCTGTTCGGGCGGGCCCTGTTCGACGATCCGTCCGTTGTCGAGGAAGACGATCCGGTCCGCGACCTCGCGGGCGAAGCCGATCTCGTGCGTCACGACCAGGAGGGTGGTGCCGCCGGTGGCCAGGTCCTTGATGACGGACAGCACCTCGCCGACCAGCTCGGGGTCCAGCGCGGACGTGGGCTCGTCGAAGAGGATGACGCCGGGACGGAGCGCCAGGGCCCGGGCGATGGCCACCCGCTGCTGCTGCCCGCCCGACAACTGCCTGGGGTACGCGTCGGCCTTGTCGGCGAGCCCCACCCGGCCGAGCAGGGTGCGGGCCAGTTCGCGGGCCTGCGGCCTGCGCAGCCTTCCGGTCGCCACGGGGGCGGCGGCCACGTTGTCCACCACGGTCAGATGCGGGAAGAGGTTGAAGTTCTGGAAGACGAAGCCGATCCGGCTGCGCTGGGTGAGGATGACCCGCTCGCTCAGCTCCCTGAGCCGCTCGCCGTGCCTGCGGACGCCGATCAGCTCGCCGTTCAGGCTGACGTGGCCGATCTCGGGCTTCTCCAGATGGTTGATCACACGCAGCAGGGTGGACTTTCCGGAGCCGGAGGGCCCGAGGACGACGGTGACCTCTCCCGGACGCACCGTCAGACTGACCCCGTCCAGCACCTGGTGGGCGCCGTACCACTTGTGCACGTCGTGGACCTCGACCGCGGCCGGCCGGATGTCGGTGCTCATGGAGTGGCCCCCGTCCGGATCCGGGCCGGCAGGTGGCGGAGCGCGGCACGGAGTTTCTGCACGGGAGTCGCGGGAACGATGCGCAGAGCGCCGCGCGAGTAGTACCGCTCGACGTAGAACTGGACGACGGAGACGACGCTGGTGAGGATCACGTACCAGACGGTGGCTACCAGCAGCAGCGGCACGATGTCGCCCGGGTAGGTGCTGCCCATGCTCTGCACCGAGCCGAAGAGGTCGAGCAGCGAGACGTAGAAGACCAGCGAGGTCCCCTTGATCAGGCCGATCAGCTGGTTGACGTAGTTGGGGACGACGGACCGCAGCGCCTGGGGAAGGACGATCCTGGCGAACTGGTAGCGCTTGGGCAGGCCGAGCGCCGCGGCCGCCTCGTGCTGGCCCTGGTCCACCGAGAGGATGCCGGCGCGCACCACTTCCGAGGCGTAGGCCGCTTCGTTGAGGCTCAGCCCGATGACGGCGACCACCATGTCGGTGGCGAGCCTGGACTCGTCGAAAGTGAGGAAGGCCGGGCCGAAGGGCACGCCGAGGCTCAACGTACGGTACAGAGCACTGAAGTTGTACAGGAACAGCAGCACGACGATCAGCGGGACCGACCGGAACAGCCAGGTGTAGGTCCAGCTGACGGCCCGCAGTACGGGACTGCCGGAGAGCCTGGCCAGCGCCAGCACGATGCCTCCGAGAAGACCGAGCACCGCGCTGTACGCCGTCACCTCCAGGGTGATGAGCAGTCCGTCGAGGATCACCGGGCGCACGAACCAGTATCCGAAGCGGTCCCATTGGAAGAAGGGGTTGCTCAACAGGCCGTGCCCGATCTGGGCGGCCAGGACGAGCACGACCGCCGTGGCGATCCACCGGCCGGGGCGGCGCAGGGGCAGCACCCGCTGTTCCGCCGGCGGTCGCGGTGCGGGACCACGCACGTCACCGGGCTCTTTCGCGGGCGCCCGGGCCGGTGGCGCCGAGCGGTCGGACACAGCGGTGCCGGGGGGTTCACTCATCGGGGACTCCAGCGGACGGGTGCACCCGGTCGCGCAGGCGACGGCCGACCGCAGGGCGAACGACACCTCGGCGGTACGGAGTGCACGGGGAGACGAGCGGAACGGGGCAGAACAGGCGGGCACACCCACCGCGTCAGCGGGAGGTGCCGGCGTTCAGGGAGTGATCGTCAGCCTTGACAGCGCGCGCGACAGGGCGCGGAACACAGGCGACACAGGGCACTGCTGACGCGGGCCAGACCGACGGGCCGCTGCGTGTACGCCGGGACGAGGCCGTGGCGCCGCCACGCTGCCGTCCCCGGGGTCGCGTACATCGCGTCACCGCCACCGTTCCGCCCCGCTCGGGGCCTCGCGCCTGCCGAAAAGTCGTCGGGACGGCCCGGACAGCCTTCCGCCTGGGAGGCGTTGGCGCGGCCGGCCTGAGCCTGCCGCCGACGTCCGGGACCGTTCTGCGGCGTAAGTTAGACACGGGCCGAAGAGAATGTCAACGACGCTGTCTCGCATGCCGGATGCCGCGGTGAGACGCCACTCGCCTTCTTGACGCGCCGCGTCCGGCGGCCCAACACTGGTGCCGACGGTCACGATTGTCAGCGCCCGTGGTGCCGTGTCGCGGCTCCCACGGGTCATCGGCCCCGGCCCGCTGACCGGCAACCCTCACATCGCGGTGGGGTGCCCCGGGTGACGACCTGGTCCCGCCGGCGCGGCGGGACAAGCGCGGTCCCGCGTCACGCGGGCCCCGAGCCGGGGAGGCGGACATGGCCACAGCACGGTCCGCGCTGCTCACCCGCCGGCTGCACATCGACTTCCTGCGTGTCTGCAGCGCGTTCGGCACGACCGGCTGACCTCGGCGAGTCCTCACGCAGTACCGACTCAGGGGCCGGGTGCGAGCACGCACCGGCCGTCAGCCGTCCCGCCCGCCGCTGCCCGAGGGCAACCGGGGGCCGCCACGCCCTGGAGAGCGCATGCCCGAGACGACGATCTCACGTGATCCCGGTTTCCCCGCGTCCTGTACCGCGCTGCCCCGCACGCCCCGTCCGGACCGCTTCCGCAGCCGGATCGGTGCCGACGCCGCCGGCGGCTTCTACCCGGCTCCGTGCCGCTACGAGCTGTTCCTTTCGGCGCGGTGCCCGCAATCGCGGCGGGTCGCCGTCACCCTCGACCTCCTGGGCCTCCGGGACACCGTCGTCACGACGGTCGTTCCGCCGGCGTCGCCCGACGCGGCCGCGCCCGCGGCATTGCGCGCGGCGTACGAGGCCACCTGGCACGGCTACGACGGGCCGCTCACCGTACCCGCCCTGTGCGACCGGTGGACCGGACGAGTCGTCAGCAACCACACCCCGGACATCCTCCGCGACCTCGCGGGCCGCCTGGGGGACGCGGCACGCCTGTGTCCCCTGGACCTTGTGACCGAGATCGGTGCGTTTCAGGACCTGGTGGAGCAGGACATCGTGCGCCCGGCGGAAGAGGCGGCCACGGGCGCACCTGCCGACCGTGCCCAGGCCCTGGAACAACTGCTCACCGCGCTCGGCCTGCTGGACCGCCGACTGGCATGCGGACCGGGCCCCTACGTCCTGGGCGAACGGCTGACCGCGGCGGACGTCGACCTGTGGGTCGCCCTGACGGACCTCACGGACGGTGTGCTCTCCCCGTACCGGCACCTCACGGCCTACGTCCGCCGCCTCCCACGGCAGTACGCGGCTTTCAGGTTTCCCCGGCCGGAGGAACGTACAACCCAGGGAGGCTGATGCCGCTCCCGGAGCACCCTCCGGACGGGCACCACTAGGGTGCTGGGTTCACAAGACCGCCGATGTCTCACGGGAGATCCACGATGCCGAACCCCATGGGGTCGACGTACGCCACCGTCCGACCGCGGGCGAAGGCCACCGAGGGAGCGGGCAGCAGGGCCACCGGTCCGGCCATGGTGTTCAAGCCGGTTGAGCCCGCCCCGGCGGTGGCGGCATGACCCGGCCGGCGGGCGGGATGCTGCACCACGTAGAGATCTGGGTGCCCGACCTGGAGCGGGCCGTCGCCTCCATGGGCTGGCTGCTGAAAGCCCTGGGGTACACGCTTTTCCAGAGCTGGGACGAGGGCCGCAGTTGGCGGCTCGGAGCGACTTACCTGGTATTCGAGGAGTCCCGCGCCCTGACCGCCGTCCGGCACGACCGGTGCCGGCCCGGACTGAACCATCTGGCGTTCCACGTCGAAGACCACCACACCGTGGAGAATCTGGCCTCCGAGGCAACGCGGCACGGCTGGAGCCTGATGTTTCCCGACCGCCACCCGCACGCCGGCGGCGAGCAGGCCTACGCCGCCTACCTGGAGAACACCGACGGTTTTGAGGTCGAGCTCGTCGCCGTCAACCCGTCGGAGCCGGACTGACGACGACCACCCGGGGCCGGAGGGACGTCAGCGCAACGGCAAGAAGATCGCCAGCGCGACGGAGGAGCCGATCAGGAACCCGACGACGGTCTGCGCGACAGTGTGGTCGCGCAGCACCACGCGGGACCAACCGACCGGTATCACCGCGAGGAGGAGGGGCACCATCGGTGCGCCGTAGACGGCGGTGAGTATGGCACCGGCCGCGCCGACCGCCGCGGTGTGACCGGACACCTTCCACCAGATCGTCACCAGGCCGCCGACCGTGAGTCCGCTCAGGATGGCCGCGACGAGCGCGGTGATTTCACGCGGTGCGCCCAGCAGAGCAAGAAGGAACACGCTGAGTACGGCGCAGGCGATCGCGGTCGCCAACGGGACCGCGCGCTGACGCCGGATCCGCACATGTACGTCCGTGAACCGTCCGGCCCGCACCCCGAGGACGACCACGGTCATCGGCACCCCGACGGCTCCCGCCGCCGCCCCCGCCGCCCAGGCGAGCCCAGAGCCGTGCCCGCTGTGCCACCCCACCGCGAGCAGCATCACGGTGAGGAGATACGCGGGTGCCAGGACGTCCGTGATGAGCTTGGCCAGGGACCGCACGGCGGGTCGCGGAGACGCGGGCCCTTCCTGCTCGAGGCGGACGGTACGGTCCCGTTCACGGATGATCACACCCGGCATTGTCGTACAGCGGAAATACCGCGCTTCAGCCGGGCCGCCCGCTGCTGGAGCACTCCACTCGGCGAACGCGCGTGACCGCCGGATTCTTCACTGAGGACCGCTCGCGTCAGGAAACGCGCGCTCGGGGTGGCAGCGGGGGCAGGGCGTGATGTCGGGCATCGCCAAAGCGATGCCGAGTTCGTTCTGGGAGAGCCAGCCGCCGGCCGCGTCCGGGCAGTCTCCCCGGTGGAGCACTGCACGGACGGAGCCGCCCTCGCCGTCCGGGAGATGCTGCAGGCGCCAGCCGGCCGAGCCCTCGGCGATCGGGCCGGCGCGGCGGGACGTAGCCGAAGGGGCGGCGGGTGGTGACGGCCCTTCGAGCTCGCGGATCCTCGCATCGACCGCGTCGAGCTGCAGTTGCAGGTACACACGGATGACCCGCAGCCGGTCCAGATCCGGAGGGAGGTCGCCCATGCGTTCGACGGTACGTTCGGCGGGCGTGTCAGGCCAGCGGGGCACCCCTCAGCTCCGCTGAGCGGGACCGCCCTCGAGGTGTGCCCGACGCCCCGCCGCACCCATGCCCGGCACCCGGGGTGACATCCCGCCGCGAACGGCGGACATCACCTGGGGCCCTGTTTGTGCGAAAGGGACACCGGTTACCCGGAGGCGACGGAGTTGCACGAGGACGAAGCTGGAGACATGCCATGGCCAATGAGCCGGGCCCTGTGAAGAAGATCGTCGACAAGGTGACGGAGGTGGCCGCCGAGCTCACCCCCGCGGGGCGTGCGGAGATCCCGGGGGTTCCGGCGAGCATGCCCCCCACAGTGGAAGAACCGGTCACCCCGCACGATCCGCTGCCGGCCAAGCCCGACCAGGCCGTTCCGACACCGCTCAGCGCGACGGGCCGCCCGGACGGGCCCTCCAAGACGGTAAGGGCCCAGGACGGGCCGTTCCTCACGAACGCGCAGGGCGCCCGTCTGCCGGACAGCGACCACTCGCTCAAGGCCGGACCGCGCGGCCCGGTGCTGCTCCAGGACCACCACCTGCGCGAGAAGGTCATGCACTTCGACCACGAGCGCATCCCGGAGCGGGTGGTGCACGCCCGGGGCGCCGCCGCGCACGGCGTCTTCCGCGGCTACGGCACAGCGACCGAGGTGTGCAAGGCGGCCTTCCTCGCCAAGGACGTCGACACGCCGGTGTTCGTGCGGTTCTCCACGGTCCTGGGCTCGCGCGGCTCGGCCGACACCGTGCGCGACACCCGCGGATTCGCCACCAAGTTCTACACGTCGGAGGGTGTTTTCGACCTGGTCGGCAACAACATCCCCGTGTTCTTCATCCAGGACGCGATCAAGTTCCCCGACGTCATCCACGCCGGCAAACCGCATCCGGACCGGGAGATCCCGCAGGCCCAGAGCGCCCACGACACGTTCTGGGACTTCGTGTCCCTGCACACCGAGGCCGCCCACCACACCATCTGGGCCATGTCCGACCGCGGCATCCCGCGGTCGTTCCGCACCATGGAAGGCTTCGGCATCCACACCTTCCGCCTGGTGAACGCCGACGGCGCCACGACGCTGGTGAAATTCCACTGGAAGCCGAAGGCCGGCGTGCACTCCCTGGTGTGGGAGGAGGCGCAGATGATCGGCGGCATGGACCCCGACTTCCACCGCCGCGACCTCGCCGACGCCATCGAGGCGGGCGCCTTCCCGCAGTGGGAGATGGGGATCCAGACCTTCCCCGACACCCCGGAGCAGACCTTCCAGGGGATCGACCTGCTGGATCCGACGAAGATCGTCCCCGAGGAGCTGGCACCGGTGCAGCCCGTCGGGCTGCTCACCTTGAACGCCAACCCCACCAACTTCTTCGCCGAGACCGAACAGGTCGCCTTCCACGTCGGTCACCTGGTGCCCGGTATCGACATCACCGACGACCCGCTGATGGCCGGACGTCTCTTCTCCTACCTCGACACCCAGATCACCCGGCTCGGCGGGCCGAACTTCGCGCAGATCCCGATCAACCGGCCGCACGCCCCGGTCAACGACATGTTGCGCGACGGCTTCCATCAGGACGCGGTGCACGTCGGTGCTGCTCCCTACAAGCCCAACTCCCTCGACGGCGGTTGCCCGTTCTTCGCCGGAGCCGAGGACCGCGGCTACATCGAGCACCCCACGCCGATCGCGGCGAGCGCCAAGGTGCGCGAGGCTCCGGCATCGTTCGACGACCACTTCAGCCAGCCCCGGCTGTTCTGGCACAGCCTGAGCGCCGTCGAGCGCGAGCACACCATCGCCGGCTTCACCTTCGAGCTCGGCAAGTGCTACGAGCAGGCCGTCAGGGAACGCGCCCTGAAGATGCTGGCCCACATCGATCCCTACCTGTGCCGGCAGGTCGCACAGGGACTGGGCCTGCCCGCCCCGGAGGCCGCGGAACCACTCGCCGACGTCCAGCCCAGCCCCGCGCTTTCGCAGGTCGGCCGCACCTGGCCGACCCCAGGCCGGGTCATCGGCATCATCGCCGACGGTGCGGCCGACCTGAGCGCTGTGGAAGCCGTCCGCCGCTCCGTGCTGGCCAACGGTATGGTCCCGCTGATCATCGGGCCCACCTGCGGCACCCTCACGCGACAGGGCGCCGATCCCGTCACGGTGCAGCGCAGCTTCGCCACGGCGCGTTCCGTGGAGTTCGACGCCCTGCTGCTGGCCGAAGCCCCCGGCCCGG
Source organism: Streptomyces sp. NPDC088732 (assembly GCF_044751205.1). Lineage (NCBI taxonomy): Bacteria > Bacillati > Actinomycetota > Actinomycetes > Kitasatosporales > Streptomycetaceae > Streptomyces > Streptomyces sp. NPDC088732. The sequence continues at coordinate 19,271 of NZ_JBIVLI010000003.1, forward strand.
CAGCCGATGCCCAAGGCAGCCGTGACGCGAAGGCAGGCGGCCCGTCTCCTGTCAGCGCCCCTGTCGACCCACGCGTAGTGCTGATGCTGCAGGAGGCCTATCGGCACGCCAAGCCGATCGGCGGCTGGGGCGCTTCGGACCCCGCCCTGCAGGCCGCCGGGATCGCCGTCGGCTCGGCCGGGGTCGTCACCGGCTCCGACGGCGAAGCGGTGCTGCGCGAGATCACCACGCTGCTGGGCGCCCACCGTGTCTGGGAGCGGTTCCCGGTCCCCTCGGATTCCGGCGCTGCCTGAGCACTCCGCCCCACCCTTCACGGCGGCGTCCTACCGCCCGGCACCCACCGGCGGCAGGACGCCGCTGTCCGACCGCGTGCCGGTACGCACCGCGCGATGCGCGCCCTCCCTCAACGGAGGGGGCTCTGGCGCCCGCGACGGCCCCGCGCGACGATGTAGACGAAATCGAGCACCAGCACCACGATGCCGATGATCAAGAGGTAGAACAGTCCGTGGGTGACCGCGCCGATCAGGCCCAGGACGACTGCCACGATGATGAGGAACAGGAAAAGCGCCATGTCCGTGCACCTCCTGGGCGCGGCGAATGCTGATCAGCGGCGGGCGAGCTTTCGTTCGCCGCCGGCGCCGGGCTGGTAGGCCATCTCGTAATACCGGAAGATCTCGATCTCCTGCTCCGCCGGCAGGATCTCGTCCGTCCCGATCGACGGGGCCTTCTTCACCAGCCCCTTGGAAAGTGCGACCCTGACGTAGCCGGGTCCCACCGTCACCTCGTCCAGGGGGACGAAGACCAGACGCTGCCGTGTGGGCAGGCCGGTACGGACCGTCGCCATGGCCGGTTCGTCGGTGGCCGTGTCCACGTAGACGGCCTCCAGCGCGCCGATCTTGTGACCCTTGGGGTCGACGACGTCGCGGTCGCGCCACTCGCGTATATCGGCTGAATGGATCATGTGCTGCTCCTTGCGGCCGCTTCCACCCGCAGCCCTATGAGGCCGCCGGACCGATTTCCCCTTCTTTGTCGCGCCAACCTTCGCCTACCCCCGACACGGGCGACAAACGGAACATCGGGCATCGGACCAGGGCAGGGCCCCACCACCACGTCACCTGTTCCAGTACTTGCTCAGCTGACCTTCCATGAACGGATGCGGACCCGCACTCACCTCGCCGGCGAAGGGATGTTCGAGGACGAGGACGAGCGTGAGGCTCAGACCCACCAGCAGGGCGATCGCGCCCACGAAAAGCAGCTGGACCTTGAGGTTCTCCACCCCGTAGAGCAGGCTGACGAGCATCACGATCAGCGCTCCACCGTAGGTGAGCACCTGCAGGAGAATGGGCAATTCCTGGGTCGCGGCCAGAATGCGGGTTCTTCGCTGCGCGGTCACATCGTTCAGCCGCTCGACCGACTCGCTGTAGAAGGCCTGCTCGGAAGCGCTTTTCGGCTCGTATTCCTGAAGGACTGCGTACAATCCCTCGAGCTTCCCCGAGGTCGCCTTGAGGCTGTTCTTCCCCTCGCGCATCAGCGGCCAGGCATCGTCCACGACGGCGTGGACGTAGCCCCCGATCGCCCGGTCCAGTTTCTCCTGCACGTCGTCCGGAAACGCATGCGCGTTGCGGGAAATGACCGCGAGATCCGTGGCCTCCGACGTCACCACGGCTTGCACCTGCTCGAGATCGGTCCACAAGGTCACGATGACGAAGGCGAGCACGATCCCGTAAATGGCGCCGAACAGTTCGAGTACCGTGCGGGACACATCATTGGTCACGCCGCTGATCAGCGCGGGAAACACACGGCGCGTCACCAGGCAGGCAGCGAGCGACACGACGACAACGCCGCCGACGATGAGGATCGCGAGGCTTGTCGTGTCCAGGTTGTTGAGCAGCCAGAGTCCCACACGGACGACCCTAGCCAGCGTGCGCGATCACCGCCTGTCGCCACGTCACCCACCCGGGCGGAGGCCGGAAGCCCGCCCCGCCGCACGGTTCAGCCAGGGGCCTGCCCAACTCCCTTGCCGCGGAGCATGATTGCCCATGACGTCAGCGATCCGCAGGGGGACATCATGCGCCGCTCCACGGTCACTGCCCTGGCCGCCGTCCTCGTGGCCGGAGCCGCCGTCGGCTGTACGGACAGCGGCGGCGGCCGGCACGTCGGCAAGAGGGAGAGATTCCTCGACGCGGCGCATTCGGCGCACTTCGAGAGCTGGGCGGAGAAGGGGCCCCCTGACGACGAGCTGGCTCCGTTCCCGCAGAAATGGTGCGATGCGCTGGCCGCCGGCCGCAGCACCGATGACATCCTCAATCCGAGAGTGCTGTATCCCAATGGGCCGCAGTGGGGCACGAAGCTGGAGGACGCGAAGAAGCTGCTCGTCCTCGGAGTCGGCGTGTACTGCCCGGAGATGAGCGCTCGGGTGGTGGAGGAGCTGGGTCCGGAGGACACGTCGTCACCGGTGGGCTGACGGCGGCGTGCGGGTCGGCGATGCACCGTCACGCCCGTCGGACGACCAGCACGGCGAGGTCGTCGAGGCGGTGCATCGCGATCGCGTCGTCGAGGATGCGGCCGGCGGTCTCGTCACAGCTGAGTCCCTCGCGGAGGGCCTGTGCGGCAAGGGTCCCGGTGCGCTTCAGACCGTCGTCGAGTGTGAGGTCCGGCGCTTCGACCACGCCGTCGGTGACCAGGACGAGCGCGGTGTCCTCGTCCAGGATGAAGATCTCCTGCGGGTAGTCGGCGTCCGGCATGATGCCCAGCACCGGCCCCACGGGCAGCGGGTGGATGTCAAAGCTTCCGTCGTCGTGCGCCCGCAGCAGGGGTACGTGGCCTGCGCTGGCGCCCGTCACCTGCCCGTCGCGGGGATCGATGTGCAGAATCGTGCAGCTGGCGAACCGTGACGCGCCCATCTCCACAAGCAGTTCGTTGGTGCGCGCCAGCACGGTGCCGGGGGCGGACTCGTGGGAGGCGATCGCGCGCATGGAGCCGCATATCCGTCCCATGCAGGCGGCCGCGTCCGCGTCGTGCCCCTGGGCGTCGCCGATCTCCAGGGTCACGGTGCCGTCCGCCACGGCGAAGACGTCGTACCAGTCGCCCCCGACGTCGAGGCCCGCACTGCAGGGCCGGTAGCGGGCAGCCACCTCCAGGCCGGGCAGGCGCTCGGGCAGTTTCGGCAGCATGGTGCGCTGGACCGCCGAGGCCAGATCGACACGGGCCTTCTGCGACCGGATCCGTTCCAGCGCCTGGCCCGCGAGCTCGGCCAGCGTGACCATGAAGGCACGCTCGTCGGGAGTCGGGTGGTGCTCCTTCCCGTACGCCACCAGCCACGCCCCGAGCGGCCGCTCACCGCCGGGCCCGAGGGGCGTGATCGACACGGCGCAGTCGGGCCCGGGCCAGTGCAGAGCCGGGTCGCCGGGAGAGGAGAGGCGGAGGTACTCGTCCTGGTCGGGGATGAACACCGGCGTGCCCGTACGCAGCGCCCGGGCCAGGGGGAGCCGGTCGTCCAGCGACACGTACTGCGAGGGAGCCGCGGACCGCCAGGCCGGCAGCCCCGCGTCCGTACAGAGCTTGATGTGCCGGTCGTCGACGAGCGCGAGCGCGGCGCCGGCGCCGTTGAAGGTCGCGGCGAGCCGGGTCAGCACGACCCGCTGCAGATCCTGCTCGGTGGCCGCGGTGACGAGCGCCGAGGCGAACTCGCGGATGCCGTCCGCGCGGCGCCGTTCCGCGCCCACGGCGGCCAGCATCTCCTGGCGGAGGGCTTCCTGGCGGGTGTCGTCGCGGATCGTGCCGAAGACCTGCTCCGGTCCGTCGAACCCCAATTGGATCCTGCGCGTCTGGCAGGCGAGGTCGTGCCAGTCACCGGACGCGCTCCGGAACCGCAGCGGCGTCCAGGGGTGGGTGTTCGAGTCCAGGAGCCGCCGCAGGGCACCCCAGTCGCCGGGGTGCACATGGCGCACCACCCACGGCAGCGACACCGAACCGTCCGGGATCAGCGCGCCGACGGCGTCCGCCCCTCCCATCCACTCGATCTGCCCCACCTCGGGCAGGTACGCGCACAGCCCCAGGCCGGCGGCCTTCGCCGACATCCCGTAGGGGATGAGCAGACTGCCCAGATCGTGGTGGACGTTGAGCGAGTGCAGCCACACCAGGGGCTCGCCCCCGGCCGCGGCCGTCAGCCGCGCCTCGACGAGGGTCACCACGGACACATTGCCGGGCTTGGGCAGCTCGAGCACCCGCATCGCCAGCCGCTGGTCCTTCGCGTGCTCGACGAGCCGGTGGACCGCGCTTCGCTGGCTCGCCGGGACCAGATCCCACATGCGACGGCCCACGATCCGGTCCACCGGCTTGCCGAGCGCTTTGGCCATCGGGTCGTTCAGGAAGCGAACGACACCGTCCGGGCACAGCAGCGCCGAGGCTTCCGCCCTCCGCAGAAGTTCGTCCGAGGCGTCCACCAGTCGCTCCCCGTGATCGTCACGCGATCACTCCACAGCTCCGGGTGCAATCGTGCTCCTCTCATTGTCCCAGAAGAGTGATGCGGGTCACATCCACGCAGGGAGGCCTCGGACGGACACGGTCGGTCACCGGCCGGACGGGGAGACTTGTCAGGGCGCGACCTGCGCACAGATGACATAGGCCACCAACCTGTTCGGCGCGGGGCCCGCCGGAATGGCGCCCACCGTCCAGGCCGTCGGGGTCGGTGCCCCGAACGGCCGGCTTTCCTGCGGGGTCGCAGCGAAGACGGTGGTGCCACCACCGGTGGCTGCTTCGCCCGCGGGGCAGCCGAACGTATGTGGATTGCCATCCGCGGGGAACTCCGTGGAAACGACATGGATCCCGGACAGACCCGGGGGTCCCGACGGTCCGGTAAGCCCACGCGGTCCAGTGGCACCGGCAGGCCCGGTCGGCCCCACCGCACCGGACGGACCGGCAGGGCCGCTCGGGCCCCTCGCACCGGCAAGGCCGGAGGGTCCCGCAGCACCGGACGGACCGGGAGGGCCGCTCGGGCCCGCAGCACCGGACGGACCCGGCGCGCCGGAAGGACCGGGGGGACCGCTCGGGCCCACGGCACCGGCAGGACCCACGGGTCCCGCAGCACCGGACGCACCCGGAGCACCCGAAGGGCCGGCGGGACCACTCGGACCCGCGGCGCCGGCAGACCCGGGAGGGCCGGACGGCCCGGCGGGCCCGGCAGGTCCGGGGGGTCCGGATGGACCCGGGCGGTCGGGCCGGTCCGGACAGCGACCGAGCGGGCTGGAGATCATGAGGCACGGACTCGCGGAGCTGCGCTCCGCGCTCTGCTCGACGGCGAGAGTCGCCGGTGTGCCCTTTCCGCTTCCCGCATACGCCATACCCGCCACCACGCCGGACGCGAGGATCGCGCTCCCGGCCAAGGACCAGCCGCGGCGACCCGACGCCGCGAACCTGGATATGCGCTTCACCACATCACCTCCACGGAAGAGGACCCGCGCAGAAGACGCGCTCCGGCGGCCCTGCCCCGGGAGGGTGGGGAACCGCCCCGCACGGCAGCGGGCCCTCAGCAAGAATCACTTCGCGGGGCGCGCCCTGCCTGTTCAGTAGCCACCCGAGTGATCGTCACGACGGGCCGCGCCGCCGCGCGGAGCCGGCATGCCGGCGGCGGGTGCGCCCGCCGCGCACCCACCGCTGGGTGAGGATCAGCCCTTGGCGGCGCTCTGCAGCATCTCGGCGAACGTGGTGACGTCCTTGGCCGGGGGCGCCTCGATGGCGGCGGTCCGGCCGTAGCCCGAGTACGTGATCGCCACCTTGGACGGGCCCTTGGCGGTCGTACCGGTTTCGAGCGTCTTGACGGCGAGGTCGTCGCCGCCGATCCACGCCTCGATCTTGACGGTGTCGTTCAGGCCGGTCGAGTGCAGTTCCTTGACGTAGGCGTCGCGTTCGTCCTTGGAGATGAGCTTCAGGACGGCGGTGTCCGCGGCGAGCTTCTTGATGTCCACGGTGCCCGTGTAGTGGGCGGTCTCGGCGCCGGCCACCTGCTCCTCACCGGCCTTGGCGAGGTCCGCGGCAGTGGACAGCGCGGCGAGCGCCGCGGCCGGGCCGTGCGGCAGGTCGTTCGCCGGGTTGTCCTGCCCGGCGGATCCGTCGAGTTGCAGCCACTTCTTGCCGCCTGCGGCTTCCGCCATCTCCCCCACGACCGGCAGGTACACGTGGCCGCTCGCCATGGTCATGTGCACCTTGCCGTCCGGGCCGGCCATGGCCTGGAGGTCGGCGTCGGAGCCGGGTGCCATGCTCAACTCGGCACCCTCGGAACCCGCCTTCCAGCTCAGCGTGCCTTCGGCCTTGGTAGTGCCGTCGGCCGGGTCGACGGAATCGACGGAGACCTTCGCGGACGCCTGCTGCTGAACCGCCTTCGCGGCGTTCTGCAGCCGTGCGGCCGGCGCGACCTCCTTCTGCGCCGGCTTGGCGCCCGAGCTCTGCGCCGGCTCGGCCGAGGACGTGTCCTGCGCGGCGTCACCGCACGCCGCGAGTCCGAACGTGAGCGTTCCGGCCACAGCAGCGGATGTCAGAAGACGGCTCATTCGCATAAAAAAGTTCCCTTTGGAAAGCAAAGTTTGTGCAAGATCAACGGCTGTGCACGATACATCAACCGTCGAACGTCCGAACGATCAAGGCTCCGCTCGCGCGGATCCGGCCGCCACCCCGGCATCCCCCGCTGCGACGGCCGGACGGACCCGGGCGCCGACGCCGGACGGCCTCGCCCCCGGCGAGCGGCCCCTGTGGGCCAGCCCGGCACAGCCCGGGACCCGTTGACGTCAAGAAGCGTCCGGTCGGCGGAGCGGTGAAGGGCCCCCGTACGGGCCGGAAACGGTTCGGAGTCAAGAAAGGGATCCCGTCCCGTCAGGGAATCGTCAGGGGATCTCGCTTGCGGCTGAGGCGTGGGCTTCAATGAAGCCGCTCGGTACCGGTCTCGGTATCGAACGTCAATGCCGGTGCCAGCGCGGTCAATTGACCGTGCACGCACCGTGGAGAGGAGTGGCCATGAAGATGATCCAGGCGATGGTGAAGAAGCTGAAGCCGGCCGAGAAGCTGGCGCGCAACGCGTGGCCCTACCACGTCATCTGATCCATCACCGCCGGTGGCGGGCCGATCCAGGGTTCGGCCCGCCACCGGCTGCGCCATGTCGGACGCACATTTGCCGACCGGCCCCGAGTTCTCTGCTTTTCGTGGGGAACGCATTCCCCTCGCCACCCCACCCACAAGGAAGCGGATTTCTCGTGGAAAAAACGATGACCACTGCGGCCCGCGACCATTCGGTCGTGTACGCGCCGCAGATTCAGGAGCTGCTGGCGAGAAAGGAAAAAGTCTTCCGGATCGACGCGACGACAGTGGGCGTGTCCGACGTGCAGCTGATCTCCGCCGTCGTCGCCGCGCGGCCCGTTCTGGCCTCGGAGCGCTCGGTGTTCAAGCCCGCCGCGGGCGCGGACATCGACCACGACAGCGCGACGCGGACGATTCGTGCGCTCGGGCAGGACGTCATCGCGGCGCTCCAGGCTCCCACTCCCCCGGCGCACCGGCTGTCCGGCCCGTGGCCCGACGCCGCCACCGCGTATCTGCGGCAATGGCTGTTCTCTTCGGACCCGCTGCCGGTCTCGCTGCTGTCCAAGCGCGGCGTCACCCGTTCCGACACGCTGTCCCGGATCGCCGACCGGGCCGCCACTGCCTGGCCGGGCGCCGACAACGGAGGCACGGCTCTGGCCCGGCAGATCCGGACCGCGCCGGACACCCAGGACAAGCGGCAGGCCGTCGCGCTGTACCGCCGCGCCTCCGCCACGCTCAGCGACGGTGTCGCCGCGCTGGCGACGAACGCCCTGTGGCTCATGAACCGCGCGGACCCGGAGGAGGTCGCCCGGTGCGGCCGCACCGCGGTGCTGTGGGAGACCCTTCGCCTCCTGCCGCCCGCGTGGATGCTCTTCCGTGCCGGCGGCGACGCCTATGCGCGGCTGCACCCCGCCATCGGCCCGCGGGACGACATCGCGCTCTTCCCGCTGCTGATGCACCGCGACCCGGAGTACTGGACGGACCCGCTGGTGTTCCGGCCCCAGCGATGGTCAGGGGTGGACGAGCCCGAGAGGACCCCGGGGTTCATGCCCTTCGGCTTCGACGGCGCGCGCTGCTGGGCGCGGCACATGGTCGTGCCCCTGGCCGAACGGCTGCTGGACGTCGCCCTGGAGCACCGGCTCACGATCCACGGCGCACAGCGGGGGACGCACGTTCCGCTGCGCCCGCTGCTGTCCGTCAGGTTCGAGGCGGGTGCCGCCCTATGAGCACGCCCTCGTCCACGCTGGCGGGCTGGGTCGGCGACGTCGGGACGTTCACCAGGGAGCGGTGGCAGCGCGGGCCCGCGTTCTTCACGCCGCAGAACGTCGTAGCGCCGTTCGGCCTCGGCGAGTTGGACGCCGCCTTCGACGGCGGGCTGCTGCGTACGCCGTACCTGGAGATGGTGCGCTCCGACAAGGTCGTCGTCCCGCCCACCGCGTACACCGCGCCCCGCGTGGTGCACGGCGCGACGTACGACGGCTTCGCCGACCGGGCGAAGGTCCTCTCCCTGCTGCGCGACGGGGCGACGCTGCTGCTGCGGCGCGTCGACCAGTGGCACCCCGCGACGGGCGAGCTGGTGGCCCGGCTGTCCGGGGAACTCGACCGCCGGGTCGAGGCGTTCTTCTTCGTCACCCCGATCGGCGGTCAGGGGCTGGCGGTGCACCGGGACGACGCCGACGTGTTCGTCCTCCAGGTCGCCGGACACAAGACCTGGTATGTCCACGACGCGCCGGCCGGACCCGACTGGGCCCCCGGGGAACTCGCCGACGACGAGCGCTCCCCGCGGCTGCTGCGCGGCGTCCTGGCTCCCGGCGACGTGCTGTACGTACCGCGGGGCTTCGCCCACCGGGCCGTGGGAGCCGCCGGGCTGTCGGCCCACCTGTCGCTGACGGTCCGCGACATCGGTCTGAGGGACCTCCGGTCGGCACTGGAACGGCTGGTGACCGAGGGCCTCGACCTCCCGGCACTGCCGCTGGGCGAGCCCGCGATCGCCGACGCCTGCGAGGCGCTGCTCACCCACTACCGGGCCAGGCTCGGGGCCGTCAGCGCGCAGGACGTGCGCGCGGCGGCGCGGGCACAGCAGGCGCACCCCCTGACCGGAACTGCCGGACACGCCGCGCCGGAAACCCTCGTCGAGGCGGCCCGCGCCTGGGAGACCGGATCCGCGGAGGCCCGGGTGGGCCTGGGGTCCGTCGGCCGCACGTGGCGCAAGCTGCGGGACGCCGCGAACGCCGAACGCTGAAGCGCCGCCGGCCCGCGTGCCGGCAGCCCCCCTCATCTCCGGAGACACCATGCCCGTCCATGTCACCGCGCTGACCGACCCCCACGCGACCGCCACCAGTCACCGCCTGGTGTGGCTGGCCTCCGACGACGACGGCATGCCCCTCGGTACGGCCTTCCTGCGCCTGTTCACACGGACCGGGCAGGAGCAGCTCGCCGATCTGCAACTCCACGTCCACGCCCAGGAGCAGTGCGAGGAGACCGGCATGCTCCTGCTGGAGCCGGCCCTTTCCGCCGCCCGCAAGCACGGCCGCCGCCGCGTGATCAGCCACGTCAGAGCCGACTCCCGGAGCGAACGGCTGCTGACCGCCCGTGACTTCCGCAGGGTGCTCGCGCTGACCTCCGCCCGCCTGCCCCTCCCCGTGGCGGACCCCGCCGCCCTGACCCGCTTCACCGAGGAGCCGCACCCGGGGTATCGCCTGGCGTCCTGGGACGGCATGGTCCCGGACCACTTGGCCGAGACGTTCGTCGCGTCACGCCACGCCATGAACGACACCCCCACCGGCGGGGTCGACTTCAGCGCCGTGCCGTGGAATCACGGCCGCGTACGCGCCGCGGTCGACGCCGTGGCGAAACGCGGGGACGTGCTGCACACGGTCGTCGCCGTCCACGTGGCCGACGAAACGATCGCCGGCTTCACCGAACTCGCTGTCCCCGGCGACGGCAAGGGCGACGCACGGCACTACGGAACCGCGGTCCTCCCCTCGCACCGCGGCCGCGGCCTGAGCCTGTGGATGAAGGCCGCCTCCATCCGCCACGCCGGGCTGCGGTACCCCCGCCTCGGCGGCCTGCTGACCGACACGGCCGACAGCAACCCGTACATCCGGCGCGTCAACGACCTGCTCGGGTACCGGGCCACGCACACGACGTACGAGTACCAACTCGACCTCGTGTCAGGCACATAGGGTGTCGGCATGTCGCTGGCTCAGATAGTCCTCTCGTCCGGTCGTTCGATCGAGCTCACCAAGCTGGTGATGTCCTCGACCTATGAGGGGATGCTGGAGGGCTACCCGTGCAAGCCGATCAACGAGATGCAGGTCCGCGGCCTCCAGCGGCAAGCCGAGCGTGCCTTCTCCTTCGCTCCGGTCCACCTTGTTCCGCCCTCCCCTGAGTACCCGGAGAGTGCGGCAGGCGCCTTCGGCCCTGTTGAGGTGCTGCCGGCCGTGGCCTGCATCGGCGTATTCCGCTCGACACCGGTCGATCCCGAGCTCGACCCGGTGCTGAACCGCTCCGCTCTCACCGTGGCCTGGTTCCAGCCCACCCCGGATGTCTTGTCGGGCGAGGAAACGGATCCCGCGCTGCGCGACCTTCCCTGGGAGGAACTGGCCGAGGACCACGAGCTCTGATGCGGTACCCCCTACGCTCAGCCGGCCCGTCCCGTCGTCGCGCGCGGCCGCACCGCCGGTTCGAGCAGTGACAACGTCCGCTGCCGCGCGTCGAGTCGGACGCGGATGCCGACAGGCATCGGCAGATTCGGGCCGGCATGCCCGAACTCGACGTTGCCCAGGACCGGGATGTCGCGGTCACCGAGGACGTCGAGGACTATCTCGGACAGGGTCGGGGACGCGCCGGGCTCGAGGCCACTGATCCCGCGCGGAACACCGACGACCATGCCGGCGATTCGATCGAGGATGCCGGAGTGGCGCAGCACCTGTAGGTAGCTCCACACGTACGATGCCAGGCCGCCCATCTCCTCCCAGAAGAGCACGGCGCCGTCGAACCGTTCGAGCGGCAGTGCCCAACGCGTCGCCTGCGCCAGCACGATGCGGTTGATCACCCCGCCGATGAGCCGGCCTTCGACACGACCGGGGCGCCAGCACTCCCAGGACGGGCTCGCTGGCAGCGTACCGATCGCCGCGGTGCTGGTCAGCAACGTGGAGTAGAGCCCAGCGAGTTCCGCCCGGCGCGCCATGGGCGCGGACTGCCAGTGCCCGCCGAAGCCGGGGACGGCCATATCGGCGTGGAAGCCGACCAGACCCGTGCGGGCATGGAGCACCAGATGAAGCAGCGAGATGTCGCTGTAGCCGAGGATCGGCTTGGGGTCCGCCATGACCGCCTCGACGTCGATCAGGTCGAGATAGCCGAGCGCCGTCTGGCCGCCGTCGCTCGCGACGATCGCGCGCACCTCGGGATCACGCAGAAGACCGTTGAGCTCCTCGGCGATCTCCGCCGGGGTGGCCGCGCTCCACCAATGGTGCTGCCCTGCTTCCAGCAGCGGAGCCCGACGGACGCGGAATCCCATCCGCTCGAGGACACCCACCGCCTGCTCGACGTTGGGCTCGTACGCGGCCGGCAGCGGGCCGGACAGCGATGCGATGACCACGAGGTCTCCGGGCCTCAGGGCACGCGGTCGAAGCAGTCGGGGCGGTGCGGAGCCGGTCACGGCGTCAGTGTCGCCGGTGCCCCTGGCGGGGTCACGCGATTTTCGCCGGTCGCGCGCCCCCGCCTCGGGTCCTTCTGCACACGGATGCGTCCTGGCTCGGGGCCGACGCCGCCCGGCGTCACGCCACCGGGGCGTGGAAGTCGATCGGGTACTGGAACTGCCAGGCGTTCTTCTCGGGCTTCATGAGCTTGAACATCGTCGGCAGCAGCGCGTCACGGACCACCCGGGCGACCGGGCCCGCGGCCTTGCGGGCGTTGGTGCGCGCGGTCTCCTTGATGATGCGCTCGACCCGGGGCCGGCGCAGGTCCTCGTAGCGGGTCAGTGCCTCGGGCAGGGGCAGGTCGCGCAGGCAGCGGGCGAGTTCGACGGCGCTCTCCGCGGCGAGCGAGGCGCCCTGGCCGGAGCTGGAGGAGGGCGCGTGGGCCGCGTCCCCGGTGAGGACCATCCGGCCGCGGCTCCAGCGCACCGACCGCGGCATGTTCTCGGTGCTGCCGGCGAAGAGCATCGTCTTGGGGTCGGTGGCCGCGAGCAGCGGCCCGGCCGGGGTGGCGTCGCCGTCGCAGAGCTCCGCCAGGTGCCCGAGCCAGTAGGCGCCGCCGCGTTCGCGCTGCTCGTTGACCGAGAGCGGTTGCGGCACCGGCAGGTTGATGAACCAGATGCCCGTGCCGTCGGCGAGGACCTGCCAGGCGAAGAAGCAGCGCTTGCCGAAGGTCATGTGCATCTTGCCGTCGGTGGGCGCGACGCCCGCGTCGGCGACCATCGCGCCGAACCCCGCGGTGCCGGCGAACTGCGGGGCGGAGGCGGCCGGGTCGATCAGGCGGCGGACCGTGGAGCGCAGTCCGTCCGCGCCGATCAGTACGTCCGCCTTCGCCGTGGTGCCGTCCTCGAAGTGCGCGGTGACACCGTCGGCGTCCTCGCTCGCGTCGACGATGCGCTTGCCGTAGACGGTGGTCACGCCCCGCTCCTCGGCCGCCTCGCGCAGGGTGCGGAACAGCTCCGCGCGGATCACGAAGCGCGTGGGGTCGATTCCGGGCAGCGTGCCGAACTCGGCAAGCTTCTTGCCGTTCCAGCTCTGCAGCACGATGCCGTTCATCTCGGTGCTGACCGCGCGGATCGCGTCGCCCACGCCGATCGCGTCGAACGCCTGGAATCCGTTGGGCGCGAGGCCCATGCCGCCGCCGACCTCGTCGGCCGGGCCGTCGTACGCCTCGAAGACCGTCGCCTCGATGCCCGCCTGATGCAGCGCCATCGCGGTGACCGGGCCGGCGACACCGCCGCCGATGACCAGTGCGGAGCGGGCCTTGCCGTTCGTCGTGCCAGTCGAGTTCGTCATGGATTGATAGTTGCACTGCAACTAGTCGCTAGTCAACTAGTTCGACCGTGGGTAGCATCGAACCATGAGTACAGCGCCCCGGAGTTCCCCCCTCGCCCTCACCGTCCTGGCCCTGCTGCACTACAAGCCGCTGCACCCCTACGGCATCCAGCGCCTGCTGAAGGAGTGGGGCAAGGACCAGGTCGTCAACGTCGGCCAGCGCGCCGGCCTGTACCGGACCATGGACCGGCTGCTCGGCGCCGGACTGATCGCCGTCCGCGAGACCGGCCGGGACGCGCAGTACCCGGAGCGCACGGTCTACGAGGTCACCGACGCGGGCAGCGAGACGGCACACCGCTGGCTGGACGAGATGCTCTCCACGCCGAAGCAGGAGTTCCCCGAGTTCCCCGCCGCGCTGTCGCTGCTGATGATGCTGACGCCGCAGGCGCTCCGCGATGCCCTGAGCCGCCGCGCCGAGGCCCTGGAGGCGGCCGTCGCCCGGCACGGGGCCGACCTCGCCCGGGAAGCGGACAGCGGGCTGCCGCGGATCGCGACGCTGGAGCTGGGGTACGTGCACACGATGGCGGCCGCGGAACTGGCATGGGTCCGCGGCGTGCTGGCCGACTTCGCGGACGGACGCCTGGCCTGGTCGCCCGAGGAACTGCTCGCGCACGCGGGCGAGGACGGGTGACCGCCGGCCGTCAGTGGGACGGCGGGGCGGTGGTGCGGCGCGGCACGAGGCCGGGAGAGAACTTGATCTGAGCGGTGGGGCGGGTCCGGTCGGCGATGCGGTCGATGAGGAGTTGGGCCGCGCTGACGCCGATGTGCCGGCCGGCCTGGTCGACGCTGGTGAGGGAGATGGGGCCCAGGGCGGCGAAGTTGGTGTTGTCGTACCCCGCGATGGAGATGTCCTCGGGCACCTGGAGGCCTGCTTCCGAGACGGCCTGCAGTACACCCATGGCGACGATGTCCGCGCCGGCGAAGACGGCGGTGGGCCGCGGCGACCTGGAGAGCAGTTGCTGTGCGCCCAGGTAACCGCCCTGCTGGGTGTAGGTGGTGGAGACGATGTCGATCTCGTCCTCGAGGCCGCGGGCCCGCATGGCCTGCCGGTAGCCGGCGGCCCGGATGGCGTTGGGCATCTCCTCGATGCGGCGCGGATCGGTCTCGTCGTGCTCGATGTGCGCGATGCGGCGGTGCCCGAGATCGGCGAGGTGGTCGACGACGAGCGCGGCTCCGGCCAAGTCGTCGTCGGAGACGGTGTCGTACGCGGCGGACTGGCCGTGCCGCCCGACCACCACGGTCGGCACGATGCCGGCGACGCGTTCGAGGTGGGACCGCGACGAGACGGGGGCGACCAGGATCATGCCGTCCATCCCGCGGTCGATCATGGCCTCGGTCACCTTGGCTTCGGCCGCTTCGCCGTTGCGTCCCGGCGCCATGAGGACCTGGTACTCGGTGTCCCACAGGGCGTCGGTGATCCCGTCGAGGATCTCGGGGAAGAACGGGTTGCGGATGTCGGGCAGCATCACCCCGACCGTGTAGGTCTGGCCGCGCATGCCCCGGGCCCCGGCGTAGGGACGGTATCCCAGGTCGTCTATCGCCTGACGGACCCTCGCACGCATCTGGGGGCTGGTCCCGTACGCGTTGCGCAACACCTTGGACACCGCGGTCGTGGACACCTGGGCATGCCGCGCGACGTCGACGATCGTGACGCGCTTGGACTGCGCGGGCGGTTCCATTCGTCTCCCTCCAGGACGTGAGGCGGGAAACGTTGCCCGTCGTGCGAACGACCCCTCAGGCGCTTCCCCGTCGCCGAACCGTACCGCCCACCACGGCGTTTCGGCAGCTCGTAGTGGAACTGAGCAAGCCCGGGTCTCCGAAACGGCTCCGTGTCGCGTCCGACGTCTTGACGTTGCGCCGCGGTCCTCCCTAGGGTCTGTCACACCTTTTGGGGAACGTTACCCATCGATTTGAAACGTTTAAGAAGGGGGGTGACGCCCGTGTCCACAGCCTCGCGCGATCAGCTGTCGCCACCGGCCCCCGCCGCCCCGGGGCGCCGCGTCGGCGGCCCGCGGGTCCGGCGTCACGCCGCTTCACCCTGGTGGTTCGCCGCCCCCGCGATGGTGCTGTTCGCCTTCGTCGTCCTCGTGCCGAGCGCCCGGGGCGTGTACTACGCCTTCACCGACTGGGACGGTCTCGGCCCGGACTTCTCGTTCGTCGGGCCGGCCAACTTCACCGGCCTTGCGCACGACCCGGACGCGGTGCAGGCCATCTGGCACACGCTGCTGATCGCGGTGTCGATCACGGTCGTCCAGAACGCGTTCGGGCTCCTGCTGGCGCTCGGGGTCAACAGCCTCATCGCGTCGCGCAACGTGCTCCGGGTCCTGCTCTTCGCGCCCGCCGTGATCACACCGATCGTGACCGCCTACCTGTGGCGCAACCTGCTCGGCCCGGACGGCGCGGTCAACAGCCTGCTCGGCGCGGTCGGCCTGGGCTCCCACGGACAGGACTGGCTCGGTGACCCGCAACTGGCCCTGTGGTCGGTCGTGGGCGTCGTCGTGTGGCAGTTCGGCGGATACTCCATGGTCATCTTCCTCGCCGGGCTGCAGTCGGTGCCGAAGGAGGTCCACGAGGCCGCCGACATCGACGGCGCCGGCCCGGTTCGCCGGTTCTGGTCGATCACCCGCCCGCTGCTGGCCCCGGCCTTCACCATCAACCTGATGCTGTCGGTCATCGGCGGGATCAAGCTCTTCGACCAGGTCTACGCCCTGACCGGCGGCGGCCCGGGCCACGCCACCGACACGCTGTCCACGCTCATCTACAAGGACGCCTTCACCCTGGGCGAGTTCGGATACAGCATCGCCCTCGCGGTCGTCCTCACGCTCATCGTGGCGGTGGCGTCGACCGGTCAGTACCTCGTGCTGGCCCGCGGCGAGAGGGCCGCCTCGTGAACCGCTACCGCAAGCGCACCCTGGCACTGGAACTGGTCATGATCGCCGTTGCCCTGGTGGTCGCCTTCCCGGTCTACGTCCTGGTCAACCTGGCTGTCCGGCCGGTGTCGGACAACTCCTCGCCGATCCGCCCGACGGCCTCGCCCACCGTCGACAACTTCATCCAGGCCTGGCGGCAAGGCGGCCTGGGCGGCGCGCTGTTCAACAGCGTGCTGGTCACCGCCGGCAGCGTGGCCGTCGTCCTGGCCTTGTCGTCGTTCGCCGCGTATCCGCTGGCCCGGTCGACCGCGCGCTGGTCGCGCGGACTGTTCCTGCTGGTGATGCTCGGGCTGGTCCTGCCCTTCCAACTCGCCGCGCTGCCGCTCTATCAGACGATGCGCGACCTGCGTCTGCTGGGCACTCCCTGGGCCCTGATCCTCTTCTACTCCGGCTTGCAGGTACCCTTCACCACCTTCCTCTACACCGGGTTCCTGCGCGCCCTGCCCCGCGAGTTCGAGGACGCCGCACTCATCGACGGCTGCACACCGGTGCAGTGCTTTCGCCTTGTGGTGCTGCCCCTGCTCAAACCCATCACCGTGACCGCGCTGGTCCTCAACGCCGTCGCGGTGTGGATCGACTTCTTCACACCGCTGCTGTACCTCAGCGGCAGCACCCAGCAGACCCTGCCCGTGGCGATCGCCGGATTCGTCGGCCAGTACGTCACCGACTGGAACCTTGTCTTCGCCGCCCTGGCGATCGGCATCGTGCCGGTCCTCGCCCTCTACTTCGCGCTGCAACGCAGCATCATCAGCGGCTTCGCCGGAGGGCTGAAGGGATGACCCACGCCGTGAACCCCTCGCTCCTCACCCCCTACGCGCCGCAGACGGAGCAGCGCACCGAACCCCTCGGGACGGGAGAGCGGCACCCGCGACTGTCCTGGAGGCTCCGCAGCCGACGCCGCGCTGCCGCCCAGAGCGCCTACCGCATCACCGTCGCGAGGCGCCCCTCGGATCTGGACGCCCCGAGCCTCCTGCTCTGGGACACCGGCCGCCGCACATCGTCCGACACCCTGCTGATCGGCTGGGACGGCCCGGTCCTGACCTCCGCCACGCGCTACCACTGGCGCGTGGAGGTCTGGGACGAGACCGGTGCCCGCGGAGGCAGTGCGCAGTCCTGGTTCGAAACGGGCCTGCTGCACCCGGACGACTGGACGGCCCAATGGGTGGGCCGGGACGTGGTCGACCTTCCGGCCTTCGACCCGCCCGAGAACGACGACCCGGAGAACTCGGCACTCCAGTCACCGCCCCTGCAACTGCGCCGCGCCTTCCGGGCACCCGGCCGTCCGCTGCGGGCCCGCCTGTACGCCACCGCGCGCGGCGTGTACGAGCCGCGGCTGAACGGCGCCCGGGTCGGCGACGCCGAACTCTCGCCCGGCTGGACCGAATACCACCGGCGGCTCCAGTACCAGACCTACGACGTCACGGGCCTGGTCACCGAGGGCCCCAACGTCCTGGCCGCCGTCGTTGCCGACGGCTGGTGGAGCGGATACGTCGGCTTCGACCCGCGGCGCGCGGCACAGCACTACGGCGAACGCCCCGCCTTCCTGGCCCAATTGGTGCTCGACTTCGCCGACGGCTCCCGACAGGTGGTCGCCACCGACCCGGAATGGACCGAGCGGCCGGGCGAGATCCGCGCCGCCGATCTGCTCATGGGACAGACCGTCGACGCCCGCCGCAGCACGCCCGGTTGGGACGCGCCGGGCCCGGAGCCCCTGGGCTTCTCCCCCGCCGCCGTCCTCGACACCGAGCCCGGCCCACTGGTCGCCGAACCCGACCACCCGATACGCGTCACCCAGGAGAAGCCGGCGATCGCCGTGCATCACCGTGGCCACGGCCGGTGGATCGTGGACTTCGGGCAGAACCTCGTCGGCCGGATCCGCCTGACCGTCCGCGACGCCGAGCCGGGCAGGCGCATCGTCCTGCGCCACGCGGAAGTCCTGGACGGCGGCGAGCTGCACCTGGACAACCTGCGCCGGGCCCGGGCCACCGACGTCTGCGTCACCGGCGGCGCGGGCACCGAGGTGTTCGAGCCGCAGTTCACCGTCCACGGCTTCCGGTACGCCGAGGTCGACCACTACCCCGGACACCTCGCGGCCGACGACGTGGTGGCCCGGGTGCTGCACAACGACACTCCCTGGACCGGGCACTTCGAGTGCTCCGATCCCACAGTCGGCCGGCTGCAGTCCAACATCGCCTGGGGTCAGCGCGGCAACTTCCTCGCCGTCCCCACGGACTGCCCGCAGCGCGACGAGCGCCTCGGCTGGCTCGCCGACGCGCAGATCTTCGCCCCGACGGCGAGCCGCAACGCCGACGTCTCCGCCTTCTTCGCCCGCTGGCTGCACGACGTACGCGACGGCCAGGGCGCCGACGGCGCCTTCCGCGACGTCGCCCCCGTCATGACGCTGGACCGCGAGGCGGCGCCTGCCTGGGGCGACGGCGCGGTGATCATTCCCTGGCACTTGTGGCGCACCTACGGCGACCGGCGCACCCTGGAGCGCTCCTTCGATGCGATGGCCGCATGGGTGGAGCACATCCGCCGGCACAACCCCGACCTGCGCTGGCGGCACCGGACCGGCAACTCCTACGGAGACTGGCTGCAGATCGCGGTCACCACCCCGCGGGACGTGCTGTCGACCGCGTACTTCGCCCGCAGCGCCGGGATCGTGGCCGACGCCGCGGAGGTCCTGGGGCGTTCGCGGGAAGCGGCACGGTTCCGGGAACTGCACGCCGCCGTCCGTGCCGCGTTCATCGAGTCATACGTCCACGACGACGGCAGCGTCGAGGGAGGGACCCAGACCGGCTACCTGCTGGCCCTGGGCTTCGGGCTGCTGCCGCAGCGGCTCGTGAGGGCCGCGGTCGGCCACCTGGCCGCCGACATCGAGAAGCGGAACACCACTTTGACCACCGGGTTCATCGGTACCGCCCTGCTCTGCCCGGTCCTGGCCGATCACGGCCGGGCCGATCTCGCGTACGCCCTCCTGCACCAGGAGGAGTACCCGTCGTGGGGGCACTCGGTCCGGCACGGCGCCACCACGATCTGGGAGCGCTGGGACGGATGGACCGCCCACGGCGGCTTCCAGTCCGCCGCGATGAACTCCTTCAACCACTACAGCCTGGGCAGCGTCGGCGACTGGCTGTTCGGCCGGGTCGCCGGCATCGACCAGGCGCCCTCGTCGGTCGCCTACGGCGAACTGCTCCTGCGTCCGCTGCCGGGCGGCCGCCTCACCTGGGCCCGTGCCGAACAGGAGACCGCCCGTGGGTTCGTCGCGTGCGGATGGCACCTGGCCGACGGGCTGCTGACCGTGACGTGCACCGTGCCTCCCGGCGCCACCGCCACGCTGCACATGCCCACGTCCGACCCCGGCAGCGTCCAGGAAGACGGAGCGCCCGCGGCCGGCCGGCCCGGCGTACTCGCCGTCGAACCGCACTCGGCAGGAGCCGCCGTACGGCTGGCGTCCGGCCACTACGCCGTCAGCGCCGCCGCCCCGGAACCGACTTGGCCGGTCCCCTCGTGATCGCCGCCCCTTCCCCGCGGGAGACACCATGAACAGACCCAGATCGTGCGCGCTGCTGGCGGCACTGACGGCTGCCGGCCTGCTGGCCGCCTGCAGTGGCGGCACCAATGCCGCAGGCGGGAACTCCTCTACCACCTTGACCCTTGCCTCGGTCGACCAGGGATCCATCGAGGACGTCGTCAAGGCCTTCGAGAAGGCCAACCCCGGCGTTGACGTGCGCTACACCACCAGCGGCGCCGACCAGTACCAGCAGCAGAACCGCACCAAGCTCGCATCCGGCACCGCACCGGATGTGATGTCGGTCTGGCCGGGCAACGGCAACCCCGCGGCCACCTACGTCCTGGCCAAGCCGGGATACCTCCTCGACCTCTCGGGACGGCCGTGGGCCGCCAAGCTGCCCGACGCGGTCAAGTCCGTCTCCCAGTACGAGGGGAAGACCTACAACGGGGTCTTCGGTCTCAACGGCATCGGCGCCGTGTACAACCAGGACGCACTGGACAGGGCAGGTCTCACCGCGCCCGGCACCTGGACCGAACTCCTGGACTTCTGCAACGACGCGAAGGCCAAGGGAACCCCCGCGTTCGCCCTCGGTATCCAGGACAACTGGGTCACCCAGCTCGTGCTCTACGCCCTGGCCGCCACCACCGTCTACGGCCCCGACCCCGACTTCGACCAGAAGATGCAGGCCGGCCAGGCCACTTTCGCGAACTCGCCGTGGATCACCGCCATGGCCAAGTACCAGCAGATGGACAAGGCGGGCTGCTTCCAGAAGAACCCGCTGGGCACCAGTTACGAGGCGAGCCAGGAACTCGCCGCCACGGGCAGGACGCTCGGCATCGTGCAGGGCAACTGGGTCATCGCGCTGCTCAAGGGCAAGAACCCGCAGGGGAAGTTCACCCTCAAGGCGCTGCCGGCCACCGACACGCCCTCGCAGTTCCTCATGCCCGCCGCGGCGGGCGCGGGCTACGGTGTCAACGCCAAGGCCAGGAACAAGGACCTCGCGGTGAAGTTCGTCGACTTCGTGATGTCACCGCAGGGCATGAACCTCTTCGTCACGGAGCAGGGCGGCCTTCCGGCTTTGGCGGACACCGGCTTCACCCCCGACCCGTCGCTGACCGAGCTCTCCGCCTTCCTCGGCGACGACCGCACCGTGCCCTTCATGGACCAGCTCTGGCCCCATCCCAAGGTGCAGCAGACCATGCTCAGCGGCCTCCAGGAGATCTTCAGCGACCAGTCCACCCCGGACAAGGTCCTCCAAGCCATGGACGCCGCCTACACGTCCGGCACCTGACAGACCACCGGCCGGCGCCCGAGGCGTCCCGGCCGGTTCGCCCCACCTCCGTACCCTTTCCTTCCCAGGGAGTTCGCACCATGATAATGAAACGATTCAGAAACGAGTCGGGCAGCCGCGGGCACCAGCGGCTGACCGTCGCCGTGGCACTGCTCGCCGCCATGGGTTCCGTCGCCGTGCAGGCCGAGGCCGCGGCACCCCAGGACCCTGCCTGGCACTCCTACGTCCTGGGGCCGGCCACCGCCCAGGTGCCCCCGGTCGACGTCGAGAGCCGGGGCACCGTCTCCCACCTCAACACCCTGGTCAAGGGGAAGGGACAGGCGACGACCCTGACGACGGTCGCCGGCGGCGCACCCGCGTCGGTGCTGCTGGACTTCGGCAAGGACGTCGCGGGCGCCCCCTGGTTCGACGTCACCGCGCTCAGCGGCTCCCCCACGCTCTCGCTGGCCACCTCCGAGGCCCGCCAGTACATCCGCACCCGCGCCGCCACCAGCCTCTCCACAGCGGCAGCCACCGGCGCCACACAGGTGACCGTCGCCTCGGCGGCGAACCTGGAAGTCGGCAACACGATCACCTTCGGCACCGGTGCGAGCGCCCAGACCCGCACCATCACCGCGTTCAACACCACGGCGCGAACCGTCTCGTTCACCCCCGCGCTGACCGCCGGCCTGCCGGCGCAAGCACCCGCGACGTCCGCGCCGGGCGCGCCCAGTTCTGATGAGTCCCGCAGCCTGGCGGGCGTCGGCGGCATCGACACCCTGCAGCCCACGGCGACCGGCCGGGTCTCCGGCAGCTACCACGGCGGCTTCCGCTTCGTACTGCTCACCCTGACCTCGCCGGGCAGCATCTCCCTCTCGGCCGCCGGTGTGGACTTCCAGGGCGTCCGGGCCACCCCCGCGGACTACAAGGGCTGGTTCCTGTCCAGCGACGACGAGCTCAACAAGATGTGGTACTCCGGCGCCTACACGCTGCAGCTGAACCTGAAGCCGGCCGGCCTCAACGGTCTGCTGGACCAGCGGATCTACGACGGCGCCAAGCGGGACCGCAGCATCTGGACCGGCGACCTCCTCGTCCAGGGCCCCACCGCGATGAGCACCCTCGGCGACCTGGGCGCCGGCTACGTGAAGTCCTCGCTCGACGTGCTGCTCGCCACCCAACGAGCGGACGGAGCCATCCCCGGCTCGCCCGACTTCAGCAAGGGCCGGAACCCGGCCGGCTCGCCGCTGTTCTACTCCAACAACTACTCCGGCTACGGCGCACGCGCCGTCATCGACTACTACCGGTACACCGCGGACCGGGACTACGCCGTCAAGGCCCTGCCCGCCCTGCGGGCCGAACTCGCCTACAACGACCGGTCCCTGACGGCGAACAACCTCGTGGCGTCGAACGACCGCGACTTCTGGCAGGCCAGTCAGACCGGCGAGGTCACCAAGTACAGCATCGACTACTACATCCTGCTCAAGGAGATGGCCTGGCTCGAGCGGCAGATCGGCTCCGCCGCCAATGCGGTCGCCGACGACGCCAAGGCCGAGGCGATCAAGCAGGCCGTCAACGCCAGGCTGTGGAACCCGCAGCTGGGCGCCTACGGACAGAGCAGCACCCACCCCGACGTGCTGGTCGAGGACGCCAACTCCCTCGCCCTGCAGTACGGCTTCGTCCCCGCCGACCGGCAAGCCAGCGTCCTCAACGCGCTCAAGACGCTCTGGACCCCGTACGGCGCCATCATGGGCCCCGGTCTGCTCGACCCGACGGGCCACACCATCGAGCCCTTCGGCAACGGCATGGAGACCGCGGGCCGCTTCACCGTCGGCGACGCGGACGGCGCTTTCGACCTGATGCGCCGCACCTGGGGGCCGATGGTCGACGAGGACAATCCGCTGTACACCGGAGGATTCTGGGAGTTCAAGAACAGCAACGGCGGCGTCAACCGCGCCACCGCCAGCCTCGCCCACGGCTGGGCCGCCTCCCCGACCGTCCAGCTCACCGAACAGGTCCTCGGCGTCAGCCCGGTCGACCCCGGCTACGCCACCTGGAACATCAAACCCCACACCGGAGACCTGAAGTGGGCCCAGGGCTCGGTACCGACGAAGTTCGGCGACGTCGCGGTGCAGTGGCAGTCCAACACCAAGACCGAGTGGTTCACCCTCCACGCCGAGACCCCGGAGACCACCGGCGGAACGATCTCCGTCCCCGTCGGTGACCGCGCCGCGGTCACCGTGAACGGCCGGACCGTGTGCACGGCAGGCAGCTGCACCGCCTACCAGGGCACCATCGCCGGCGGCTACGCCCAGCTCACCGTTCCCGGCGGCACGTACGACATCACCGTCAGCCGCGGCTGACGCATCACGGTCCGGTCCCCGCGCGTTCCTCCCCGCGCGCGGGGACCGGGTCCCTCCGGCGGCGCGCCACGGGGTCGGCGCCGGCAGCCCTCGCGACCGGGGTCGATCACCTACGATCGACAGTCAGCAAACCTGACATTTGTCACATAGTGCCATGAACAGCGCTTTTCGAGGGCGAGGCCCCCGTCCTGTTCGCGAACACGTGGCGGACCGGCCCAGCAAGGGAGTGACCCCATGACCCGCAGGCGTTTTCTCATCACGGGCGCCTCCAAAGGCATCGGCCGGGCCCTCGCCGAGCAGCTGGCCGAAGAGGGCCACACTCCGGTGGGCATCGCCCGCAGCGCGCCGAGCTCCTTTCCCGGCGAGTTCCACGAGGCGGACCTCGCCGACCGCGCGGTCACCGATCGGGTCCTGGAGGAGGTGCTGGGTACGGGACCGGTCGACGGCGTGGTCAACAATGTGGCCGCAGTGCGGCCCGCGCCCATCGGGGAGGTCGGGCTGCCGGACCTCGACGCGGTGCTCGACCTGAATGTGCGCACCGCGGTCCAGATCGTGCAGGCCGTCCTCCCCGGGATGACCGAACGATCGTGGGGCCGCGTCGTCAACATCACCAGTCTGGTCACCCTGGGCCTGCCCGATCGCACCTCGTACGGTGCGGCCAAGGGCGCGCTGGAGTTCCTGACGCGGGGGTGGGCCGGCGAGCTGGCCGCGCGGGGGATCACCGTGAACGCCGTCGCGCCCGGCCCCACCGAGACCGAGCTGTTCCAGGAGACCAACCCGCCCGGGTCGGTCTCGGCCGCCCGCTACCTGGCGACCGTGCCCATGGGGCGGCTGGGGCGCCCGGAGGAGCTCGCGGCCGCGATCGCCTTCCTGCTCTCCGACAGGGCGGGCTTCATCACCGGCCAGATCCTGCGCGTCGACGGCGGTGCGAGCCTCGGCCGCAATCGCGCCTGAGGACAGCCGCGGCAGGGGGCTCCGGGCCCGGCGGCGGCGTACGGCGCGCCGAGACCGTCGGGAAGGCGTCCGGTGACGTCCTTGATCAGCCCCGCGGTGCAGCCGAAGCCGGTCGCCATGGGCGCAGCAGAGCACACGCGCCCGGTGAGCCACGGGACGGCCGGCGGCGGGCCGGCTCCACCCAAGCGTGCGGCACCCACCCCCGAAGCTGTCACAAAAGCAACCACTCTCCGGTCTTTCGGGGCAAAGGCGGACAACCATCCGCCGTCATACCGCCGACACCTCCCCAGACCTCCGAGGGCAGCACTCGATGACCATGATGAGCAGCCGCGACGCAGTGACACTCGGTAAGCAGTTGAGCGCGTCCGACGACTTCGACACGGCCATCGCGCTGCTCGACGAGCGAGGGACAGTCGCCGCGTGGACCCACCCCGCCGAACAGCTCGTCGGGTACTCCGCCGGGGACGTCGTCGGCCGGTCCGCGGCACTCGTCCTGCCGTCCTTCACGGAAGCGACAACGACCGCGGCCTTCGTCGAGCGCTGCCGTGCCGAGAACGGCTGGTCAGGGACGACGGCCCTGCGCCATCGGGACGGCCGTGTGCTAGACGTCAGCGTGCGGATCACGATGGTGCGCGGGCAGAAGGGGACAGCCCGGTGGCTCGCGTCCATGACCGAGACCGTGCCATTGTCCGGGGACGCCGTGGACGGAACGGTGCGCGGGCCGCTCCTGGCCCGCGCACCGATCGCTGTCGGTATTCGCGACCGTCACCTGCGCTGCACCTATGTGAACGACATCGCCGAGAGCCACGACGGGGTCTCCCCCGACCGGCGGCTCGGAAGCCGGTTCACCGAAGCCGTGCCCGGTGCCAATGCCGAGGCGATCGAGGCGGTGATGCGGCAGGTCGTCCAGGGCAGTGACGCCAGGATCCACGAGTACCGGACTCGGGAGGAGACCTGCGGGGGCTCGGGCTCCCAGTACGCGGCCTCGTTCCAGTGCCTCCAGGGCGCCGACGGCGAATCGCTGGGGCTGTGTGTGATCAGCGCCGACGTCGCCGCGAGTCGGCAGGTCCGCGACCGGCTCGCCGTCCTCAGCCGGGCCAGCGCGCGACTGGGCAGCACCCTCGACACGATGCAGGCGGGCCAGGAGCTGGCCGACCTCGCCGTGCCCCTGCTCGCCGACTACGTCGCCGTGGACCTGGAGCACTCGGTCTCGTTCGGGGAGGAGCCCCCGCCCGGCGTCGCCCCGGTCGGCAAGCTCCCCACGTTCCGGCGGGCAGGGCTGGCTTCCCTCCGCCACGGCGTGCCGGAATCCCCTTGGGCGCGAGGCGAGTTGATCGAGGTGCCGGCCGATTCGCCCTTCACCGCGGCCGTGCGTGCCGGGAAGTCGCACATACAACCGGTCCTGGCCACCGCTGCCGGCACATGGGCCGACGACGTGCCGGACCTGGCGCACAGGGGCCGCGACCACGGCATGCACTCGATCATGGTCGTGCCCATCCAGGGCCGGCACACCCTGCTGGGCGTCGCACTGTTCGTCCGCACGACGGATCCCGCGCCCTTCGACCATGTCGATCTGCTGCTGGCCGAGGAACTCGTCGGCCGGACCGCCCGGACGCTGGACGCCGCCCGCCGGTACGCCAGTCGCCACACCCTCGCCCTCACGCTCCAACGCCACCTGCTGCCACGCCACTTGACGGGTGGCACGGCGGTCGACGTGGCGTCGCGCTATCTGCCCGCGGACGTGGACCACGGTGTGGGTGGCGACTGGTTCGACGTGATCCCGCTGTCGGGCGCCCGGGTGGCGCTGGTCGTCGGCGATGTGGTGGGGCACGGTCTTCAGGCCGCGGCGGCCATGGGCCGGCTCCGTACCGCCGTCCACACCCTCTCGGGCATGGAACTGCCGCCGGAGGAACTGCTGGCCCACCTCGACGACACGGTGCGGCGGCTGACCGAACAGGACGGCGATCCCCGGGACGGGGCCACACCGGTGGGGGGCGTCGCCACCTGCCTGTACGCCGTCTACGACCCGTCCACCCGCCGCTGCACCATGGCATCGGCGGGGCACCCGCCGCCCGTGGTCGTCGACCCTCAGGGGCGCTTCTCGTATCCCGACCTGCCCACCGGGGCACCTCTGGGTACCGGCCCGGGCGAACCATTCGAGTCCGTGGAACTGGAACTGGAGGAGGGAAGCCTCCTCGCCCTCTACACCGACGGCCTGATCGAAGCCGGCGGCCACGACATCGACGAGGGGATGCACCGGCTCGGCACCGCCCTCGCGCAACCGGGCCGGACCCTGGAGGACCTTTGCGACAACGCAACGCGGAGCGTGCCCGGCCGGACGCCGGGCGACGACGTGACGCTCCTCCTCGTCAGGACCGGATCGCTCAGCCCGAGCCGGGTGCTCTCCACGGCGCTGCCCAGTGACCGGTCGGCCGTGCGCAGCGCCCGGGACCTCGCGGCACGTCAGCTCGCGGAGTGGGGCCTCGAGGATCTCGAGGACGCGACGAAACTGATCGTCAGCGAACTCGTCACCAATGCGATTCGCCACACCTCCGGGCACATCGAGCTGCGGCTCATCCGGCACCAGGTCCTCACGTGCGAGGTGTCCGACGCCGGGCCGTGCATTCCGCGCCCGCGCCAGGCATGCACCACGGACGAGCACGGCCGCGGCCTGTCCCTCGTCACCAGCCTGTCCCGCAAGTGGGGCTCCCGTCCCGTCCCCGGCGGCAAGGTGGTCTGGGTCGACCAGGACCTCCCCGACGCGCGGCGCGCGGGCCTCAGCCGCTGACGGCCTCCGCGATCCGCCGGGCGGCCTCGGCGGGCGTGAGGTACGTGGTGTCGACGACCTCGGCCTCGGCGTGCAGCCATGTGCGGGCCGCCTCGGCGTAGGGCTCGAGATACCGCAGCCGGAAGGGCGAGGGGCCGAGCAGAGTGTCCCCCTCGATGCGGCCGCGAAGGGTGTCCTGGTCGGCATGGAGCACGAAGTGCCGTACCGGGACGGCGTGCCGCTCCAGTCCCGAGCTGATCTCGCGCCAGTACTCCTCGACCAGGACCGTCATGGGCACCACCAGAGTGCCGCCGGTGTAGTCGAGCACACGGCGGGCAGTCTCCACCACGAGCGGCCGCCACGGCGGCCAGTGCTGGAAGTTGTCCGTCGCGGGCAGCCCCGGCTTGATGTCCATGAGCGTCTCGCCGACCTTCTCGGCGTCGAACACCCGCGAATCCGGGATCAGTTGCTGCACCAGCCCACTGGTCGTCGTCTTGCCCGCGCCGTGGGTGCCGTTGAGCCATACGATCATGGGCCCCCACGCTAGTGCACTGGCCGGAAGCTTTCCTCATGTATTCGCTTTACCCAACAGCGAAAGCGAAAGCGAAGGCGACCAACCCGTATGCACACGACGGCACAACACGCAAGGCACCAGGACATTCGGGCAGTTCCTCGCCGAAAATGCGAAGGGATTGATGAAAGAGTAGTGTTTTCGAGGGCGCCAACACCGTGGATACACAATGCGTTGCGATAGTCACCGCTCGCAAGATCTGTCCGACGTGCTGGACAGCGCCTGGCCAGTGGGGCGAGAGGGGGCCCTGGATGAGCACGATCGAGATGCTCAGGTTCCGACGCGATCCGTTGGGGTTCATCGAGGACTTCTCTCACCGCAGTCCGTCGGGAGTATTCCGTCTGCCGTGGGGCACCTGGTGTGTGGGCGATTCGGACCTGGCGCTCATGGTGCTCCGCGACCCGGTCTTCAACGCGGAGAGGTCCACCTTCTTCGGGGACCTGCTGCCCTCGAGGTCAGCCCAGACCGAGTTCGGCCGCGCCGTACGAAAACTGATGCGGACGCGTTTGCCCGAATACCGGGACAACGTGGCCAGGGCCGTGGCGGGACTGCCCGAGACCAGTCATTGGCCGGCAGCCGGAACCAGGTTGGCGCACCAGTGCACTGCGGACATGCTCCTGCACCCCCATGTCTCACCACCGTTGCACCGGTTGATGGAGCACGCCGTACGCGTCGGCATATTGCTGCGCGCCCCCCGCCTGACGCAGCGGGCACGAGTGGAGATGCTGCGCCCGAAGCTGAAGCGAGCTCTGACCGAGCACGTGACACTTCGCCGGGAAGAAGGCATCCGCGCCGACGAGCCGCGCGACATGCTGGACACCGCGATCGGCGCGTGCCCCACCGAAGTCACCAGCCGTGCCCTGGCTGAGCTGTACTTGCAGATGTACTCGGCAATCGTCGAGACCGTCGGCCACTCGGTGGCGTGGTCACTGCTGCTGGCCTGCCTCCACAACACTCCGGGTTCCCCATGGCCATGGTCCGCCGACTGGATCGTCCGCGAGGCCGCACGCCACCGTCCGGTGGTCTGGATGGTCGGCCGCCCGGTCCCCCACCCCATCGAATTCGGCGGGATCTCCTTCCAGGCCGGCGCGGTCCTGTCTGTCAGCCCCTACCTCTTGCACCATGACACAAGCCGCTGGGCCCAGCCGGACATGTTCCGGCCGCAGCGCTGGGGCGAAACGGGTGAACACGGCCCCTACCTGCCCTACAGCGCCGGCCCGTTCATCTGCGCCGGAGCGGCGGTCGCGCACACCATGATCGTCGACACCGTGACCGCCCTCATGAGCGACGCACATCTCACTGTCACAGGCGGCAACATGTCCCCCTTCGTGACCAACGCCGCGATCTGCCGCCCCTTCGCCCTCCACCGAACCACCAAGACTCCCGCTCACACGCTTGAGAGGAGGTGAACAACCATGATCGCTGCTATCCGGCGCATCATCAGGAACACCCCCGTCTCCAACTGGGACCCGTCCTGGGGGTGACCCTGGCTGAGTGGCCTGCACGCCGAACGAAAGCGCGTGCAGGCCACTCGCCTTGACCCGCGACTCGGGTATGCCCGGCGAACTCTCCGGGTCTCGCGGAGGTCTAGGGTCGGCCGCATGGCTGAGCCCTCCTATCTGACCGCCGTCCGCGCGTCGTACGACACCGTCGCCGCCGCCTACGTCGAACGCGTGCCGCCTCCAGGCGCGATGGACCCGCTGTCGCGCGCGATGCTGGCGGCATTCGCCGAACTCGTACGGACGGACGGTCCGAGGCCGGTCGCGGACCTGGGATGCGGGCCCGGCCGTGTGACGGCGCACCTGGCCGCGCTGGGAGTGTCCGCCTTCGGCGTCGATCTGTCACCGAAGATGATCGAGCTGGCCCGCCACGCCTATCCGGAGCTGCGGTTCACCGAGGGCTCGATGACCGCGCTGGAGAGCGAAGACGACGAGCTCGGCGGCATCCTGGCCTGGTACTCCACCCACCACACGCCCCCGCGGTGGCTGCCGGCGGTGTTCGCCGAGTTCCACCGCACGCTCGCGCCCGGCGGACACCTGCTCTGGGGGGACTACACCGGCGATGAACTGCTGCAGCGGACGCACGGTTACGGCCATCCCGTGTCCTTCGAGTCGCACCTGCTGCCCCTGAACCGCATGATCGGCCTGCTGGAACAGGCCGGACTCGTCGTCACCGCGAAGCTGGAGCAGGAGCCCGGCGGCCGGGTGAGCAGACCGCACGCCTGCCTCCTGGCCCGCAAGCCCGAAAAGCCCTGACGGGCCCGTTCCGGCGGCGAGGCGGCAATCCACCGAGCCCGCCGGCGATACCGGTGCGGGCGACCAGCAGCGCCGTCCTGGGCAGGGAGCGGGGGCTCCGCACCGGTGCTCAGCGCGCAGGCAGTGGAAGCGCCACCCGTCGCCCCTGCCCGAGCTCCTCGGCCTTGTCGTCACTGACGACCGCGACGGTCCCCGCAGGGACCCCGGGCAACGCGGCGACGCGGGAGGCCACCGTCAGGAGATCCCCCTCACCGGCTCCGGCGACGAAGAAGACGTAGACATCCCCGTCCTCCTCTCCCTCGTCGAAGACTTCCATGTGACCTTGGTCTTCGAGAACTGACAAGAAGTCCTCGACCTCCTCGATCCAAGGAAACGGATAGGAGCCGTCCGGCAGGTCGGGCGTCGGCAGCAACGGGACATGGATCTCAACAACCATGGTGGGCACGAAGACATCCTGCCCACAGAGCCTACGGCCGGCTCAACCAGGGCGGAGCCGGGTCACCGGCCCTGCTGAGGGCGCGGACGGGTCCGCTGTGACCCCACCGGCGGCCCAGCGGCCGATTCGGCCGGTGGTCAGCGCTGGTCACGGCCTTCCCGCAGCCGGTTCGCCTGCGCGATCGCGGGGTGCACCAGGTCGCGCTGGTACCAGGTGCCCGGATTACCGCCGAGGTGGGCCGGGTCGACAGGACCGACGGGGACGAACCCGGCTTTGGTCAGCACCCTTTGGGACGCGGCATTCCGGAGGACGGTGGCCGCTCGCAGGGTGCGCAACCCGTACTGGTCCGCCGCCAGTCGGCACAGCTCCCGGACGGTTGCGGTCGCCACGCCCCCGCCGGTCGCGCGCTGCGCGACCCGGTAGCCGAGTTCCGCACGGTGGTCTTCGATGTCGACCAGGTTGAACCTGCCGAGCACCGAGCCGTCCTCGGCGGCGAGCACGTGGAAGGCGCAGACGCCGGCCTCCTGCTCGGCCAGCAAAGCGTTGAACCGGTCGGTGAACCGGTCGAAGAAGTCGTCGCCGCGGTCGGGGACCGAGGCGGCGAAGTAGGCGCGGTTCGCCAGCTCGAAGGCGAGCACCGCCGGGGCATGGCGGGCGTGCAGCCGCTGCAACTCGGGCATTGCCCGACCCTACCCGGATGGTGCGCCGAGGCGACCCGGTTTTCTCCTGCGCAGACAGCCTCACGCTCCCCGCGAATTCCGCTGCCGAGATGCGGGTCCGAGGCATGCGTACCTACGATCGAAGAGGGGCACATGTGGGCCGCTGACCAGGTCCGATGTCACCTCTCACAGCACCCCGCACCCCGGCGGACAGCCGGCGCGGGGTGGGCAGGGAAGGCCGAAGATGATCGACTTGCATGGCCGCAGCGCCTTGGTCACGGGATCGACCTCGGGAATCGGTGAGGCCATCGCCCGGAAGCTCGGCGATGTCGGAGCTGATGTGGTGGTCAACGGGCGCAAGGCCGACCGGGTGGACGAGGTGGCGAAGGATCTGGGCGCCCGTGGCGTCACCGGGGATGTCGGCACCGCACAGGGGGTCGCGGATCTGGTGGATCAGCTGCCGGACGTCGACATTCTCGTGAACAGCGCCGGCGTCTTCGGCACCACGCCCGTATTCGAGATCGAGGACGACGACTGGTTGAGGCTGTTCGAGGTCAACGTGCTCTCCGGGATACGGCTGACGCGGCACTATGCGCCACGCATGGTGGCCCGGGGCTGGGGTCGTGTCATTTTCGTCAGCAGCGAGGCGGGGGTGCAGACCCCGACGGAGATGGTGCACTACGGCGTGACGAAGTCCGCGCAATTGGCGTTGTCGCGGGGCACCGCTCAAGAGGTTGCCGGGACCGGTGTCACGGTGAACTGCGTGCTTCCGGGGCCGACCCTGACCAGGGGTGTGGAATCGATGCTGTCGCAGCTGTATCCGGATCTGTCCGACGAGGACCGCGAGCGCCGGTACGTGGCCGGTGGCCGGGCGTCGACGTCCCTGCTCAAGCGTCTGATACGCCCTGAGGAGATAGCCAGTCTCGTGACCTACGTGGCGTCTGACGAGGCGTCGGCCACCACCGGTGCGGCCTTGAGCGTGGACGGCGGTCTGGTGCCCACCATTTTCCCCTGAGTTCTCCCCCTGACCTGCGCGGTCGAAGTCCGCGCCATCGGAAGGGACACGTTGTGAAACTCGAACAGATCCTCCCGGCGCACCTGGGATTCGGATGCGCGCCGCTGGGAAACATGTTCCGCTCGGTTCCCGAGGACGAGGCCGCCGCCACCGTCGACGCGGCCTGGGACCAGGGCACCCGATACTTCGACACCGCACCGTTCTACGGCTCCGGACTGTCGGAAATACGTCTGGGCAAGGCCTTGTCCGGTCGCCCGCGCGACGACTACGTGCTCAGCACCAAGGTCGGCCGCGTCATCCTGGACGAGAAGGAGGATCCCAGCGCACGTGATCTCGGTGAGAAGGGCAACCTCTTCGCCCACGGACGCCCGAACAAAATGCTTCACGTATGGACCGCGGACGCCACGAAACGCTCCATCGACGACAGCCTGAAGCGCCTGCAGACCGACCGCCTGGACATCGTGTGGGTGCACGACATCGCCCAGGACTTCCACGGCGACATGTGGCTGCAGAAAATCGAGGAAGCCCGCACGGGCGCCTTCCGCGTCCTCACGAAGTTGCGCGACGAAGGCGTCATCAAGGCCTGGGGACTCGGCGTCAACCGCACCGAACCCATCGAGATCACCCTGGCCCTCGAAGAACCCCAGCCCGACGGGTTCCTGCTCGCCGGCCGCTACTCGCTCCTCGACCACGCACACGCCCTGCAGCGGCTGCTGCCCATGGCCGAGGAACAAGGTGTCGGGATGGTCGTCGGAGGCCCCTACAGCTCCGGCATCCTCGCCGGTGGCACCCACTTCGAATACGTCACCGCCCCACCCGACATCGTGGCCAAGGTCGCGCGGCTCAAAGAACTCACCGACAGGCACTGCATCGGCATCAAGGCCGCCGCCCTGCACTTCTCCCTCGCACACCCCGTCGCCAGAGCCGCCATCCCCGGCGCGACCCGGCCCGCCCACACCATCGAGGACCACGCCGCACTCAACGAGAAGGTACCGGCCGACTTCTGGACCGACCTGCGCGCTTCCGGCCTGGTCAGCCCCGCGGCCCCCCTGCCCGGCGGAGCGTGAGCGACCCCCGCCCCACGATTCTGGAGGAGCGATGGCATCGACATCCGTCAGCAGAGTCGTCCCGGCCACTCCCGCACGCGTGTGGGAAGTCGTCGGCGGCTTCGGATCACTGTCCGACTGGCTGCCCTACATCCCCGAAAGCACCTTCTCGGAAGGCGGCCGCGTACGGCATCTGAAGAACCCCGACGGCGAAACCATCGTGGAGCGCCTGATGGCGTTCGACGAGGAACACCGCTACTACAGCTACCACATCGTGCAGGCACCGTTCCCCGTCGTCGACTACCTGTCCACCCTGCGGGTCTACGAGATCAGCGGCAACGAGAACGCGGCCGAGGTCCAGTGGTCCGGCCGCTTCGTCCCCAAGGCCGGTGCCACGGACGACGAGGTCGTCGACCTCTTCACCGGCATCTACCGAGACGGCCTGGAAGCCCTGCACAAGACGCTCGGGGGCTGAGGGCCGTCCCACCGCCGGCCACGATTGGGCGGTCTGGCACGATCGCCGCTGTGACCGTACGCATGGACACCGCGGACTGGGCCCGGCTGTTCCACGCCCTGGGGCCCGCGTCCGACACGCCACGGCATCTGGAAGCGCTCCTCGGCGATGACCCAAAAGCGTTCGTCGACGGGTACACACACCTCTGGTCGACGACGATTCGTCGCGACGGCAGGGTTTGGCCCGCGACGGCCCCAACCGCGTTGCTGGTCAGCCGGTTCCTGGACGATGCGTCGCTGTGGCCGGACGATCCCTCGATGCCGGATGCCGTGCTCGCCTACCTGTACAAGGTCGGCGTCGCCGCCGATCTCGGCGACAAGGCCGCGGAGATCCGGGCCCGGGTGGCGGGCCGTGCGTCCGATCTGCGGGACTGGACGGCCGTCCACCTGTCGGCCGATGCCGACGGCCGGGCCCGGATGTGGGAGGACGGCGCAGGCCTGGGCGAGCTCGTTCTCGACCAGGCGGCGGTCGCCTGCTTCGACGTGGTTCCCGAGATCCTGGCACGAGTGCTGCCGCACCTGGCTTCGGGACGTACCAGGCGCAGGACGTGCGCAGCCGCTGCCGTCGGTGCACTGGCCCGGCATCCCTCGGCATCGGCGGTGCGGCCGGCGCTCGTGGAGCAGTTGGCTTCGATGGCCCGGGACGCCGATTCCCCCTACGACGTGGCTACCGTTCTGATCGCCATCGGCCAACTCGGCGGCGACACATGGGGCTGGCTCGGGCACCCGCATGCGGGCGTGCAAGGCTGCGCCGCCCTGGCGCCCGGGCTTGCCGGCGACGAGACGGCGGCCCAGGTCCTGCGGGAACTGGCACGGTCACCCCAGGCGTTCACCGAGTCGTTCGGCGACATGGCCCCGCCCTTGCAATTCCAGTCCGTGCCCTACCAGGACCTGCTCGCGCAGGGGTTCGTTCGACCGGGCTGAAGCGCCGGCAGGCGTCCGGCACCCGCTCGCCGCGGCCCGGGCGCACCTGCGGCCTCACGGCCGGGTGCCGAGGCCGCCCCGGGCCGAACCAGGCCCCAGCACAGGCAACTTGCGCACAAGCGCACATCACGCCGGAAACAACTCCGGCGGCGTTGCCGACCCTGGCGACTTCCCGTCGTGTGTCGTATTCACGCCCACAATACTTTCCGTGAACATTCATAGGCCACGGAAATCTGGTGTTCACGTAACGAACACATGAAGACACGCATTCCGCCCTGAACCTTCAGAAATCCCAGCTCACGTGATCCGTTCCAGCAACGACTCCCTCACGCACCGTCACCAACGCTGCCCAGCCTCCCCATTGACATGCTCAGGACTGATCTCGCTAATGGGCCCGGGTGAACGCCACGGCGTCCACCGCCGCCCGCGAGCCGTACACGGCTCGATCCCAGCAAGCACGCATGGGAGTTACGTTGCGCAGACCAGCGAGAACCAGAAACCCTGTCCGCCGGACGGTGACCAGGGGCCTGGCCGTCCTCGGCGCCGCCGCCATGGCGGTGCTCGGAGTGCAGGCACCGGCGTTAGCCACGGCTGTCGCGGACACACACTCCGCCACCCCGGCCGCCGCCGGCCGCGCGTCCTTCGAACCGACCTGTGACACACCCAAGCCCGGCCAGTTCAGCTGCTTCGCCCTGCGCCGCACCGATGTGAAGGCGTCCAAGGGCCTGATGCCGGCGGCAGAGACGCCGGCCGGCTACGGCGCCACCGACCTGCAGAGCGCCTACGACCTGCCCACCGACGGCGGCGGCGGGCAGACCGTCGCCATCGTGGACGCCTTCGACGACCCGACCGCCGAGGCGGACCTCGCCGTCTACCGTGCGCAGTACGGACTGCCGGCCTGCACCACCGACAACGGCTGCTTCCGCAAGGTGGACCAGCGCGGCGGGACCAACTACCCCACGCCGGACCCCGGCTGGGCCGGTGAGATCTCGCTCGACCTCGACATGGTCTCCGCGATCGCGCCCAACGCGCACATCCTGCTGGTCGAGGCCGACGACAACAGCTTCGAGAGCCTGTCCGCCGCCGTCGACCAGGCGGTCGCCCTCGGCGCGAAGTACGTCTCGAACTCCTACGGCACCGACTACCGCGGCGGGAACGGCGAGGACCCGTCCGAGACCACGGACCTGGACGCGCACTACAACCACCCCGGCGTGGCGATCACCGCGTCCACCGGTGACTACGGCTACGGCGTGAGCTACCCGGCCGCCTCGCAGTACGTCACCGCGGTCGGCGGCACCACGCTGACCCGCGCGCCGTCCACGACCCGCGGCTGGACCGAGGCCGCCTGGAACCTCGCCGGTTCGGGCTGCTCGCTGTACGAGCCCAAGCCCGCCTTCCAGCACGACACCGGCTGTGACAACCGGGCGCTGGCCGACGTCTCCGCCGTCGCGGAGGACGTGGCGGTCTACCAGACCTACGGCCACAACGGCTGGGCGGTCTACGGCGGCACCAGCGTCTCGTCGCCCATCATCGCCTCGGTGTACGCGGCCGCCGGCACCCCCGTCGCCGGCTCGTACCCGAACGCCTACCCGTACGCCGCGGGCACCGGGATCAACGACATCACCACCGGCAGCAACGGCAACTGCTCCCCGGCGTACCTCTGCACCGGCGGCACCGGCTACGACGGCCCGACCGGTCTCGGCACCCCGGCCGGTCTGTCGGCGTTCCGCAGCGGCCCGCACGGCGTCATCACCGGCAGCGTGACCGACAGCGCCACCGGCAAGGCGATCGCCGGCGCGACCGTCACCGCGGGCGACAGCGTCGCCCACACCGACGCCACGGGCGCGTACTCCCTGACCGTCGCCACCGGCACCTACGACATCTCCGTCGAGGCGTTCGGCTACTCCGACGGCTCGGCCGACGACGTCGCGGTCGACGACGACGCCACGGTGACCAAGAACTTCACCCTCGCCGCGGTGCCCAGCCAGACGATCGCCGGCAAGGTCACCGACGGCTCCGGCCACGGCTGGCCGCTGTACGCCAAGATCACCGCGGACGGCGTCCCCGGCGCGGTCTGGACCGACCCGGCCACCGGTTCGTACAGCCTGGAACTGCCCCAGGGGCACTCCTACACGCTGCACGTCGCCTCGGCCACCGCCGGATACCAGGCCGTCAGCAAGACGATCACCGTCGGCGGCTCCGCGCAGACGGTGGGCATCTCGGTCCCGGTCGACTCCTGGACGGGCACTCCGCCCGGCTACCGGATCGACGTGACCGGCACCAACGAGCCGTTCGACGCCACCGACGCCCCGCCCGCCGGCTGGAAGGTGGAGAACGCCGAGGGCACCACGGGCGGCTGGGAGTTCGACGACCCGGGCAGCCGCGGCAACCGCACCGGCGGTGACGGCGGATTCGCCGTCGCCGACAGCGACCACTTCGGCGGCGGGGCCACGCAGGACTCCTCGCTGCTCAGCCCGGTCTACGACTTCACCGGGAAGAACGACCCCGAGGTGGCCTTCAGCACCGAGTACAAGTCGTACAACAACCAGTCGGCGACCGTCGAGGCGACGGCCGACGGCGGCAGCACCTGGACCAAGATCTGGTCCGCCGGTCCGGACGTCACCGGTGACCGGATCGAGGCCTCGCTGTCCGACTTCGCCGGCAAGCCGGCGGTGCAGCTGCGCTTCCACTTCACCAGCAGCTTCGGATGGTGGTGGTCCGTCGACAACGTTTTCGTCGGCAACCGTCAGCTCACTCCCGTCCCCGCCGGCCTGGTCGTGGGCAACGTGACCGACGCCAACAGCGGTGACGGCATCGTCGGAGCCACCGTCACCAGCCAGGACAAGCCGTCCGAGAAGGCCATCACGGTCGCCACGCCCGACGACCCGAACCTGCCCGACGGCTTCTACTCGTTCGTCTCCACCGCCTTCGGCAGCCACCCCTTCACCGCGGCCAAGGCCAAGTACACCTCGCTGACCAAGAACGCCAAGACCGGGGCCGACAGCGCCGTCCAGGCGAACTTCAAGCTCAAGGCCGGCAAGGTCACGATCACTCCCGCCTCCGTCTCGGCGTCCGTCGCCTGGGGCGGCTCCGCGTCGCAGAAGCTGACCGTCAAGAACACCGGTGGCGCGGCCGCCACGGTCAAGCTCGGCGAGCAGTCCGGCGGCTTCACCCAGCAGGACAAGGGCGCCGCCCTGCGCACCGTCAAGGGTGACTACACCGCACTGTCCAGCAAGGCCCACGCGTCGTCCGCCAAGGCCGCGCCGTCCGCCGCGACCCCGGCCGACGACGCTTGGCAGACGGCCCCGGACCTCCCGACCGCCCTCATGGACAACGCCGTCGACACCCTCGACGGCAAGCTCTACTCGGCCTTCGGGTACAACGGCTCGACCGACGTCAAGGACCTGTACGTCCTCGACCCGGTCGCCGGCAGCTGGACGAAGCTGGCGAGCGCGTCCGACACCCGTGAGGACCCCGCGCACGGCTTCATCGACGGCAAGCTCTACGCCGTCGGCGGCTGGGGCCCGAGCGGCGCCCCTGACGCGAAGCTGGAGATCTACAACCCGCAGTCGAACAGCTGGACCACCGGTGCGTCCGCGCCCAAGCCGTACGCCGGCTCCGGCACGGCCGTCCTCGACGGCAAGCTGTACATGATCGGTGGCTGCGGCGCCGACTTCTGCGGCACCACGGACGCCAGCGTCTACGACGCGAGCACCGACAGCTGGTCCCAGATCGCCGCCTACCCCGAGGCCATCTCGTGGGAGGCGTGCGGCGCCATCGACGGCCAGATCTACTGCGCCGGTGGTCTGGGCGGCAACGAGAACGACGTCGTCCACACCTACTCCTACGACCCGGGCGCCAACAGCTGGACGCAGCTCGCCGACGTGCCGGCCGCCCAGTGGGGTTCCTCGTACGCCGCCGCCAACGGCCGTCTGATCCTGGTCGGCGGTGTCGGCAACAACGCCCTCACCAACCGCAGCCAGGCCTTCGACCCGAAGTCCGGCACCTGGGGCACCCTGCCCAACGCCAACGTCGCCACCTACCGCGGCGGCGGCGCGCCCGGCTTCTACAAGGCCGGCGGCGGCAACGCCCCCGGCTCGCCGATCAGCAAGGTCGAGGTGCTGCCCGGCTACGACCAGGGCGGCGCGAGCGACGTCGACTGGCTCGCGGAGAGCGTCCAGCAGCTCACCCTGCAGCCCGGCGCGAGCGCGGTCGTCACCGTCTCGCTCGACGCCACGGCCGCCTCGATCACCCAGCCCGGCGACCTGACCGCCGGTCTGAGCGTGGGCACCGACACGCCGTACTCCGTGCCGCGCATCCCGGTCGCCCTGCATGTCGCACCGCCCAAGACCTGGGGGAAGATCGCCGGTCTCGTCCTGGGCAACACGGCCACCGGCGGCACCGCGCCGCTGGCCGGGGCGACCGTCCAGATCGACAGCTGGGCCTCGTCCTACACCCTCACCACGGCCGCGGACGGCACGTACGGGCTGTGGCTCGACGTCCGCAACAACCCGCTCACCGTCATCGTCGCCAAGGACGGCTACCAGCCGACCGTCACGACGATCAAGCTGAAGAAGGGGGAGACGGTCACCGGCAACTTCACGCTGAAGCGCAAGTAGCCGCGGGAAGCGTCGGGAACCGCGCCGGCGGCACCGGAAACGGGCCGCCGGCGCGCCCCGGACGCGAACCCCGTTGAGGCAGGAGGGCCGGCCCCCGAAGGGCCGGCCCTCTCCCGTGGGCGAACCACTCCCGGAGCGCAGGTCGAGTGGTCAGACCGCCGCTCCCAGCAACTCCCGGAACGCCTCGGTCCCTTCGGGCGTCACCTTCACCGCCCGCCCGGAGCCGATGCGCCGCACCCATGTCCGTTCCAACGCCGTGCTGCACAGTGCCGCGCCCAGCGCTCCGGCGAGGTGGGGCCGACGCTCGGTCCAGTCCAGGCAGCTTCGCACCAGAGGCCGCCGGGCACCTGGAGGTTGCTCGAAGCCGAGATGCTCGCTCAGCCATGCCCGGCCCGCCGGGGTGACGGCGAGCCCGGAGTCGGCGGCGACCAGGTCTCGGGCGATCATCGCGTCCGCCAGGGCAACGCCCAGCTGCCCCGCCAGGTGGTCGTAGCAGGTGCGGGCCCGTGCTTCGGCACTGAACCGCACCGATTCCCGCAGATTCTGCGGGCTCGGGGTGTCCGATGCGTACGAGGCGAGGGCTTCGACGAGGGCGGCTGTCTCCGGGTCGGCCAGCCGGACATAGCGGTGCCGGCCCTGGCGTTCCTCGGTCAGCACTCCGCCGGCAATGAGGCGGGAGAGCTGCTCGCTGGCGGTGGAGGCCCGCACCCCTGCGTGCCGGGCAAGCTCGCCTGCGGTCCAGGCGCGTCCGTCGAGCAGCGCCTGGCAGAAGGCGGCCCGGGTGCGGTCGGCGAACAGGGCGGCGGTCTCGGCGAGTGGGGGCACAAGGTCATGATGCCGCAGGGACGGTTCGGGGAGCGGCGAACTGTCCCGGCCCTAGCGTCAGGGCCATGACGTCGACGACGATCCATGAGTTCGACCGCTATGAGGACGTGCGAGCGGCGCTCGCCGACCCCGCACTGGTCCCGGAGCTGCCTGCTGCCGACGACGGTCCCGTCGGGGCGAGTGTCGCGTGGCTGCGTGCCACCGTGGCCCGATTCAGCTCCGGTGAGCAGCACCGGCGGCGGCGCGCTCTGGTGGAGGCCGAACTGTCCCGGCTGGAGCCCGCCTCACTACGGCGGGCGGTGGCGGCGGGGCCGGAAGGGGAGGTACGCGTGCGGGTGGTGCGTATTCTCGCCGAGGCCCTGGGAATGCCGGAGCCCGGGATGGTCGCGGAGGCGGTGACCGTCATTGCCGGGGCCTACTTCGGGGGTACGGACGCAGCCGCTGACGAGGCGGTGGCCCATCTCATGGCGCGGCTGGCGCCACGGAACGCGGATGAGGACGGCATGGAGGCCGCTGCCAACCGCATCGGGCTGCTGGTGCAGGCCTGCGCGGCGACGGCTGCCCTGGTGGAGACCGCGGCCGACAGCGACGTACCGCTGGCCCGAGTGCTCCGGGAGGCTCCGCCCGTATCGGCGATGCGCCGGGTCGCCACGCGTTCCACCCGGGTCGCCGGTCGAGAGATCGCCGAGGGCGATGCGGTTCTCCTGGATCTCGCGGCCGCCCATCGCGTGCACCCCGTGCCGCTCACCTTCGGCGCACCACCGCGGGTCTGTCCCGGCCGGGCCCACGCACTTGCTCTGGCCGACGGCCTGCGCCGACGCCCGCTGACCGACTTCGCCCGCCTGCATCACCAGGCCACCCCGCTGCTGCTTCCCAACGCCTGGGACCACGCCTCTGCGGCCGCTCTGGCGGCGCAGGGCTTCGCGGCGATCGGCACCACGAGCCTGGGCGTGGCGGCAGCCGCCGGTCTGACGGACGGGGCGGCGGCGACCGCCGAAGCGACCTCGGCTCTGGCCCGCCGACTCGGACGCGGCTCCTTTCTGTTCACGGTCGATGCCGAAGGGGGCTTCAGCGAGGACCCGGAGGAAGTGGCTGAGCTGGCCCGGAAGCTCCACTCCGCAGGAGCCGCCGGGATCAACCTCGAAGACGGCCGCCCGGACGGCACCCTCGCCCCCGTGGAGTCGCACGCCGCGAAGATCGCCGCCGTCAAGGCCGCCGTGCCGGAGCTGTTCGTGAACGCCCGCACCGACACCTATTGGCTCGGACGTCAGGAGGAGGAGACAGCGGCGCGCCTCGCGGTGTACGAACAGGCCGGTGCGGACGGGGTGTTCGTGCCGGGGCTGTCGGACCCGGACGCGATCGCCGCGCTGACGGCAACCCTCGTCGTCCCGCTGAACATTCTGTACACGCCGACCGGACCCGCCCTCGCCGACCTGGCCGCACTGGGTGTGCGCAGGATCAGCCTCGGCTCGATGCTCTACCGCAGGGCCCTGGCGGCGGCTGTGACCACCGCGACGGCCATCCGCGACGGCCGGCCGGCGGACCTCACGACCCTCTCCTACGCGGAGGTGCAAGCATGGGGCGAGCCTGAAGGAATGCCGCGGGCTGCGCGTCCTGGGCCAACCCCGTAGAGGCCCCCTTCCGTCCGCTGCGGCAGTGCGCCGTCGCCGACTCCCACCACCGCAACCACACCGCCGGGCCTGGGCCCTGCACGCCTGCCTGCGATGGCGCAACCAGAACGCCCGGCACCCCGACGTCCTCGCCGCCCGGCGGAAGGAGCGTGCTCGCATCCGCAGCGAGAAGGGCCTGCACCGGGGCGGCCGGCCAGCGCACGTCGCGTGACCTCGACCAACTCACCGGCAACACTGGCGCCATGACCGCCGATCGTCAGGCCCTGCAGGCCGGCTGGAATCAGACCCGTGACCACCTCGACGCCGCCCGAGCCCACCTCACGCGCCTGCCGGACATCGATCTCTCATCGACGCTGGAGTTCCTGGAGCACAACGAGCTGGGACTCGCCTTCGACTGCCTGGTCGATCTCGGCGACGACCTAGACCTTCCCCTCACTTTTTGGCGACACTTGGATCGAGCGGCTCGTGAGATGCGGCTTTACAGCGATGCGCTGCACAGGCCCCACCTCACGGCTGCCGACTTCTGCCGCCGTCACCTTGCCGCTGCCTCCGAGCGGGAATGATCCGCCAACCCGGCAGACCTTCCCGGTCAGAGCAACTAGCGTGAACCCATGCTCTTCGAGACGGCGTGGACCTCGGTCGTACCGCGCGTGGAAGTGGCGGTGCTGGAGGGACATACCGATCTGGTGCGGAGCGTGTGCTCCTTCGAGGCGGCGGGCCGGACGCTTCTCGCCGGCGGCGGGCGGGACGCGACCGCACGCATCTGGGATCCCACGACCGGCCGTCCCGTGCGGACGCTGACCGGGCACAGCGGCGAGGTGTCCGCGGTGCTCTTCCTCGACGGTGTC
Source organism: Streptomyces sp. NPDC088732 (assembly GCF_044751205.1). Taxonomy (NCBI): domain Bacteria; kingdom Bacillati; phylum Actinomycetota; class Actinomycetes; order Kitasatosporales; family Streptomycetaceae; genus Streptomyces; species Streptomyces sp. NPDC088732. The sequence continues at coordinate 61,511 of NZ_JBIVLI010000003.1, forward strand.
CCCGTCAGCGCCGATGACAGGACGGTGCGGCTGCGGGACCCGGGCACCGGACGGTGCGTCCTGACGATCCCGGTCCACCACGAGGTGCTCGGCAGCGCCCACGCCGGCGGCGGGCTGCTGGCGGTCGCCGTTCCCTCCGGTGTCCTCGCCTACCGGATGCGGGCGCGATGACGGCGCCGATACCACCTGCTGCCGGCGGGGTCCGGCGATTCCGGCGATTCGGCCGCGTCCAAGGCGCCGGGCGCCGGGCGCCGCAAGGGGAATTCCGCGCGGCAGGCTTCTTTCCACCGGCCTGGCGCCGGCCGCATCAACCGGCACGTAATCCCGCTCCCGAAGGGGTCAGTAAGCCTTTCCCCGGGCGGATTTGCTGCCCGGGTCCGGGTCTGGGATCTTGTCCGGGGCGGCGACGTCGAGCGACGCACCCCACGGCCGGCACCGCTTGACCCCGAGGTCACCGCCGGGCCGCCGGGTGGGTCGCGGCCGAGCCGCGAAGAGCGGCCCGCCGCCCTGTCCTTGGCTGTACGGAGAAGGGAAACAGCGTGAATACCGAGAAGGTTGTGGCCCGGCGTCTCACCTCGGAAGAGGTCGCCGAGCTGAGCCACCAGGACGCGATATTCGTCTCGGCATCGACGGAAGACCTCCCGCTCGACTGCTACGCCCCGGCTTTCCTTGTGAAGCCGGGCAAGAGCTTCGAGGGCGGATCCTTCACCGCGAGGACGATCTTCGGTGAGGAAGTGCACGTTCTTCCGGACAATGCCGAAGAGCGCGGCATCTGGGTCGCCGACGAGGCCGGGGAGGAAATCGAGGTTCTCCAGAGTGCCGGTGTCCTGCTGAACCTGGCCCTCTTTGTGCCCGACGGGACCAAGGAATCCTTGGAGGCGCTCTACAACGCCGCGCGGGAGGCATTCGGCGCGGGAATCGTCCAGCGCTGGAACGAGGAAGTCGTCGCGGTGCCGGACGTCAAGGTCGACCTGTTCGAAGAGCCGGCGCGCGGGCGCAAGAGCACGAGCAGCCAGAATCGTGACCGCCGCGCCCTGGACATCTACCCCACCCGAGTGCGCTTCATGGAGCCCAGCGCCGGCTGGAGGTTCATCCTCGAACCGCACCAGGAGACCGTCGACGACATCCCGACGATCTGAGCTCACGGCGGCCCCGCTGGGGCGGCTCCGCGGCAGAAGGCCCCCTCGGACACGCAAGGCCGGAGGGGGCCTTCGCGTTTCCGCGCGTCAGGCGCCCGCCCCCGTGGCCGTGTTCGCGGCGCGGGAGGTGTCCCAGTCGATGCCGGTCAGCTGCTGCGAGCGCTCCCACAGGCGGCGTCCGAGCTCCGGGTCCTGAGCCGCCGCCGACAACGGCACCGGGTGGGGGTGCCCCGACCGTCCGCCCCGGCCGTCGGGCCCGATGTAGGTGCCGGTGGCGAGACCGGGCTCGGTCGCCGCGTACAGCTGCGGCAGGGCACCCATCTGCGGACTCTGCGCGAAGAGTCGACCGGACATGCGCATGAGCAGCCCCGTGATGCCGCTCCCCTTGCTCTGCATCGGCGTGTTGCTGTAACCCGGGTGTGCGACAAGGCTGGTGATCGGCGTCGGCGACGCCTGCTCACGCCGGGCCAGCTCCACGCCGAAGACCGCGTTCGCCAGCTTCGACGCCGAATAGGCCGCGAGGGGCGTGTACGTCCGTGTCCAGGCGACGTCGTCCATATCGAGTTCGCCCTTCTCGTGCAGGTACGAGGTCACGGTGACCACCCGCGGCGACGGCGAGCGCCGCAGCACCGGTGCCAGCAGCGCCGTGAGCGCGAAGTGGCCGAGGTGGTTCGCGGCGAAATGACGCTCGGCGCCCTGCGCGGTGACACCGTGCCCGACCATGGAGATGCCCGCGTTGTTGATCAGTGCGTCGACGGACTCCTCCCGGCCGATCTCCTCCGCCGCCCGGTGGATCGAGTCCAGGTCCAGCAGGTCGACCTGCCGCACCTCCGCCTCGGCCCCCGGGTATGCGCTGCGCAGTGCGGACGCCACCTGCTCTCCCCGTGCCGCGTCGCGCACGGCCAGCAGTACCCGGCCGCCGTGCGCCGCGAGCTCGCGCGCCGTCACCAGGCCGAGGCCGCTCGTCGCACCCGTCACGACGAAAGTCCGGCCCTTCTGCCCGGCCATGCGCTCCGCGGTCCATCCGCCGGCGCCCGGCTTGCCCTTGTCCGGCCTGGAACCCGTCGTCGTCATGTCGCGATCTCGCATTTCTCCTCGAAGCGGCCTCGGTCAACGCGCCTGAGCAGGGCTGGGCCGTGGAAAAAAGCTAAACCTTTCCATTAATGTGAAGGTCAACCGGCGCGCGATCGCCGGCCGACACCACGAAGGAGAGTGCATGAAGATCGGAGACCTTGCCGCAAGGACCGGCGTGGCACCGCGGCTGCTGCGGTACTACGAAGAGGTCGGCATCCTGCACCCCTTCCGGGGCGCCAACGGATACCGCACCTACGGCGAACCGGCCATCGACCGCGTCCTGCAGATCCGCGAACTCCTCGAGGCCGGCCTCACGACGGACATGATCCGCGAGGTGCTCCCCTGCCTGGAGGCCGGGAAGGTGAAGACCGACCCCTCGAACTGCCCGGCGGCCAAGGACCTGGACGGACTGCGCCGCCAGCTCAGCAGCATCGAACGCCGCATCGACGTGCTGCAGCGCAACCGGCAGGCCATCCAGACGTTCCTCCGTGCCTGGGAGGACTACGCCGTCGCCGCGCCCGCGTCCGCCACCGCGGCTTCGGACCCGGCCGCGGAGTGAGCGGGCTCGACGGGGACGCCCAGCCGCCCGGCGACGGTGGTGAGCGCCGTTCCCAGCGGGAGCGCGACCCGGGTGAGCGCATGGCGGTCGCCGCGCGTGACGTCCCGGTTGACGATCAGCACCGGCTTCCCCTCCTGGGCCGCCTGACGAACGAACCGCAGCCCGGACATCACCGTCAGCGATGATCCCAGCACCAGCAGCGAAGCCGCCTCGCTCACCAGCGCGCGGCACTGCTCGACCCGCTGCTGCGGCACGGCTTCGCCGAAGAAGACCACGTCGGGCTTGAGGACACCGCCGCAGACCACGCAGGGCACCACGTGGAAGTCCCCCACCTGATCGTCGGTGAGGTCGGCGTCGCCGTCCGGATTGATCGCCGCGGCCACCGGCTCGAAGCCCCGGTTGGCCTCCTCCAGCCGCCGGGCGAGCTCGCCGCGCGGGCTGAACGCGCCGCAGGAGAGGCAGACCACCCGGGCCAGGCTTCCGTGGAGTTCGACGACCCCCTCGCTGCCGGCGGCCTGGTGCAGGCCGTCCACGTTCTGGGTGATCACACCGGACAGCAGGCCGCGCCGCCCGAACGCCGCCACCGCCCGGTGACCCGCGTTGGGCCGGGCCCGGCCGAAGGTGCGCCACCCGAGATGGCTGCGCGCCCAGTACCGGCGCCGCGCCCGGGCGTCCCCGGTGAAGTCCTGGTAGGTCATCGGGGTGTGCCGGCTCAGGCTGCCGCCCTCGCCCCGGTAGTCCGGGATGCCCGACTCCGTGGAGATGCCGGCCCCGCTGAGCACCAGCACACCGCCGGCGCCCAGCGCGTCGGCGACCGGCTCCAGATCCGTGGTGGCCGCAGGCAGGTCCTCGGTGGGGGTCCAGCTCAAGGTGGGGCGCATACGCATGCCGCCAGGGTACGGAACGGACGGGCGCCGGCGGCTGCCGCCTCGGTACGCCGGCCGGTCAGGGGACGACGATGACCGGCCGCTGGGCGCGGTGGGCCAGGGTGCGGGAGATCGAGCCGAAAAGCCTGCTGCCGGGCCCCCGCGACTGACCCACGATGATGGCGCGTGCCCGGTACTTGCGGCCGGCCGTCTCCAGCTCGTCGGCGATGACACCGCTGCGCCGGACTAGGGTCCAGGGCACATCCGCCAGGTGCTCCTCGCGGGCGAGCCGGCGCGCCAGCGTGCGCATCCCGTCCGGCCCGCCCCGCTGGACGCGCGGCGCCTCGAACCCGAAGAAGGACGCGAGGGCGTTCTGCCTGGTGACATGGACGACGATGAGCACGGTGCCGGCACGCCGCGCCATCCCGGCCGCGTAGGACAGCGCCCTCCTGCTGGACACGGAGCCGCTGTAGCCGACCAGGACGCCGTACCTGTCCATGGTCGTGTGAACGCTGTCACAGCCGAACGCCTGCTCCCAGGCACCGGCCGACCACGGGAGCGGGCCGTCGCCGTCACGTTCGGGAGCATCATGGCCTGCCATGAGAAACCTTTCCGGGAACGTCGTCCGGGACGAAGCGCGACTGCTTCGCCGTCCTCAGGCACGACCGGGAACGCCGGTGATCCGTGACAACCGCCCGCCGGGAACGCGCGGGGCGTACCGACGCCCGGACGCCTCGACGCATGAGCGCCGAGGGAGTTGAACGCCCGGTGCCACCCCTGTGATCCAGTGGTGACACTCGGTTGCCCGCCTGTGACACCGGTCCGCAACCCGTCCCGTCAGGGGTGACGTCTTCTTGATCGAGAGCGCGGGTCGTGCCGGCGGACCGGACACACGCACCGCGGACCGTGTCCACCGAGGGCCGCGCTCCATCCGTTGCACCACGATCGGAGGACAACAGTGAAGTCTTCACCCCTGGCGATTGTCGGCCTGGTGCTCCTGGCCGCGACGGCCACCGCCTGCGGCTCGTCGGACACTTCTTCCTCGGCCTCGGGCACCTCCGCTCCGGCGACCGGAGCGGCCTCCGGCAAGGACTCCTCGCAGAGCGGCAAGAAGGTCGACGCCTGCACGCTGCTCAAGCCCGACGAGATCACGCCGATCATCGGCGAGAACGACGGCGGGCACCCTGATGCCGGTGTGGGCGAGAGCGTGTGCAACTGGGAGAACCCGGACACCTACCAGTCCGTGACGCTGAGCATCGGCTCCCCGAACACGGCCGGTTCGGAGCAGATCGACAACTCGATGATGACGGGGTTCACCCTCGACGACCGGCTCTGCACCATCCAGGTCGTCACCCTCAAGCGGGACGCGGACAAGAAGACCGAGGCGAAGCTCATCGCGCTGCTCCAGGACCGCATATGACCCCCTGATGCAGAGGCCGCGCAGACAGTCGTCGCCGAACACCTTTGACATGACAAGAGCGGATCGGGCCGGGTACGGCCATCGCGCCGTACCCGGCCGATCCGTCGTCCGGCACGCCGCCCATCACGCCTGCCCGGCGTCCTGCTCCCGCCCGGACGTGGCGGACCAGGCGGCGAGCAGCTTCAGGCCGTCCGCGGCCGCGGTCCCGGGAGGCGCGCTGTAGACGACCACGCTCAGGCCGCTGTCGTCCGGCAGGCTCATGGTCTCCTGGTCGAGTTCCAGGTCACCGACAAGCGGATGGTGGAGGCGTTTCGTGGTGTCGCGGAAGACATGCACGCTGTGGGACCCCCACAGCACCCGGAACGCGTCGCTGCGGGTGGACAGTTCACCGATCAGGTTCGACAGCTCGCGGTCGTGGGGGCTCTTCCCCGCCTCGACGCGCAGCGCGCCGACGGCGAAACGGGCCATGCGCTCCCAGTCGGTGTAGAACCGCGTGGCAGCGGCGTTGAGGAACGCGAACCGGGCGACGTTCGCCCCGCACACCGGGTCGGCGAACATCTCCGCATACAGGGCCCGGCCCAGCGGGTTGGCGGCCAGCGTGTCGAGCCGGTTGTTCATCACGTACGCCGGCATCTCCGGCATCCCCTCGACGATCCGCGCCACGCTGGGCCGCACCGCCGAACGGGTCTCCCGCCGCGGGGCCCGCACCTGGGGCGCCGGGCCCGCGGCGCGGGCGAGGTCGCGCAGGTACATGCGCTCGGTGTCGTCGAGCCGCAGCGCCCGGGCGAGGGCGTCCAGCACGCTGTCGGAGACGCCTTTCAGATTGCCGCGCTCCAGGCGTGTGTAGTACTCGACGCTCACCCCGGCGAGCGCGGCGACCTCGCCCCTGCGCAGCCCGGCCACCCGCCGCTGCCCGTACACCGGCAGACCCGCCTGCTCGGGCGTGATGCTGTCGCGTCGGGAACGGAGGAATGCGCTGACTGCGTCCCGGTTGTCCATGAGGACAGGGTAGGCAGGCAGCGTGAGGGGTGGGGGTCCCTGCCAGTACCCCTCACGGCAAGGACTCCCCCGGCGCCGCCGTCCGGCGTTGCATGGTGCGTGCCCCGATCCTCCGGGGCCCGAACGAAAGGACGCCCAAGATGAGCGAGCGGACCGAGGCCGTGACGGAGAACCCCGCGGACGTCGTACGCGGGCTGTACGACGCGTTGGCCAAGGGCGACGTGGCGGGTGTGCTGGCCAGGCTCGCCCCCGGGGTGATCGTCGACGAGCCGGCCCAACTCCCGTACGGCGGTGTCCACCGGGGCCGCGAGGCCTTCGCGCAGTCGGTCCTGGGCGCGATGACGGCCCACGCAGGCGTCGCCATCACCGATGCCCAGGTGTTCCAGGGCCCGGCCGGCGTCGTCGGAACACTCACGGGGACCCTCACCGCGCACACCACCGGCGAGGTGTTCCCGCTGACCATGGTGGAGATCCACCAGGTCGCCGGCGGCGTGGTGCACAAGATCGACGTCTACACCAAGAACCCCCACGAGCTCGCCGCGTTCTACGCCCGCGCCGCAACCCGGTAACCCGGAAGCCCCGGAGCCCGCTTCGGCCCCGGCTCCGGGGAAACTCCCCGTCTGGACCCGCAGAACATCCTCATCGGGGCGGGGCACCCCGTGTTCGACGGGGTCGAAGCCAAGCGCGTGGATCCGGCGGTCATCCTGGGACAGCTGATCGCTGCCATTCATCGGATTCCCTGGCGAGTGGACCTGGTGGAGGCGACGACCGTGTGGCCGGCCTCCCCCACTCCGGGCCCCCACGGCCTCGTGGACGAGGACAACCCGGGGGTGACGGGACCCTGGGTATCAGAACTCCGTCCCCCGACACGGGACGCTCTGGCGGCTTTACGCGACGCCGACATGCCCGCCGTTGTCGCCCGCTGGGTGCAGGCGGAGGAACTGCACGGAGCGGACGTGGAGGCCGTGCAGCCGCTGGCCGAAGAGCTCATCCTGCTTGCCAGGCGCGCTCGCCGAGTCGGCGAACAGCTCTACTGTGGGACATCTTTGCAAGGCCGCCGAGCCGGAAGAGCGAATGCACTACCGTCACGAGGATGAAGGTGCGGCACAGAGTTCGCGCGGTTCTCCTTGACCACGATCATCTGGTGTTCCTGCGACGCGGATGGCCGGGCGGGTCCGTCTACTACACAACTGTGGGCGGGGGCGTCGAACCCGGCGATGACAGCCTCGAAGGCGCCTTGCGTCGCGAGGTCATGGAGGAAATCGGCGGCACCATCGGCCCGGCCGGCGAGTTCCTGACCACGACCGAGCCCGGCGAGCGGATCACGGTCGTCCAGCACTATTTCCGTGCCGACCTCGTGGACATGGACGTGAGCCGCCGCAACGGCCCCGAGCTGGACGACCCGAATACGGGGGACTTCTCGCCGGTGCGCGTCGCGTTGGACGTGGCAGCCGTGGCGGCGCTCGACCTTCAACCGGTCGAGCTCGCCGATTACTTGCGGGACAACCTCACGTCGTGGAGCGTCTGACCGCCGCCTCTTCGGGAGACTGCAGACGTTCATGCCCTGCTTTTTGGGCTCTCGATCTGGCGACGAAACCGGAGTGGACACATGCAGGCCGCACGATGTCGCACCAACCATCTGCCAGGGAAGTCGGCAGGGCCTCAATGCGTGGAAAGCACCGATAGCATCGCAGCGTGTCCTCCCCGCCACAGCAGGGTCGTCAGCACGTATCGGCGGGCATCGCGGCTTTGGTTGGATTCGGCTCCTACGCTCTGCACCCGGTACGGGAAGCTTGCACGCTGACCTCCGATCCGTACGGCCCCGCCTCCAGCCTGAGCAGCGTCAAAGCCTCGGGCAGCGGCCGGTGCGGGGAAGAACGCAGGTGTTTCCTGACCTGGCTCAGGGCGACATGACGCGGGGCGTCGAGCGCATGCCTGGGCTGCAGCCCGCTGTCAGTGGGTGCGAATGCCGCAGGCCGCGAGTGCGAGGTGCAGTCGTTCCTCGGTCGCCTTCGTCAACGGCGGGACGAGCAGGGTGGGGATCCCGGCTTCGACGGCTGCGCCGTCGTGGCTGGGGCGATCGCCGACCATCAGTGCCTCTTCGGGCTGTACTCCGAGCCGGCTGAGGGCGACGCGGAAGATGGCGGGGTCGGGCTTGGCCACGCCGTGTTCAAAGGACAGGACAAAATCGTCGATATACGCATCAAGGCCGCGCTCCACGAATGCGGGGCGGATGTCGACGTGGATGTCGCTGATGATCGCCACTTTCAGGCGGGCTGCCTTGAGCGCCGCGAGAGTAGGTTCGACATCGGAGGCAAAGGCGTTGTCGACCGCATCGGACAGTGCGGTGTACATCTGGTCGCCCAGGGCCGAGTCCGCTCCTGCGGCATCGATCCACCGATCGTAGCTGTCGCGGTGTGCTGCCGCCGACAGGTCGGCTCCCGCCCAGCCCTGCACGACGTGAGGGAGCTCGCCTGCTGCACTCAGGGCCGCACTGATCCGCTGGATCTCCGCCTCGGAGGAGTCACGCCCAAGTTGCCGCAATGAGTGTCGGATCCACGAAGCCCCCCTGTGCCCGGTCCGGGTGGGACCCCACTTGGGGACGATGAGTGTTCCGACCCAGTCGAACAGAACGGCTTTGAAGAAGGGCATGTCTCCCCCGTGGTCATGCGGCCCGCGATCGCCGGCGAGGTGTCACCCGTCCTTGACCGCATCACTCTGGCGAAGTGGCTCACAGCGTACTCGCGGTGATCTTGTTCGGCTTCGCCTCACCCGGCGCCGCAGCCCGTCCCCCCGAAAAACCGCTGGCGCCGCATCCCCTCGCCGTGGAGGATCCGCAGGGCCGGGGGTGTCACTGCCAGAACTCACCCCCTCCGCCCGCCTGAGAGGACGTTGTGATGACCGTTGCCGAGTCCGGCCCGACCGGGTCGCGGCCCGAGGTTCTCGCGGTGGGTGGGAGGCTGCGCGGGAGCCGGGAGGCGGGCGTGGCGGTGTTCCGGGGCATTCCGTTCGCCGAGGCCCCGGTCGGGGCGCTGCGCCTGGGCGCGCCGCGACCGGCGGAGGGGTGGAGCGGGGTGCGGGAGGCGGTCTCGTACGGTCCGCCGCCCCCGCAGGGCGGCCACTTCGGCATGGACGCGCTCTCGGGGGACGCCGCGGGCGGCGACTGGCTGACGGTCAACGTCTGGTCGCCCGAGCCGGATCCCGGCGCGGACCTGCCGGTGATGGTGTGGATCCAGGGCGGCGGCTATGTGTTCGGCATGTCCGGCCTCCCCGAGTACGACGGCGGCCGGCTCGCGCGCGACGGCGGTGTCGTCGTCGTGACGTTCAACTACCGCGTGGGGATGGAGGGCTTCGCGCAGATCGAGGGGGCGCCCGCCAACCGGGGCCTGCTCGACCAGGTCGCGGCTCTGGAGTGGGTGCGCGACAACATCCGGGTCTTCGGCGGGGACCCGGGCCGGGTCACGGTGTTCGGCGAGTCGGCGGGCGGTGGGTCGGTCGCGGCGCTGCTGGCCATGGACCGTGCGGCCGGGCTCTTCCAGCGGGCCGTAGCGCAGAGCGTGCCCGGCACGTTCTTCTCGCCGGAGCTCGCCGCGGACATCACGGCCGCCTGTGCCGCCGAACTCGGGCTGCGGCCCACAGTGGCCGATCTGTCCGGCGTCGCGCCGGACCGGCTGTCCTCCGCCGGTGACGCGGTCGGCGCCAAGATGGGCCAGTGGGCCGCGCGGTGGGGCCTGCCCGCCCACCGGGCGATCGCCTTCTCCCCCGTCGTCGACGGCGACGTCCTGGCCGTCACGCCGTGGCAGGCCCTCGCCGGCGGCGCCGGCCGCGGCATCGAACTCCTCGTCGGCCACACCCGCGACGAGCACCGCCTGTTCACCCTCCTCGGCGGTCTGCTCGGCGAGGTGGACGAGGAGCAGGCCGCCGACGCGCTGCGCGTCTTCGCGCCCGGTCCCGACGGCGTGCGGCGCTACCGCGACGCCTTCCCGGCGGCGGGCCCGGACGAGCTGTACGAACTCGTCCACTCCGACTGGCTGTTCCGCATGCCGTCGCTGCACCTCGCCGAGGCGCAGTCGGCCGCCGGAGGCCGCGCGCACGTCTACGAGCTGGTGTGGCCCGCCCCCGGTATGGGCGGCATGCTCGGCGCCTGCCACGGCCTGGACGTACCGCTCGTCTTCGGCAACCTGGACCGCGGGCAGCCGGCCATGCTGATCGGTGAGGCGCCCTCCCCGGAGGCGGAGGGGCTGTCCGGCCGGATGCGGGCCGCTTGGACGTCGTTCGCCGCCGACGGCGACCCCGGATGGCCCGCGTACGACAGCGAGCAGCGCCTCGTGCGGCTCTTCGGCGGTGAGCCGGCCGTCGCCGCGTACCCGGAAGAGGCGTCCCGCCTCATCTGGCGGGACCACACCTTCGCCGCGCTGCCACTGCTCAGCCGCTGACGCCGCCCGGCCGGGCGGGCCCGGTGACCTGGCCTCCTTCGGCTTCGCGCCGGAACCGGGCCAGGGCATGGACCGTGTCGCGGGTCGCCGGATACAGGTCCCGGTACAGGCGGTGCAGCCCGTCGTACACGGCCCCCGCCTCCGGGTCCGGTGTGCGCCGCTCGCGCACCGGATTCCACATCGCGGTGTCCGCCTCGCCGGACAGGCCGGCGGCCAGCCGGGCGGCCCCGTAGGCGGCGCCGACCGTGATCGTGGGAATGTCCTGCGGCAGCCCGGTGACGTCGGAGACGATCCGCGTCCACAACTCGCCCTGCGTGCCCCCGCCCACCGCGACGACCCGCCGGATCCCGGCGCCCGCCTGCCGCATGGCCTCGATGTTGTGGCGCACTCCGTGCGCGGTCGCCTCCAGCGCGGCCCGGTAGAGGTCGCCGCGGGTGTGCTCGACGGTGAGACCGGCGATCACCCCGCGGGCGTCGGGGTCGGCGATCGGGGTGCGCTCCCCGGCGAGGTACGGGAGCATCGCGAGGCCGCGCGCACCGACGCCGCTGTCGGCGGCCTCCGCCAGCAGGGCGGCGTGGCCGGGTGACCCGAACAGGCCGCGCAGCCACTCGGTCACCGCTCCGGACGTGGCCATGCCGCCGGCGAGCGAGCGGGTGCCGGGGAACGCACCGACGGTGCTCCACAGTTCGGGCACGCGCAACTGCCCGGTGACGGTGGCGACGAGGAACATCGTCGTGCCGTACATCAGCATCAGGTCGCCCGGGTGTGTCGCGTCGACGCTGACGGCCTCGGTCCAGGCGTCGATGGTTCCCGTGATGACGGGCGTGCCCGGCAGGAGCCCGGTGGCCGCCGCCGCACCGGCCGTCACCGTTCCGGCCTGTTCCCCGGGCCAGCGCAGCTCAGGCAGCTCCGCGTGCGGCCATACGGCGTCCACCCACGGGCGGTACCAGTCCTGCGCCCGCGCGTCGTAGAACGGGACGGACTGGCTGGCCGAGTGGTGGTCGAGCACATAGGCGCCGGTCAGCCGGTGGGCGAGAAGGGAGGCCGGCATGAGCAGGCGCCGCGCGGCCGCGAACACCTCCGGCTCGTGCTCGGCCACCCAGGCCACCTTGGGCCCCACCGCCTGCGTCGACAGCACACTGCCGCACCGGTCGAGGACGGCCTCCCGGCCGAGCTCGGCGTCGAGCCGGGCGATCTGCGCGACGGCCCGCGTGTCCACACCGTAGAGCACGGCCGGGCGCAGCGGCCGGCCCGCGGCGTCGGCCAGGCAGACGCACGGGCCCATGCCGCTGACACCGACCGCCTCCACCCGCACGCCACCGGTCAGGAGCTCGCGCGTGATGCCGCGGAACTCCTGCCACCACACCTCGGCGTCCATCTCGGCGTGTCCCGGCCTCGGGCGGGAGACGGCGTGCTCGCGCACCGCGGTCGCGCGCACGGCGCCAGAAGCGTCGACCAGGACGCCCTTGCTGCTGGATGTGCCGACGTCGACACCGAGAAAGGCCATACCTGCATGTCCCCGCGCAGGTGGACCGTCACTCCGGGTACGCTGTCCCGCCCTGCGGACGGCGTGCGCCGGCCACAGGAACGCCGCAGGCGGTGCCCCGCCCCTCCAGGGCGGGAATACGGGCCCCTCGCTTGGCCTTTGCACGCGGTGGCACGGTCGGCGCCGGCTTCCCGGCGCCCGGCCGGCAGGTCTTGTCCGGACGAGAGAGTGCGGTGGTCACGCGATGCGGGCGGTGCGGTTTCACGAGTACGGCGGGATCGATGTGCTGCGGGTGGAGGAGGTCGAGCGGCCGGTGCCCGGGCCCGGGCAGGTGCTGGTCGAGGTCCGCGCGGCCGGGATCCAGCCCGGCGAGGCGCACATCCGCGCGGGCGCGCTGCACGCCCGCTGGCCGGCGGTGTTCCCGTCCGGGCAGGGCAGCGATCTGGCCGGTGTCGTGGTCGAGGCGGGCCCGCACCTCCGGGGCTTCGCCGTGGGCGACGAGGTCCTGGGCTTCACTCACCGGCGGGCCAGCCACGCGCAGTTCGTCGTGGTCGACGACGTGAATCTGGTGTCCCGTCCGGCGGGGCTGGCGTGGGAGGTGGCCGGGGCGCTGTACGTGGCCGGCACGACCGCCTACGCCACCGTGTTCGCGGTGGACCCCGGCCCGGAGGACACCGTCGTCGTCTCCGGTGCGGCGGGCGGCGTCGGATCGCTGGCCGTCCAGCTCGCGCGGCGGCGCGGCGCCACGGTGATCGGCCTGGCGAGCGAGCGGAACCACGCGTGGCTGAGGGACCACGGTGTCCTGCCGGTCGCGTACGGACCCGGTGTCGCCGAGCGGATCGGCCAGGCGGCCGGCGGCAAGGTCGACGCGTTCATCGACACCTTCGGCAACGGCTACGTGGCGCTGGCGGTCGAGCTGGGCGTGCGGCCCGAGCGGATCAACACCATCAGCGACTGGCAGGCCGCGGCCGAGGTCGGCGCACGGACGTACGGAGAGGGTGCGGCGGCGTCCGCGGTCGTGCTGGGCGAGCTGGCCCGGCTGGCCGTGTCCGGCGGGCTGGAGGTGCCGATCGCCCGCACGTACCCGCTGGACCAGGTGCGGGACGCCTTCCACGAGCTGGAGCAGCAGCACACCCACGGCAAGATCGTGCTCCTGCCCTGACCACGCGCACACCGGCCACGGTGGCTCCGCCGCGACGGGGGAGACACGGCGGAGCCACCACGGCCAGTGTGCGACGGGGACCGCGAGGGCGGGTCCGATTCGGCCAAGTGCCTGGTCACCGCGGTGCAGCGGGTTGACGCGGGGCACATCCCGCCCTTCAGGGGCAGACCACGCGTCGGTGAAGGCGCATGCTGAAGGTGCGGCCCCGCTCGCGCTTGCCGGGTCTCCATGCCCATCGCAGCGGGGTCGCCCGCCGTTGCCGCTTTCGGTGGTGCGTCACCGCGTACACGGGCCCCGCCAGTCCAGGCAGAGGATCGTGGCGTCGTCCCGCAGGTGCCCCAGGCACGCCTCCAGCACGGCGGCGGTGGCCGTGATGACCACTTCGCGGGGGTGCTCGGCGGCGGTGTCGCGGATCAGCGCCGCCAGGTCCACCGCGCCGGCCCGGCGTTCCTGCATGCCGTCGGTGTAGAGGACCAGCCGGTCGCCGGCCCGCAGGTCGAGGGGCTGGACGAGGAAGGGGGTGCGGGCGGGCACGCCGAAGGGCAGGTGGACGTCGACGCGGACCTCCTCGACCGCGCCGTCGCGCAGCCGCAGCGGCCACGGATGGCCCGCGTTGACCAGCTGCGCGCCGGTGCCGTCCATGGCGATCCGGATGAGCTGGCCGGTGGCGAAGCCGCTGCGGCTGTGGTCCAGGAGCGTCCGGTGCACCCGGTACGCCTGCTCGGCGAGGTCGCAGCCGGCTCTGCGGGCGCCCCGGGAGGCGTTGACCAGGAGCGTGGCCAGCAGCGCGGATTCGACGTCGTGGCCCATCGCGTCGGTGATGGAGACGTGCAGGATGTCGTGCTCGACCGCGTAGTCGTACGTGTCGCCCCCGATGGAGTCGGCGGGCACGAGCGCGCCCGCCAGGGCGAACCGGTCGCCCTCGCAGCTGGCGGCCGAGGGCAGCAGCCCGTGCTGGATCTCGGCGGCCAGGCTGATGGACGTGGTGCGCCCGGCCCAGTGGTAGAGGTCGGTGAAGCGCCGGTCGGTGACGATGAGGTACGCGAGCGCGTGGGCGGCCTCGCCGACCTGTGCCAGGACGTCCGCGTCGGCGCCGGGGAGCGTCAGTTCCAGCAGGCCGAGGGCTTCGCCCCGATGGCTCACCGGCACGACCAGGCGCAGGCCCTGCCCGTCGCCCGAGTGCTGCACGATCCGCTGGCCGCGCAGCGCCTCCTCGTACGGGGTGCCGGACAGCGGGATCTGCTCCGCGCCGCGGCCTCGCCGCGACTGGCCGCCGTCGCCGATCCGCACCAGCTTCCGGCCGATGACGTCGGCGAGGAGGAACGACACGGAACGCGCCCCGAACCGCTCCCGCAGGTTGCGGCCGATGACCTCGACGGAGTCGGCCGGCGCGACCGCCTCGGCCGCCGCGAGGACCTCGCCGAGTCGGAGCTGCTCGTGGGTCACAACGGTCTCCCTGCTGCCGGGGCCTTCGGCCACCCGCCCCGGCATCCCTGCCTCTGCCCACCGTCTACGGCCCATGCTGGCACGGCGCGGGCGTCCCCGCCGACGCGAAGCCGGCGCCGGGTCCGGCAGCCGTGTCACGGGTACGCCCGGACGGTCACGGTGGGTGACTACGGTTTCCGTGACCGTGACGGACCGGCTCGTCCGCGTCGGGGCCGCGGGTTCATGACCGGTCGCCTCTCGGGTACCGCGGCGGCGCCTCCGCCGCGTCGCCGGCATCGTGCGAGGCGACGTTGCCGAACCCCTTCATCGAGTGCGGACGGCGCCGGATCCCCGGCTCGGGCCACTCGTCCATCACGCGCCTCTGCCGGCCGCCGTGGCGGACGCCGTCCTGGTGCCCAGGACCGCGGTCCGACGACCGGCCCGTCTCGTGCTCGTCGTACGGGTGCCACGCTCCGGCCCGGGGTTGCGGCCGTTGTGCGGGCCCGGCTGCCGCGCGCGGTGACGGCGGCCGAGGACAACGGCGCCGACAAGGATCCCCGACGATCACGCCCACGATCAGCGGCACGATGCCGACCACGAGGTGTTGCGCGGCGGCAAGCTGAAACCCGTTCATCGATCCCGTACGTCGCGGCCACCCGTCCCGCACCGCTCAACGCCGTCTCCCCGAAGGGGGCTTGTGCGCGCCGAGCATGCTGTCGATGCCGGGGTCGCCGCGGGTCGGCCCGTCATGGACCATGGAAGCGGAGCCTCCTACGGGCCGCGGCCTGATCGCGGTGCCGCACCGGTCGACGGAGCTGGGCTCCGGACAGGACACGGCCACGGACTCGGCAGACCCCCGGGAGCTGCAGATGCCCACCCTTGACCGCCAGGAGAACGTCTTCGTGCTCGACATCGGGGACGGCGAGAACCGCTTCCATCCCGACTGGCTCGCCGCGGTCGGTGCCGCCCTCGACGAGGTGGAGAAGGCGGAGGGGCCGCGCGCCCTGGTGACCGCCGCGACGGGCAAATTCTTCTCCAACGGCCTGGACCTGGAGTGGCTCGGCGCCCACGCCGAGCAGCAGGAGAGCTACCGGAACTCCGTCCACGGGCTCTTCGCCCGCGTGCTGTCCCTGCCGATGGTCACGGTGGCCGCGCTGCAGGGGCACACCTTCGCCGCCGGCGCGATGCTCTCCCTCGCCCACGACTTCCGTGTGATGCGTGCCGACCGCGGCTTCTGGTGCCTGCCCGAGGCCGACATCAACATCCCCTTCACGCCCGGCATGTCCGCCCTGATCCGGTCCCGCCTCGCGCCGCAGACCGCGCACGAGGCCATGGTCACCGCCCGCCGGTACGGTGGCACGGACGCCGCGGCCGCCGGCATCGTGGACCGGGCGGTGGAGGAGGGCGCCGTGCGTTCCGCCGCCCTGGAGCTCGCCGCCGCGCAGGCGGGCAAGGCGGGCGACACCCTCGGCACCATCAAGGAACGGATGTACGCCTCGGCGCTGGCCGTCCTGCGCGGTACGACCGGCTGAGCGCTCACGCGACGGGCAGGCCCTGCTCCGCGTGCAGGACGAAGAACAGGAAGCACAGGAACCGCGGCTCGGCCGCGATGGCCTCGGGGAACAGCTCGCGGGCGGCGGGGTCGGGATCCGGCTCGCTGACGACCGTGATCCGGAAGCCCGCCGCGGTGAAGGCGTCGGTCATCGCGTGGAGGGGCCGGTGCCAGAGACTCATCAGGGCGGTTCGGCCGCCCATCGTCCATTCCTCGGTCCAGTTGGTCGTGTCGAAGTAGTTGTGCTCGGCCTGGCGGCCGGCCTCGCGGTGCATGAGCGCGATCACGAAGGGGTGGTCGACGGACACGAGCAGCCGGCCGCCCGGCTTCAGTACGCGCCGTAGCTCGGCCAGCGCCGGCCCCCAGTCCTCCAGGTAGTGCAGCACCAGGGAAGCGACGGCGTCGTCGAACGTGCCGTCGGCGTAGGGAAGGGGCCCGGCCAGGTCGGCGACCCGCAGGTCCGCGTCCGTACCGAGGCGGCGCCGGGCCAGCTCCAGCATCCCTGCGCTCGCGTCGAAGCCGCTCATGACGGCGCCGCGGTCGCGGAGCGCCGCGGACAGCGCCCCGGCGCCGCAGCCCACGTCGAGGATCCGCCGGCCGGCCACGTCCCCGGCAAGAGCCAGCATCGCGGGCCGTTCGTAGTGGGCGTTGACGAGGTTGGTCTCGTTCTCGCTCGTGTACGCCTCGGCGAAGCCGGTGTAGTCGTTGACCGCGGCGCGCTCCGCGTGGCTCGTGGGCGCTTGCCGATCGTCGGAAGTCATGGAGCGAGGGACGTTCGCCGCGGCGGTTCGGTTCCCCGCCCGCCCGCGCGCCCGCGCGCCCGTGCACGGCCACGACCATGTCCCCCGTCTTCCGCCGGCAGTTCCGCGCGGACGAGAACTTTCCGCGTCCCGGGTGCATCTGAACGGATCAACAGGTGCGCCGAGGATCAACGGCGCCCGGCGGCTTGTACGGCGAAGGGCAGTGGGGCGTGGCGTGCTGGGGGTCTCCGCAGAAGACGAACGCGACCGCTGCCCCGGGCCGGGGAGCCGCGTCGCACCGGGCCGCACGGCCCGGCTTCAAGTGGAGAGGATTCATGGACGCGTGAGCAGATTCATGTCGCGGGACCGGATCGCGCGGATGCGGGGAACGTTGCCGAACCGCTTCGCCAAGGTCTCGCTGGTGGCGGTGGCCGCCGCGGCGCTGACCGCCGCCACCTTGCACCCCGGGCTCGCCGCGGCCTCGTCGCCGTCGCCGTCCCCGGTGCCGACCGGCACGGCCGGCGCGCCCTCCAACGCCCGTGCCAACAGCGGCGAGAGCGTGTCCGCGCTGCGCCAGGCGGTGGGCACCGGACGGCTGCTGGACTCGCACGGTGTGCGTTCGGTGTGCCCGCGATGCCATGCCGAGGTGGTCACGGAGCACAAGGGCAGTGACGCGCCGCTGCGTTCCCCGCTGCCCGCCGGCTACGGTCCCGCCGACCTGGGCAAGGCGTACGGACTGCCCCGTACCTCGTCCGGCAGGGGCATCATCGCCGTCATCAACGCCGGCGTCGACCCGGCCCTGGAGAGCGACCTGGCCGCCTACCGGCGGACGTACGGACTGCCGCCCTGCACGAGGGCGTCCGGCTGCCTGCAACTGCTGGACTACACCGGTGGTGCCCAGCCCGCCCCGCAGACGGACCCCCACGGCGCCTTCGTGGAGGAGGAGGTGGCGCTGGAAACCTCGCTCGACCTCGACATGGCCTCGGCCGCCTGCCCGTCCTGCCGCCTGATGGAGATATCGGTGCCGTGGCAGGACGCCGAGGACGACAACGACGTGTCCACCGGTGACTTCGCCCGGGCGGTGAACACCGCGGTGGCGCACCACGCTTCGGCCGTCAGCATCAGCTACGGGTACTCAGCGGACGTGACGAACACCAGCGGCCGCACGCTCGCCGCCCTCCACCACAAGGGGGTGGCGATCACCGCGTCCACCGGGGACTCCGGCTTCAACGGCGGCATCCACCAGTCGTGGCCGTCGAACCTCCCGTCGGTCATCAGCGTCGGGGGCGTCACCTTGCCGGCTTCCGGCCCGGCGACCGCGTGGTGGGCCGGCGGCAGCGGATGCGAGACGCGGTTCCCCGCGGCCGGCGGCCAGCCGTCCTCGGTGACCGCGGCCTGCGGCGGGCACCGTGCCGCGGCGGACGTGTCGGCGGACGCCGACGCCGCCACGGGCGTGGCGGTCTACGACACGTACGCGCCAAGCACGGGCGAACCCTACAACTGGGTGATCGCCGGCGGGACCAGTGCCTCCGCGCCGTACATCGCGGGCCTGTTCACCCGGGTGGGCCACCTCGCCGCGGTCGACGGACCCCGGACCCTCTACCGCGCCCCTGCCGCCGCCTTCACCGACATCACCAGCGGCAACAACGAGGCGTACCACACGTGCGCCGACTACCCCGGGCTCAGCGCGTCGGTCTGCAACGCGCGCGCCGGCTGGGACGGTCCGACCGGCCGGGGCATGCCGCACGGCCTCGGCGCCTTCTGAACACCCCTCTCCCACCCCTAGGAACTCCCATGCGTCGAATGACCCTTGCCGCAGCGGGCGCGGCGGCGATCGCCGCGGCCGTACTGACCGTTCCCGGCATCGCGAGCGCGAAAGTCTCCGGTACGTCGACGACACCGCGGCCCTGCCGCACCAGTGACGTCTCGTTCTACTTCGGCGGGCTCACCTCGGGCCTCAGCCGCCGCGCCTTCGACATCACCCTGCTGGCGCACGACGGCATCGCCTGCACGCTCAGCGACACCCCCCAAATAAGCCTGAGCGGACCTCCCGACCAGACCGCGGCGATCCCGCTGTACGTCAGCGGCCGGGGCGGCACGCTCGTGCTGCGCCCGGACTCCCCTCTGCACGCCACCGTCCGCTACAGCAAGCCGGACCTGCCGGAGCACACGCTCAAGGTCAACGCGCTGCATCTGTCGATGCCGGACCACAGCTCGCTCTCCACGTACTTCGCCGTCCCCGGCGAGACCGACATCAGCCAGGGCGGCGTGGTGATCACGTCCTGGACGACGGGCATCGGTCTGGGCCAGGGCGAGGAGTTCGAGTGACGGGGCCCCTCGACGGGCCGGCGTGACACGCCCGCGGACGCGGAGGCGGCATCGGCCTCCGCGTCCGCGGGCGCCGGGGTCTCAGACGGAGGCCTTGGCGACGACGCCCTCGATCTCGTCCCGCCCGAAGGCCCGCATCGTCGTGCTGCGGACGTTGCCCACCACCCCGAGGCGCAGCAGCGCGGCGGCGGCGGTCTCGTCGTCGGGCGCCTCGACGATGGCCACGAGGTCGTGCGGGCCCACCGTCCAGTAGATGCCGACGAGCCGCGCCCCGGCCCGCTGCAGTGCGGCACCGAAGGCGTCGGCACGCTCCGCGGTGTCCGCAGAGGCGCGGATCCCCTGGTCGGTCCAGTTCAGCAGCGTGATGTAGGTCGGCACGGTCACTCACCCCGGAAAGAGAGATATGTCCGGCAAGAGCCTATGCGCGCCACCGGGCCGTCGCATCCGACGCCGGTCGGACCGGCCGCTCCGGCGCCCGAGGGGGTGCGCCACCCGCGCGGGCGCCCCGCGTCAGACGGCCGGGCGCGGGGGGAAGCGGGTTCTGGCGTCCTTGGTGTGGGCGCGCATGACGCGCTGGGCGCGGGCGTCGTCGCGGGCGGCGATCGCGGCGATGAGCTCGCGGTGCTCGGCCCAGGCCTGGTGGACGATGGGCGTGTAGTAGCGGCGCACCCGGTTCTCGACACGGGCCGCCAGGTCCGCGAGGACCGCGTTGCCGGCCAGTTCCATGACGCACGCGTGGAACGTGGCGTTCGCGGCGACCGCCCCGTCCACGTCGTCCGCGGCGACCGCCGCCTCGCCCGTCGCGCACAGCTCGCCGAGCCGTTCGATGCCCTCGGCGGACGGGCCGGCCGCGGCCAGGCGCGCCCCCTCGGTCTCCAGCAGGGTGCGGACGACGAAGAGCTGGTCGGTCTCCTCCCCGGTCGGCTCGTGGACGAAGGCGCCCTGCGCGGGGCGGAGGTCGACCCACCCTTCGGTGTTCAGCCGTTGCAGCGCCTCGTGCACGGGCTGCCGGGAGACCCCGAGCCGGGCCGCGAGCTCGCTCTCCACCAGGTGCTGCCCCGGACGCAGCGACCGTGAGCCGACGAGATCCAGCAGGGCCTGGTAGACCTGCTCGCGCAGCGGTCCGGGGCGCTCCAGCCTGGGCACGGATCCGTGCGGCAGCCCGTTGAACGGCATCGCGGCCTCCAGTGTCCCTACTCCCGCGCCTTCACCCGGCGTTGGGCAACGTACCGACCCCCGGCGCCTCAGCTCAAGCGCGGGGGCGGCTGCGTGCGGTGCTCGTCCGCGGCCCGCGCCCGGGACCACGTCACCAGCGCGCCGACGTCGACACCGTGGGGCGACGTGCCGGCGTAGGGCGTGAGCCCGTCGGCCGCTCGGGACAGCAAGGCCGTGGCGCCCTTGGTGTTCCCGCGCGCGGCGTGCGTCAGGCCCACCGCGAGCTGGGCGAGTGCGCGCCACAGGGCCCGCTCCTCGCCCGGGGCGGCCTTCCACATGTCCTCCAGGACCTCGTGGGCGTGGAACGGGCGGCCGGCGTCGAGCAGCCGCTGCGCCTCCACGAGCGTCTCCTCCGGGGAGCGGGGCACTCCCTCCGGCTGCCGGGCGACCCCTTCGGCACCGTACGGCAGGGGCCTGCCCAGGCCGTCCCTCGGCCGGGCGTTGCGTGCCCGGCCGGCGCTGTCGCGGTCGCGGTCGGCCGCGTCCGGCCCGGGCTCGTCCCCCAGGCGCACGCCGCAGTGCTCGCAGACGGCGCTGCCCGGCCGTTCGCGGACCCGGCCGCACTCGGGACACACCAGGTGCAGCATGCAGGCGGGCTCACCGCCCTGGTGCCACGGCTCATCGCTCATGAGCCCATTGTCGCGCGGTCCGCCCGGTGTGCGGCGCCCGGCCGGCGGGCCGGGCGCCGCGACCGCGTGCGTCAGGCGGTCGAGGGGACCGTCCGGCCGAGGTGCCGGGCGAAGAACCTCACCGCGCTGTCGGCCTCGAACCGGGGCAGTTCCTTGTGCCGTCCCGCGTTGGCGTGCAACGTCTTCTCCTTCGAGGCGAAGGCGTCGAACAGCGCGAGACCGGCCTCGCGCGGGATGTGCTCGTCGTCCCACTGCAGGGCGAACTCGACGGGCACCGTGATCCGCCTCGCGTGCGCGGCCAGGGCATCGGGCCAGTGCTGGCCGAAGACCGCGGCCGTGATGCGGGGTTCGGCGGCCACGAACGGCACTCCGATGGCGGTGCCCATGTTGATGCCGTAGTAGCCGACGGGCCCGTCCGCGCCGATCTCGGGAAGTGCCTGGAGGGCGTCCAGGGTCGCCCGCCACTCGGGGACGGCGAGGTCGGCCAGGTGGGCGTTGTAGCGGACGACGACCGGCCCTTCCGGTTCGCCCGCCGCCCTGGCCCGGTACAGCTCGGCGATCTCCGCGTCGTCGTGGGCCGTGCGCGGCCGGTCGCCGTGACCGGGCGCGTCGACGACGGCGACGTGGAAACCGCAGCCGGTCACCAGGAGCCGGGCGCGGCCCGACATCGCCGCGTGCTTCTTGTGGGTGCCCCCGCCGTGGCCCATCAGGATCAAGGGCGCGCGATCGGCGCCGGAAACCGGCGACCAGAGGACTCCGGGGACGCCGCCCACGGTGAAGTCCCGCTCGCGCATGCCGTCGGACGGGACGTCGGCGGTGAACTGGGGAGAGTGCACAGGTGTTGCCTTTCGGGAGTGCCTTGGTGTCGAGGCGCTCCCGGCGACGCCTGCGTCAGTCGCCGGCCATGACGGGAAGGGGGAGCACCCATGCCGATACAGCGTTCACGGGTCTCACCTCCTCGGGCGGTGTCACGGTCAACTGCAAGGTAGCAGGCCGGGCATGGTCCGCTCCACCCCCTTTTCCAGCGGCAAGTGCACGGCCCTTGCGGAGAATTCCGTCCGCGGACGACCACGGAACGCTACCCTGGGGATCTCGTTCAGTGACCAGGCGCAGTGCGGCAACGGGGGCCTTCGGTGGATGCAGACGTGACGCGACGCGTCGTCAACCGCCTACGGGCGCTGGACGACTGGTTCCTGTCGGCCGAGGGCTGGCTCGACGTGGGAAGAGTGCTCGGGGAGTTGGACGCGGCGGTCGCCGCGGACTCTCCGGGCGCGGTCAACGAGGCTCTCACAGGGTTGCAGGCGCTGGAGTCCGCCTATCGCGCCCAGGCCCTGCCCGGTACGCGCAAGACCCTCATCCCCCCGGACCGGCGCGAGCAGCGCAACGTCCTGGTGGGCAGGCTCACCCTCGATCTGGACGGCCCCGCTCAGCGGGGCGGCACGACGGGCACGACACCCTCCGCCGACTGAGCGGCTCCCGCCCCCGCCCGGAAGCAGGTAACGCCTGGTGCACGGCATGGTGAAACCGTCACTGATCATCACCTGCTTCGTGCCGGCCGTCCCGGAGCCGGGGGACTCCGCGCCCCTCGACCACCTCGCACGCCTGTGGGCCGCGTGCGGCCGGCTCGGGATGACGTCGGCGTTCGGCGGCCTGCCGCTGCCCGACCGGCCCTTCCCCGATCCGCCGGTCCCCGCGGCGGACTTCACCGTCCTGGCAGCGGCGGCACGCGACGACACCTCCCCCGGCCTGCACGCCGCCTTCCTGTTCGCCGAGCACGACGTGCTCGGGCTGGTGGCCCTCCTCGCGCCCAACGACCTGGATGCCGGACTGCCGCAGTGGACCACCCTGCTCGGCGAGTGGACGGCGGCCTCGGCCGGGGCAGGCGTCACCGGTCCCCCGCCGGACGGGATCCTGGGCGAGTTCCGGGTGTTCACCGCCCTGTACCGGAACGAGTCGCCCCGCTCCCGTCAGTCGACTGCCGAACTGGTCCGCCGCCATGGGCCGTTGCCCGGCGAGAGCGACGACACCTGGTGGCGTGGGCACGACGTGACGGAGCACGGGTTCTCGATCTGGCGCACCGGCCGGGGAGATCCGAGGGACGCGCTCGCGCACTTCTGCGTGCTGGCGCCGATGCGGGCGGAGCGCGCACTGGACGAGTGGGCGTGGGCGGCGGAGGGCGAGAACGGCCTGCGCCCGCTGACGCACTATCTGATGCATGCCTCCAAGGCGGGCTACGAGGCGCGCCGGTACGAGGAGTACGTCTCCGGGGAGCCCCTCCACGCGCGCCGCGCCCGCAGCGACCGGGAGGCGCTCGCGCTGCTGCGGGCACTGGAACCCAGTGCGTCCGGCCACCCGGTGAGCCTGCGCGCCGTCCTGGCCGCGGCCGCCGTGCTCGACCGGACCCAACTCGGGCCGCAGGGCGCGCTGTGGACGATCACCCGCCACCGGGAGCTGGCCCGTACGGTGGCCATCGCGGTCGCGAACATGCGCCTTCACGCGCCCCGGCTGCGCCGCGTCGGGGAGGGGAGTTCCTGGCCCGCGCGCGACCTGGCCGCCGCCGACGCCCTCATCACCCAGATCGAGAACGACCAGGAGTACCTCACGGCCGCCCGCGAACGGGCCGAGGCGGCGCGCGCGGCGGCCACCGCGGTCACCGACCGGGCGCTCAACGAGTACCGGAACCGGCTGAGCCTGGTGCAGACCTCGGTCCTGGGCTCCGTGCTGACCGCGCTGACCGTGGTGCAGACCCTCGGCTACCACCTGCCGCTCCCGCACGCCGCCCAGTCACCGACGATCCTCGTCCTCGCGGCCGTGGCGCTCTTCCTGCCGCTGGCCGTGCTCAGGCAGGCCGCGATCCCGGCGGTCGCCCTTCCCTACCGCTGGATCGACACGCTCGCCTCGGGCCTGCTCGGATCCTCCCTGTGCTGGCTGGCGCTGACGGCCTGGGGCATCCAGCACGGCGACGGCCTGCTGCCGGCCGTCGTGACGGCGCCGGTCTGCGTCGCCGTGGGGCTGGCCGCCGCCCTCGCCCACCGCCGGGCGGAGCAGCGCGGTTGAGCCCCCGGCCGTCCGCCCCCGGCGACCGCTGCCCGTCATCACACCCGTCCTCACAGAAACGGGAGCCGCAGACGCCATGACCCTGTCGACGAGCCCGCAGCCGGAAGGTTCTTCCCCCACGGTTGCCGCGATCCTCGCCCTCATCGGCGAACTGGACGTCGAGGACCTCGTCCTCCGTTTCGACGTCGACTTCGACGTCCCCATGCGCCAGGAGGACGCCTTGCGCCTCCTGACGCTGACCGGGGTCCTCGACCGGTCGCCGCAGGGCGACGTCAGGGACACCGCGCGCCGGGTGGGGGCCCACTGGTGCGAGATCGTCCGCGCGGACGTGGCGTACCGGCTCTTCTCCGGCCTGCAGCTGATCAAGGCCTCGCGCGCCGACGCCCAATGGCTCCACGATCTCCACCGCCGCGGCGGCCTGCCGGCCGACGACCTGTTCGCCCCCTACGCGCTCGCCCGGTGGTTCGACGCGGAGGGGCGGATCCGGTACCGGCTGGGCAGCTTCACCTCCGCCCGGATCTCGTTCGGCACCGCCGTCGACATCGCGCGGGAGGCGGGCCTGTGGTGGGCCCTGCCGGATCTGCGCAGCAACCGCGAGCGGGCCCGGTTCGAGGAGCAGGGGCAGCCCGCCCGGGAGGGCGGGAAGGGATCGGCCGCCGCCGGGTTCGTCGCGGAACTCGAGGCGGTCATCGGCGGGATCGAGGACCTGGCGCGGCGGCACGGGGTCGATGTCGCCGTACCTCCCGTGCCCGGCACTCCCGCCCGGCACCGGGAGTTCCTCCGGGGCTACTCCAACGCGCTGCACAATCTGGCCATCGCCCTGCGGGAGGCCGGGCGGCCGGACCGGTCGCTGGAGGTGACCGCGCGGTCCCTGGCGATCTCGCAGGGGCTCGGGGACTCCTACCGGATCGCGCAGTCACGCACCAACCAGGTGCTGTGCGACCCGGACAACGCCCGGTCGCACTTCGAGGAACTGCTGACCCTGCCCTGGGAACGCGGGAAGTCCATCGCCCGGCAGAACCTCGCCCTGCGCGACGGCGGCGCCTCGGGACTGGCGGAACTGGGACGGCTGCTCGACGAGGCGGAACGGTACGACTCCGCGGACGGGCACCACGCGGGTCTCGACGTCGACTTCTACGCCTACACCGTGCGCGGTTACCAGCGGACCGCCGCGGCGCTTCCGCCCGCCGACCGCCCGGACGACGTTCTGGCGCGGCGGCTGCGCCTGGCGCGTTCGGTCCGGTCGGCCATCGCCCTGCCCGCGTACAAACGGGCGTACGCCCGCCACATGCGGCCGGCGTTCCTCCATGCGATCGCCGACGCCGTCGTCCGCGGCGACGGCTCCCAGGGGGACCAGGAGAAGATCCTCTCCCTGGTCGAGGAGTCCTCCGGCCGTGAACTGCTGGACCTGCTCGGCTCCTCGCGCCCTTCTTCTTCCGGGCCGCCGGCCCACCGCATCGCCGGAGCCCCGACGCCCGCGCCCGCCGGCGGCGGCGGACCGAGGGTGCGCGCCGCGCTCCAGCCCGCTTCGCCCGAGCTGGCGCGTGCGCTGCGCGAGGTGCTGGCGGAACGCGAGCGGGAGTACGAGGAACGCTTCCTGGACGCCCCGTTGACGTCCGTCGCCCACGACGAGGACGTCGCACACCGTCTCGTCCAGTACACACTGAACCACCCGGGTTCCTGCGTAGTGCGCTACTTCCGCTACGCCGCCCCCGACGGCGCCGGGCCGGGCGCCGCGGCGGTGCCCGACGCGCTCGGCATGATGGTCTGCCGGGACGGACGCCTGACCACCGTGCCCGGCATCCCCTACGAGAACGTCGCCCGCCTGGCCGACCAGGTGTGGGCGGACATCTCCGACCCCGCCTCCCCGTGGCCCTCCGAGCAGACCTGCCGCCGGATGTGGGACCTGCTCGTCGCGCCCGTGTGGGACCGCGTCGGCGACGGCGGCGCCACGACCCACCTCACCCTGATCCCCACCGACCACCTCTTCGCCCTGCCGCTCCACGTCGCGGTCGGCCCCGGCGACACACGGCCGCTGGCGGCGCGCGTCCCGCTCTCCCATTCTGTCAGCGTGGCCGCCTTCGTCACCCAGGGCAGGCATCTGCTCAAGCGCCAGCTCATGGAGGACGACGACGACCTGGCGGCCCTGCTGTCCACCGACTCCGACGCCTCGGGCCGTGAACTCGTCGGCACCGGGTGGCGCGGCGAGCACGTGGTCGTGGCCGGAACGCCTCCCGAGGGGCTGGAGTTCGCCCGGCCGGCGCACGCCGCCGACTGGGACGGTCTCGGCACCCTCGTCGCCCGCGAGCCGGAGTTCTTCGTGTACGCGGGCCACGGGACCTACCTGGACGGGCCGGAGGCCGCCGGCCCGCTGCTGCACCTCGGCGGCCAGGACGTGCTCACCCAGTTCGACCTCGCCCTGCACCTGAGCCTGCCCCGCAACAAGCTGACCGTCCTCGGTGCCTGCGTGGCGGGGCAGGGCATGCGCTCCGACGGGGGCGACGTGCTGGGCTTCATGCGCTCCCTCGTCATCAGCGGCGCCGGAGCCGTGTGCCTGCCCCTGTGGTACGTCCTGGACACCGCGATGGTCGGGACCGTCCGCGCGCTGCTCGCCGGGAGCCGGCAGGTCCTGGGGGACGCCGATGCCGCGCCCTTCGACGTCGTCCAGGCCCTCCACGAGCACTACCTCTCCGTCGCGCTCGACTATCCGGACCTGGCCGGCCGGATCCAGCACATGCCCCTGGCCCTCTATCTGTGAGACCCCGACACGGCACCACGAGAGACGAGGCGGACACATGACGGAGACCGACAGCGAGGACATGCGGGCCCGGGAGCGCAGGGAAGCACGGCTGAGCGCCTACGCCGCCCTGCGGGAGCAGCGGCCGGAGCTCTTCGTCAACCCTCCCGGAGCCGCCTACGAGATCCTGCTCGACCGCGGGGACCAGGACCGCGTGGCCCGCGAAGTGGGCGAACTGGCGGTCGCCTTCGGATTCCCCGAGGAGTGCGCGGACATCGGCGTCGTCTACCGGGACCCCTACGTCTGCCTGGTCCGCGACGCCGTGCGCTTCCGCTCCGGGCGCGTCAACACCTATATCCGCTTCGTGTCCGGGGCCGAGGGGGGAGGCGCCGCCGTCCTGCCCGTCCTGGACGACGGAAGGATCGTCCTGCTCCACCACTTCCGGCACGCCGACCGGGACTGGCACTGGGAGATCCCCCGCGGATTCGGCGAACCGGGCGAGGGCGGTGCCACGACCGCGCGCCGCGAACTGCTGGAGGAACTGGGCGGCGACATCACGGAGATGATCCGCCTGGGCGAGTACAGCGCCGACACGGGACTGCACGGTGGCCGCGACCAGCTCTACCTGGCGCGGCTCGCCTCGTCCTCGTTCTCCGGGAGCCTCGGCCCCGACGCGCACGAGGAGGGGATCGACTCCCTCCGGGCGCTGTCCCCCGGCGAGATGCGCACCATGCTCGCCGAGGGCCGCATCCACGACGGCTTCACCCTGGCGGCCTGGGGCCTGGCCACCGCCCGCGGGTTGCTGGGCCCGGCGGGCGGCGCCTGACCGGCACGGCGGTCTCCGGCTTTACGCCCGGGGCAGTCGGGTGACGGTGTCGAGGTAGAAGGCGTCGATGCTCTGCACGGCCCGTTCGAAGTCGTCGAGGTTGACAGGCTTGGTGACGTAGGCGTTCGCGTGCCGCCGGTAGGCGGCGGTGACGTCGTCGGGCGCCGACGACGTCGTCAGCACCACCACCGGGATGGTCCGCAGGTCCTCGTCGGCCTTGATGACGGAGAGGAGCTCGCGGCCGTTCATGCGCGGCATGTTCAGATCCAGCACGATCAGGTCCGGCCGCGGGTTGGCCGGGTCGCGCAGGTACTCCAGGGCGGCGGCGCCGTCCTGGGCCTTGCCCGGACGGCGGGTGCCGCGCGCGGTGAGGGCGTCCTCGATGAGCATCACGTCGGCGGGATCGTCCTCGACCAGCAGCACGTCGTGGGGGCGAACGGGGGCGAACGTCATCGGGAGCTCTGGGAGTCGGGCGTTGCCGTGGGCGACGAGGTGTTCAGCCCCGGCCAGCGGCGACGGGCGCCCTGCCGGGTCATGTTGGACGCCCTGCCGATCTGCGGGTAGCCGGCGCCCGCGTCGGCCGCCTCGTGGGCGGCGGTCTCCTCGAGACGCTCGACGGCCTGCCTCAGGTGGATGAGCATGTGCAGGTGCGCCAGGGCCTCCGCCTGGGCCGGCGCCTGCTCGCCCCGGCCGGGAAGCGGCTGGAAGGCACGTCGGACCAGGTCGCGGACGAGGTCGTCGACCGCGCTCGTGGCGAGAGCGGCGATCTCCTCCTCACTCATCCGCAGCGAGAAGTGAATGCCGGGCATGCCCACACAGTAGGCGACACCGGTATCGATGGACAACATCGGTTGTCAGGGGACGCCGAGCGGCGTATACGCACCGTCGCCGTCCCCATGGCCCTGACCGGCGCCGCGCCGGTTGCCGTCGCTCCCCCGCCCTTCGGGACAATGGACCCATGACCGAGATCCAGACCCCCCGCCTTCTCCTGCGCCGCTGGCAGGACGACGACCTGGTCCCCATGGCCGAGATCAACTCCGACCCGGGCGTGATGCGCTGGGTCGGCGACGGCTCCGTGCGCGACCTGGAACAGACGGCGGAGGCCGTCGAGCGGTGGGAGGAGGAGTGGGACGAGGAGGGCTTCGGCCTCTTCGCGGTCGAGCTGCTGGCCTCCGGCGAACTGGCCGGGTTCACCGGCCTGACCCTGCCGGAGTTCCTGCCGGAGGTGATGCCCGAGGTGTCCGTCTGCTGGCGGCTGGGCCGGCAGTTCTGGGGTCAGGGCTACGCCTCGGAGGCCGCCCACGCCGCGATGGAGTTCGCGCTCCAGGACCGGGGCCTGGAGCGCCTGCTCGGCATCGCCCGGATCGGTGACACCGCCTCGGAGAACGTCATGGGCAAACTCGGCATGACGCCGCTGCGCGAGACCACCCACCCCGAGTACGGCCTCCCCTTGCGTATCCACGCCATCGACCTCACCGAGTTCCAGGCCTGATACGCGGCACCCGCGCGGACCCGGACCCGGGCAGGGGTCCGGGTCCGGGTCCGGGCCGGCGGGCACAACGCGAGCCGCGGGCGCTCAGTCCAGGCGCGCGTCGAAGGCGAGCGCCCGCGCCAGTTCCTCGACACGTCGTTCCGCCAGCCCGCGGGAGACGAACCAGGCGCCGACGTTGCGGACGTCCCGCTCCAGGAACGAGCGGCCCCGCGGGTTGGCGATGACATCGACGATCTGGGGCACGTCGATGACGACCAGACGCCCCTCGTGGACCAGGATGTTGTAGGCCGAGAGGTCGCCGTGCGCGTATCCGTCGCGTGCGAGCAGCGACAGGCTGCGGCCGAGCTGCTCCCACAGGTCGTCCAGCTCGGCTTCCTGCGCGCGGATCTGGGCCAGGCGCGGAGCGGCCGTCCCCGACGGGTCCCCGATGAACTCCATCAGGATCTCGGTCCCGAGGATCTGCACGGGGTAGGGCACGGCCACCCCCGCCGACCACAGCCGGGACAGCGCCGCGAACTCGGCGCCGGCCCACTGGCCGGCGATGGCCTCCTTGCCGAAGGCCGTGCGCTTGGCCATGGCCCGGCTGACCCGTGACTCCTTGTGGCTGCGCCCCTCCAGGTATCCGGAGTCGCGGTGGAACATGCGGTGCTGCCCGTCGCGGTAGCGCTTGGCGGCCATCAGGGTGCGGCGGCCGGTTCCGGGCACCGACCGCTCGATCAGGAAGACGTCGGCCTCCTTGCCCGTCTTGACGATGCCGAGCTCGGTGTCGACGGCGGCCAGGTCCGTCACCACCCACGAGGGGCGCGGCTCGGGGCCCTTCTCGGTCGGGGTCGACCGGTCCCAGGTGGACCAGCGGTCGCCCTGGGGAGGCCCGTCGGGCGAGGCGGTGGTGTCCTGGCCGTAGGTGTCCTCGTCGCCTTCGGCGAAGGCATCGGCGGTGCTGTCGGCACTCCCGGCTGCGACGGGCCACCGCTCCGCGTACTCGGGGAAGGCCCCCTCGAACGCGGCTTCGTCGTCACGGCCGTTGCGCCGGTTCTTGCCCTTGGGGCGGATACGGGCGAAGGACTCGCCGTCGGCAAAGCGCTCACGCACTGTGGTGATCTCCTGTGGAAAGGACCCACCGGAGGGCGCGTCAGCGAACGCGCGGTATCAGCCGGTGGGAAGGCAACGAGGGAAGGCGTCTGGCGCGCACACGAGGGCGCGCCGCATCACGGCGGCAACCACGACGACGCACCCCCTCTCTCTCGTCACGACCGGGCCGCATTCCGCGCCCGGCACTCCAGGATCGTCAGGATCCTAGCGGGCGCCTCACACCGCGCAACCGATTTGTTTCCGGCCCGCATGTATTCGCCCCCTGGCGTGCCCCGGCCCGGTCGGGCCCCCTCCACGCTGCGGTGGGCGTCGAGGTATCGGAAGGCGATCTGCATCGTCACGGTCGTCCTGGGAGCCTGCGCGACGGGGGTGCTGATCGGCCCGGTGTCCTTCAGCCGCCTGGCGTCGGGGCGGCGCATCGAGCCCGAAGCCGTCCGCTGGACGGCGCGGCTCACGTTGGCCGGGTGGTCCTGCTCCGGTACCTGCTGTGCCGGTTCGTGCTCCCGCTCTGGGCCCGCATCCGGCTCGCCGCGGACTGAGGCCCGCGGCAGTGACGGACGCGTGCCCGCCGCGAGACCGGGCAGCCGACTGAGAGGAAGCCTCCGTCCGGAAAGGAGATCGTGATGGGACACGGCGGCAACGTCATCGCAGAGCTCACGGCGGACCACCGCGAGGTCGAGGAGTACTTCACCCGCCTGCGGGCCCTCCCCCTCGGCGACAAGCAGCGCCGCGACGTGCTCGACGACCTGACCATCGAGCTCGTACGGCACTCGGTCGCCGAGGAGATGTACCTGTACCCGGCCGTCCGCGAGCACGTACCCGGCGGCGGGCCGATGGCCGACAAGGAGATCCAGGAGCACGCCGAGGTCGAACAGGTCCTGAAGGACCTGGAGGACGTCGACGTGGACGACACGCGGTTCGACGCCCTGGTGCTCAAGCTGATCACCGACGTCACGGAGCATGTGCGCGAGGAGGAGCAGCAGCTCTTCCCCAGCCTGGCCCGGGCCTGCACCTCCGAACGGCTCATGGAACTGGGAAACCAGGTCCGCCGGGCCAAGAAGGTCGCGCCCACCAGGCCGCACCCGAGCGCACCGGACACCCCTCCGGTCAACAAGCTCCTCGCCCCCGGCGCAGGCCTCGTCGACCGGGTCCGGGACTTCGTCGGCGGACGCGGCACGTCCTGACCGGCCCCGGCACCGGCGCCGGCCCGCCTCTCAGGACAGGAGGGCGGCCACGATCCGCAGGTCGGCGACCAGCCCCTGGAACATCGCCTCCCGGTCCTCGCCGGCGCGCAGCACCGCCGCCGGGTGGACGGTCGCGAGGAGGCGCGCGCCGTCGAGCGGCACACCCGGCGTCAGCAGCTCGCCGCGTTGGCGGGTGACCCGGAACTCCGGTCCCATCAGGGCCTTGGCGGCGGTGGCGCCGAGGGCCACCACGATGTCCGGGGAGAGCAGTTCGAGCTCGGCGGTCAGCCAGGGTCGGCATGCGGAGACCTCGCGCAGGGTCGGCTGCTTGTGGATGCGCCGCTTGCCGCGCTCGGGCACGGTGAACTTGAAGTGCTTGACGGCGCTGGTCACGTAGACCTCGCCGGGATCGATCCCGGCCTCCGCCAGCGCACGGTCCAGGACCTTCCCGGCGGGACCGACGAAGGGTCTGCCCTGACGGTCCTCCTGGTCCCCCGGCTGCTCCCCCACCAGCACCGCGCGCGCCGACGGCTCACCCCGGCCGAAGACGGTCTGCGTGGCATCGGCGTACAGCGGGCAGCCACGGCACCCGGCCGCCGCCCGCCGCAGTCCGGCCAGGTCGACGCCGCGGGGGACGTAGGGGCCGGCGTCGTATGCGGCCATGACGGGCGCCTACCCGGTACGACCCGCGCAAAGCGTACATCCGGGGCATCCGATGCCGACCGGGGTGGTGACCGGGGCCTCGATCCTCGCCGCGGTCGATCCGGTGTCCCTTGTCGGACCGGACTCCAGCCCTGAGGTGGCGGGCCGTGAGGTGCCGCTCCGTCACCCGTCGGGCCGATGACAAGGTGACACGCCGTGCGGGAACGGGACTCGGCCCTTATGGTCGAAGAGCAGGCAGGACTGGCACTGGAACACTGCATCCACGAACGGCCGCCCCTCGTCGGGGGCGGCCGTTCGTTGTGCGCGTCCGGCCCGGGCCGGACGCACGTGTGCGGGGCCGTCCCCCGGAGAGGGCGGCCCCGCACGAAGTTCTCGCCCGGAGGGGCAGGAGTCAGCCGCGGACGATGTTCTCCGCCTGCGGGCCCTTCTGTCCCTGCGTCACGTCGAAGGTGACCTGCTCACCCTCGACGAGCTCGCGATAGCCGTTGCCGGAGATGTTGGAGTAGTGGGCGAAGACGTCCGGCCCACCTCCGTCTTGAGCGATGAAGCCGAAGCCCTTCTCCGAGTTGAACCACTTCACGACGCCTGATGCCACTGTGTTCGTCCCTCACATCATGCTGATGCGACGCACCCGATGGGTACGCCGGCGGATCCCGTATGGGGTCCTGGTATCTACTTACCCGATGATCCAGTTCCTCCGCCACCAAATACGCCGCGTCGTGTCCCACACACGCAGGGAAACGGGCGAAACGGGTGGTCGTCCGCCGTCCCTGCCGGAGGTGGGACGGCCGCGGCCGGAGCCGGCCGGAGGCGGTCCACTAGCATGCCCTGGTCCTGCTTCCGAGTCCGGTGAGGCAGGGCGGGGGTGACCGGGTGGGGGTTGGCGTGGGGCGCGTTCTGGCGGGCCGGTACGAGTTGCGGGCCGAGTTGGGCCGGGGCGGGATGGGCGAGGTCTGGTCGGCCCGTGACCGGGTGATCGGCCGCGACGTCGCGGTCAAACTGCTGCGGTCGCACGCGACGGGTGACAACGCGACGCAGCTGTTCTTCCGTGAGGCGCGGACGGCCGGCGCGCTCAACCATCCCGGTGTGGTCACCGTCTTCGATCTGGGCCAGGACGCGGACGGGACGCTGCTCCTGGTGATGGAGCTGGTCAAGGGGCGCAATCTGCGGCAGGTGCTGAACGAGGCCGGGACGCCTTCGATCGCCGAGGCCGTCACCTGGGCGGCGCTCATCGCCGACGCCCTGGCGGCCGCCCATGAGGCGGGCATCGTCCATCGCGATCTGAAGCCGGCCAATGTGATGCTGACCGGGTCCGGGGGCGTGAAGGTCCTGGACTTCGGCATCGCCCGCCACGTGGACACCGGCACGCTGTCCGACACCCGGGTCATGGGCACCTTGGCGTACATGCCGCCGGAGCGGTTCGACAAGGGCCGCCAGGACGCCCGGGGCGACCTGTACGCGCTCGGGTGCGTTCTGCACGAGCTCCTCACGGGCAGCAGCCCTTTCGGCGACCTGTCGACGAGTGCGCTGATGTTCGCCCATGTGCACCGGGAGCCGGAGGCGCCCAGTGCCCGGCGGCCGGAGGTCCCCGCGGTCCTCGACGAGCTGATCGCGCGACTGCTGGCGAAGAAGCCCGATGACAGGCCCGCTTCTGCCGTGGAGGTGCGTGACATCCTTCGCGCCATGACGCCCTCCGGGGCCGCGGCGTCGACGGCGGAGCCGGGGAAGGAACCCGCACGGACGGCCCCGCTCACCGAGGCGGACCCGGGCGCCGGCGCGGTGTCCTCCGACACGGACCACCCGCCGGATCGCCCCCCGGGCCGTCGCGCGCGCCGGCTCGTGACGGCGTGTGCCGCGCTGCTCCTGACGGCGGGTGCGGGCGTGGGAGTGGCCGCCTGGGTCGGGGGCGGTGACCACGGAAGGGGCGATCGGCACGACCCGGTGGGCGCCGGGAAGAAGCCGCAGGTGAAGCAGGTGTGGGCCGTCAGCCTCGGGGAGAAGGTGTCCGCCAGGCCCGTGGTGGCCGGCGGGACCGTGTACGCGGGAGGTGAGGACGGCACGGTGTACGCGCTGGACGCGGCCACCGGCCGGACGAAGTGGTCGTACGGCGCCGGAAGCTGGAAGGACGCGTCCCCCGCGGTGGACGGCGGCACCGTGTACGTCGGCGGCAAGGACGGCAGCCTGTACGCGCTCGACGCGGCGACCGGCCGGCTGAAGTGGAAGTCCTTCACCCCCTTCGGGGTCCGGTCCACTCCGGCGGTGGCCGGCGGTGCCGTGTACTTCGCGACCGACAACGGTGAGGTCCACGCGGTGGACGCCGTCACCGGCAAGGAGAAGTGGACCTACCGCACCGGCGCGAAGATCATGTCCTCGCCCGCGGTGGCCGACGGTGCCGTCTACATCGGCAGTTACGACTACCGTCTGTACGCGCTGGACGCGGCCACGGGCCGGAGGAAGTGGTCGTACGACACACGGAGTTACCTCGACGCAACCCCCACCGTCGCCGACGGCACCGTGTACGTGTACAGCAATTACCGGCACACCACGTACGCGCTCCGCGCCGACACCGGGCAGCCGCGGTGGACGAACGAGGGCGTCGACGTGCAGGCGGGCGCGGGCGGCGTGATGTTCGGCTGGGCGGCCGGGGCGCTCGACGACACGGGGACCGCCGGGAAGTTCGCGGCGGTCGACGCGGCCGACGGCGGCAAGCGGTGGCTCGTCAGGCTCACGGACGCCGCCTTCGCGACAGGCTCCGCGGCGGTGGGCGACACCGTTTACGCGGGCGACGGCAAGCTGTACGCGGTGGACACGGCCTCGGGCAAGGTCCGCTGGTCCTACGCCGCCGGCGGTCAGGTCACTTCGGCACCGGCCGTGGCGGACGGCGTCGTCTACGTGGCCGGGGACGACGAGAAGGTGTATGCGCTGACCGCCGGGGACTGACCGCGCGCTCCGTTCACGGCCGCTCGAAGGTGCCGTGCATCATGGCCCTGGCGACGGCGTGGTCGAACAGAAGGAAGTCCATGTAGGCGGGGGTTGATGTCGCGGAGATCTCCAGCCGTTCCACGTCGACGGCGTGCACGACGAGGAAGTAGCGGTCCGGGCCGTTGCCCGGAGGCGTCGCCGGGCCGAGGTATCTCCGGTGCCCCGCGTCGTTCAGCAACGTCATCGCGCCACCGGGCAGATCCCCGCCGTCACCGGCCCCGGCCGGGAGAGCGGTCACGGAGGCGGGCAGCCCGGCCACCGCCCAGTGCCAGAAGCCCGAGGCGGTGGGGACGTCGGGGTCGAACATCGCCACCGTGAAGCTGCGCGTCCCCTCGGGGAAGCCGGACCAGCTCAGCTGGGGCGAGACATCCGACCCGCCCGCTCCCAGGATGCCGCTCACCTGCTCGCGGGCCAGTCGCCCGCCGTCGGCCACGGACTCGGAGGTCACGGTGAATTCCGGGATGGGCGGCAGGAAATCGTAGGGGCCGTACGGTTTGATCATGGCAATCCTTCGGGAACGCCGAATCGGGCAGTCCCGACCCCGGGAAGCGGGCGGCGAATCCTGGTCAAGAACCACCATTTTACCGCCCCCTCGCATCGCCGCACGTCACCACGGGTGCCGGCCGGGCACCGGATGCGGGGCACGAACAGGCACGCGAGCATGGAGGTATCCGGAGCGGCGGGCGCGGCGGCCGCGGCACTGCGGGTTCCAACGCTGCCTGCCGGTGAAAGCGAGGCACATTCCATGCAGATGCGAGCAGCCCGGATGTACGGATATCAGGAACCCCTTCGAATCGACGAGGTGCCCGTGCCCCAGCCCGGGGCGGACGAGATTCTGCTGAAGGTCGCCGCGACAGGCATGTGCCGGAGCGACTACCAGCTCCTCGACGGCTACTTCAAGGTCCCGTTCCCCGTCGAGCTCCCCTACATCCCCGGTCATGAGGTCACGGGACGCGTGGCGGGACTCGGCAGCGGCGTGCCGAAGACGGCGGGCTACTCCGAGGGGGACATGGTCGTGGTCAACCCCAGCTGGGGAGACGGCACCTGCCGGCAGTGCCGCGAGGGCAACGAGCAGTTGTGCAGCGGCGACGGCCGCTGGGTGGGCTTCGGCCCGCCCGGGGGCTTCGCCGAGTACATGGCCGTGGAGTACCGCCACGCGATCCCGGTCTCGGAGGAGGCCGCGAAGACCCCCGAGCTCCTGGCCCCGATGACCGACGCGGGCATGACCCCGTACCGCGGGATGCGAAAGCTCCGCGACGCGGGCAAGCTCGGGCCCGGCCGCACCGTCGCGGTCACGGGCATCGGCGGGCTGGGGAGTTACGCGGTCCAGTACGCGAAACTGCTCGGCGGCGGCGCGACGGTGGTGGCGCTGGCCCGCAAGGACAGCAAGCTGGACGTGGCGAAGGAGAACGGCGCGGACTACGGGATCAACGTCAAGGACAAGTCCGCGCAGGCCATCCAGGACGAGCTGGAGCAGCTGACCGGCCGGCGGACGATCGACGCCGTCCTGGACTGCGTCGGCAGCACGGAGTCCGTCTCCATGGGGTTCGACCTGCTCGGCCCGGAGGGCGCGCTGGCAGCGGTCGGCCTCATGAGCCACCGCGTCGAGCACAAGCAGTTCCCCTTCATCGGCACGGAGCTGACCTATCTCGGCTCCTTCTGGGGCAACCACCTGGACCTCGTCGAGGTGCTGTCCCTCGCCGACGCCGGACTCGTCAAGCACAACGTCACCAAGGTCGAGCTCGAGGACGTCAACGAGAACCTCGAGGCCCTGGGCCGCGGTGACGTGGTCGGCCGCCGGGTCATCGTCTTCGACTGACGTCCGCCGAGGCGTCATTGCGCCGCCCGGCCCGACCGCGCAGGGAACTCGCCCGGCACCGCCGTGATCGGAGGCAACGCGATGGGGGAGCAGGAGAACCGGGCGGCGCTGGACCGGCACTGGGCGGCGTCGGCCGCCGGGGACCAGGACGCCGAGCACGAGATCTACCACGACGACGTGATCACCGACTATCCCCAGTCCGGTGAGCGCATCCAGGGCCGCCGCGATCTGCAGGCGCTGCGCTCGCATCATCCGGCCGAACTCGACTTCACCGTCCGCAGGATTCTCGGCAGTGGCGATCTCTGGATCACCGAGTACGTGATCGCGTACGACGGGAGGCCCGCGTTCACCGTCAGCATCATGGAGTTCCGCGAGGGCAAGGTCGCCCACGAGACCCAGTACTTCGCCGATCCGTTCGCCCGGCCCGACTGGCGTGCTCAGTGGGTGGAGTCGATGCCGGGTCCGTGACGACGCCGCGCTCAAGGCGGCAACAGCCGCCCAACGTGTCAATCTTCCACTGATGTGCACGGATTTTGCTGCGCCTGCTCGGAACCTTGCAACCCCCGGTAACGGTCGGTACGTTCGGGTCGCCGGTTCTCCACGTTCCTGAAGGAGCTTCAGATGCGGGCGATCCCCAGACGTTCGCGCGGCGCACGCCGCGCCGGGCACAGGTTGGTGGCGATCGCCCTCGCGGCGGCCGCCACCCTGTGCGTTTCCGCCTTACCCGCGGGCGCCGCCGCGCAGCGGGCCGACCAGGCGGCGTCGAGCACGGCCGGCGCCGCCGCAGCCGGTGCGACGACCGCGTTCAGGATCTACGAGGCCGAGGCCGGCACACCGGGCGGCGGCGCGACCGTCACCTCGCTGACGTCGCCGCCCACCACGCAGTACTCCAGCGCCGCCCTCGAAGCGTCCGGCCACGCCTATGTGCACCTGAGCGGTACCGGGAACTCCGTCCAGTGGACCAACACCACCGGGGCGCCCATCAGCTTCCTCAACGTCCGCGCCGCCATCCCCGACTCCCCCTCCGGCGGCGGCACGACCGCGACGCTGAACCTGTACGTGGACGGCGTCTTCCGGCAGGCCCTCAGCCTCAACTCCAAGCAGACCTGGGTGTACGAGGGCAACAACAACTACAACACCAGCGACAACCAGAACCCGGCGGACGGCAGTCCCCGGGTCTTCTGGGACGAGTCGCACGCCTTCGTCACCGGCGCGCCGATCCCGGCCGGCGCCACGTTCTCGCTCCGGAAGGACGCGGCGAACAGCGCGTCCTTCTACGACGTGGACTCCGTCGACGTGGAGAACCCGCCGGCTCCCCTCGCCCAGCCGGCGAACTCGATATCAATTGCCAGTTGCGGTGCGGTCCCCGACAACACCCCGACCAACGGCGCCGCCGACAGCCAGGCGGTGGACAGCCGGGCCGCGATCCAGAACTGCATCGACCAGGCCCAGTCGCAGGGCAAGGTCCTCTGGATCCCGCAGGGCACCTTCTACGTGAAGGGCACCACCGGCCTGACCGCGCGGGGCATCACCATCGCGGGCGCGGGCCTCTGGTACAGCACCGTCTACCGCGACGTCCCGGTCCCCAACAGCACGCCGCTGGCGGCGCTGTTCGACGTGACCTCCTGCACGGTGCAGAACTTCCACATCGACGCCAACGCGGTCAGCCGCAGCACCATCGGCGGCGACGGCGGCGCGATGGACACCACCGGCACCAACTGGGTCGCCGACGGCATCTGGACCCAGCACACCATGTCCGGCTTCTGGGCCTCGGGCACCGGCGGCACCGTCCGCAACAGCCGGCTGACCGCGATCTGGGCGGACGGCATCAACGTCAACAACGTCTCGCTCGGCGCCGACACCGGCAACAACCTCACCGTCACGAACAACTTCGTCCGCGGCACCGGGGACGACGCCATCGCCATCAACTCGGTCCGCTACAACACCAACGGCGACGGCTCCCAGACCTTCTACCAGCCGATGACCGACGTCACCGTCAGCAACAACACCTCGATCGCGCCATGGGGCGGCAAGGGCATCGGCATCTACGGCGGCAGCGGCCACCACGTCACCGGCAACTACATCAGCGACACCGCCCGCTACATCGGCCTGGGCGCGGGCCGGTTCGGTGTCAACGGCAGCGACCTGCTGTCCGCGGAGGTCTCCGGCAACACCGTGGTCCGCTCCGGCGGCAACGCCTACAGCCAGGGGCAGCCCGCGTTCCACATCGGCAACGGCGGCGACGGGCAGAACACCGGCGTCGTCGACCATGTCACCGCCACCGGCAACACAGTCGCCGACTCGCTCTACGACGGCATCGGCTTCTCCACATCGGCCAACACCCTGCTGCAGGACAACACCGTCACCGGCCCCGGCCGCAACGGCATCGCCGTCTCACCGCCGTTCTACCCCGCGCCGACCGGCTCCGCCGCCATCACCGGCAACACCGTCACGGGCCTGCGCGCCGGAGCCACGGCCTTCGTCAACAACTCCGGCGGCTTCACCGCCACGCTGACCGGCAACAACTGGGAGCCCTCCGGACCGGAGGGCCCCTACGGCGGCACTCCCGCGGCGGTCCCCGGCACCGTCCGGGCGGAGAACTACGACACGGGCGGCCAGGGCGTCGCCTACAACGTCACGAGCGTCAACGGCACCGCCAACGGCTACCGCGCCGACGGCGTCGACCTGGAGGCGACCTCGGACACCGGAGGCGGCCACAACCTCGGCTGGACCGCGGGCGGGCAGTGGTTCCGCTACACCGTCGACGTCGCCGCGGCGGGAACGTACACGGTGGGCCTGCGCGTGGCGGCACCCTCGGCGGTGACCGGAGCCCTGCACCTGTCGAATGCCTCGGGTGCCGACCTCAGCGGTGCCGTCGGCATCCCCGCCACCGGCGACTGGCAGAACTGGGCCACCGCCACCACCAGGGTGACCCTGCCGGCGGGCCGCCAGGTCCTGACCCTCCAGCAGGACAACGGCGGCTGGAATCTCAACTCCTTCACCTTCACCGCGGCAGACGGCTCCCCTCCTGCCACTCTGTCGGCCTCGCCCACCTCGCTCGCCTTCGGCGGCCAGACGCTGAACACCACCAGCGCCGCGCAGTCCGTCACCGTCACCAACACCGGCGGCACCGCGGCCTCGATCTCCTCGGTCACCGCCGGCGGCGACTTCGCACGGACCAGCACCTGCGGGACGTCCATCGCCGCCGGGGCCTCCTGCACGATCGGCATCACCTTCACCCCGACGGCCACCGGCACCCGCACCGGTACGGTCACCGTCACCAGCAACGCGGCCAACAGCCCGACCACCATCGCACTGTCGGGCACCGGAACCGGGGGCACGGGCGGCAACCTGGCCGCGGGACGGCCGACGAGCGAGTCCAGCCACACCGACGTCTATCCCTCGTCGAACGTGACCGACGGCTCCCGGTCGACCTACTGGGAGAGCGCCAACAACGCGTTCCCGCAGTGGGTGCAGGTCGACCTCGGGGCCGCCCGCAGCGTGTCCAGGATCGTGCTGCAACTGCCCGCCGGCTGGGGGGCGCGGACCCAGACCCTGTCCGTGCTGGGCGGCACCGACCCGTCCAATCCGACCACCGTCAAGTCCTCGGCCGCGTACACCTTCGACCCGGCCACCGACAACACGGTCACGATCACCTTCCCCGCCACCACCCAGCGCTACATCCGCCTGAACATCGGCGCCAACACCGGCTGGCCGGCCGGTCAGCTCTCGGAGTTCCAGGTCTGGTCCACCTGACCGGCCGCAGGACCCGCCGCACAACGGCTCCCTGCCCCCGGACGCAGGCCGCGTCCGGGGGCAGGGGCGTCCGTACGCGCCCGCGGTACTCAGCCGGCCGCCGCGGGCACGAAGGACTCCCAGCGGTCGAGCTCGGCCAGACGGGAGCGCAGCGACGCCCGGATCTGCTCGACGGCGTCCGCGCCGACGGCCAGGCGCAGGGGCGGCTCGTCCATCGACGCGACCGCCATGATCGCGTCCGCCACCTTCCCGGCGTCGCCGAACGCCGACGGGGGCAGCGCGGAGAAGTCGTCGAGGAACTTCCCGACGGTCGGCGCGTACGCCTCGTGCGGGGGGACGACCAGCAGGCTGGTGGCGAACTCGGTCGCGAAGATGCCGGGTTCGACGATGGTCACCTTCGCACCCGTGGGGGCGAGTTCGTGCGCGAGCGCTTCGCTGGCGAGTTCCACGGCGGCCTTGGAGGCCGAGTACAGACCGGAGGAGGCCCATGCGAGCTGGCCGTTGAGCGAGGAGATCTGAATGATCCGGCCGCGGGACGCGCGCAGTGCCGGGAGTACGGCGCGCAGCACGGCGAGGTTGGCCAGCACGTTGGTGTCGAAGATCGCGCGCGCGTTGTCGGCGTCGATCTGCTCGACGGGGCCGAACAGCCCGTAACCGGCGTTGTTCACCAGGACGTCCAGCCCGCCCGCCGTCCGTACGGCGTCGGCCAGTGCCTGCTCCGCGCCGGGCGCGGTGATGTCCAGCGGGAGCGTGGTGACCCGTCCCCGCGGGGCCCGGTCCGCCAGGTCGTCGAGCCGGTCGCCGCGCCGACCGACGGCGATCACGAAGGCGCCGCCGGCGAGCGCGCGCTCGGCGACCATGCGGCCGAAGCCCGAGGTCGCGCCGGTGATGAGCCAGGTCGAAGTCATGTCGGAAGCTCCCTGCGAAAGGCCGTGCGGCGTGCACGGCGGCGTTGGCTGCGGGACCGGAAGTGGCGTCCCGCACCCCAGCCAAGCGCCGGCGGAGACCGGTGGCGGGCCGGGAACCGGCCCGCTGCTTCCTGGGATCCGGAGGGCCAGGTTCGCCGGGGCACGCCGCCCCGGCAGGAGGGACCATGGGGGAATGGACCGCAACGAAGGGCTCGGCGACTTCCTGCGCGCCCGGCGCGCGGCGATGGATCCGGAGCGACTCGGTCTGCACGACGCGGCGCCGCGGCGGGTCCCCGGGCTGCGCCGGGAGGAACTGGCGGCGCTGGCGGGTGTCAGCGTGGACTACTACACGCGCCTGGAGCAGGGCCGGCCCATCACTCCCTCGGAGTCCGTCCTCGACGCCCTGGCGAACGCCTTCCAGCTCGATCCGGCGGAACGCAGCTACCTGCACGCGGTGGCGCGTCCGCAGGCCGCCGGGACGGTCCGCCGGACCCCACGCGCCGGGCAGAAGGTACGTCCGGGGATCCACGCGCTTCTCGCCCGGCT
Organism: Streptomyces sp. NPDC088732; assembly: GCF_044751205.1. Taxonomy (NCBI): domain Bacteria; kingdom Bacillati; phylum Actinomycetota; class Actinomycetes; order Kitasatosporales; family Streptomycetaceae; genus Streptomyces; species Streptomyces sp. NPDC088732. The sequence goes on from NZ_JBIVLI010000003.1 coordinate 103,603, forward strand.
CGAGGACACCCCGGCCCTGGTCCTGGGGCGGCGTACCGACATCCTGGTCAGCAACCGGATGGGCCGTGCGCTGCTCGCCGACTTCGACGCGATGCCCGCCAGGGACCGCAACGCCACGCGCTGGATCGTGCTCGACGAGACGGCGCGCTCGCTCTTCGGCGACCGGTGGGAGAAGGTCGCCTCCGAGTTCGTGGGAACGCTGCGCATGGACGCCGCCCGGCACCCCGACGACCCCCGCACCGCCGAGCTGGTGGGCGAACTGTCCATGAAGAGCGAGCGTTTCCGCCGGTGGTGGGCCGCGCAGAAGGTGGTGCGGTTCAGCCACCACACCAAGTACCTGCACCATCCGGTCGTCGGCCCCCTCACGCTGCGCACCGAGGCGCTGGCCTTCCCCGGCGACCCGGACCAGACCCTGCTGACGTTCCTCGCCGATCCCGGCTCGCGCTCGGACGAGGCCCTGACGGTGCTGGCCTCGTGGGCCGCCGGCCGCAGCGGTGCGGACGGCGGCGTGCCGGCCCGCGGGGTGCCGCACGACTGAGCCGTACGGCCGCCCCGCGGGCCCGGCGCCTCCGCCCTACCAGTCGAGAGCGGCCGGCATGAACGGCTCGTTCTCGGGCGCCTCCTTGCGGGCCTTCAGGGCCCGTTCCGCGGGAGCGCCGGCGGGCACGCGCAGGGGAGGGTCGGGCTGTTCGATCGTGTCGGCAACGACGACGGCGACCTCCTCGGAGGTGATGACCTCGCCGCGCAGGGTGGGGAGTTGCCGGTACAGCGGGGCGTACGGGCTGTCCTCCGGGACGAACGACCGCGCCTGTGTGACGCCGGTCGTGGCCACGGCGCCCGGCTGCACGATGCTCACCTTGACGCCGAAGTGGCCGGTCTCGATGGCCAGGGTCTCGGCCATGGCCTCCAGGGCCCATTTGCTGGCGCCGTACGGTCCGATGATCGGCAGCACGAGACGTCCCTGGATGCTGGAGACGAAGACGAGGCGGCCGGATCGCCGTTCCCGCATCGCCGGCAGCACCCCCTGCGCCACGCGCAGTGCTCCGAGGGCGTTGAGCTGGTAGAGCCGTTCGACCTCGGCGAGCGGGGCGGTCTCCAGCGGTGCGCGCACCGTCGCGCCGGCGTTGCTGACCAGCACGTCGATCTCGCCGGCGGCCGCCAGGGCCCGGTCGACGCTGTCCTGATCGGTGACGTCGAGGCGCAGGCGCTCGGCCACGGGGAGATCGGCCAGAACCTCCGGGCGGCGGGCGGTGGCGATCACCCGATGGCCGCGGTGCGCCAGTTCGACGGCGATGGCCCGGCCGATTCCTTGGGAAGCGCCGGTGATCAGCACGGAAGACATGCGGTTCTCCTTATTGGTGAAAGTCGATGGGTGGTGGTTGCGCGCGGGGCCACGGACGGCCGCGCGTCAGGGGGCGGGCACGTAGTAGGGGCCGCTGGTGTCGAAGTCGTGCCTGTGCTCACCGACGAACTGCTCGACGGACAGCGGGGTCCGGCCGCCGATCCGCTCGACGTTGTCGTTCGTGCCGGCGAACACGCCGTTCCGGTAGTCGACGGCGACGTTGCTCAGGTGCTGGACGCGGTGGGCGTCCATCCCGCGTTCCGCCATGGCCGAGGCGAACTCCTCGACGCTGATCGGTTCGTAGCGCACCGGGACACCGAGTGTCCTGGTCATGACCTCGGCGATGGCGTAGTGGTCCAGTTGGGCCGGGCCGTGCAGGGTGAGGACGGCGCGGTCGTGCGGCTCGGGGTCGAGCAGCAGGGCGGCGATCACGTACGACTGGTCGGCCGCGGCGATCGGGGCGTGGCGGCCCTCGCCGAACGGGAGCCGCAGGCGTCCCCCGCCGTCGCGCCGCTCCCACCACAGCGGGAGCCACTCGGCGAAGAAGGTCGGCCGGATGTGTGCCGTGAGCAGGCCGGTCGCGTCCAGCAGCCGCTCGGACATCCAGTGCTGCCGGGCGGCGTCGCTGCCCGCCTCGGCGCGGGCGGAGATCTGCGACATGCCGACCACGGAACGGACTCCCGCGTCGGTCGCCGCCTTGGCGAAGCAGGTGGTCGCCTCGATCAGGCCCGGGAGGACCGGATAGCACAGGTAGGCCCCCGTGACGCCCCGCATGGCCTGGCTCACGGCGCCGAAGTCGCGCAGGTCCGCCACGGCGATCTCGGCGCCGGCCTTCGCGAGCGCCTGGGAGCGCCCGTCCTCGCGGTGCACCAGGGCGCGGACGCGGTGACCGCGCTCCAGCAGCAGCTGGACCGTTCCGACCCCGGTCCTGCCGGTCGCACCGGTGATCAGGAACAGCCTGTCGTCATTGATCATCAGAACCCTCTCCGGCATACCCGCCCCACGCGCCCGACAATGCAGTTCAGTCAGTGAACTAAGGTCACCGTAACACCGGCCAGTTCAGTGAGTGAACCAATGGAGGTAAAATGCGGGTATGACGCTTCCCAGCACCTACCCGGACAGCAACTGCTCGCTGGCACGAGCGATGGAGGTCATCGGCGAACGATGGACCCTTCTCATCGTCCGCAACGCCTTCTACGGGGTGCGCCGCTTCGGGGACCTCGCCACCCAGCTGCGGATCCCCCGTGCCGTCCTCACCGGCCGGCTGAAGCTGCTCGTCAGGGAGGGCGTGCTCACCAGGGACGACGACGGGGCGGGAACCGTCGAGTACCGGCTGACGGCCAAGGGCATCGCGCTGTGGCCGATCGTGCGCGCCATGATGGCCTGGGGCGATGCGTACTACTCCCCCGCCGGCGTGAAGCGCGCCTGGCACCACGACGCGGACGGCGGCCTCCTCGACGGCGAAGGCCGCTGCCAGGCATGCGGCTCCGTCGCGGCGGTCCCCGAGATCCGGATGGAACCCGGCCCCGGCTTCCACGTGGCCGCCGACGCGGACCTCGATCCCGTGTCCGCCCAACTCGTCCGCCCCCGGCGGCTTCTCGAACCGCTCCCGGCCTCCCGTACGCGCCGGACCGACGACGACAGCGCCGCCGGCTGAACCCTGCGCCGGCAGGTCCGCCCCATAGGGTCGGGGGCATGACGCCATCCCTTGTCAGCAGTGCATTCGACTCGCTCCGCCTCGACGCCGTACGCGACCAGGAGGCGCTGCGCCAGGCCTACGCGCTCCCCGGCGACGCCGCCGTGCGCAAGCAGATGACCGAACTCACCGAGCAGACCGGGCGGCTGATCGCCTGCGCGTCGCTGGTCCTGGTCGCCAGCGCGGACGAGGAGGGCAACTGCGACGTCTCACCGCGCGGCGGTCCCCCCGGATTCGTCTCCGTCCTGGACGCACGAACGGTGGCGATACCGGACGCGACCGGCAACAAGCGCCTGGACACCCTCCAGAACGTCGTCGCCACCGGCCGGGCCGGGCTGCTGTTCGTCATCCCGGGACGCACCACCACGCTCAGGGTGAACGGCCGCGCCTGCGTCTCCACCCGCCCGGAGCTGCTGTCGCAGCTGACCGCCGTGGGCAAGCCGCCGGCCAGCGCGCTGGTGGTGGGGATCGAGGAGGTCTACCCGCACTGCCCCAAGGCGCTCCTGCGCAGCGCGGCCTGGAAGCCGGAGCAGTGGCTGCCGGCGGACGCCCAGCCGACCTCGGCCGAGGTGACACTGGCCCAGCTGCGGATGCCGGAGCTGACGATCGCCGACATCGAGCGGACGGAGGCGGATTCGCTGAAGTACCGGTACGAGTGACGGTCCGGCGAGGCGCCGGGGTGGCCCCCCGTGGCCGGTGCCCGCGCGGTGGCCGCACGGGTACCGGTACCTGCCTACGTGATCCTGCCCGCCGCGTTCACCCGGCGGCCCCGTGCAGGGCCTCACCCACGGGCTGGAGCCGCGCGGCCGCACCCGGTCCCTCCAGGCGGGTCAGCGCGACCATCGCGAGGTCGTCCGCCGGAAGCGTGCCCGAGTGGGCGACGAGGTCCTGGAGGATCTCCCCGAGCACGGCGGGCAGGGAGTCGTGGTGTGCCGCGTCCTGCCGGGTCCACCCCCAGTCCCGTGCGCGCTCCAGCAGCGGATAGTGGCGCCCGGCGGCGTCGCGGGCCTCGATCAGGCCGTCCGTGTAGAGCAACAGCGTGTCCCCCACGGCCAGTTCGAAGGACTCCTCGATCGCGCCCAAGCCGGGCAGACCGTGCAGTCCCAGCGGCAGCGACGGGCGGCCCGGCACCAGGTCGACACCCCCCTCGCGGGCCCGTACCGGCGACGGATGTCCGTGATTGACCATGCGGGCGAACCGCTCGCCGTCCGGGATCTCCAGGAGCAGCGCCGTCACGAAGCGCTCGTTCGTGTCGCGGGCGCCGTCGTCGGCCTCCGCCAGGTGGCGCAGGAAGCTCTCCTCCAGACGTGCCGACAACTCGGGCAGGCCCTCGGCCCGCGGGGCCCACTCCCGGAAAGCGCCGAGCACGGCCGCGACGTCCTCGAACGTGGGCAGGCCCTTGCCGCACACGTCGCCGATGATCAACCGCGTCGCCCCACCCGTGCGCGCGACCGCGTACAGGTCGCCGCCGACCTGACCGCGACCGCCGCAGGCACGGTAGACGGACGCGAGCCCGAGAGCGCCGATGCGCCGGGGAAGGGGCCGCAGCAGGACCCGCCGCACGGTGTCGGACACGGCACACGCCTGCGCCGCCCGATGGCGGTAGCGGTCTTTCAGACGGCCCAGCACGACGGCCACGGCCCCCGCGGTGAGAAGCGGCGCGATGCCGCACGCGAGGCTGGGATGGCCCAGCGGCAGAATGGCGAGCACCGCGCACACCACGCTGGCCGCGAGGACGGAGGCCAGGAGACCCGCGACGGTCAGGCGATGAAGCGGCCGGCCCTCCTCCCCCGCTCCCTCGAACTGTTCGATCTCCGTCATCGATCTCACTCCCTCATGGTTGGTGCGCCGGGTCCGGGAACCGCGGGGGTCCGTGAGCGGCCGCAGCCCTGCGCATCGGGTCCCTTTCGTGGCGGGACACCTCGACCGTAGGTCCGGCCCGGGCGACCCTCCTTGCCCCGTTGCGCACGGCGCATTGCCCGCCCGCGCAGTCCCCGGCAGTGGCCGCGTACACCGACCGGAGACGCAACGGCCAACTGCGCATAACGGGCCCGTCGCACGGAAGCCGGCGACAGGTGCATAAGCTGCGCCGGCCATCCCGTTCAGCCCGACAGATCAGTCGCCACCTGCAAGGAACCCTTTGTCCCACCGCAAGCTCGTCCACATCGTCGGAACGCTCCTGTTCACCGCCGCTCTCGCCGCCTGCAGCTCCACCACGCCCCCGGCCTCCGCGGGCGCCCCGCCCGCGACGCGGAGCACCCCCGGTTCCCCCGCGGCCGGCACACCCGGCGCGGCCCCGCCCGGCCCCGGTGCGCACTTCCTGGCGAAGGAGAAACTGGGTGCGGCCCTGCTGCCCCTGTCGGACCTGCCCGCCGGCTGGTCCGCGGGCAAGGGCGACGGGCTCGGCGCGAACCAGAGCTTCTGCGACTACACGCAGCCCCACGAGGCGCAGGTCACCGTGGACAGCACCTTCCGGAACGGCACCGGGGGCACCGCGGCGGTCGCGACCGTCCAACTGCGGCAGTACGCCACCCCGAGCGACGCCGCCGAGGTGCTGGACGCGATGGAGCAGGCACTGCAGTCCTGCCGCGAGCGGACGCACAACGGCTCCGTCGTCACGTACACGCGCACGGGCGTCGACAAGCTCGGCGAGCGTTCCCTCGGCGTACGCGTCAAGGACGGCGGGTCCACCACCCTCCAGCAGTTCGTCCTCGACGGACCCGCGCTCGTCAACGCCGGCACCCGGACCACGTCGGACGCCGACGCGGACACCACCGCGCTGCTGCTCCGCAAGCAGGTCGACCGCTACGAGGCCGCGGCCCTCCGCTGACCGCCCGCCGACCGGGCCCCGCACAGGAAGCCTGGGACTTGTCCAGCCGATGCGAATACTCGCCGTCCACGTCGGCCTACGCCTACGGGCCCGTACGCGAGCTGTTGCGACGCCGGGGCATCCGGCACACCCTCCCGGAGACGACCGACAGCCAGGCTGCCCGCCGGCACAAAGGCTCACGCGGCGGACGGCCACCCGGCTTCGACGAGGAGCGGTACAAGAAGCGCAACACCGTCGAGCGAGCGACCAACCGTGGCCGCCCCGCCGGGCACAGTCGCAGCGGCGACCAACCGGGCACCGACCGCGCGTCTGACACCACCTCGCCGGGAACGGATCGATCAGGAGGCGGGGGGGACGTTTTCCCGCAGACGGTCCAGCAGGCGATCGAGGCTGTCGAGGTCCTGCTCCCCGAATCCGGCGAAGACATCCCGCAGGTTGCGTGCGTGCGCGACGGAGGCCCGGTTCACCACCTCACGGCCGGACGGGGTGACCACTGCGTACACCACCCGGCGGTCGGCCGGGAGAAGACGGCGCTCCACGTATCCTGCGGCTGCCATGCGATCGATCAGCCGGGTCACACCGCCACTGGTCAACGCGATCTGCTCGCCGAGAACGCCCATCGTCATCTGCCCGTTCTCCGAGCGGGCGAGACGGAGCAGGACCTCGAACCACACGTGAGGCAGTCCGGCCTCCGCCTGCAGGGCGCCGCCCAGCCGGCGTTCAAGTCGACTGTAGGCCTCTACCAGACGACCGAATGTGGTGATCAGGCGGTCGTCGATCGCATCCGAAGAGGTCATCCGAGGAATATACAGCGGAGCCTTTCGGGCACCGGTGGCCACGGCTTCGCATGTGCCTGTCCGTGCACGCCCGGCATGGTGATGATGCGACAGGCTTCGATGCCGCCCGGTGTGCGTCGGGGACGGGCCGCTCCCGCCGCCGGAGCCCGGCATCGCGGACTCCGGCAGCGACCCGAGCGGCCCGGCAACTCAGCTTGTTCCGTGGGGATCAGTTGACAGTGTCGGGGTCCGGCCCGGTGCGGGTACCGTTGCCGAGCCCGCCGATCACGGCCATATCCGCGTTGGTGAGTTCGAAGCCGAAGACATCGAAGTTCTGGCGGATGCGCTCGGGTGTCGCCGACTTGGGGATGACGACATTGCCGAGCTGCAGGTGCCAGCGCAGGACGACCTGGGCCGGGGTCCTGCCGAGCCGGCCGGCGATGGCCGTGATGACCGGGTGCCCCAGAAGGCCGCCGCGGGCGAGCGGGCCCCATGCCTCGGTCACGATGCCGTGTCGGTCGTGGAGCGCCCGCAGCTCTGTCTGCTGCAGATAGGGATGCAGCTCGATCTGGTTGACCGCCGGGACGGTTCCGCTGTCGTCCAGCAGGCGCCGCAGGTCCGCAGTCCGGAAGTTGGAGACCCCGATGGCGCGCACCCGGCCGTCTGCGAGGATCTTCTCCAGTGCCCGCCATGTGTCCAGGTAGGCATTGCGTGCCGGGGCAGGCCAGTGGACGAGGTACAGGTCCACGTAGTCCAGTTGGAGCCGGGCGATCGAGGCCTCGAAGGCGGCAAGGGTGCTTTCGTAGCCCTGGTCGCTGTTCCACACCTTGGTCGTGACGAACACGAGGTCCCGGGCTATGCCGGACGAGCGCAGCGCCCGCCCGACGTCGGCCTCGTTGCCGTAGGCCGACGCCGTGTCGATGCTGCGGTAGCCGCTTTCCAGGGCCGTGGCGATCTCCCGTTCGCCCACCTGGAAGCCACCGAAGCCCAGCCGGGGCATGGCGACGCCATTGTTCAGCGTGATCTGGGGGCCCGTCTTGGTCATGGCGCTGATCCTTTCGCGCGTCGGCCGGCCCGGTCGGCTCCGGCCCGGAGGGGGCGCTGTGAGTGGGTGTGCGACTGACGCGGGGGTGGTCTGTCATGGGTACAGGGACGGCTGACCGCCGGATTTCCGGTGGATGGGAGCCGGCGGTCAGCGGCCCGGGGTGGCAACGTCAGCCGAGGGTCTTCACCGCGGCGGTGGCGAAGGAGTGGTCCTGGTCGGGAGTGCCTCCGCCGACGCCGATGGCGCCGATCAGCCGGCCGTCGCGGTGGAGGGGGATGCCGCCGGCGATGAACAGCAGCGGCCGGTCGAGGGCGGTGGGCAGCGTGTGCAGGGGCCCGCCCGGCTGTACGGCGCCGACGAGGTCGACCGTGGGGGTGCTCAGCTGGACCGACGTGTAGGCCTTGGCGCGGCTGGTCTCACCCGAGATCAGTACCGCCTGCTCGTTACGGCGGAAGGCGAGGAGCCGGCCACCGGCATCCAGGACGGCGACGCTGACCGCGACACCGGCTGCGTCCGCAGCGTTGCCGGCGGCGTCGATGAGTGCGTAGGCATCCTGGGCGGTGAGGGGGGCGACAGCGGTGGTGCACATGGGATCTCTCCTTGGTAACGGGTTGTCGTCAAGAGGCGGTACTGGTCGTTGATGCGGTGGTGACTGTTCTGCCGGGCGTGATCAACGTGGTTGCCAGGCCCATGCGGACGGTGGCCGTGCTGGGCCGGATCAGTGAGTGACGACCGGGCGTTCGGCCGTCGGAGCGCTAATGACGGCGGTGTGCGAGCCGCCGCGACGTTCCAAGGCGGCGGAGAGGACGGCGATCAGCAGGGCGGCGCCGGCGAGGGCCGCGCCGACCCCGTTGGGGGCGGTGTAGCCGAGCCCGGCCGCGATGACGATGCCGCCGAGCCAGGCAGCCAGGGCGTTGCCGAGGTTGAAGGCGCCGATGTTGACGGCCGAGGCCAGCGTCGGGGCGCCGTGGGCATGGTCCAGGACGCGCTTTTGCAGGGGCGGGACGGTGGCGAAGCCCAGGGCGCCGATCAGGGTGAGGGTGACCGCGGCGGTGATCCGGTTGTGCGCGGTGACCGTGAAGAGGCCGAGGACGAGAGCGAGGGCGCCCAGGGAGACGTAGAGCATCGGCATCAGGGCACGGTCGGCGTACTTGCCGCCGACGAGGTTGCCGCCGACCATGCCGAGGCCGAAGAGCACCAGCAGCCAGGTCACCGATCCGTCGGAGAATCCGGCGACGTGCGTCATCATCGGGGCGATGTAGGTCACGGCCGCGAAGACTCCGCCGAAGCCGAGGACGGTCATCGCCATGGCGAGGAGGACCTGGGCGTTCTTGAAGGCGGCCAGTTCGTGACGCAGTTGGACGCCCTCCGGCTTGGGCACGTCGGGGACGAGGCGGGCGACGCCCGCCAGGCCCAGGACGCCGATGGCGGCGACGATGCCGAAGGTGACGCGCCACCCGGCGGACTGTCCGACCAGGGTGCCGAGCGGGACGCCGATGACGTTGGCGACGGTGAGGCCGGTGAACATCATGGCGATCGCGCCGGCCTTCTTGTCCGGGGCGACCAGGTCGGCGGCGACGACGGATCCGATACCGAAGAAGGCTCCGTGGGCGAGGGAGGCGATCACCCGGCCGATGAGCATGACGGCGAAGGACGGGGCGAGGGCGGAGAGCAGGTTGCCGGCGATGAACAGGCCCATCAGCAGCATGAGCATCCGCTTGCGGGGGACCTTGGTGCCGAGCACGGTCATCAGCGGCGCGCCGAACATGACGCCGAGCGCGTAGCCGGTGACGAGCAGGCCGCCGGTGGGGATGGAGACTCCGAAGTCGTGCGAGACCTGGGGCAGCAAGCCCATGATCACGAATTCGGTCGTTCCGATGCCGAAGGCCCCGATCGCGAGAGCCAGAAGCGCGAGAGGCATGAGGGGACACCCTTCCCGAAGATTGCAGGTGCGCTTATCTGAGTCGACAGTAATTGCACACGCCGAGTATTGCAAGGAGTGCTTGATGGCGTGCGAGGTGTATGGGCAGGAGCTTCCTACTGTCGTGGGGGGGGTCTGTCGTGCAGGGGCCGATGCGTGGACAGAGGAAGCCCCATGACGGCGATGGACCCCGAGGGCATCGGCCTGGCGCGGGGACGGTGCGCCCTGTCCCTGCTGCACGGGCAGGATCGAGACGCACATCGAGCGCGCGAGACGAAGCAGGTCGCACACGCCGTCGTCCTCAGCCAGAGCACCACCACACGCCTGGTCACCCGGCTAGAGGACCGCGCCCGCCCGAGCGTTACCTCTGCCCCGCCGACCGCAGGGGCATCCGCACCGACGTCACGCCGGCCGGGACCTTCTCGTTGACCTTGCCCCAGAGGGTGCCCGCAGCCAACCGATCCGCCAGCCGCATCCGCTGCCCTGCACGAACCGCATGCGGACGGACCCCGGCCGCGGGAAAACCAGGTGCGTCCCACCGCGGGGACCTCCTACCGTTCCCGGTATGCGCGTCGTCTTCACCAAGGGTCCCGGCACGAGCTACGACATCGCGGTGCACCGCGAGACCGGGGCCGAACTCGCCCCGCGCAACGGGCCCGGTGGGCACCGGTATCTGCCGCACGACCTGGTGCACTTCCTCGTGGAGGCGGAGGCCGGCATCAAGCTCGGGGTCTACGGGCGCCTCGCCGCGGGGGACAACGGCCTGTTCTGGCCCGCCGATCCCGCGGAGCGCGCCAAGGCGGCCCGGCGCCGCAAGTCGAAGCCGGTGAAGTCGTCCCCCGAGGCGCAGGCGGACATGGCCCGGTCGGAGCACCTGGCGGGCATCGCCGTGCCCGTGTGGGAGGTCCGGAACGGGCACGCGCAGTCGCTGCCCGCGTACGTCCCGGCGGGCGAGATCCCCGCGGAGGTCGAACGAATCGTGGCCCGGTTCGCGGAATACGCCGACCGCTGGCAGGCGCTGCCGGTAGGGGGTTCGCTGACCCTGACCTGGTGAGGTCGGCCTGGCGTCCCCTCTTCCCGGGCGACCGCCCCGTTGTCGGCGGCAGCGCGTACGCTCGGTGGACGGCTGTCGGTGATCAGGAGGTGGGCGGTGCGGCGGACGTACCTGCTGTGGACGACTGCGGCGGCCGGATTCGCCGTGGACCAGGTCACGAAGGCGATCGCCGCGGTCGCCGTGGAGGGCCACGAACCCAGGCACGCACTGGGCGGTGCGGTGACCTTCACCGCGTTCCGGAACCCCGGGGCTGCCGGCTCCTTCGCGCCCCGCGCGACCTTGGTGTTCGCGCTCCTTGCGGCCGTCGTGCTCGTCCTCGTCGCACGGGTCGCGCCCTCCGTCCGGTCCACGGGGTGGGCGGTCGGTCTCGGGCTGATCTTCGCGGGCGCCGGAGGCAACCTCGCCGATCGCCTGTTCCGCACACCTGGTTTCGGCCGCGGCGCCGTGCTGGACTTCATCCAGGTCGGCTCGTCGGGCATCTTCAACCTCGCCGACCAGTGCGTGACCGCCGGTGCGGCACTCGTCCTCATCCAGACCTTCCGCGGTGTTCCGCTGCGCACCGTCGCGTCGCGCTCCCCCGCGAGCGCGAGCCTGCCGCTGGAGCAGTGAGCACGCCCCGCCACCGTCAGGTGTCGAGACCCTCGAGCGTGGTGCGCAGCAAGGGCAGCAGGTCCTCCAGCTCGGCGGACGCCAGTTCGTCGAGCGTTCCCGCACCCCGGGCCAGCAGCACCCCCAGGAACGCGGCGACCGCGGTCTCGGCCCGCAGTCGGGGCCGGTCCAGACCGTTGGCGGCGAACCGCTCCCGCAGGGGGTCGACGAGCCGCAGATACAACTGGACGCGGGCGGCGTCCTGGACGACTGGGTCGCCTTCGGCCTGGACGGCCGACCGGAAGACGGGGCCCGCGCCGCGCCGGTCCGCCCGCTCGAGGAGTGCACGGAGCCGATCGGGTCGCAGCAGGTCCGGCGGGGCCGCGTCGCCCAGTTCCGCGCGCAGCACCTCCGTGTACAAGCCGCTCTTGTTGTTGAAGTACCGGGCGATCATTGCCGGATCGACACCCGCGCGCTCACCGATGTCGCGGATGGTGGTCCGGTCGAAGCCCCGCTCGCTGAAGAGTTCACCCGCCGCCCGGAGCAGCAGTTCGCGGCTGCGCGCGGAGTCCCGCCTGCGCGACGGCGTACGGTCGTTCACCGCCTCGCCTCCTTCCGGGCCGCGTCCTCGCCCACCGTCCGGGACACGGGCACCACCGCAGACGCGGTGGCAGCGGCACGCTTGAGCCGCGGCGGGAGCACGGCGGTCACCAGGATCATCGCCGCCCACACGCCGCAGGCCAGCAGTGCGGCCGTCCGGTAGCCGTCGCCGGTGGGCAGCATGCCGCCCGCGACGGTGTGAGCCTCCAGGACGGTGGCGCTCAGGACGCTTCCGGTCGAGTAGCCGACGTAGCGCAGCACCTGGTTGAAGCTCATCGCGCTGCCTGTCTCGTGCGCGGGGACGGATCCCACGATCATGCCCGGCATGACGGCGAACATCCAGCCGATCCCGAACCCGGCCACCGCCATGATCGCGAACAGTTCCCACAGCTGTCCGCGCACGAGGGCGAAGGCCAGCACCGCGGCCAGCGAGACCGCGCACCCGAGCGGCAGCACGAGGGCGGTGCCGACGCGCCGGGCCACCAGCGGCACCACGCGGCCGGCGGCCATGCTGGCGAGCGAGAACGGCAGCAGCACCAGCCCGGTGAGGGCCACCGAGGCCCCGAATCCGTAGCCGGCCGCACGCGGCGTCTGCACGAAGCGGGTCACCAGCGACAGCAGCAGGTACATCCCGAGGCCGGCCACCAGGGCGGTCGCATTGGCGGTCAGCACGGTGCGGTCCCTGGTCAGCCGCAGGTCGACCAGCGGCCGCGCGGTGCGCAGTTCGTGCACGACCCAGACCCCGAGCAGCAGTACGCAGACACCCGCCAGGGCGAGCAGCCGCGGCGAGCCCCAGCCCCAGAGCTCGGCCTCGCTCAGGGCGAGCAGCAGCCCGGCGAGCCCGGCGCCGAGCAGCAGCGCACCGGGAACGTCCAGCCGGGGCGCGGCACCACGTGGGGACGGCGGCAGCACCACGACGGCGGCCACCAGCGCGGCGACGCTCACCGCCGCCCCGAACCAGAAGCCGGCGTGCAGCCCGAAGGACTCCGTGATCACGCCGGTGAGCGGGTAGCCCAGACCGACCCCGGCGACGGTGGTGATCGACAGCAGGGCCACCGCGGGCCGCGACCGCCGCGGCGGCAGGGCGTCCCGGGCGGTCGCGATGGCCAGCGGGACGAGGCCGAGCCCGACTCCCTGCAGCGCCCGTCCGGTCACGAGGCAGCCGAAGCCCAGCGGCAGCGCGGCAAGGAAGCAGCCGGTCAGTACCGCGACCAGGGCGCCGAGGATCACCGGGCGGCGGCGCGGGCCGTCACCGAGGCGGCCCATGAACGGCGTGACGACGGCTCCGACGAGCAGCGTGACGGTCAGCGACCACTGGGCGTCGCTGAGGGAGACGTGCTCCTCCGCGGCGATCGTCGGCACCAGCGGGGCACCGAGGCTGCTCACCACGGCGACCAGCATGCCGAGCGAGACCAGCACCGGCACCAGCGCTCGCTGCCGCCCGGTCCGCGGGTCCGCTGTCGCGGGACTGTTCACGTCACTCCTCGATGTCATCAGTCGAAGTCATCAACTGAAGTCATCGGGCGATGACATTTATTCCCGGGCGGCAGGCGGGCAGGTGGCTACGCCGCGCCGGCGCCGGGGGACCGCACGGGAACAGGCCGCCCTGTGAGGAAGTGGAAGCCGCCTCCGGTCACCGTGGTACCCGGTGGGCGCCGGACGGTCGCTGCGGAATCGCCCTCCGTATTCGCCGGCACCGGCCGGCCGGCGACCCTCCTTGTGCCGGCAGGTCCCGGGCGGGCCGCGAAGAAGCACGGGTGGCCCGCGCTCCGCGCAGCGTGCGGCGGCGGGTCGGGTTCCTCTTGCCTGACGTTTTGTCAGAATGTCGTCGGGGGCGATCCCAGGCCCGGGCCACACTCGTGCCCGGGGTGCGAGGAAGGCGAAGGAACGAAGTGGACCTCGGCCAGTACAAGGACAATGTGGCGCGTGCGGCCGAGGAGGCCCGCGACTGGTTCTTCCACCAGTACCTCCCGGCCTGGACCGCCGTGGCCGCGGACCCGTCCGCCGATCCCCGGGTCGTTCTGGACTTCTGGGTCCCTCCGCTCAGCGTCTCGGTGGACGACCCCGACCCGGCCCGCGCCGTGTACGACTGGTGCACCGACCCGGACGCGGTACTGGTCTACCTTGCCGCGCAGCAGGAGCCGTTGCGGGCCGCCGGATACACCCACACCGATGTTCCCGACAGCCGAGTGACCGCCTACAGCTCGCACTCCGCCGGGATCGACGTGATCTGGTCGCGCCGTACTGCCGACAACACCGAGATCGAACGCCTCGGAGTCCACTTCGAGGTCCGGCGTCACTCCTCCGGTACCTGGCGCATCATCGCCATCGCCGCCCACCCGACCGACGCCGACCGCATCGCGGACACCTTCGTCGCCCTGACCCCCTGATCCGCCCCCTACGCGGGGCCCGACGTCAACGGCACGTCCACACTGACCCGTTCACCTCGTACCGCCCCTAGCGGGGGTCGAGCCCGAGCCGGCACGTCGGACAGGTCGCCGCCCGCCGCGCACGGCTGCCCGCCCCGGCCGACACGAGCGCCGCGACGGCCAGAACGGCGGCGGCGGCCACCAGACCGAGCCACGGGGGCCTGACGGCCGACGGCCACGCGAGGTAGAAGATCAAGCCCGCCGTCAGGTGGACGGGCGGCGGGAACGACATCGGGTGGAACAGCGCCAGGACGGCGACGACCACCGCTCCTACCTGTGACACGGCCAGTGTGCCGAAGAACGTGCCGACGCGATGGCGCACCACCGGCGGGACCCGTTGCTCGCAGGTGCGGCAGTACCGCTCGGTGACCTCGACCACCATCCCGGCCACGCCCCACCCCCAGTGCATTCCGGCCAACGGGATCGTCCCAGCGCCCGCCCCGGCGGTCAATGCGCGGCACCCGTCACAACGCCGCGGAACGCGCGGGTGCTAGCGTCCCCGCATGCCCGAACTGAGCGCACCCACAGGCCGGTTGCATGCCTCATGGCTGGCCGCGCGTGACGAGTGGTCTCCCGGTGCCCACCAGGACGGATCGGGCCTGCGCCTGGCTCCCGACGGCGACCTCGGCAGCCCCGAGGTCTTCTCGGAGTGGGTCGCACGGCTGCGGCGGCAGGCGGACAGGTCCGCGCCCGTCGGGGAAGGGCGCGTGCATGCCACCCATTGGTGGATCACCGAGGGCGACACCTACCTGGGCGCCGTTGATCTGCGGCACTACCTGAACGACCTCCTGCTCGATGTCGGCGGGCACATCGGCTACAGCATCCGGCCCTCCGCACGCAGGCGCGGCGTGGCGACATGGGCCCTGGGTGCGGTGCTCGCGGAGGCCCGTGCGATCGGCCTGGACCGGGTCCTCGTCACGTGTGACGACGGAAACGTGGGGTCGGCACTCACCATCGAGCGCAACGGTGGCGTCCTGGAGGACGTCCGCACCACCGGCACGGGCCTCAAGCGCCGTTACTGGATCACCCTGTAGCCACCGGTCCAGGGGGACGGCGAGGGCGCGCCACCCGGAAGCCCGCACAGTGCGGCTTCCGGATGGCTGCCCCCTGCCCCGGTCAGTGGTGCGCGTGCTGCCCCGCGGAGACGTCCGCGTCCTGCGCGGCGCCAGCGGCGTGATGCGGCTCGTAACCCGGGATGGTCCCGTCGGGTTTCGCGACGAGGAACAGGCCGGCCATGCCCATGTCCGAGTGGCTCTGGACGTGGCAGTGGTACATCCACGCGCCGGCGCCGACGTGTTCGCCCGCGATGATCTGGAAGCCGAAGGAGTCGGCGGGCCCGGTGATCTTGTTGTCGACGACCCGGCTGGGGTCGTCCGGGCCGGTCAGGAGGCCCGTCCGGTTGTCGGCCCAGCGATGACCGTGCATGTGGAAGGTGTGGTAGTACTCGCCGTGCGTGATCATGACGATCTCGACCCGGTCGCCCACCGTCGCCTCGAAGTTCGGGGTCTCGTGCGCGGCCCTGTTGTTGATCGTCATGTCGTTGAAGACGATCGTGAACTGCTTGTCCGGCAGGATGTCGCCCTTCCTGCGCACCACGACCGGGCCGTAGAGGCCCTTGCGGATCCCGCCCGTTCCGTGATCGGTGCCGACGACGTGGTCGTGGTAGTGCCAGTAACCCGCGCTGCCCGCCTGCCATGTGCCGTCCTTGCGCCGGCCGGGTGCGTGGGTGCGCCAGGTGTACGTCCGCGTGCCGCCGGGCTCCACGTGGCCGCGGTTCATCCGGGTGCCGTCGCTGGCGACGTCGTAGTCCACACCGTGGACGTGGAGGCTGGCGTCCACGTCCGTGGTGTTCTCGAACTCGATGTGCAGCGTGTCGCCCTCGACGAGTTCGATCAGCGGGCCGGGCACGGTGGCCTTGCCCTTCTCCAGGCCGTATCCCATCCGACCGTTCGGCAAGGTCTCGGCGTAGAGCTTGAGATGGCGGACCTGGCCGCCGGCCGGTGCGGTGGGCGGCGGTGACTCCGCCGAGGAGGCGGGTGGCGCGGACGCCACCGACAACGAGGCCGTCCCGGCGGCGGCGACCACGCCGCCCGCCAGCAGCCGCCGGCTGAAACTCCTTCTGTCCATGGCCATTCCGGACACTCCAGTGCCGTGAGGGGACGGACGGGGCGCGAGGACCCCCAGGGACGGCCACACCGTAGAGCAGTGATCTTCGTTTATCCACACCCAGGACAAAGATGGTGGGATTCCGCCTATTGCTGTTGGCGAACCGTCGAAAGCCGTCTAGCTTCATGCGCTGTTGCTGTGCCACAGAAGTGACCACAGAGGAGTGCGAACCATGCAGAGCGCACCACATCACCGGTCGAGATCGCGGCGCGCCGCGGCCACCGTCCTGGTGGTCGGCACCATGGCGGCGTCCCTGATCGGCGGCAACGCCGCCACGGCCAGGCCGTATCCAGAGCCGGCACCGGCATCGTTATCCCTGCCGTCCCCACCGGGCGGCAAGAACGTCAAGGTCCTGGTGTTCCACGCGTCGGCCACCGAGGAGTCGCCGACCGTCGACGCGGGCATCGAGGCCATCGAGGCGATCGGCCTGTCGGGTCCCGCCGCACAGCGGTTCAAGATCGTGGCGACCGACGACGCCTCGGTCTTCACCAGCCCGAAGCGGCTGGGGACCTTCAACGCGGTGGTCTTCCTGACCGGGGGCGGCGACGTCCTCGACCCCGAGCAGGAGGCCGGCCTGGAGTCCTACATGGAGACCGGCGGCGGCTTCCTCGGCATCCACGACGCGGCCAGGACCGAACCGTATTCGGACTGGTTCACCGGGCTGATCGGAGCCCGGCCGGCCGCCACGAGTCCGGACGGGGTCCAGCGCGCCACGGTCGAGGTCCCCGACCGGGTCCATCCCGCCACCAGGGACCTGCCGGTGGAGTGGAAGCGGCCCGACCAGTGGATCAACTGGGCGGGCAACCCGACCGGCAAGGTGCACACCGTCGCCAAGGTGCGGGAGGCGAGCTACCGGCCGGGGACCGGCGCCAACGGCGCCGACCACCCCGTCTCCTGGTGCCGCGACTACGACGGCGGCCGGTCCTTCTACACCGGCATGGGCGGCACGGTGGAGTCCTTCGCCGAGACCGACTTCCGCGACCACCTGCGCGGCGCCCTGCTGTGGACGACGCGGCTCTCGCGCGCCGACTGCAAGGCCACCATCGACGCCAACTACGCGGCGGTGCGGGTCACCCAGCCCAACCAGCCCGGCCGGCAGGACCAGATCGGCGAGCCCCACGGCATGGTCGTGGCGCCCGACGGACGGGTGCTGTACATCGGCCGGGGCGGCGGCGTGAACGGCGCGCCGGTCGTGACCGACTGGAACAGCCCCGACATGGGGAAGGGTCTCGGCCAGATCCACGTGTACGACCCGGCGACGAAGAAGGTGACGCTCGCCGGCGCGCTGACCGTCTTCGGCAACAAGGGCGGCGGCGACGAACTGACCAAGGTCGAGGAGGGGCTGCTAGGTATCGAGCTGGACCCCGCCTTCGAGAGCAACGGCTGGGTGTACCTGCACTACACCCCGCACTCCGGCCTCGACCGCGACCGCCATGTCGCCGAACGCCGGGTCTCGCGCTTCACGCTGGACCTCGCGAGCAACACGCTGGACCTCGCCTCGGAGAAGGTCCTGCTCAAGTGGCCCGTCCAGGTGCACAGCTGCTGCCACGCCGGCGGCGGGATGGCCTGGGACTCCAAGGGCAACCTCTACATCGCCACCGGCGACAACAACTCGTCCGGATTCAGCGACGGTTACTCCGGCAACAACCCGCAGCCCAACTTCAAGGGCCTGTCCTTCGCCGACGCCCGGCGCACGGCGGGCAACACCAACAACCTCAACGGCAAGATCCTGCGCATCCACCCGGAGCCGGACGGCACGTACACGCTGCCCGAGGGCAACCTCTTCACCGGCAAGGAGCAGGACGAGGGCGGCGGCAAGACCCGTGGCGAGATCTATGTCATGGGGGTGCGCAATCCCGCCCGCATCTCGGTCGACAAGAAGACCGACGTCCTCTACGCGGGCTGGGTCGGCCCGGACGCGGGCGCGCCCAGCACCACCTGGGGACCGGCGAAGTACGACACGTTCGCGGCGATCACCAAGGCGGGCAACCACGGCTGGCCCTTCTGCATGGGCAACAAGCAGCCCTACCGCGACCGCAACCTGCCGGATCCGTCCAGGCCGCTGGGCTGGTACGACTGCGACGCCCCCAAGAACGAGTCGCCGAACAACGACGGCCTGGTGAACCTCCCGCCGGTCACGGGCAACACCATCTGGTACTCCCCGCAGGGCGGCGCGCCCGACTTCCCGCGGAATGCCGCCGGCGTGCCCAGCTACAAGAACGAGGAGGCCACCTACCTGCTGCCGTGGCTCAAGGGCGGCGGTCAGGCGACCATGGACGGCCCGGTCTACCGCTACGACGCCAAGACCGCCGGCGCCGACGCGTGGCCGCGGTACTGGGACGGCAAGTGGTTCGTCGGTGACTTCTACGATGCGGACAACCCGCGGCACGCGGTGCTGACCGACCCCAAGACCGTCGGCAAGGGCGGACTTCCGGTCACGGCCGAGTCGCTGAAGAAGATCGTCCCGGTCGGGCAGGGCGGCATCCGCAACCTGATGGACTGGAAGTTCGCCCCGGACGGTTCGCTGTACGTCCTCGACTACGGGCGCGGCTTCTTCACCTCCGACTCCCAGTCCGCGCTGTGGCGTGTGACGTACAAGGGCGGCGACGCGACCCCCGCCGCCGCGGATCTGGCCAGGAAGGCGGCCGAACAGTGAGACGGCGACCTCTACGCCTGTGGACGGCCCTGCTGGGCACGCTGCTGTTGATCATGGGGCTGACCTCGACGACCGCGTACGGGCGCAGCGACGACCGTACGGCGGCGGGCGGGACCGCGGCCGCGGCCCAGGTGCTCACCTGGACGGCGAGTTCGCGCACCGACCGGTACGCGAGCTTCCCGACCACCGCGGTGGCCGGCCCCGCGACGCTCGTCTTCGAGAACAGCGCGGCCACCGGCAATGACATCGGCATGCCGCACACGCTCACCTTCGACGTGTCGGACCCCGAGTACAACCACGACGTCCCGGTCAACATCCTGGCCAACCCGAACGACGACAGCGACGGCCGGCACACCGTCGACGTGACCCTCACCCCCGGTCGCTACCGCTTCTTCTGCAGCATCCCCGGCCACGGGCAGATGCAGGGCATCCTCACGGTGACCGAGCCGGGTGACGAGGACACCACCGCGCCCACGACGGCGGCCGAGGTCGCGGGCCAGAAGAACGCCG
The DNA here is from genome assembly GCF_044751205.1 of Streptomyces sp. NPDC088732. NCBI lineage: Bacteria > Bacillati > Actinomycetota > Actinomycetes > Kitasatosporales > Streptomycetaceae > Streptomyces > Streptomyces sp. NPDC088732. Next base: position 123,216 of record NZ_JBIVLI010000003.1, read on the forward strand.
ACGGCGCCTATGTCGGTTCGGCCACGGTCACCGTGACCGCGACCGACGACGCGTCGGGCGTGCGCACGGTGGAGTACGCGATGGGCGACGACGGCCCGTGGCAGCCCTACACCACGGCGGTCGTGGTGGACCAGGTCGGCTCGCACACCGTCCGCTACCGCGCCACCGACCAGGCGGGCAACGTCGCGGCCGAGAAGTCCGTCGACTTCGGTGTCGTCGCACCGCCCACCGACGACACCACCGCTCCGGAGACCTCGGCGACCGTGAGCGGGGAGAAGGACGCGCAGGGCGACTACCTCACGATGGCGACCGTCACGGTCACCGCCTCGGACACCGGGTCGGGCGTCAACACCATCGAGTACGCGATCGGGACCGGCGGCGCCTGGCAGGCGTACACCGGCCCGGTGATGGTGCATCAGCTCGGACCGCAGACCGTCCGCTACCGGGCGACCGACAAGGCGGGGAACGCGGCGGCCGAGAAGTCGGTCTCCTTCACCGTCGTGGCGCCGCCCACGCAGGACACGACCGCGCCGGAGACCTCGGCGGCGGTGGCCGGCACCAAGAACTCCAACGGCGCGTACGTCACGAGCGCCAAGGTCACCGTCACCGCGACCGACGCGGGCTCCGGCGTCGACCGGACCGAGTACTCGCTGGACGGCGGCCCGTACCTCGCGTACACCGCTCCCGTCGTCGTCGACCGGATCGGCTACCACACGTTCTCCCACCGGGCGACGGACAAGGCGGGCAACACCTCCGCGGCCCGGCAGGAGGCCTTCACCATCGCGCAGGGCGGCGGCGTGCCGGCGCCCGACTGCCCCGAGTACGACGAGCGGCTGACCGTGATCGTGGGCACGGTGGACTCGGGGGTGCCGAACCGGCTCACCCGCAGCCGCTGCACGATCAACGAGCTGATCGAGGACGAGAAGGACTGGTCCTCGCAGGCGCTGTTCCTCAAGCACGTCGACGGCGTGCTCGACAAGCTGCTGGCCGACAACGTCGTCGACCAGCGGGAGTTCAACAAGATCACCAAGGCGGCCAAGCAGTCGAAGATCGGCAAGCCCGGGCAGACGCAGGGCTACCGCGATCTGTTCGACGGCACGGAGGCGTCCCTGGTGAAGTGGGAGCAGGTCGGCGGCGGGCGGTTCACCCTGTCCGGCGACCGCGCCATCACCAGCAGCACGACGGTGCCGGGCATGGGCATGCTGTGGTTCCCGGAGCGCACGTACGGCGACTTCTCGCTGAAGCTCCAGTTCCGCGACGACGCCCCGGGCACGGGCAACGCCAACGGCGGTGTCTTCGTGCGCTTCCCGAACGTCCACGGCCACCCGGAGGAGTCCCGCCCCGAGTGGGTCGCCATCAACTACGGGCACGAGATCCAGATCCTCGACCGTCCGGACGGCGACATGTACAAGACCGGCTCGGTCTACGGCTTCGACCGCGTGGGCCTGGGCGGTGCCGGCGTCACCGAGAAGGGCACCTGGAACGACTACGAGATCCGCGCGGAGGGCCAGCACTTCACGGTCCTGCGCAACGGCGTCGTGATCAACGAGTTCGACAACGTCGGCGGCCAGGTCTTCACCCCACCGCGCGCGGGTGACCCGGGCACCGACGGCCGGCGGTACGCCACCGGCTACATCGGCCTCCAGGTCCACAGCACGACGGACGTGATCTCCTACCGCGACATCCGCATCAAGGAGCTGTAGCCCGGAGCCCCCTCGGGGGCGGGCACCGTTGACGGACACCGCGCGGGCGGTGTCCGTCGACGGTGCGAACGGGGTCACCGGCCTTGCGCGCCGGGTGGCGTGCGTGCCGCATCGACGGCCAGGCCGTCGAGGAAGACATCCAGCCCGGTGAGGAACCGCCGGCCGGCGTCGACGGCGTACATGGAGCGCAGCGAGGTGTCCGCCTCCTCCGGCGCGTGGCCGGCCTCTGCCTGGGTCAGCAGCGCCTCGAAGGAGGACTCGGGCAGGCTGTCGCGCGCCTGCTCCTCGATCGTGTGGCCGAGCACGTAGTAGAAGAGGGCGAAGGCGAGCGTCGACGCGCGCTCGGGGGCGATGCCCGCGTCCAGCACGGTCGACGTCAGCGCCCGTCCGGCGCGGAGGGTGTGCGGCTGCGTCACGAAGGTCCCGGCGACCAGTTGGGCCCCGTCGCGGCGGGACCGCAGCGCCTCGCGCAGCGCGCCGGCGAGCGCCCTCAGGCGCTCACGCCACTCCAGGGCCGGGTCGGGGAGGTCGACGGTGGACAGGATCTCCTCCGCCATCGCGTCGAGCAGCGCCTGCTTGTCGTCGAAGTGCCAGTACAGGCCCCCGACGCGCACGCCGAGCGAGGTCGCGAGCCCGCGCATGGTGAGGGCGTCGAGACCGACCTCGTCGAGGAGTTCGAGCGCCCGGCTGAGAACTTTCGCCCGACTCAAACGCATGCCTGTTCCCTACGGATGGTGGCCGGTCGTGGAGACCGCCTCTGGTGGCCCGGGAGGACCGGTCGCCCGGTCCTGCGGACGCCAACCCTACTGATCGAGAGCCGCGGCACCGGACGCACCGGCCGGCTCCGTCACAGGGGCTCCACCAGGCCGGCGCGCCACTCCGGCGACGGATCGGAGCCCAGTTGGCTCCAGTACTCACGGCCGGCCACGATCCTGCCGTCCCGCACCGTCCAGAACGACGCCACCCGGTGCACGCCCATCGTCTCGTGCGGAACCTCCACCTCGGAGACGACCTCTTCGCCTTCGGCAACGACCCGCAGCACCCGGATCGACCACCCCTCCGGATACTCCGCGTTGATGCGCACATACCGCTCCCGCCCGACGATCCGCTCGCCGCTGACCGGCCACTCCACCACCAGGTCCTCGGCCAGCAACTCCCCCAGCCCGGTCCAGTCCCGGGCTTCCATGCGTTCCCACAGCGCGCGAACGATCTTCGAAGCATCCATGGCCTCATCCTGGCAGCCGGCACCGACAGGCGTCAGGGCATCGCCGGCGCGGGCCCGGTGGTGATCCGCTCGCGCTGGGTACGGCCGCGGGCCCCGATGAGGACCGTGGCGACGAGGGCCGCGGCCGACACCGCGGCCGCGATGAGGGAGACCTCGTGCATGGCGCCGAGGAACGAGGGCCCAGCGGCCCGGGCGACCACCGGGTTCCCCGTTGCCAGAGCCGAGGTCAGCGAGTCGGTCGCGGCCGCACGCGCACCGGCCGGGACTCCGGCGAGCCGGCCGCTCATCGCGCCCGAGAAGCGCGACCACAGGATCGACCCGAGGACCGCCACACCAAGCGCACTGCCGAGCTGGCGCAACGTGTTCAGCAGCGCGGACCCGGCACCGGCGCGCTCGGCGGGAACGGAGGAGGACGCCAGCGTCGTCCCCGGGGAGAGGACCAGGGCGAATCCCAGCTGCAGCGCGAAGGCGTCGGCCATGAACCAGGCGAGGTTCGTGTGCGCGCCGAGCCCGGCGACCCCGGCGAAGGCGACGGTCATCAGGCCGAGCCCGGCCGCCATGGTGAGCCGGGCCCCGGTCCGGCGCGTCACACGCCGGGACAGCGGGGCTCCCAGGACGAGCCCGGCCGAGAGCGGAATCAGCAGGAGCCCGGTCCGCAGTGGCGAGCAGCCCCGTTCGACCTGGAGGTAGAACGTGGTGATGTACAGGTAGCCGAAGACGACGAACGACCCGAGGGTCAGGGCCGTCGCGGCGACGGTGAACGACGTGTGCCGGAACAGGGCGACGTCGACCAGTGGCTCACGGTGACGGATCTCCATGAGGACCAGCCCCGCGAGCACGACCGCACCGGCGAGGACGGGCAGCCAGGTGCCGGCCGAGCCCCAGCCGCTCCCGCCGACGTGGACCACCCCGTAGACCAGCAGCGCGATCCCGGCGAGCGACCCGGCGACGGGCACCATGCGGAGCCTGCCGGTGCCGCTCCCCCGAATCCCGGGTATCCAGGCCACAGTGGCCAGGAGCGCGAGCAGTCCGAAGCCCGCGACCAGTTCGAGGACCGAGCCCCACCACAGCCCGGCGCTGAGCATCGCCCCGCCGAGCAGGGGGCCGAAGGAGAGGGACAGGCCGGACGCCGCGGCCCAGATCGCGATGGCCCGGGAGCGCTGCTCCGCGGGGAAGATGCGGAGGATCGCGGCGAGGCTGGTCGGCATGATCGTGGCGGCGGCGACGCCCATGAGCGCCCGCAGGACGATCACCCACGCGACCGAGTCGAGAACGCCGCAGACAGCGGTGGTCACCGTGAACGCGGCCGTCCCCAGGACCAGGAGCCGCTTGAGCCCGAACCGGTCGCCCGCGTTCCCCGCCACCAGCAGGAAACCGGCGAAGGTGAGCGTGTAGGCGTTCAGCATCCACTGCTGCCCGCTGCCGCTCGCCCCCAGAGCCGCCTGCATCTCCGGCAGCGCCACGTTCAGGATCGTGCTCCCCAGCAGTACCGCCGACACCGCGAGCGTGAGCGCGAGCAGCGCCCGCCCGGGCCGGGCGGCGATCGCCGCCGCCGTCGCCGTCGTGGTCGGGCTCGTCATGGTGACACCTCTCATCCCGTCACTTGAACACTGTTCTACTTGAACACTGCTCAAGTTACGAGGCCGAACCGCCGAGGTCAAACAGCGGGCAGGACCGGACGCCGCGACGGGGTGAAAACACGTTCGGCGTACAGAGGTCTCAAGCTTTCCTATTCGGCCACCGATACAGCCGGTAGCAAGGGGGGTTACGAGGAAGGTTGGTTCCTGTGACGTCAGCATCGACGCCGCAGTCAGTCGCACGCCTGGACTCATTGCCGGCCGCAATCAAGGACCTGCAGGCGGGCCGGCCCGTCATCGTGGTCGACGACGCGGACCGCGAGAACGAGGGCGATCTCGTCATGGCCGCGCAGTTCGCGACCCCGGAGACCATGGGGTTCTTCGTCCGGTTCACCGGCGGCCTGATCTGCGCGCCGATGGCGCCGGAGATCGCCGACGCCCTGAAACTGCCGCTGATGGTCCCGCCCGGGCCAGGCAGCGGGGCCCACACCCCGGCGTTCACGGTGTCCGTGGACGCCGCCGGTGTCGGGTCCGGGATCTCCGCCGCCGACCGGGCACTCACCGCGCGGACGCTTGCCGCGCCCACCACCCACCCCGACCAGCTGATCCGGCCCGGACACGTGTTCCCGCTGCGCGCCCGGCCCAAGGGCATCGCCGAACGGCGCGGCCACACCGAGGCCACCGTCGACCTGCTGCGCCTGGCCGGGCTGTCACCGGTCGGCATGATCAGCGAGGTGTGCGCGGACGACGGCTCGGTCGCCGCGCCGGACCGCCTCCGCACCTTCGCCGACGAGCACGGTCTGACCATCGTCTCGATCGAGCAGTTGTCGAGCCGGCTGCGGCCAGCCGGCGCCACGACGGCGTGACCGGATGCACCGCGCGACGGTCTTCGACCTGGACGACACGCTGATCGACAGCGGGGACGCGTGGGCCCGTGTCTGCGCGGCGTTCGCCGCCCGCCACGGCCACCGCTGGGGGCCGGCGGACGACATCGCCCTGCACGGCAACGGCGGGTGGCCCGCGTACGTCGCGGGCCTGTGCGGCGGGGCCGCCGGCCCCGCCGAGGTCGTCGAGACCTGCACCACCGCGATGGCCGGCGAGATCGCGGCCGGCCGGGTCCGCGCCCTGCCCGGGGCGGTCGACCTGGTCCTCGAAGCCGAACGCCACGGCCCCGTCGGACTGGCCAGCGCCAGCCCGCGCCGCTACGTCCTGGCGGACCTCGGCAAGCTGGGGCTGGCGGGACGGCTGCGTGCCGTCGTGTGCGGCGAGGAGGTGACCCGGGGCAAGCCGGCCCCGGACGCCTACCTGCTCGCCGCCGCAGACATCGGCGTCCCGGCGTCCGCCTGCCTGGCTGTCGAGGACTCCCCCAACGGCATCCGCTCGGCCGCCGCGGCCGGCATGTCCGTCCTCGCCATCCCGCGCGGCGGCGCTCCGCTCCCCGCCGCCGTCGCCCACCTGCCCGCCGCGCAGGCCCCCGACGCGGCGGCGGCCCTGCCCCTCCTGACCCGCCTCCTGACGCCCCGCCCCGGACCACTGGTCCGCGAAGCCGGCCCCTGAGCCGGCACCCGCCGCCGGTCCGGGGCCCACGCCCCGGACCGGCGCTCCCGGCGCTGCGCCTTCTGAGCCAAGTGCGGCTTCCCCGAGACCGGTGGCACGCGCGCTCACGACTACGGCGACGGCCATCCCGCCGGACAGGCCGAGTACGAACGAGCCTGCCGAACGGGGTGAACCGGCCTCAGGAGCGGGGCCGCACGGCACGTCCCGGCGCCGGTGCGGTAATTCCCTGCGGCCCCTACTTCCCTGCTGTAGGCTTGAGTTACCGACGCGGGGTGGAGCAGCTCGGTAGCTCGCTGGGCTCATAACCCAGAGGTCGCGTGGTTCAAATCCCGCCCCCGCTACGAATATTCGGCCCCCTCCGGCATCGCGCCGAAGGGGGCCGTCTCCGTACGGAACGCGAGGCATCCGTGACCCGAGAGCTGTACAACGTCCGGCTGGTGCCCGCGGAGGACGCGCCCACCCCGCTGACCGACGAGGAGGAGCAGCGGGCGCAGAACACGTTCTTCCACGAGCTCGGCAGCGTGATCGCCGATCGCGGATGGGTGCGCTTCCCCGCCTATTCGCGTGAGGAGCGGCGGCGGCTCGTCGCCGTCGCCCACCGGTTGAGCGCCCATTGGGGCCGCGAGGTCCGCGTGGAGGCCGAGGACCACTGCGCCCTCGTCCTCTTCCTGCCCGGGTACGGCCCGCAGGCACCCGCCGTCCCGCGCGCCGCGGACGGCGAAGCCTGACGGGCCGGCGAGCTCAGCGCAGTGACTCGGGCAGTTCCTCCCGGTGGAGGATGCCCAGCCGCTGCGTCGCGCGGGTCAGTGCCACATAGAGGTCACTGGTGCCGAACCGCCCCGGCTCCACGACCAGGACATGGTCGAATTCCAGGCCCTTGGCCTCACGCGGGCCCAACAGCACCACCGGATGCGTCAGATCGGGCTCCGCGCCCGCCGTCACCCCGTCGAGCGGGGCGGCGATCTCCTCGTGCAGCGCGGTCGGCGCGATCACCGCCAGGCGCCCGTGCTCGGGCGTCAGCTCCTCGACGGCCCGCGCCACTGCGCCCGCCAGGTCCGCGCCCGCGTCCCGGATCCACGGCTTCTCACCGGTGGAACGCACCGAACCGGGCGGCTCGAACGAGGGGTCCTTCGCCTGGACGACCCTCGCGGCGAGCTCCATGACCTCCGCGGGCGTACGGTAGTTGACCCCCAGCCTGACGTGCTCGAAGCGGTCACCGACGTACGGCTCCAGGATCTTCTCCCACGAGCCGACCCCGGCCTCCTCCGAGGTCTGCGCCGGGTCACCGACCAGGGTCAGCGAACGGGTCGGCGAGCGGCGCATCAGCAGCCGCCAGGCCATCGGCGAGAGCTCCTGCGCCTCGTCGACGATGATGTGCCCGAACGCCCAGGTCCGATCGGCGGCGGCACGCTCGGCCGCGCTCCGGTGATCGGCCTCCTCGTGCCGCTCGGCCATCCGCTCGGCGTCGATGATGTCGTGGGCGGCCAGGCGCTCGGACTCCTCGTCCTCGAACTCGTACGTCTCCGAGCCCCGGGACAGCTCCAGGACGCCCTGCGCGTAGGCGACCCGCTCCTGCCGCTCGGCCTCGGCCGCGGCACGGGCGGCGCTGTCGTCCGTCCCCAGCAGTTCCGCCGCCTCGTCCAGGAGCGGCACGTCGGCCGGGGTCCACTCCCCCTCGTCCGGCCCGCGCCGGACGGCCTCGGCGTCCTCCGGCGACAGGTACACCGGCTGGGCCAGGTAGCTCGCGAGGAAGTCCTCGGGCGTGAGCGCCGGCCACAGCTCCGCGACGGCGGAGCGGACCTCCGGGCTCGCGGCGACACCCTTGCCGAGCTGCGCGATGTCGTCGGCGCCGAGGAAGTTCGGGCCGCCGTAGGGGTCCGCGCCGATCCGTTCGGCGAGCTGCGCGGTGAGCGCGTCGATCACGTGGAACGCGAAGTAGGGGCGGGCGAGGTTGTGCGGCAGCCGGGTCTCGCGGGCCGCCTCCCGGGCCTGGTAGGCGATCTCCCAGTCCAGGACGAGTTCCCCGTCGTCGTGTGCGATGACCACCGGCGCGCCGGGCTCCGGCAGCTGCTGCCGGTCGCGGACGGCCAGGGCGAGGACCTCGGCCATCCCCGCCCCGCCCTTGACCGCGGCCGCGCGGGGGCTGTCGGTGCCGCGGGCGTGGACACCCGGGAAGAGCTCGGCCTGCGTGGCCAGCATGACCCCGGTCTCGCCGAGCGCGGGCAGCACTTCGCCGATGTAGCCGAGGAAGGCCGCGTTGGGGCCCACGACCAGCACCGCGCGCTTGGCAAGCAGCTCGCGGTGCTCGTACAGCAGGTAGGCCGCACGGTGCAGCGCGACCGCCGTCTTGCCCGTGCCGGGACCGCCCTCGACAACGAGGACACCGCGGTGCGGCGCACGGATGATGCGGTCCTGCTCCGCCTGGATGGTCCGCACGATGTCGCCCATGCGGCCGGTGCGGGCGGCACCGAGCGCGGCCAGCAGCACGGCGTCCCCGCTGGGGTCCTCGAATCCGCTGCGTTCCGCGTCGCGGAGATCGAGGATCTCGTCGTGCAGCTCGGTGACCGTGCGGCCCTCGGTGGTGATGTGCCTGCGCCGGCGCAGATCCATCGGGGTGTGCCCGGTGGCGAGATAGAACGGCCGGGCGACCGGCGCCCGCCAGTCGATCAGCAAAGGCGTGTGGTCGGCGTCGTCCTCACGGATTCCGATACGGCCGATATGGTGCACGGCACCGTCGCGCAGATCGATGCGGCCGAAACAGAGCGAACCGTCCACCGCGTTCAGGGCCGCCAGCAGACCCGAACGCTCCGCGACCAGCACATCCCGTTCGAGACGCGCTTGCAGACCGTTCCCCACCGGCGTCAACGCGTCCTCGACACCGTGTGCCGCGACCCCGCGCAGGGTGTCGACACGGTCGTAGACCCGGTCGATGAATTCCTGTTCCCTCTGCAATTCAGCGTCCCCGCGAGTTGACAAAACGGCTCCCTGCCCGATACGGTGTTCCAAGTGGCCCCCAGTGAGGGGCCTTTTCTGTTGATGCACAGAACTCCCCAATATACGCGACGAAATCCCCGGCCCGCAATTGCCGACCGGGGATTCACTGTTTCCGGCGGCTTCCCCGGCGGGCCCCGCGCGGGGAAATCGCTTGGTCAGGACCCGGGGCGGGCTCTACTGTCGCGTGCATCGGCGTGTAGCTCAGCAGCAGAGCACCGGGCTCGGGACCCGGAGGGCGCAGGGGCGGAACCTGCCACGTCGGCGTATGGACAACAACGCTGAGCAGCAGCCTCCCTTCGCATCGGATGGCGCGGCCTATCCGCGGAACAGGCGCGCGCAGGCCTTCCTCACCGCGCTGACCCACCACGACGCCGATACCCGGCGCCGTGCCGCGGCCCGCGTCGAGCGCTGGCGGGCGGTGATCGACGGAATGGCCGACGGGCGTCTGGCCATCGGCTCGCGCACCCCGGTGGCCGGACTGCCCGCGTGGGTGACCCCGAAGGTTCTGCGGGGCGGCTTCGCCACCCCGGACCCGAGCGCGGAAGGCCCGCTGCTGCCGTACGAGCGCGAGGCCGCGCGCTCGGCCGGTGTGCCCGCCGACCGCTCGGCACTGTTCGCGCACTGCCTCACCGAACGGGGACTGGACCGGCTCTGGGCGCTGCTCGACAGCGGCCGCTACGAGGTCGCCCTGCCCGAGGAGGCCGCCCTGCTCACGGTGGCCTGGCTGGTGCGCGCCGGCGACGTGACCGCCGCGGCCGGCCTGGTCCGCGTCCTGGAACCCTTCGCAGGACGGCTGCGCTTCACGCCGCGGCCGTCCGCCCTGCCCCCGCCGGACCCCCGCGCGGTGCACCGGTGCACGGTAGGCGACGCCGGTGGGACGCTGGCACGGCGCCGGCCCCACGCCGCCGTCGAGACCCAGCGCGAGGCGCTCACGGTCTGGCAGCCCTTCGGCGACGAACTCCTCACCCACTGGCTGGAGACCGCGGGCACCGGCAGCGTGCTGGACCACGTCCCCGACGGCACCTGGCGGGAACGCGGCGCGGACCTCCTGCGCCGTTACCGGGACCTCGCCGCCGTCCACACCCGCTGCACCAAGCACCGCGACCCGACGGAGAATCTGGGGATCCTGCTCGGCGCCCTGGAGGAGACCGTCGCCGGGCGGCCGCTGGCCCCGCGCCGGCTGGGCCTGCTCCGGCACGCGGTGGAGTCCATGGTGCGCCGTCGCGGCCTTCCCGGCTCCGAGCGCCACACGCGGCTGCGCACCCGGCAGGCGGTCCAAGCGGCCCTGCCCTCCCACCACGCCCTGGCCCAACTCGTGGCGCGCAGACTCTCCCTGCTCCCCCAGGACATCGGCGCGGCCGACACGGCACGGCTGGTCGCGGCCGTCACGGAGCACGAGGCGGACGAAACCGGCCTGCCCGCAGGCACGGCGGTCCCGCCGGCGATCCGGCGTGTCGTGGAGGCGGCGTCGAGCGCGCCCGTCGGCACACTCGTGGAGCGCGGTGTGGTGCCCTCGGCCGAGGTCCTGGCCGAACTGGTGCCGCAACTCGTCGCAGCGGCCGGCGCGCAGGCCTACCCGGACCCCGCGCTGCGCACCCTTGCCGCCGCGAACTACCGGGCGTTCCGGAACCGCCGGTCGCTGCTCCTGCACCACCTCGCCCATCAGGTGCGGATCGAGGAGCTGCCCTGGGTGCAGGCGGTGGCGGGGTACCGTGTCGCGGAGGAGGGCCGGGAGCCGGCGCACATCGTCCTGCGCGAACTGGGGGAACTTGCCGTCCAGGCGTTTCCCGGCACGCTCCTGCCCAATCCGCTGGTTCGCGAACTGAGCGTGCTGGCCCGGCAGGCCGAGTCCGGCGCGCCGTTCGTCGAGGAACTCGCCGCGGACATCTTCGAAGGCACCTTCACCCCGAAGTTCCTCGCGGCGGCGCGGGTCGCCGCCGAACTCCTCGGCGGCACCCTGTACGAGCGGTACTACGCCGTCGACTACGCGGCCGTCCGCAACCTCGCGATCACGGAGACGGGCAGGGCCATGACCCGTACCGGTGGCCAACCGGCCGCCGGTTCGCGCGCGTTCGCCGAGCTGTGCGCCTTCCGGGCCGGCCGCGCGAGCGCGGAGGGGTGGTCGGTGGCGGCGAACGGCATGGTCATCGAGCAGGCCCAGATCCTCACCACGCACAATCTGGCCACGCTGGTCGGCCGTGTCGGCATCACGCCCCGGCCCGGCTGGGACGACCTGGCCCGCCGCTGTTTCACCAGCGTGTGCCGGACCACGGCCCGGATCCACAACAACCCGCGACCGCTGCCCACGATCAAGGACGCCGCCTACGCATGGCGGCAGATGCTGTTCCACCTGTCGCTGTGCCCGCCGGCGGTGCAGGAACGCGTCATCGCGGACCTGGACGAAGAGGCGGCCCGGCAGCCCGGCCATGTCGCGGCCCGGCTCGCCCCGGCGCTCACCGGGCTGCGGCAGGTCGCCGCCGGGGGCAGCGCGGACAGCGGCACCGGACGCCGCTTCCTCGGCTGGACGACCACCGGCCACTGGATGCGGTGAGCGGGACCGGGGCATGCCCCGGTCCCCCTCCTCACAACTCCTGGCGGGCCACGGTGCGACAAGGCCACGGCAGCTCGCGAAGCGGGGGCCGGGCACGTCTCATGGCGAATGCAGCCGTTCAGCCGGCACAGCTGGAAGACGTCGCTCTCGGTGTCGAGTTCGAGCACCCCACTTGCCGAGGGGTCGACGCGCTCACTCGTGGAGCCGGACGTGAAGGGGACAACGATCCGGTCGCCACCGGGCATGGTGACCGTGAGCGCCGGAACCCCACGCGTCCGCGGCGACATCCCTGAACGCGGGTGCGCAGCCGACCGCGTCAGGTCGGCAGGTGCAGGGGGATGATGTCCAGCTTGCCTCGATGACGCAGCGTGGCGGTGTCCGCAGCCGAGAAGGTGCGCAGGACCCGCGAGGCGACCTCCACGCCGCGGGCGAGGTCGTCGCGGATCAGGATAGCGAGGTGGTGCTCCACGAGGACGTAGCTCCCCTGCTCCGGTTGCAGAGTGCTGCCGCCCAGCTCGGCTGTGCCGAGGTCCGCCTCCTGGAGAGCGGCGTTCAACTCCCCTGCGACCTGCGGGCCGAAGCGCTCCGGCCGCCCCTTGACCGGCAGCGTGAGCGACAAACGCCAGGACTGGCTGCCCGACAGCGGGCTTGGGCCGAACCACCGGGCCACAAGCTCGCCTTGGGGCAACCCGGCCAGAGTCTCCACGGCCCAGCAGGCCTCTGTCCGGTCCATGGGATCGCCGACCGCGCGCAGAAGAACCGGGTCGGCAAAGCCGGCCGCGGTGAGCGCATCGGCCAGTGCCGGCAGGTGTTCGTGTCCGTCGGCGGCAAGGCAGCGGTCGAGGGCCCCGCGCACTGCCGGCTCCACGAGCGCGGGTGCAGCGGCCATCGCGGCCGTGCGTTCACGGGCGTACGTGAGGAGTGCCGACCACGCGGCGAAGGGGAACTTCTCGGAGGACGGAGTCCGCAGGGAGTACAGCGGCAGACCGTCGGTGCTGTCCTGGTCGACCGCGTCGTACCCGTCGGCCAGGGTCGTCCACGCCAATCCCGTTCCCCTGAGATCCCGCAGGTCGAACCACTCGCGTGTCTCCTCACGCACCCTGCCGGTGCCGCCGGCCCCGGGACGCATGGACTCGAACGCGGCGTCCACCAGGGGCGTGATGGTGTCCAGGTCGTCGTTCTCGTCCAGGAAGGCGAAGCGGCACAGCAGCGCCAGCATCGGGCCGGGGTGACGTAGTTCCGCGTCGTGGAGGGCAACGGCGCGGCACAGCAGATCCAGTTCCCGCCAGGGCATCACATGCGGGTGGAAGTGGGCCTGGTCGTCCCAGCCGACGTTCGCCGGCTCCGGGAGACCGGGTGCCTCCACATCGAGGTCGACGTACTCGGCGGGGGTGACGTCGAGGACCAGCGCGAAGCCCCCGCCGGTCGGGAACCGCGTGATGTACGCCTCTTCGTCCTCGGCATCGTCGTCGCGGACGTCGGGCGCATCGTCGTCGAAGAGATACAGGGGCCAGAAGTCCGGACCGGCCATGCGGGCCGCCAGAGCGTCATCGAGAGGCATGCGGTCAGGCTAGAGCGCGGGACCGACACAGCTCCCTGCGGAAGCGCCGGAGCCTTCGCGACCGGCCGCATCCTCCCGCCTCCCGGAAGGACTGCGCGATCGACGACCGGGGGCGGCCCCGGCGTTCATCCGCGGCTCTGTCGCCGCCTGGGGCGAGGACGGCGGCACGCCCACAGCGCAACCGGCGGGGCGGAGGCGGAGACCGCGCTCGGCTGCTGCCGGCGGACCTGCTCGCCGCGATGCCCGCACGCTTTCGGCAACTGCCTCGGCAGGACGTCCCGGGCATCCGTGGCCGGCGCACGTTCGGGGCGGGACCGTCGGGCCCTTGCGCGTCCCGGCTGCGGGGACGGGCGGAGGGTCAGCCGCCGCCCGTCCCCGTCGAACCGCCCTCCCCCAAGGACCGGAACGCGAACCCGGCCGGGGACAGCCGACTCAGGCCGTGGACTCGGACGGTGACTGGTGCAGGGAGTTCACCGCGTCCGGGTCCTGCCAGAAGGTCGTGAGCAGGCTGACGAGGGCCGGTGCCGCTTCCAGCAGCGGTGCGACATGACCGGCACCGGGCAGAACGGCCCACCCGCCGCGGGGCAGCCGGGCGGCGGCGGCCGCCGCGGCGTCGGGCAGCCAGGTCGCGTCGTCGGCACCGGCGACGAACAGCGTCGGCGCGGGAACGGAGGTCAGGGTCGGGGTCAGGTCCTCACGCTCGAGGCTCGCCGACCGGATGGCACGGGCCATCCCCCGCCGCGCCGGCCCGGAGAAGGCCTCGGCGATCAGCGCGGCCGCCCCGGGATCGGCGCCCTCGCCCAGCAGGGCCGTGGTGAGCGGGCCGAGCACGGGGCCGACCGCGCCCACGGCACGGTAGATCGGCACCAGCAGGTTGATCTGCCGCCGTTCCGGGGCGGTCAGCGCGTGGACGGGCGCGCCGATGGTGGCCAGGCTGCGGACGTGCCGCGCATGGGCGGCGGCGAAGGTGATGCCGACGTGTCCGCCCCACGCGTTGCCGACCCAGTCCACCGGCTCGTCGATGCCGAGGTGCCGGAGTACGTCGAGGGCGGCGCCGGCGCAGTCCTCGAGGGTGAACAAGTCCTCGGGAGCGGCACTTCGGCCGTGGGCCGGGCCGTCGACGATCACGAGCCGGCGCGTGGCGGCCAGCGGCTCCCGGACGCGGACCCAGGTGGTCGAGTCGACGAAGAGGCTGTGCCAGAGCAGTGCCGGCGGGCCGGATCCGATCGTCTCGACGCTCAGTGGTCCGAGCCGGGTGGGTACGGACTCGACTGCACCGGGCGAAGGCCGGTCCATGGTGCCCTCCAAAAACGTTTCGGTAGCCGAAGCTTCGGTAACCGAAGTATCCTTCGGGACCATGGCCTCGTCAAGCGATCTCCCTGTCGACCGGCTCGCCGTCGGCCAGCTCCTGGTGCGACTGCTCCGGGAGTTCAGGACCGAGATGTTCGCGTCGGCCGCGGCGCGTGGCTACGGCGATCTGCGCGAGCCGCACCTGCAGATCTTCGGCAACGTCGGCATCGACGGGATCCGCCTCACCGACCTCGCCGCGCGGGCGCAGTTGAGCCTGGCGGCGGCGTCGGAACTGGTCAACGAGCTCCAGGATCTCGGCTACCTGGAACGGCGTCCCGATCCCAGCGACCGGCGGGCCAAGCTGATCTTTCCCACCGTGCGCGGCCGCCAGGCCCTGGACGACGCGGGCGGCCGGGTCGCCGAGATCGAGCAGCGCTGGTCCGCCGCGGTCGGGCCCGAGCACTTCGCGGCGGCCTGCCGTACTTTGCAGCACCTCCTCGACGCCCTCACCGGGACGCAGGACGGCCACGCGTCCGCGACGGCGCCCAAGGGGCCCGCGGCCAGGCCCTGATCACCAAGGCCGCCGACTCCGGGGCGAACGGCGCGGCGAAACAGCGGCGCCCCCCCCGGGGGCATGGGCACCGCGCGCGAGGGTAACCGAGCAAAAGCGCCGCAACAATGGGCGTCTACAATCTCCCCGCAACGGCCCGCGCGTCCGTGGCCGAGAGCGGGCAGCTTCTGCCAGACCCGAAGGGTATTCGGCGTTTTGATACGGATAGAGTCAGTTACCAAGCGGTACCCGGACGGCACGGTGGCAGTCGACGGGCTCTCACTCGAGATACCGGACCGCTCCATCACCGTCCTCGTGGGACCGTCGGGCTGTGGCAAGACCACCACGCTCCGGATGATCAACCGGATGGTCGAACCCAGCGAGGGAACGATTCTCCTCGACGGCGTCGACATCCAGAAGCAGCCCGTCAACACCCTTCGCCGGTCAATGGGTTACGTCATCCAGAACGCCGGGCTGTTCCAGCACCGCACCATCCTGGACAACATCGCCACCGTTCCCCGGCTGCTCGGCTGGGACAAGCGGCGCGCACGGACGCGGGCGGCCGAGCTGATGGAGCGGGTAGGGCTCGACACCTCGCTCGCCAAGCGCTACCCGTACCAGTTGTCGGGCGGCCAGCAGCAGCGTGTCGGTGTGGCGCGGGCGCTCGCCGCGGACCCGCCGGTACTGCTGATGGACGAGCCCTTCTCCGCCGTCGACCCCGTGGTCCGCAAGGGCCTCCAGGACGAACTGCTGCGCATCCAGGAAGAGCTGGGCAAGACCATCGTCTTCGTCACCCACGACATCGACGAGGCCATCAAGCTGGGCACCACGGTCGCGGTGCTGCGCACCGGCGGCAGGCTCGCCCAGTTCGCGCCGCCCGCGGAGCTGCTGTCCGCCCCCGCCGACGCGTTCGTCGAGGACTTCCTCGGCACCGACCGCGGCATCCGCCGGCTGTCCTTCTTCTCCTCCTCCGCGCTGGAGTTGAGGACCGAGCCCGTGGTCGCCCTGGACGCCGACGCCCAGCAGATCGCCGCCCGCACCACCGCGGACGCGCCCTACCTCCTCGTAACGGACCTGGACGGCAGGCCGCTGGGCTGGAGCGAGCCCGGGCTGCTGACCGCGGGGGCGATCGATCCCGCCCGCCTCCTGCCCTACGGGCGGCCGTTCGAGCACGGCCGGGAGTCGCTGCGGGCCGCGCTCGACGGCGCCGTGCTGTCGCCGACCGGCTGGTCCGTCGGCGTGGACGGCACCGGCCGGGTCGTCGGCGTGGTCTCCCAGCAGACCATCAGCGAGGCCATCCGCGGCGCCCACGCCGGGGACCGCGCGAACCGTACCGACGCCGAGGTCGCGGGATGAGCGGCTTCTTCGACATCCCGAGCGACCTCCAGCACAGCTGGTTCGGCCTGATCGGCCTGCATCTGCGCGAGGCGCTGCTGCCGGTGCTGGCGGCGCTGTTGATCAGCCTGCCCATCGCGCAGCTCTGCGTCCGCTACCGCTGGGTCTATGCCCCCACGCTGGGTGTGACGACCGTGCTGTACGCGATCCCGTCGCTGGCCTTCTTCGTGGTGCTCATCGACTACACGGGCCAGACCGAACTGACGGTGATGATCCCGCTCGCCGTCTACAGCCTGGTCGTGCTGGTCCCGGCGATCGTCGACGGCGTCCGCTCGGTGCCGCAGGAGACCCTGGCCGCGGCCACGGCCATGGGCTTCGGCCCCGTACGCCGTTACGTCCAGGTGCAGTTGCCCATCGCGGTGCCGGCGATCATCGCCGGCCTGCGGGTGGCGGCCGTCTCCAGCATCAGCCTCGTGAGCGTCGGCATGCTGATCGGCAACCAGGGCGCGCTGGGCAACCTGCTCAACGACGCACAGATCTACCACCGGCCCGAGCTCGCGGTGAACTCCGTGGTGACGACGGCCGTGCTGGCGGTCGTGGTCGACGCGGTCCTCGTCGCCCTGCGCCTGCTGCTGACCCCCTGGATGCCGAAGGAGAGCGCGGCCCGGTGAACGTACTGCACTTCATCAACGCCTTCTTCAGCGACAGCGCCCACTGGCACGGCTACGACGGCATTCCCACCCGCGTCGTCGAGCACATCCAGTACTCCCTGGAGGCACTCGCCCTCGCCGCCGTCATCGGACTGCCGATCGGCCTGGTGACCGGCCACTACGGACGCGGCGGCAACACCTTGGCGATGACCGCCACGGCCGGCCGCGCGCTGCCCACCTTCGGCCTGCTCGTCCTGGTCGTCACCTGGCTGGGGTTCGGCCTGGGGCCGGTCATGATCCCGCTGGTCGTGCTCGCCGTGCCGCCGATCCTGGTGACCACCTACGAGGCGATCCGCACGGTCGACCCCTCGTCGGTCGACGCGGCCCGGGGCACGGGCATGGAGGAGTCGAAGATCCTCTTCCAGGTGGAACTCCCGGCCGCGCTCCCGCTGATCCTCAGCGGCCTGCGCTCGGCCGCCATCCAGATCGTCTCCACGGCCACCATCGCCGCGTACGTGGGCCTCGGCGGCCTCGGCCGGTACATCATCGACGGCCTCTACCAGCGCAACTACGAGAAGGTCGTGGGCGGCGCCACCCTGGTCGCCGTGATGGCCCTGGCCACGCTCGCGGTCTTCTGGGCGATCGCCCGGCTCACGGTGTCGCCGGGAGTGCGCCGCCCCGCCTGACGCCGGCAGCACCACACACGAACGGGCCCGGGGCGATCCTGAATCGCCCCGGGCCCGCGCGTGTCGGGGTTCAGCCGCCGGTGCGCGCCAGCGCCAGCTCCAGCACCACCAGCAGCGCGTCCCGCACCGAGCCGCGCTCGCGGGCGTCGAACACCACCACCGGGACGTGCTCGGCGACGTCCAGCGCCCAGCGGACCTCGTCCAGCGAGTGCTCGACGCGTCCGTCGAAGGCGTTGAGCGCGACGGCGAACGGGATCTGCCGGTGCTCGAAGTAGTCGACGGCCGCGTAGCAGTCGTCCAGGCGGCGGCTGTCGACGATGACGAGACCGCCGACCGCGCCCTCCACGATGTCGTCCCACATGAAGCCGAACCGCTCCTGCCCGGGCGTCCCGAACAGGTACAGCTTCAAGGTGGGGTCGATGGTGAGGCAGCCGAAGTCCATGGCCACCGTGGTCGTGGTCTTGCGCGGGGTCTGGCTGAGGTCGTCCACGCCGGCCGCCACCTCGGTGATGGCGGCCTCGGTGGTCAGCGGCTCGATCTCGGAGATGGAACCGACGGCCGTGGTCTTGCCCACGCCGAAACCGCCCGCGATCACCATCTTGACCGGCAGCGGCGGTCGTACGACGGCCTGCGCGGCCGTGCCGCCACCGGTCAGCGGTTCGGTCGGTGTCACGGAGTAACCCCCCGGGAGTCGGAGACGGCCCGCAGGCCGTCGATAACCCTGCGCAGGACGGATGCGTCATGGGTGGCACCGAAGTCGGGCACATGGACCGTGAGCTGTCCCGCGGCGCGCAGGTCCTCGGCGAGGACCCGCACCACGTTCAGATGCAGCCGCAGCCGGGCCGCGAGTTCCGCGATGGACTGCGGCTGCCGGCAGGCGGCAACGATGTCGTGCTGCTCGAAGGTGAGTTCGTCCAGCGTCTTGAGCCCGGCGACGGTGGCGACCACCTGGGTCTCCACCGGAACCGGCCGGGCGGTCGCGGGTGCCACCCGGCCGGCCGTGAGGAGGAACGGGCGGACGGCAGAGGCCGGGCCGACCGGCTCGGGGACCGGAGGTGTCGCGCCGTCCTCGCCGGCCGGTGTGGGACCGTCCGCCATAAGTCGTGTCTTCCTCTCCGGACCGGGCGGCCGCCGCTCAGCGAGCCGAGGCGGCGCCGACGGTGTTCTTCAGTTCGAGCACCAGTTGCGGGCTGAGCGCGGTGCCGGCCCGGTTGGCGAACAGCGTCATCTCGTACGCGATGTTGCCGAGTTTCGCCTCCTTGTCGGTGACGACGCCGAGCACGGCGCCGCTGCCGATCGCGGAGACGATGACGTGGCCGCCCTCCAGGTCGATGATGACCTTGTTCAGACCGCCGAGGCCGTAGTTGCCGGAGGCGCCCGCGGCCAGGCTGGTGATGCCCGAGACGATGGCGGCCAGCCGCTCGGAGTGGGCGCGTTCGCGCAGCTCCGACACGGCGATGAGCAGCCCGTCGGAGGAGACCGCGATGGCGTCGACGACGCCCGCGGTCTCCGTGGCGAAACGGTTCAGCAGCCAGTTGAAGTCAGCTGCGGCGGCCTGCAGGTCGGTCGTCGGCGTGTCACCTGTCGGCGTGCTCACTGCTCGGCTCCTTCCGGGTGGTGGTTCGGGCGGTGCGCAGGAGGCGCCGCCGCGTTTCCGGGTTCGGCACCGGTGGCGGCGGTGCGGTCGTCTCCTACGAAGTGGGTGCCGGTGTCGCTGTCGCGGTGCGCGCGCTCGACCGCGGCCTCGAACTCCTCCAGCGCGGACCGCACGGCCTCGGCGTCCTCGGGCTGCGCGGGCTGCGATCCGGACGGCTGCGCGGCCGTACCGGCGGTCGTCCGCAAGGTGGCACCGCGGACCCGGCGGCGCAGGGCGGGCTGCCCGGCGGAGTCGTCGGCCGGCGTCTCCTTGCGGGGCCCGGGCACGAGCGGCCGCTTCTCGGCGGCTCCGTTCGCCTCCCTGCGCGGCACACGGCGTGGGAGCGGAGCGCCGTCACCGGTGCCGGCATCGGCGGTGCTCCGGCTCGCGGCCGCATGAGGGCCCGTGGACGGGACCAGGTCGGTGACCGGGGCCGCCACGACGGGCCTGGCGGCCGGTGTGACCGGCGAAGAAGCCGGCGCGCTCGCGGCCGGGCTCGTCGCCGGGCCTGTGGAGTCCACCGCGCTCATGCTCAGCAGCAGGGTCGCGGGGATCGCGACCTCCGCGGTCACACCGCCGCCGGGGGTACGTGACAGGGTCACCCCCACCTCCCAGCGGCGCGCCAGCGTACCGACCACGAACAGGCCGAGGACCTTCGTCGGTACGAGGTCCAGGCGCTCGCGGCGGATCAGCCGGGCGTTCTCCTCCTCGAGGGCCTCGGCGCTCATGCCGAGGCCGTGGTCGGCGACCGCGATCAGGGCGTCCCCGTCCCCGGAGCGCACCGTCACCTCGACGGGGCTGCCCGCCGGGGAGAACGAGACGGCGTTCTCCACGAGTTCCGCCACCATCAGCGTGAGGTCGCCGATGATGTCCGGCTCGACCATGGCCTCGGTCTCGGCGTAGAGCCGCACCCGCTGGTAGCCCTCGATCTGGCCGAGCGCGGCGCGCACCACGTTGGTGAGCGCGGTGGGGCCCGAGTCCAGGACGGTCTCCCGGATGCCCGCCAGCAGCATGAGGCTGTCGGCGTTGCGGCGCAGGCGGACCGCGATGTGGTCGATGGAGTAGAGCCGCTCCAGCAGGGCCGGGTCGGTCTCGCCGCGTTCGACCGCGTCGATCAGCGCGAGCTGACGCGTCGTCAGGTTACTGACCCGGCGCCCCACGTTGCCGAACATCTCGGCGACGTTGCGGCGGCTGAGCACCTGGCGCTCCAGCAGCGCGGCGGCGGTCGTCTGCACCTGGTTGAACGCCTGGGCGAGATCGCCGATCTCGTCCCGCGCCGTGACGGGCACGTCGCGCACCCGCGGCGGGCCGGCGTCCTCGGCGTCGTCGTCGGCCACGCGCGCGAGCTCGCGGCTCGTGGCGGACGAGACCCGCTGCGCGGCCGCGGTGAGCGCCTGCACGGGGCGGACCACCGACCGGCGGACCACGACCGACAGCGCCAGCCACACCAGGAAGCCGAACAGTGCCACGGCCAGCAGGAGGGCGGCCCGCCACCACGCGTCGCCGGAGGCGGTGTCGGCGGTGTCGGCGATCTGGTCGATGAGCGAGGAGGTGATCCTCAGCCGGTTCTCCGCCTGCGCCGGATAGGCCGGGTAGTCGGCCAGCGCGCCGGTGAACGCCCGGTGGACCTCGGCCGGGGTGTCCGCCTGCAGGGAGCTGGGGTCGATCTGGAGCTCGGCGTACGCCTGCGCGATCAGGCGCTGGGGCACGGTGCGCTCGATGCCCCCGAGCTCGTCGGCCTGCTGCTCGCTGGCGAACCGGGCGAAGCGGTCGGCCTGGTAGATGTACAGCTGGTAGGAGCCGACCGCGGCGTTGAACTCGATGAGGGCGTTGGCGTCACCGGTCGTCGCCGAGAACACACTTGTCTCGAAAGAGCTGTGCGCGGCGTCCGCGCGCAGCAGGGAGTCCAGCAGATTGCCGGTGAAGGTGGCCGCGAGCGCCGCGTTGCGGTCCAGGCCGAGGCCGTCGATCAGGCCCTTGGCCACGCCGGTGTAGGCGGGGTCGATGTTGTCGGCGGGCAGGTAGCTCTGCTCCACCGTCTCGCGCAGGGTGGTCAGGCCCTCGATCTCCCGCAGGGACTGCGCCTCGGATTCGGGCAGCCGGTCCCCGAAGGTCCGGCGCACCTTCTCCACCTGCGCGTCCACCGAACGCTGCGCCGTGCGGTACGCGTCGGTCGAGGGCCGCGCGCCGGGGCCGGCGGCCTCGAACCGCACCGAGAGCAGGATGGCCTGCTGGTGCTCGGCCTCCACCCGGTCGGCCAGGGTCGCCACCTGGGTGCTGTCGCGGACCAGTTGGGCCGCGGCCGCGGCGTCCCGCGCCCGCCCCACCTGGTCGGCGATGAGATAGGTGAGCAGCACGGCCACCACGGCCAGCGGGACACCCACCAGGACGTTGAGCTTGCGCCGGAAGGGCCAGCGGTCGGCGAACCCCAAGGGCCCGCCGCCCGGCGCCGGGGCAGCCGGGCGTGCGGGCTCGTCCACCTGCACCGTGGGCACCTGGCCTCCTTCAGGGGGTGTGGTCGATGGTGCGCAACGACATCGAAGCGGCCCCCGCTGACAGCTGTGGCCGATGCAACAGCGGTGAATGTATCGCGCCTTCGAAGCCGCGTTCGCCACGGCTCATGTCAAGAGTTCGTTACAAGGCAACCGTTCACTCTCCACATTTGCGCATCAAGGAGGCTAATCGGTGACCCGAGTGCTCTTGACTGGGCGGGAACCGGCTGGGTTGGATCAGGATCGTACGTGTGCCCGCACGCCGCACGGCCTGCCACAACCCAGCCCCCACCAATCGCCGAGCCCGGATCGAGAATTGTGACTTCTTACGCGAAGAGCACCAGGTCAAGCACGAGCAGCCGCAGCGTGGCCGCCCTCGCACTCGCGGCCGCCACGGCACTCGTCGCCGGGTGTTCGTCGTCCTCCGACGACAAGTCCGACAACCCGCTCTCGGAAGGCAAGCCCGGCGGCGACACCGTCGTCGTCGGCTCGAACAACTTCGCCGAGAGCATCCTGCTCGCCGACATCTACGGCGAGGCCCTCAAGGCCAAGGGCATCAACGTCACCTACAAGCCCAACATCGGCAGCCGCGAGACCACGTACGGCCTGCTCAAGAACGGCTCCATCACCGTCCTGCCCGAGTACAACGGCGCCCTGCTGGCCTACCTCGACAAGGACGCCACGCCGAAGACGGTCGAGGAGACCACGGCCGCCATCGGCGCCAAGCTCGACCCCAAGCTGACGCTGCTGGAGCCCGCGCCGGCGCAGGACAAGGACTCGGTCACGGTGAACGCGGCCACGGCCGCGAAGTACAAGCTCACCGCCGCCTCCTCGATCGCGGACCTGAAGGCCATCGCCAAGGACCTGGCCATCGGGGCCTCCCCGGAGTTCCAGACCCGGCAGCAGGGCCTGGTCGGCCTGAAGGACGTCTACGGACTGGAGTTCAAGTCCTTCAAGGCGCTGGACGCGGGCGGCCCGCTGACCGCGGCGGCGCTGACGAAGAACACCGTGCAGGTGGCGGACATCTTCACCACGGACCCGACCATCGCCAAGGAGAAGTTCGTGGTCCTCCAGGACCCGCAGAACCTCTTCGGCTTCGAGAACGTGCAGCCGCTCGTCTACAAGTCCGGGCTGGACCAGAAGGGCGTCGACGCCCTCAACGCGGTCTCCGCCAAGCTCGACACGGCCGCCCTGCTCGACCTGGACACCCAGGTGCAGTCGCAGAGCAAGGACCCGCTGGACGTGGCCCAGGCCTGGCTGAAGTCCGTCGGCCTCGGCTGACCCACGGCTCCATGGACACGACTCTGAACGGCTCGACGCGGGTGCCCCCGGATCCCGAGGGCGCCCGCGTCGAGCTGGACGGGCGTGGCCTGACCGTGCCGGACGTGGTGCGGCTGGCCGACGCCGCCGCCACGCCGGACGTACCGCCCGGCGCCCTCGACCGGGTCCTGCGCTCCTGGCAGGCGGCGGGCCGGCTCGCCGCCTCGGGACGGCTGTACGGCCGGGGGACGGGCGTGGGCGCCCACCGCTCGGTGCCGGTCACCGCCCAGGACGAGGCCGAGCACGGTCTGCGCCTGCTGCGCAGCCACGCGGGCGGCGCCGGCGCGCTGCTTCCGGCCCGCCAGGTCCGGGCGATGCTCGCGGTCCGCGCCAACCAGCTGCTCTCCGGCGGCTCCGGCATCCAGCCCGCCTTCGTCACCGGCCTCACCGACGCGCTGCGCCTGGGTGTCCACCCGGAGGTCAACGAGTACGGCGGCCTCGGCACCGGCGACCTCACCGCCCTCGCCCAGACGGGCCTCGCCCTGATCGGCGAACGCCCCTGGCTGACCGGCCGCCCCGGCGGCCAGGAACCGCAGACGGACGAGGACGCCCTCCCCGGCGATCTGCCGCCCGGGTTCCCCGTGCAGCGGCGCCACCGGAGTTCCCGGAAGCGGCCCGACGACGCGAGTCCCGCGGAGCCGTCCTCGCAACTGCCCGCGCCCGTCGTGCCCCAGCCCGGCGACGCCCTCGCGCTGCTCAGCAGCAACGCGCTCACCCTGGGCCAGGCGGCCCTCGCCTGCCACCACCTCGACCTGCTGCTCCGTGCCACGCACGCCGTCGCCGCGCTGTCGCTCGCGGCGGTCTCCGGCTCGCTGGAGGCGTACGCGCCCGAGGTGCACGCCCTGCGCCCCTATGCCGGAGTCGCCCGTGCGGCCGCCGAGGTGCGCAGGCTGCTCGGCGTGCCCGGCAGGCCGTACGGCGCCGGCCGCCGGATCCAGGACCCGTTCGGATTCCGTGCCTTCCCGCAGGCCCACGGCCCCGCCCTGGACGCCGCCGACGCCCTGCGCCGGATCGTCGAGGTCGAGATCAACGTCCCGTCCGAGAACCCCCTGATCTCCTCCGACGGCACCGCGGCCCATCATCACGGAGCCTTCTACGCCGCCCCGCTCGGGCTCGCCCTGGACGGGCTGAACCTGGCCGTGCTGCAGACGGCGCAGCTGTCCACCGCCCGGCTGACCGCCCTCGGCCGACCCGACCTCACCGGCCTGCCCGGCTTCCTGGCCACGGGGCCGGCCAGCAGTTCGGGCGCGATGATCCTGGAGTACACCGCCAACTCGGCCCTGGCGGAGCTGCGCTCCTGCGCGACGCCCGCGTCGGCCGGCCACGCGGTGCTCTCGCACGGTCTGGAGGAGGCCGCGAGCTTCGCCTCCCAGGCCGCCCGGCAGTCGCTGCGCGCCGGGGACGCGTACACCACGGTGCTGGCCTGCGAACTCGTCACCGCGGTACGGGCGCTGCGGCTGCACCCGGCGCCGCCGGCCGCGCTTCCCGCGTTCACCGTGGCCGACGCCGTGCTCCCGGCCGGGACCGAGGACCGGCCGCTGACGGCGGACGTGACGGCCGCGGCCGCACTGCTGCCGGTGCTCGCCGGGCTGTGAGGGCGGAACACGTCGTCACCCGGAACGGGGCAGCCCGGACCGTCCGGTGATCTCCGCGGCCTGCCGGCGTGCCTGCGCATGCGCCTCCTCCAGTGACGCGCGGTGCTGCGGGAGCAGGTGCCGGAGCGCGTCCATGGTGCGGGCGTAGGTGAGTTCGGGTGTGAGGGAACGGACGTCCAGG
Source organism: Streptomyces sp. NPDC088732 (assembly GCF_044751205.1). Classification (NCBI taxonomy): domain Bacteria; kingdom Bacillati; phylum Actinomycetota; class Actinomycetes; order Kitasatosporales; family Streptomycetaceae; genus Streptomyces; species Streptomyces sp. NPDC088732. Next base: position 148,119 of record NZ_JBIVLI010000003.1, read on the forward strand.
GCCAGGAGGTTCGGGTCGCCGAGCACCGTCCGCAGCGCCGGGACGAGGAAGTCCTTGCCGTGCTGGGGCGCGCCGGGACCGTAGCCGCCGCCCCGGGCGGAGACGACGACGGCGGGGCGGCCGGCGCTGCGGGCGCCGCCGGCCACACCGATCGTCCTGCCGACGATCATGATCTGGTCGAGCCAGGCCTTGAAGACCGACGGCATCGAGTAGTTGTAGAGCGGCACGGCGAAGAGGTAGGCCTCCGCGCCGAGGAACTCCTCGACCAGTTCGTCCTGGAGGAGCACGGCGGCCTTCTGCTCGGGGGTGTGCTCGGCGGCGGGGGTGGTGCGGGCCGTGATGCCGGCCGCGTCCAAGTGGCCGACCGGGGTGAGCGCGAGGTCGCGGCGGACCACGTCGCCGCCCCAGGCGGCGGTGAAGGAGTCGGCGACCTGGCGGGAGACGGAGGCGTCCCCGGAGGCGGAGGCGTCGATACGCAGCAGGTAGGACATGGTGGTGGCTCTTTCGTACGGAGAGATGGATGGGCGAGGTCAGGGCATGGGACGGTGCGGGGGGACGGCGCATCCGTCCGGGCCGCACGCGTCGCCGGCCGCACCGAGGACCTCCAGCGGCCGCAGCGCGGGGTGGGCCGCCTCCCAGGCCCGTTCCATGGCCACCAGCAGCGCTTCGGTGCCGACGGCGCCGGGGACGGCGTGCGTGCCGCCCAGCGTGATGAAGGGCATACCGCGGGCTCCCAGGCGCTCGGCCGCGCGCTGGTCGGCGGCCACCCTGGCCCGGTAGCGCCGTTCGTCCAGCACTTGGGCGGCCTCGGCGCGGTCCAGCCCGGTCCCGGCGGCGAAGTCGAGCACTTGGCTCTTGGTCCACAGCTCGCGGCGCGCCCCGAAGTGGGCGCGGAACATCGCCGTCCACACCTCGCTGCCGCGGCCCTGGTCCGTGGCGAGGGCGAGGAGTTCGTGGGCGTAGTCGGTCGGTCCCAGCGTCCGGTCCAGCGCGTGGTAGGGATCGAGTCCTTCCGCGTGAGCGGCGCCCTCGATCGACGCGAAGATCCGCTGCGCGTCCCGCGCGGGGACGTTGTGCTGCCTCAGCAGCCGCCGCTGGGAGACGCCCTCCCGGGGCAGGTCGGGGTGGAGCTGGAACGACCGGTGGACGACCTGGACCTCCCCGGCGTGCTCGAAACGCTCCAATGCCAGCCGCAGGCGGTGGTCCATCAGCCCGCAGTAGGGGCAGACGATGTCCGACCAGAACTCGATCCTCATGGTGGGCTCCTCCCGAAACTCACTATCTGTTCGTAGCCCCACTGTGGATTAGGATGACAAGCGATACAAAAGGCACATCCATGTGCGTGGACCACCGCGGAGAGGCGGCTGACGTGGGAACCGGCGGCGAGCTCCGGCAGGGGCGCACGAATGTACGGGCGAACGTGCGGCGCGTACCGGGCCCGTGTGCCCGCTGGGACGACCAGGACGCCGACTTCATCCGCGAAGTGCTCGACCTGGTGGGCGACAAGTGGAGTGTGCTGATCATCGGCACGCTCTCCGACGGACCGGTGCGCTACTCCGAGCTCGCCCACGCCATCCCCGGCATCTCCCAGCGCATGCTCACGCTCACCCTCAAGCAGCTCCAGCGCAGCGGTCTGGTCGACCGCACCGCGTACGCCGAGGTCCCACCCCGCGTCGAGTACTCCTTGACCGATCTCGGCAGCTCACTGCTGTCCACGGTGCTGGAACTGGCGGCCTGGTCCGCCGACAGGCACGCGGAGATCCGGCGGCACCAGAACGCGTTCGACACGGGCAACGCATAGGCGTCGGCGGGTCGGCGTTCCCTCACGCCACTTGCGGTGACGGAATATCACACGACCCTCACGCATCCACCCTGACTCGGCCGGGCATATCTACAGATAACTCATCAGATTCGGCACCTTCGGCTGGTTCCACCGCCCCGCGCTCCGCGCACGCGGCGGCTGCCACTGGGAGGGGTGGGCATGTGGGCATCGTTCACGTGATCTTGGCCGTCCTGGCCCTTCTCCTCATAGGCGTCGGGTGGCGGCTGCTCCGGTATCCCGGCGGCTGGCACTTCGCGTTCTCCGGAAACCACGACAAGCACAGGGACGGCCTGAACCGCGAGCGGCGGGCCGTTCGCGAACTGCGCAACAAGGCCCGGCGGGAACTGGCCGTCGCGGAGGCCCAGGTGGCCCGCGCCGAACAGGCTCACCGGAAACGCATCATCGACGCCGAGCGGCGGCTGAAGGGCCTGCGCCGGCAGGGCCAGGGCGCCTTGCTCGCGACACTGGGGCATCTGTCCCTGCACGAACACGTGATGGTGATCTCCGGGACGGGGACGAAAGTCCTGCCACTGGGCGGCACGCAGGTGCAGTTCGAGCGCAGCGACGTCGGCCGCCACATCTACCTCAGGCGCCCGGACGGCGTGCACTTGGAGTCCTACGCCGTCGACCAGCACAGCGAGGACAGCGTGCGGCGCTTCAGCGTGCGCATCGAGAACCAGGTCGCCAAGGAGAACCGCTTCCTCACGGAACGCGCCGCGTCGATCAAGAAGGCCGAGGACGAGCTCAAGGAGGCGCGGGCCGACACCCTGCCCGCCGAGCGGGCCCGCCGGCATCTGGGCGTGGTGACCGCACGCCAGAGCCGCGACAGGGCACTCGACGACGCGCTCGACCGGCTCGAGACCGCCCGCGACCAGTGGCAGGCCCTCACCGGCCGGCGTCCTCCGCGTTAGGGCGTCCCCTTCGGATCATCTGATTGCTCTACTCCTGGACGTGCCGTTCGGCCTCCAGCATCCGGTGAGGGCGAGTCGCATCGGGCCGCGAGGGTGACCTCGGCGGTCCATGACCAAGGCTCCCGGGGCGGCTCCCAGCTCACCTCGACGTGGGTGTCGTGGAAATCGCGCGCGAGTTCCGTCACCATCGCCGCCGCCGCAGACCGCGCGTCTCGTGGGTCGGTGTCGATCGGCACGTCCAGCCGTCCGCAGAGCATTCCGCTTTCGGTGAGGACACTGGTGCGCCAGCCCTTTGACGTCGCCAGGAGGACGATCCCCTTCGGAATGCCCCAGGCCGCCCGCTTCTTCTCCTTCTTGCGTCCCGCCATGTCGCCATCCAACATCGTCGGGGTCGTGGTGATGACTCTGGGTGGAGGATGAACTCCGCGACGCGGTTCGGTGCCTGTCTCGCACAGCAGGCTGAATCGTTCTGGACGCATCGTCGAATCGCTCAGGGGCCGCACTGGCAGGGGCCGACGCGTTCCGCCGCACACGCCACCCCGCACGGCCGCGGAGGCCGCATCGGCGCACCATGGGAGTGACGAGCCGAAAGAAGGCTGATCACATGTGTCTTTCCCCGGGCAGCCCCTCCGAGGTGGCCGGCGCCACCCCCCGCCCCGCCCACGGGCCCGCGGTGGACCCGATGCGTCTCGAACCGGTCGACGAAGTCGAGATCACCATCCTGGTCGACAACGTCTACGACGCGCTCCTGACCGGGGATGATGACACACGGCGCCCTTCCCTTGCCGTCGGTGTCGAGGCGGCGCCGCACTTCGAGGAGGGCCGCACCTTCGTCGGGCTCACCGCCGAGCACGGCTTCTCCGCCCTCGTCACGACCAAGCGGCTCGGGCACGCCAGCACCCTGCTGTTCGACACCGGGCTCTCGCCGACAGCGATGGTCGGCAACGCCGACCGGCTCGGGGTGCGCCTGGACGAACTGCACGCGGTGGTCCTGAGCCACGGCCACTTCGACCACGCCGGGGGCCTGGCGGGGCTCGCCGCCCGCCTGCGCTCGGCCATGCCCATGATCGTGCACCCCGAGGCATGGACCCACCGCCGCACGGTCGCGCCGGGTGGGCAGATCCTGCCGTTCCCCACCGTCAGCAAGAAGGCCCTGCGCGAGGAGGGCTTCGATGTCATCGAGCGGCGCGTGCCCTCGCTCCTGCTCGACGACAGCGTCCTGATCACCGGCGAGGTCGACCGGACCACGGAGTTCGAACGGGGCATGCCGCCGGGCCACCAGGCGTGGACCGGCGACGGCTGGACGCACGACGCCAAGATCATCGACGATCAGGCGCTCGTGGTGCACCTCCGCGGCCGCGGGCTGGTGGTCCTGACCGGCTGCGGCCACGCCGGCGCGGTCAACATCGTCCGGCACGCACAGCGGCTCACCGGGGTCGAGCGTCTGCACGCCCTGGTCGGCGGCCTGCACCTGAGCGGTCCGGCCTTCGAACGGGTCATCGGGCCGACGATCAGCGCGCTGACACAGCTGGCGCCCGGGCTCGTGGTCCCCGGCCACTGCACCGGCTGGCGCGCGCAGCACGCGCTCGCCGCCGCGCTTCCCGCCGCCTGGTCCCAGAGCTCGTCCGGCACCTCGTTCCATCTCGCCGGCGCCGCCGCATGACCCTCGCTCCGGCTGGGCCGCGCAGCAGGCCTCAGGAGGCCCCGGGCGAATCGTTCCCGGGCGCGTCCAGCCGTCCGCGCAGCGCCTTCGCGATCTCACCGGCGGCGGCCAGCTGCTGCGCCGTGAGGGGGTCGACGAACAGTTCCCGGACGGCCTTGAGGTGCGGGAGCGTGGCCCGCCGGAAGCCCTGGGCGCCCTCGGCGGTGAGCACGACCTCGGCGCCCCGGTTGTCGGTGGCGCACTCCACGCGCCGGATCAGCCCGCGGCGTTCCATGCGTCCGAGGTGGTGCGACAGGCGGCTGCGTTCCCAGCCGACGGCGGTGGCCAGTTCGGAGGAGCGCAGTTGGTGCCCCTCCGCCTCCTGCAGTGCCAGGAGCACCGCGTAGTCGCCGGTGGACAGTCCGGAATCACCCTGGAGCCGTGACGCCAGCTCCGAGCGGAGCCGTTCGGTCGTCTCGACGAAGTCGCGCCAGATCCGCAGTTCTTCGGTGGTGGGCAACCGCCCGTGTCGCCGTTCCATGCCGACCGCCCCTCTGTTTGACATGTCAATCATATCGATGCATGCTTGACACGTCAATCACCGGCCGCCGGGAGCGCGGCCGTTTCCGGGGGCGGGGAGGAGAAGATCATGCCGGGCACTGCCTTCGAACTGGGCCTGAACTCGTTCGGCGAGGTCGCGACGGACGGCGGTCGCGTGCTCAGCGACGCCGAGACCGTCCGGCTGCTCGTGGAGGAGGCCGCTCTCGCCGAGGCCGCGGGACTCGACGTCTTCAGCATCGGCGAGCACTACCGTCCGGGCCACGTCGACACCGCCACCCCCGTACTGCTCTCCGCGATGGCCACCGCCACGGAGCGCATCAAGCTCGGCACGTCCGTCACCGTGCTCAGCACCAACGACCCGGTGCGCCTGTACCACGCGTTCTCCACCCTGGACGCCGTGTCGGACGGCCGGGCCCAACTCGTCCTCGGGCGGGCGTCGGTCACCGAGTCCTTCCACCTCTTCGGCCACGACATCGCCGACTACGACCGGCTCTTCGACGAGAACCTGGACCTGTTCATGCGCCTCCAGCGGGAGGAGACGGTGACCTGGTCCGGCACCGTCCGCTCACCGCTGGTCGACCAGCACCTGCGTCCCCGGATGCGCAGCGGCGGGATCCCCACCTGGATCGGTGTGGGCGGCAGCCCCAACTCCACGATCCGCGCCGCCCGGTACGGTCTGCCGCTGATGCTGGCCATCATCGGCGGGCGTCCGCAGCGCTTCGCCGGCCACGTGGAGCTCTACCAGCGGGCGCTGGCGGAGTCCGGCCACCCCGCCCTGCCCATCGGCCAGCACTCGCTCGGCCTTGTCGCCGACACCGACGAGGAAGCGGCAGACACCTGGTGGCGGTACTGGGAGCCGGTCGTGACCGCGCTCGCCGAGGAGCGCGGCTTCTACAGGCCCACACGGGAGCGCTACGAGGAGGAGATCCGCGACGGCGCGCTGTACGTCGGCTCCCCCGAGACCGTGGCGCGCAAGATCGCCCGGACCGCCCGCGACCTGCACCTGAGCCGCTTCGACCTCAAGTACGACATCCTCCGCCTGCCCCGCCGGGCCCGTGCCCGCACCATCGAACTCCTGGGCCGCGAAGTGGCCCCGCTGGTCCGCGAACTGCTCACGAAGGAATCCGCTGATGTCTGATCTCGTTTTCGGCCTCGACACGTTCGGCGACGTACCGGTCGACGGCACCGGCGCCCCGGTCTCCCACGCCGCCGCCATCCGGCAGGTCCTCGACGAGGCAGTCCTCGCCGACCGGATCGGCGTCGACGCCATAGCCCTCGGCGAGCACCACCGCCCCGAGTACTCGGTGTCGACCCCGGAGACCGTGCTCGCCGGCATCGCCACGCGCACCGAGCGGATCAAGCTCGCCTCGGGCGTGACCGTCCTCAGCTCCGACGACCCCGTCCGCGTCTTCCAGCGCTTCTCGACCGTCGACGCCCTCTCCAACGGGCGGGCCGAGGTGATCCTGGGGCGCGGGTCCTTCACCGAGTCCTTCCCTCTGTTCGGATACGACCTCAGCGACTACGACGTGCTCTTCGAGGAGAAGATCGAGCTCTTCGCGAAGCTCCTCGACGAGAAGCCGGTCACCTGGAGCGGCACCACGCGCGCGCCGCTGAAGGACGCCGACGTCTTCCCGAAGACCGAGTCGGGCCGCCTGACGACCTGGGTCGGCGTGGGCGGCTCGCCGCAGTCGGTCGTCCGCACCGCGCGCTACGGCTTCCCGCTCATGCTCGCCATCATCGGCGGCGCCCCCACGCGCTTCGCGCCGTACATCGACCTGTACCGGCGCGCGGCGGAGCAGTTCGGCACGACGGCCCACCCGGTGGGGATGCACTCCCCCGGTTTCGTCGCGGACACCGACGAGGAGGCCCGCGAGGGGTTCTGGCCCGGCTACAAGGTGATGCGCGACCGCATCGGCAAGCTGCGCGGCTGGCCCCCGGTGCGCCGCGAGGAGTTCGACGCCGAGGTCGAGCACGGCTCGATGTACGTCGGATCGCCCGAGACCGTGGCCCGCAAGATCGCCGGCGCCGTCGGCGACCTCGGGGTCGGCCGGTTCGACCTCATCTACACCGTGGGCCCCCAGCCGGCCGGCGCCCGTATGCGGGCCGTCGAGCTCTACGGCACGAAGGTCATCCCCATGGTCCGCGACATCCTCGCGGGCTGACGCCGGACGCCACGCCAAGAACCGCGAAGAACCGTGAGGAACGGAGACGACATGAACACCGAGGGCGTGCGCACGATCGGCATCCTGGGCGCGGGAAAGGTCGGGACCGTGCTGGGCCGGCTGGCCCTGGCGGCCGGTCACCGGGTGCTGATCGCGGGCTCGGGCGACCCCGCCGCCATCGCGCTGACGGTGGAGGTCCTCACCCCGGGCGCCGTCGCGGTCACCGCCGCCGAGGCCGCAGCCCGCGCCGACATCGCCGTCCTGGCGCTGCCGCTGGGCAAGTACCGCAGCGTCCCGGCCGAGGCGCTGCGGGGCAAGCTCGTCATCGACGCGATGAACTACTGGTGGGAGGTCGACGGCATCCGCGACGACCTGACCGACCCCAGGACCTCGTCGAGCGAGACCGTCCAGGCGTTCCTGTCCGGGTCGCGGGTGGTGAAGGCGTTCAACCACATGGGGTACCACGACCTGGAGGACGGGGCACGGCCCGCGGGTGCGCCCGGGCGCAAGGCGATCGCCATCGCGGGCGACGGCCCCGACGACCTCGCCGAGGTCGCGAGCCTCGTCGACGCGCTCGGCTTCGACCCCGTCGTCGCCGGGCCGCTCGCCCAGGGCGTCCGCCTCGAACCGGGAACCGAGCCCTTCGGTGCCAATGTCGACAGCGCCGAACTCACCGCCATGCTCGCGCGGTTCCCGGAGACCGAGCGCGGTCGCACGGTCACCGAGGCCCGGGCGGCCGGTCCGGCCGCGGACCCCGTCGGGTAGCCCCTCGCGCGCCCGGCCCCGGACGCGCACCGCGGTTCAGCGCATGTCGGGGCAGATGAATTTCTGTGCCGCCCGGACGATGCGCCGTGCCTCCGTGGGGGCCACCTGGTGCCCCGCGTGGCTGAAACGGTCGGCGGTCCTGGCGATCACGGCGCCTCGGTTGACGTCGGCCGCGAGGAGTACACAGATGTCCCGGCCCGCCCAGATGGCCGGGTCCATGCCTCTGGAGTCCAGCGCGGGATCGATGTCGCCGATGGCCTTGAGGTAGGCGTCGCGGTGCGCGGGAGCGGGATACGACGGGACGGCGCCGCCGGCCACCGCGTCCGCGAGGACCTTCTCGGAGACGTGGGTCCCCGAGGAGGCCGGCTCGGACCGCTGCGTACCGGCGGAGCACGCGCAGACGGTGATCAGCATGGTGGCCGCGACGGCAAGGCGGAGAATTCTCATCGCTCCACAGAACCGGATCGCCGCCGCGGATGTCGGCCCACGGGGCCACGTGGCCGGGCCGCTCAACCGAATGGCGCACACCAACCGGCGGAACGATCAGGACGTGCGGTGGACGGCCCGCCGGTCCGCACTCACACGGGGACGACCAGGTCGAACCCGGCCTTGCCCTGGGCCACACCGTTGATCTGCAGTTCGAGCTCGTGGCTTCCGGGGTGGAACACGCGCGTGCTGATCCGCTTGAAGGAGTGCCGCCGGCTGATGGACGCCCGCTCCCCCGCGCCCAGGGTCCTGGTCGTCAGTTTGAAGACCTTGGGGGCGGTGGTGCCGTTGGCCTTCCGGTAGCGGATGACGTAGTCGATCGCCAGCTTGGCCGGGGTGTCGCCCGTGTTCTCCAAGTGGAAGGTGAAGGTCAGTTCCTCCCCCACGGTCACCCGCGTCGCGGTCAGTTCGGGCCCGGTGAGGGCGACGTCGGCGGCGGGTTCGAATCCCAGCAGGGCCAGGGCGCCCGGGTGGCCCTTCTTGATCGCCGTGCGCAGGGCGTGCCGGATCAGCCGGGGCGTGTGGTCGTCGGGGTCCGCCGCCCAGCGTGTGACCACCTCGACGGCGAGGTCGGGGTCGCCGTGGCTGATGTCGTTGACGTGGTTGGCGACCGAGCGCCGGACGTACTCGGAGGGGTCGCGGTACAGGGCGTCGAGGATGGGCAGGGTCGCCCGGGGCCGGGCGGTGATCCCCGGGACGCGGACCGCCCAGGGCAGCCTCGGGCGGGTGCCTTCCGTGGCGAGGCGCCGGACGTGCTCGTCCGGGTGGCGCACCCACTGCTGGACGATCGCGAGAGCGCGATCCAGGTCGGCCATGAGCACACGCCGGATGGCGAATTCGGCGGTCAGCCGCGGAGTGAGGTCGGCGAGCAAAGCCAGCGCGGAGTCGAAGGCTTCCGGCTCTGCCGCCTCCAGGGCGCGGGAGACGACGGCCTCCGTGACGGGCCAGATCATCCATCCGGTGAATTCCGGGTCCTCGAGCGCGGTGCGGACGACCGCCTCGGTGCGGGGGTACCCGTCGGGCAGGTCCCCCAGCAGGGCGTCGCGGAGCAGGTCACTGCGTTCCCGCAGCGCCAGTGCGTCGAGACCCGCGGCGGCGGAGCGCACGGCGGCCGCGCCCCGGGTCCCGTTGGCCTTTTCCATGCAGAGGCCGAGTCCCGCCGCGGCGGCCTGGCCCAGCAGTTCTTCCGCGAGGGGCACCGGGGCGGTCCTTTCGGTTGTCCCGGCTCGGTACATGTGGCCGGGGGTGAGTGGCGCGCGGCCGACGGCACGAACGCGCGCACAGTTGCTTCGATCCTAGCAGTCACTCGTGGCGGGCCATGACGGGCTCGGCCGCTGGGCCTGCCGGCTGCCCGCGGATCCGGACGCGACCGGCCGGATCCGCCGCGCGGGCTCTCTTCCCACCGCACTCACGCGCCTCCCAGCAGGGCCTCCAGTGCCGCGGCCGTGTCCGGATGCCGGGCGATCAGCACCGCGCCGGACGGACCGGGCTCCGCCGTCGACCACGTCCCGTCACAGCCCAGGAGGTCCGCCACCGCGTCGCAGGTGGCGGGGTGGGCGGCGAGCAGCACACCGGCGCGGCCGCCCCCCGCGGGCAGCGCCCGGGCCAAGGGCTCCGGCCCGGGCTGTGCACGCCAGGGCGGCACCCACGCGTCGAGTGCTTCGAGCCGGCCGGGGAAGGTCCGCCCCGCCTCGCGGATCAGCAGCGGGGCCAGTTCGGCGCCGCTCGACCGCAGATGGGAGATCAGGAGCGGCAGCCACGGCAGGAGCACCGGATCCGGCAGCCGACCGAACGCGTTCGACACCGCCTCCACGACGAAGTCGGCGAGTCCCGGAACGGGCTCCAGGCTGTGCAGGAAACCGCTGAGGTAGCGCGGGTAGGCGGGCACCACCAAGGGGTTGCCGAGCAGTTCGTCGCACCGGGCCCGGAGGTCCGCGCGGGAGAGGGTGCCCAAGTGCACCTGGGCCGCCCACAGCAGCGCCGTCCTCGACGGATCCCGCGGGTGGGACTGCGCCACCGCCAGCTCCAGTTGGGTCCGGTCGCAGCCGAGCGACAGCGCCAGGCTCTCCATGCCGAACAGGAAGCCCAGCATCGCCGCGACCTGGCCGACCGTGGCGTCGTCGTCGGTGAACGCCGTCGGCAGCAGGGTGCAGTAGTGGGCGTATCCGGTCTTGGTGAAGGACTCGATCCACGGCGGCAGCACCGGCTCGCTCGTGCGGTAGTAGGCGAGCAGCCGCCGCACCCTGCGCAGCACCTCGGGCGCGCCGTCGACTCCGCGTTCGGCGGAGAGCACGTCGAGGGCGTGGTTGCCCAGTTCGTCGGCGATGCGGCGGCTGCGCAGGTACAGGGTCGCGTCCTCGACGCCCTCCAGGACCGTCGCGGCGGTAGCCTGCGGGCCGTACGCCTTCCGGCGCAGCCGCTGCTCCAGTACCTGCTCGATGCTGACGCCCTCGTAGCCGAGCTCGATGAGCGCGCGCTGGTGGGTGCCCAGGGCCACGTCCCAGGACTCCTGGATCGGCTGCTCGCCGAGCTTACGGTCGCCCATGATCGGCCGCGCCGTGCCGTGCGGCATCAGGTAGCGCAGCATCCACAGCACGTCGGAGCACGACGCCAGTTCCGGGCGGCCGGCGATGTCCAGCAGCGCCCGTTGCACACCGCGCTGCTGGAGCCTCAGGCCCAACGGTGCGAGGCGGTCGTGGACGTCGCGGGCCAGGGGCGGCAGCGCGTCGTAGCCGACCTGCCCGATCCGGTCGCCCCCCATCATGATCTCCACGAGCCGGCGCACATCGCGCCGGCCGGGCACGGCGTCCTTCTCGATGCAGGTGACGGCCGCGTCCTGGAAGTCGTAAGGCGTCGGTCTGGCCCGGTCGCGCATGCCGGCCAGCAGGATCGACGTCTCGAACACGGCGATGGCGTCGGCGGTGGAGGCGAGGTACCCGTTGCGGCGCGCGGCGCGGACGATCTCCACCGACCAGCCGAGCAGTTCGGCCTCGTCCAGCCGGTCCAGGACGGGCGGGCGCCGGAGGAAACCCGTCAGCTGGTCGGAGGGCGGTACCTCCGGCACCGGGGCCGTCGCGGCCTTCTTGGCCGGTGTCTTCTTGGTGCCGGCCTGCCCGCTCAGGCGGTACGGCTTCACGTGCGTCCGCTTGAGGTTCTTCGCCCAGACCGTCGCGGCGATCGACACCGACCCCGCGGCGAGGCCGAATTGCGCCTCGATCGCCGCGTGGCTGGACGGGATCAGGCCGTGCAGCCACTTTGTGCCGCTGCGCGGGCCGATCTCGAAGGTGTCGGTGCCGTCGACGCCGAACTCCGCGACCCGGCTCGCCGCGTGGAAGGCACCGCAGACATAGAGGCAGTCCGCCGGATCGGTGCCGGTCGCGGCCAGGTGCTCGCGCATCCTGGTCCACATGTGGCGCTCGCGGTCCTCGTCCACGCGCACCCGGGCGGGGTCGCCGGGCGCGAGGCGCCGGAAGAGGCTTCCTATCAGCAGCATGACCTGCCGGTACGTGTCGTGGTCGCTGTCGCCGAGCGGCAGTTCGACGTACTGGTGCCACCACTCCGACCAGTGCCGGACCCGGCCGTGGCGCAGCAGGTGCTCCTCCAGTTCGGCGAAGCGCGGCCGCAGGTCGCCGATCTCCACACCGATCGCGTCGCCGTGCAGCGCCGCCTCCTCCTCGGCGGGCGCCGCGTCCGGATCGGCGGGCCCGGCGGGGAGCTCCGCCCGGGCGTCCCACTGGAAGACGTGGTCGGAGGAGCGGTCGACGAGGACCAGCTCGACACCCGGGGTGTCCAGGGCGTAGGCGATCGCCTGGTACTCGGCCGACGCCTCGGTGATCGGCGCGACCACGGACAGCGGAGCCCAGTCGGCGGGGAAGCCGTCGACCTGGGTGGCGAACGCCTGGACCGCCACCGGGAGCCTGCAGTTGCGCAGTTCGGTCAGCAGCGGTGCCATGTCCTCGCACAGCTCCAGGTAGACGACCTTCGGCTGCTTCTCCCGCAGGCGGCGCGCCATCGCGACCGCCGAGGCGGGCGAGTGATGGCAGACGGGGAAGATCTCCAGCGGCTCGCGCACCGCGCGGTCGACGTCGTCGACGATGCCGAGCAGGATGCTCTCCAGGGTGCCGGGCCCGTCGTCGGCGAAGGCCGTGGCGGCCTCCTGCAGCTGTGTGCGCAGCGCCTCGAAGGTCCCCTCGTGCGCGGCGCTCATGACAGGGTGGCAATCGCGTCGCGGCCGCCCTCCAGGAACTCCGGCCAGGAACCGCCCTCCTCCTTGCTGCGCGGCTCGACGACGCCGTGCAGGTACTTGTTGAGGATGGCCAGGTCCTCGGGCGCGCGCCGGGCCAGGGACCCGACGAGCGAGGAGGCCAGCGTGCGGGCGGTCAGGGCGCGCTCGCCGAAGAAGTTGCTGTGCAGGATCGAGTCCTCGAGCACGCCGATCTGCTCGGCGGTCGACAGCGCGGACTCCAGCTTCTCGTCGTCGCTGCCGGCCGCGGCCGCCGAGGCCCGCAGGTCGGCGAAGCTCTGCAGCAGCACGTCGAGCAGCGTCGGCGGCACGTCCAGCTCGATCCGGTGGCGGCGCAGCAGTTCCTCGGTGCGGAAGCGGACGATCTCCGCCTCGCTCTTCTTGTTCGTCACCACGGGGATGCGCACGAAGTTGAAACGGCGCTTGAGGGCGGAGGACAGGTCGTTGACGCCCCGGTCACGGCTGTTGGCGGTGGCGATGACCGAGAAGCCGGGCTTGGCGAAGACGATGCCGTCGCTGTCGAGTTCGGGAACCGAGATGTACTTCTCGGAGAGGATCGAGATCAGCGCGTCCTGGACATCGCTGGTGGAGCGGGTGAGTTCCTCGAACCGGCCGATCGCCCCGGTCTCCATCGCCGTCATGATCGGAGAGGGGATCATCGACTCCCGCGACTGGCCCTTGGCGATCACCATGGACACGTTCCAGGAGTACTTGATGTGGTCCTCGGTGGTGCCGGCGGTGCCCTGGACGACCAGGGTGGAGTTGCGGCAGATCGCGGCCGACAGCAGTTCGGCCAGCCAGCTCTTGCCCGTGCCGGGGTCGCCGATGAGCAGCAGGCCGCGGTCGGAGGCGAGCGTGACGATGGAGCGCTCGACGAAACTCCGGTCGCCGAACCACTTCTGCGAGATCTCGCGGTCCAGGCCGTCGGAGCGCTCGGAGCCCAGGACGAACAGGCGGACCATCTTGGGCGACAGCCGCCAGGAGAAGGGCTTGGGGCCGTCGTCGACGGACTCCAGCCAGTCGAGCTCCTCGGCGTACTTGGTCTCGGCGGGGGCACGCAGCAGATCGGACATGGGGAGGGGGCCTTTCATGAGCTAGGCGAGGAACGTCTTGAGCTCGTGGACGAGCTTGCGGATGTGGCCGGAGAGCACGGGCGTGCCGAGGGCCTTGAAGCGCTCCCGGAACCAGGGGTTGACCTCCTGGCGGCCGGAGCTGGTGACGGAGCCGACCGGGATGAACTTCACCCCGGAGCGGTGGACGGCCTCGATGCCCTCGAACAGCGGCTGCGAACGGTCGAATTCGTAGAAGTCCGAGATCCACACCATCACGGTGTTCCGCGGCTCGGTGATCTTCGGAAGGGCCATGGCCATCGCGACGGGACCGTCGTTGCCACCCCCGAGGCGGGTGCGCAGCAGCACTTCGAAGGGGTCGCTCACCCAGGGGGTGAGGTCGAGGGCGCGGGTGTCGTACGCGATCAGGTGGACGTCCACCTTCGGCAGCCCAGCGAAGATCGACGCCAGAATGGTGCAGTTGACCATCGAGTCGACCATCGAACCCGACTGGTCCACCACGACGATCAGCCGTTGCGGGGTCGTCTTGCGGGCGGTGTGCCGGTAGTAGAGGCGGTCGACGTACAGCCGCTCCTCCTCCGGGCTCCAGTTGGTGAGGCTCTTCCAGATGGTCCGGTCGAGGTCGAGGTTGCGGAACACCCGCTTGGGCGGGACTGAGCGGTCCACGGCCCCCACCGTGGTCTGCTCCACCTGGGTGCGCAGCACCTCCGCGACCTCGTCGACGAAGCGGCGGATCAGGGACTTGGCGTTGGCCAGGGCCAGGCCGGAGAGGTTGCTCTTGTCCCGCAGCAGTTGCTCGATGAGCGACATGCTCGGGGTGAGCTGAGCGGCGAGCTCGGGGTCGGCCAGCACCTCGCGCAGCTGCATCCGCTTGACGAGGTCGGCCTCGATCGCGCCGAGTTCCGGGCCGATCGCCGGGATCAGCCCGCCGGGACCGGGTGTCGCGACCCCAGGGCCGGTGCCCGTGGACGCGGCGCCCTGGCCCCCGGCGGGTCCCGTTGTCCTCGCGCCCCGGCCGCCGCGCAGCTCGCCGGGCCGGCAGCCGAGGGCCCGTTCCAGCCAGCCGGCGTCGGCCTGCCAGCGTGCCAGCTGCCCCGCGCTCACCGAGCCGGAGCCGGTGGCGAAAACGTTGAGCAGCACCTTGGACACCAGCGCCGCGCGCCGTACTTCGGCGGCCCGGTCGCGCGCGTCCTCGCCGGTACCGGGGTCCGGCGCGGGGCCCCGCGCCATCAGGCCGTCGAACTCGGCGGCCAGTTCCGGGTGCCGCTGCACGACCGCGTCGACGGAGGTCTGCGGGTCGAGGAGCGCGGACGGCAGACCGATGTCCTCGACGACGGCGAGGCTCGCCGATTCCAGCGCGGGCTGCTCCTCGTGGTCGAAGAGGCGGGCCAGGAGCCGCCAGTAGAGGACCTGACGACGGCTTTCCTCCGCGGCCGCCTCATGGCTGTGCGCCGGGCCGGCCGTGGAGCCGGTGATCTGCTCGGTCATGTGCGCAGCAGCCTTCCTGCGCGTTCCCGCAGCACGGCCACGGCGTCGGTGGCGGCCTTCTCCGCCTTGGCACCGGCCTTGTCGGTCGTGCCTCCGGCCCACCCTCCGGCGTGGACGGCGACCGCCTTGTTCCGTACGGTCGTCTCCACGGCCAGGGGCTGGACACGGAACGTTCCCGCGTCCCAGCGGAGCAGCCCGATGCACGCGCCGGACGCGGCGACGGCCTCGGGGGTGAGGGGCCCGGCGACCGGAATGCGGTCGGTGTCGACGGCGAGAGACCGCCCCGCGACGGTGAACACCAGGTTCTGGTCGTCCTTTTCGACGGCGTAGCCCTCCAGGAAGACGGGGACGGCGATACGCGCCGGGTGGCGGTCCAGAGGCGCGGTCGCCGTCTCGCCGGCGGTGGGCAGCGAGACCCGGGCGGTGGTGAAGGCCTCGGCCGGCTCCCCGGGATTCGCGTGCTCGTCGCTCCAGAGCAGGTCGCCCTCGGCGGTGACCGGCATGCCGGCGAGGTCCATCGAGCGGCCCTCGCCGGCGGCGGCGAGGAGCGACATGTGGGGCCGGAGCAGTTGCCAGATGCCGGCGCCGACGATCGTGTCGGGCTTCGGCACGGACACGCCGGCTCGCACCAGGCGGGCCGCGCCGCCGTCCGCGGGCTCGAACACCGCGTGGACCTGGGCCTGTGCCGCGGTGTCGTGCTCCTGGAGGTCGACGCCGAGGGGCAGGAGGCGGCCGGTGACCGTGCCGGCCGGTCGGGCGTCGGCGGCGCCGGGCAGGGTCAGCAGCATGGCGCGTGACCACAGGTCGGCCCAGCGGCGCAGCGGGAAGTGCTCCATGGACGCCCCCGGGCACGAGGCCGCCAGCTCGGCGGCGAAGCCGTCGAGCAGCGTCGCGAGTCGCCGCAGGGCCGGGTCCGGGAGCATCGCGGAGACCACGGGCGTCGAGCCGGAGACCACGTCGTGGTCGAGGCCCTGCCACCCGGAGCGCGCCAGGTCGCAGAGCCAGGAGCGGGCGGCGGCGCGCAGGTTCGCGGCCTGCTGCCCGCCGGGGGCCGCCGGGGCGGCGTCCTCGACGCGGGACCGCCCGGTCGCCTCCGCGACGCGAGCCGTCAGCGCGTCGTGGACGGAGCCCAGCAACGCGGTGCGTGCCGCGGCCAGAGCGACGAAGTGGTCGTCGCCCGCGACTCCGCCCGCCGCCTTCTCGGCCGCCTCGGAGACCCCGGCGGCCAGCGGCGTTCCCGCGACGGCGTGCGCGAGTTCCGTCAGGCCGGCGGCCTGTGCGGGCTGCGGCCGGAGCAGCCCGGCGACGAGGACCCGGTCGAAGGCGTCGACGGCCGCCAGGGCCTCGTCGAGCCCGTCAATGGTTTCGAGGAGCAGGTCCGCGCGCATCACGCCACCGCCCGGGTCGGCGGGAACCACTGCATCTCGGGCAGCGGTGCGGTGGTGGGGGCGAGTTCCAGGTAGGCCAGGTGCCGCAGGAACCGGCTGAAGACGAGCGCGGCCGCCTGGGTGTCGCCCTGGGCCGGGTGTGCGGCGGTCATGGCAGCGGTGACGGTCTCCGTACTGGGCTCCCCCGTCGCCGTCTCGACCCGCAGATAGCGCGCCACGCGGGCGGCCCCGTACTGCAGGACCGCCTCGCTGATCAGCGCCCGGATGTGGTTGCAGAAGGAACCCCGCGCACCGCCGCAGGGCCGGTTGTTGTTGGTGCTGCAGGCGAACGCGTAGCTGCCGGCCGAGACCGACGAGACGTACACCCGCTCGACGTCCGAGCCGCTGGACACCACGCCCTGCAACCGCCCGTCGGCCAGCTCGACGAACGGAACCTTGGCGAGCTTGCGCGGCCGTGCGGGTGCCGTCACCCGCGCCGTGCTCGACCTCTCCCGATCTGACAACGCCCATCTCCTGTGCACCAAGGGGGAATCCACGCCGCACCGGCGGGACACGACTGAACATACGGGCGATCACTGACAACGCGGTTCGCGGAGGCGGGCCGGCGGGATCGGACGGGGTGTCAGAGGGTGCGGGTAGCCTGCGGGGCAGTTGGCGGAAGACAACGGGCCCGATACGGATGAGGACGCGGCATGGCACCTGAGCGCATAGGCAAGGTCTCCGAGACCCCGATCGGTCTGAAGGGGGGCGGAGAGGCCGTGCTCACTCTCGCGAACGTCGCTGTCGCCGCTCTGCACCCGTATGAGGACGACCCGAGGTACGAGGTGCTGGTGGCGGTCGCCGGGCGGAATCTCCCCGTGGTCGCCCTGGTGCGCAACGCCCTGGGCGGCCGGGACCCCGGCAACACGAACGTCGCCGAGACGGCCCTGCGCAGGCTCGGGTTCACCGTCCTGGTCAAGCGCAGGTTCGACAACGCCACGGGGGAACCGGTGCGGCTCACGCGGGCGCAGATCGACGGTTCCTCGACCTGACCTGCCCGCCGAGGATGCGTCAGGTCCTTCGTGCGGCGGCCCCAACCGTCCGCGCGCGGCCGCAACAACGACCCGCCCCCACGCCCATCACACGGTCTCCGTATGATCCCCACATCTGATCCACATGTGGAGCCACCCGGGGGACCCGTCATGACCTGGTCGATCACAGCCATGTGGCACGCGTGGACGGCGCGCCGACAGGGCTGGGACCCGGAGATCGTGCGCGCGCTGCGACTGCCCGTCCCCTCCCCCGTCCAGGACACCGCCCGGGGACTCGTCCACGCCGGACGCTGGAACGACGCCCTCGACCACATCCGGCAGTCCACCGGACACAACCGCCGCGACGCCCGCTGCATCGCCCGCGCCCTCCAGTACGGGTGGCGCCTCCCCGTCCCCCGCGCCGCCCGGCAGCCCCGCGGTCCCCGCCGCTGAGACAGGGGGCACCGGCGCGCCGCGCCCGTCGCTCACAGCCCTTCCGCGGTCAACAGGGCATCCATCCACTTCTCGGGCAGCAGGACCGAGGTGCCGGCCTGCTCCGCCACATCGCGCTGCTCATCGGCAAGGAGCCGGGGAAGGCAGCGGAGCGGCAAGTGCGGATTGCCTGCCGCCACGGAACGGACCCATGGTTCGACGTCGACGGCAAGTGCTTCCAGGGTCTCGGCCGGCAGAGCGGTCGCCGCGGCGGCGGCCCGCAACTCCGCCCGCTCAGCCGTCGCGAAGCGCGCGTACGCCTGCGTGGGGAAATCAGGTCTTCCCAGGATGCCGGGCCTCACCTTGCGGTGATCACCGTGCTCCCGGACGATGCGCTCGAGTTCCGCGGGTGAGGGGGACGCCGCGCACAGCGCGGTGATCCGCTGGACGTGCGGGTCCGGATCGTTGAGCAGGCGATCGACGGCCGCGGCAGGGAGGTCCCGCACGCCGGAGGCCACGCCGTAACGCAGGAAGGACAACGGCGAGTCCAGCAGGGCCAGCCGCTCTTCCACGGATACCCGGTGCAGCCAGCGCAGTTCGTGCCCCATCCATGCCGCCCCGAGCAGCGCGTCGACGACGAACCACTCGTCGTCGCTCTCCGCGCCGGCGAGCACCTCCTCGTGCAGCCGGATCCGGGTCTCGTGCGGAGTGTGCTGCGAGACCAGGAGCGCGTGCCGCACGAGCGCATTGTGGTCGTCCGCGAGCTCGTCCCGGAGTGCTTGCGGCAGGTCAGGGTTGCCTGCCACGCCGGCGCGCACCTCCTCTTCGGGATCACGAGCGAGTTCCAGGGCGATCGCGGGTGTGAGGGTGATGTGCTGCGCCACGAACGGCCGTGTCTCCGGCACCGCGAGCAGCGCGAGATGAAGGTCCGCGGGCGGGACCGGATGCCAGGGAGAGCAGACGGCTTTGCGGACCGCAGGATCGGGATCCGTGAGCAAGGTCCGG
This sequence comes from Streptomyces sp. NPDC088732, assembly GCF_044751205.1. Classification (NCBI taxonomy): domain Bacteria; kingdom Bacillati; phylum Actinomycetota; class Actinomycetes; order Kitasatosporales; family Streptomycetaceae; genus Streptomyces; species Streptomyces sp. NPDC088732. Next base: position 167,104 of record NZ_JBIVLI010000003.1, read on the forward strand.
TGGACCTCGGAAGGCGGTGCTTTCCACCAAGTGGCCACGGCGACGCGCACCTTCACAACGGCATCGGCAGCCAGCCGAGTACGGACCTCGTCCGGTGTCCGCGAATGCGCGGCCACCTCGGAACGGACCCGTGGATCGGGATCACCCGCCAATTCGGTCAGCAGGCCGACGGGTGTCTCGTAGCCCGGCTCGATCAGTGTCCTGGCGAAGCGCCTGGCCGCTGTCGCGCGCACTTCGGCGTCGGTGTGCGCGGCAAGCCGGCGTCGCACCGAAACGGGGAGGCGCGCGTTCCGGCCGAGCGCGACCGCCGACTCGCGGCCGCCCGTCTCCAGGAGCACGGTCGCGAGTTCCTCGGTCATCTGCTCGCGGCGTCGGGCGATTTCCTCGGCTCCCCATGGTGCACGGGCGAGGCGGTGCACCATCCGGTCCGGCGCCGCCGGATTGCGCGCCAGCCCCTTGAGGACGCGCCGACGGACGAGCGTGGTGACTGCCCGCAACTCTTCCATGTGCACTCGTTCCTTTGACTCGCGACCGATGAGTGACCGCCCCTTCGAGGGCGGCCCTCGGGATCTGCCTCGTCCGGCGCGGGGTGGGCGGCAGGTGGGCGACGAGGAGGCGGTAGTAAAAGGCACCGTAGACCAGGTAGATCCACGTGTCGGCATCGGTTCCGCTCGCGGTCGCGCTACTCACCGGCGCTTTTCGTCTTGCGGGCGACGGGGCGCCCTCCCAGGCCACTGGTCTGGTCACCCTCGTCGCCTCGGTCGCCGGCATGTGGCCCCGCGTGTCCCTGCCTGCCATCGCATCCGGTCTCGCCCTGACCGGTCCCGGACTGCCGCAGGGCGGCCTCGCCCGCGGCGTCGCCTCGCTGGGCACCCTACCTGGGGCTCGCCGGGGCCGGAAAGGACGGCGCCCTGACAGCCTTCGTCATTGCGGCCTACATCCAGACGGCGGTGGCACTGGTGCTGTCGGCCGGGTCCCGCGCCGCGCCCGCTTCCGCACGTCCGGGTGCCGCAGTTGTGGCAGTGGAAGCCGCACGTAGCCACGAGGCAGGGTTCCGCCACTTCACATAATGCAGGGTCCTACATCAAAACAGGGATCTCATTCAGGAATGGACACTGGCTATAGCCTGTTAGCATCCTCAAATACAGGATCCTTCAATAATGCCGGATCCGACATCACATCTCCCCGAAGGAAAGAATGATCATGGGTATGTCCGGACGTACGGCCCTCGTCACCGGCGCCACCGCAGGCATCGGACGTGCGGTCGCTGTGCAGCTCGCGCAGGAGGGCGCCGACGTCATCGTGCACGGCCGTGATGCCGAGCGCGGTGCGGCGGTGGTCGCGGAGATCGAGGCCGGCGGGGGCTCCGCACGGTTCCTCCAGGCCGACCTCGGCAGCACCGAGGACGTGCTGCGTCTGGCCGAACAGGCCGGTGACGTGGATGTGCTGGTGAACAACGCCGGCATCTACAAGTTCCAGTCGACCGCCGAAATGACCGCGGAGCTGTTCGACCTGCAGGTGAACCTGAACACCAAGGCGCCCTACCTGCTGGTACGGGCCCTGGTCCCCGGCATGGCCGCGCGGGGCTGGGGGTCGGTGGTGAACATCGGCACCGTCGCCGCCTCGGTGGCCACCAGCCACACCGGCATCTATGCCGCGTCCAAGGCCGCGATCGAGCAGCTCACCCGCATCTGGGGGGCCGAGTACGCCACGCAGGGCGTGCGGATCAACACCGTCTCGCCCGGCCCGGTGCGCACGCCGGGCACGGATGCCGACCCGGCCACGTTGAAGGCGATCGCCGACGGCATGTCGGCCATGGGGCGTGTCGGTGAGCCCGAGGAGATCGCCGAGGCCGTCCTCTTCCTGGCTTCCGACCGCGCCAGCTACATCACCGGCGCCACCCTCGAGGTGACCGGCGGCCGGCCCGCCATCGGGCCCAAGGCCGCCTGAGCCCCGGCCCGGGGCGGGACGGATGGTCATCCCGCACCGCCCCGGGCCCCTCACCCAGCAGGATCAGCCGACTGAAGGTGATCATCGTGGGCAGCCACGCGGAGCGGCTCACCGCGCCGCACAGCACATCGCCGGGGGCCGACCGCGTCGCATGCGGCCGGCCGGGCGAGCACTCCCCGGCATCCGCCGCGCAGCTCTTCACCCGTGACACCTGCGCGGTGCGCCGGGCGCGTCGATTCGTCGCCCGCACCCTGGACGACTGGGGTGTGACCGAACGCGCCGGCGACGTCGTCCTGTGTGCCGCGGAACTCGCCGCCAATGCCTGTGAGCACACGCGGCCCGGAGCCGAGCAATTCCTGGTGAGGGTGCTGCTGTGCGAGGGCGCTGTCCGCGTGGAGGTGCACGACAGGGACCCGCGGCGGCCCGAGCCGGGGAATCCGGATGCCGGAACACCGTCCGGGCGCGGTTTGATCATCGTCAACGACCTTGCCGACGGATACGGAGTCGACGACAAACCGGCACACGGCAAAGCCGTTTGGGACCGCTTCGCCATGACGGGCCACGAGAACGTGCAGCCCTCCCGCGCTACTCCGCGACGTCGGCGGTGACTTCCGGGGCGAGGTCGGCGACACGGTCGAGGAGTTTGATCAGCTGGGCGTACTCCTCCCCGGACATCGCCTCCTGCAGTCCACGCTCCACGCTCGCGGCGAATCCGCTCGCGGCAGCTGCCCGCTCGACCCCGGCCGGGGTGAGGGAGACGAGCATGACGCGGCCGTGATCCGGTGAGGCGTGCCGCTCGACCAGCCCCTTCAGCTCCAGGTTCTTCACGATCCCGGTCATGGTCTGCGAGGTGACCAGTGCCTCGCGGGCGAGCTGGGTGCACGACTTCGCGGCACCGCCGGTCAGGTAGCCCAGCGCCGTGCACTGCGGGGAGGTCAGGTCCAGCTCTCGGATCCCGACGAACTTGCGTGCGCTCAGCGCCTGCTCCGCGCGCTTGAGGTGAAAACTCAGCATGCTCGCAGGATCGGTCGGTGCGGCCAGGGCGTCGGACGCCGCGCGCGCCTTCTTCTTCGCTGCCATCGCCGACCGCCCTGCCTCTCCTGGAGTTTTCGCCAAGCATAACGCTGAGCCAGTGTAGGAACCTCAATGGGAACAGGTCCCACCACCGCCTGCGGGCCGGCCCGGCCGCACTCCGCGGGCGAGTGGTGGGCTTCCCCCGCCCGGTCCCACAGGCCCGGCGTGCGCGCGGTCGGGCCGCGCACACGCCGGGCGCCTCACCGCCTCGCCGCCTCGCCGCCCCGCTCTCCGGCGCGCCCCGGGACCTGGGAGGCGAGTTCCGCGACGCGGTCGAGGAGCCTGACCAACTGGGCGTAGTCCTCCTCGGGTATCGCCTCGCGCAGACCGTGCTCGACCCGCTCGGCGAACCCGCCGACGGCTGCCGCCCGTTCCTTCCCCGCGGGAGTGAGTGTGACGAGCATGACCCTGCCGTGGTCGGGCGAAGGGTTCCGCTCGACCAGACCCTTCAGCTCCAGGTTCCGCACGATCCCGGTCATGGTCTGCGGGGTGACCAGGGCCTCGCGGGCCAGCTGAGTGCACGACTTCGCGGCGCCGCAGTTCAGGGAGTTCAGGACCTTGCACTGCGGGCCGGTGAGGTCCAGTTCACGCACCCCGCGGGCTTTGCGTGCCACGATCGCCTGCTCGGCGCGCTTCAGGTGGACGCTCAGCGCACCCCCGGTCGCCGCCGGCCGGACCGCGTCTCCCGGCCTCTCGCGTGGCTTCTTCGTCGGTGCCATGGCCGATCGGACCGCCTCTCTCATCTCCGCGCCCACTCGGCGCACTTCGTCGTCCCGGGACGGGTCTGCCCACGCCCCGCGCCGAGCGCCCCTCGGCTCGCACAGGACACCCACTCGTCACAGGATCCTTATCTGTTGTAGAGTCCTGTGATTATGAAATACACGACTCGACACAAGCGTACTCATACCAAGCAGCGCCCTGCATGGCTCACGCTGCTGATCGTCTCCCTGGCCGTCTTCAACGTCCCCGAGGCCCTGACCGGCGCGGGTGTCGCCCTCCCGGGCGTGGCCGCGCAGATGCACTCCAGCGCGCAGGCACTGCAATGGGTGGTGGTCGGCTTCAACGTGACCTTCGCGTCGCTGATGCTGGCCTTCGGCACCCTCGCGGACCGCGTCGGGCGCCGCCGCATCTTCCTCATAGGCATCACCGTGTTCGGTGTCGCCGCCGCGGTGTGCACCTTCGCCGGGTCGATCCTGGTCCTGGACATCGCACGGGCCGTCGGCGGAATCGGCGCGAGCGCCACCCTGACGGCCGGGTCCGCCCTCATCGCCTCCCGTTTCCACGGGGCCGAGCGGGTCCGCGCCTTCGGGATCTTCGGCACCGCCATCGGGGCGGGACTGGCCTTCGGCCCGCTCATCTCCGGCGCGGTGGACTCCGCGACGGGCTGGCGCGGCGTGTTCGCCATCCCCGCGGCCCTGGGACTGCTCGTCGCCCTCGTGGCCCGCCCCATGCTCGACGAGTCCCGCAACGCCGCGGCCCACCGGCTGGACTGGCCGGGCACCATCACCTTCACCGCCGGCCTGTTCCTGTTCATCTTCGCCCTGGTGGAGGCTCCCGCCTTCGGCTGGATCTCCCCCGTCGTCCTGGGCTCCCTGGCCGCGTTCGTCGCGCTGATGCTGGTCTTCCACGCCGTGGAGAAGCGGCACCCCACCCCCATGTTCGACCTGTCCCTGCTCCGCCATGCCCGCTTCATGGGCGTCAGCCTCGCCGCGATGGCCCTGGCCTTCAGCCTGCTGCCGCTCCTGGTGCTGCTGCCCACGTACTTCAGCGCCGTCGAGGGCTACAGCGCGCTGCACGCGGGAGGAGTTCTGCTGCTGTTCACCGCGCCCATGGTGCTCATGCCGATGTTCGCCGGCCTCGTCAACCGCGTGCTGTCGATGCGGGCCCAGCTGACCGTCGCCATGGTGCTCGTGGCCGGCGGCATGACCTGGCTGACCGTGATCGGCCCCGGCGTCGGCATCGGCACGCTGGCGGGCCCCCTCCTGGTGACGGGCATCGGCTACGGCGGCACCTTGGCGGTGCTGGACGGCGCGGCCATCTCCAGCGTGGAACTGCCCAAGGCCGGCATGGCGACGGGGATGTTCAACGCCTTCCGCCTGACCGGGGACACCGCCGCGGCGGCCGTGGGCGGATCCCTGCTCGTGAGCGTCACGGCGGCCCGGCTCACGGGCAAGGTGCCCGATCCCGACGCCGTCACCGAGCGGCTCAACGGCGGCATTCACACCACATTGCCGGCGGCGACCGACGCCTTCACCAGCGCGCTGCACGTCGTGCTCTGGCTCGGCGCCGCCCTCGCCCTGATCACCGTCCCCGTCCTGCTGCGCACCATGCGCCCTCAGTCGTCGCCCTCGCTCGTGGTGGCCCGCTCCGAAGGCGTCGCCGCCGAGGAGCCCGTGGCTGAGCAGGTGCACTGACACTCACGGAGGAACCGTGCGCACCGTCGCACCAGAACTCTCGGGCGGCGTCCTGGACGTCCAACCGCCGCACCCCGTCCGCGCCGCAACGCCGCGGCCCGGCCTGCACCGGCTCGCCACTCCCACGCGGCCGGCGCTGCTGTACGTACCGGACCGGCTCCCGCTCCAGCCACGGCCCCTGCTGGTCGCCTTCCACCAAGCCGGCGGTGCGCCCCGCGACATGCTCACGCTGCTGCGTACCGAGGCCGAGCGACGCGGGGTCCTGCTCCTGGCCCCCGGCGCCGCCCGGCTGACCTGGGACGCCGTCAGGGACGACACCTACGGCGCCGACGCCGCAGCCCTGCGCCGTACCCTGGCCGCTGTTCTCGGCCGCCTCCCCGTCGATCCCGACCGCATCGCCGTCGCCGGTTGCGCCGACGGCGCCTCGTACGCGCTCGGTCTCGGCCTGGCCAACGGCGATCTGTTCACCCGCGTCCTGGCCTACTCCCCCGGCCGCATCCCCGCGGGCCGCAGAACCGGCCGGCCCACCGTGTTCATCTCCCACGGAATCCGCGACACCCTTCCGCCCGCGGCCTTCACCGGTCGTCGCACGGCGGCCGAACTCGAGGAGGACGGGTACCACGTCGACTATGTCGAACATCCCCACGGCCACGGCACCCCCGCGGACGTCGTGAGGACGTCGGCCGAACTCCTCGACTGATCCGCCGGCGCGGGCCCGGAGGCACCGCACCCAGGTGCCTCCGGGCCGGACCGGCCACACCACCCGGGCATCCCACGGGCCCCGCGCACACCGTCCCCCGCACGCGGAACCTGGTTCCCGACTGTTAGCGTGCGCCCGTGTCCTCAGCCATAGCGCGCCTGGTCGGCGAACTCGTCACGCACATGGAGTCGGGTTCCGCGCGCGGATATCAGGCCGCGTTGCGGGAACTCGCGGAGACCGCACGCGCGGGTGGGCCCGAGAGCCTGACCGCCACTGTGGAAGCGCTCGCACCATTGCTGCCGGGCCTGAGCGGTGACTTCGCCAAGACCGCTGTCCTGGCGGGCGCCTGCGTCGAATGGGGCGCGTCTCCCATGGCCCTCGTCGACGTCCTCCCGCGACGAGCCTCAGAGGCCATGATGCTCAACGCGGTGGTACCGGAATTCTGGGAAAAAGCCGCCCCCCGCCGGAGGCCGCTGCCCGAACCGGTCAGCGCCGGTACCGCGGAATTGCTGCGGACATTGACCCGGCTCACCCGAGGGCGCCGCGGTCTGGACAAGGACACCGTGGTTCGGATCGCCATGTCCTGGTTCGACATGGAGGACTGGCTCAAGGCCCTGATCACCGTCCTGGCCCGGACGGACTTCCGCGCAGCAGTGCCCGAGGACGTCAAAGCCGAGTTGCGGGAGCATGCTGCCGCGGTCGCCCACCGCTCCCAACGTGCCGGCTGGGCAGGCGCTCTGGCCGCCGTTCTCGATGACGAGCCCCTTGTTGTCCTGGACCCTCGCGCCCGGCGGGGATACGCCCTCACGATGGGGGGCGTCGGCGACAACGGGCAGTTGCACATCCTGCTGGCGGACCGCCTCATCGGGGATCCCGGACGAGGCATGGTCACCGGGGATCGTCCCGAACGGTCCTGGGTCGACGCGGCCACCGACGGCGATCCCCGTCTCGGGCCCCACGCTCATGCGATCCGTGCCTTCCGGCTCTTCGACGGCAAGGGCAATTACGTCAGCCCGGAAGGGATCCCGGCCGACATCGAGCCTCTGGACGGCACGCGTGTTCTCGTCCTGCACCCTGCCAACGGGACGTACGGGTTCGGTGCGGGCCGGGTGTTCGAGCACATGACGCCGGCCCTCCGACTCGAACGAATCCTGGAGGCGTCCGAGGCCGAGCGCCGGCTCGGCCGTCTGTCCCCTGCAGTTGAGGACGATTTCATGGCCCGCGGATAAGGCCCCCTCGCGCAAGCCGGCCCCAACGCGATCGACGGGTGAGGTGGATAGCCTGGCTCTTATGGTTGCAGCTGAGGAGACCGGTAGCGAGCGCCGGGGCTGGGGTGCGACGCGCTCCTGGGTGGAGAAGGGGCTCGCCGAGGCAGAGCACATCGAGGACGTCGCGCGGTTGCGCGGTGGCTGGACGTCGGAGATGCGAGGTTTGACCATCTGCGGGCCCGACGGCCGACGCTCGTTGGTCCTGCGGTCCTTCGACAAGCCCTTCTTCGTTCGTCACGCGGAGGGCCTGCTCACCCGCGAAGCAGCCGTTCTGCGCCTGCTCGGCGGCACTGATGTGCCCGCGGCCACGCTGGTGGCCGTGGACGCGACAGCGGAGTACTGCGACCACCCGTCCCTGCTGATGTCCCTGTTGCCCGGGACCGTACGTCTGGGCGACCAAGGGGCCGACCGCCGCGCCGAATTGCTGGCCCGGCAGTTGCTGCGCATCCACCGGCTGCCAGTGAGCCCGGAGGCACGGCCGCGCGTGTATCAGGCATGGACCTCCCCCACGCGTGTGAGCCCGCCCGAAGACACCGCTCGGCCTGAGCTGTGGCAGCGGGCCGTCGACGTGATCCGCCAAGAGCCCCCACCGCACCAGGCCTGCTTCCTGCACCGCGACTTCCATCCCGGCAATGTCCTCTTCACGGGCGACGGCGACAGTCTGCGGATCAGCGGCGTCGTCGACTGGGTGGAGACCTCCTGGGGGCCGGCGGACCTGGACGTGGCCCACTGCTCGACGGCCCTGGCCCTGCTGCACGGGGTAACCGCGGGTATGCGGTTCGCCGACAGCTACGTTGCGGCCGGAGGGACACTGGCCGAAGACCGCGCCGCCCACCTCTACTGGCGTGTGCTCGACGCGTTGGCTTTCGCTCCGGACGCCGAGAAGGTCGCCGTCCCCTGGCGCGAGGTGGGCCGCGCCGATCTGACCCCCCTCCTGCTGACCAGGCGGCTGGAGGAGTACCTCCAGGCCCTTTTCGCGCGCTACAGCTGAAGCCCGATCGCGACCCTGCCAGAGGCGGCAGGGCCTTGCCCGCAAGGTTCTCGTCCCGCTCGGCGCATCGACCCTTCCCGAAGCCGGAACCGACGCGGCCCGGCCCCCTCCCCGTGTGCGGTCGGAGCGCCTTGCGGGGAGAGGAATTCGCTGGGCTGGTGAAGGAAGGTCTGCCACGATCAGCGGATGGGTGCATTGGACGCATGGGCAAACAGGGTTGCCGGTGGGGCCACCGTGGCGTTCCGGCCGAGCGGCTCGTCAATGGTCCCGCTGATACGCAGTCGGCAGCAGGTGGTCGTCGCTCCGGTCGATCCGTCGAAGGTGGAAGTCGGGGACATCGTCCTCGCCCGTGTCGCCGGGACGGTCTACTTGCACTTGGTGTCGTCTGTGGACCCCGCCGGGAAGCGGGTCCAGATCAGCAACAACCGCGGCCGAGTGAACGGCTGGACCAGCCACGAGCGGGTCTTCGGGATCTGTGTGGCGGTCGACGGAGTCTCCCGGTCGGGCGTTGCGGGCAAGACGCGGGCGGGCAACCCCGAAGAGTCCTCCTGAACCCGGCACTTCATTTGCACGCTTCGCGAGAAGGCCGCTTCGGAACGCACGATCCGGCGCAGCCCGGAGGCTCGGGCGCCGCCCCTGTCCGCCCATCAGGGCCTGGCTTTAAGGGGAGTTGGGGCTGAGGCAGCCGGCTGGGGCGGGAGGCGGTGCCCGGCCGGTGAGTTGGATCTGGTAGATCTACCGCGGGCGTTTGTCGGTCCTGCGCGAAGGGTTCAGTGTGGACGTTGTCATCGATGCGGCGGAGGCGAATGCCTGCTCGGCCTGGGTGGTCATCGACTGGTTCTCGGATGCCCTCGACAAGACGTACTTCCAGGACGCGTTCGTGGGGAACCTGTCGGCTCTGGCCCTCGACCCCGATGGCAACATCGCCGCCCTCTCCGACCGTTCGACGCTCTTCACCCTGGACGCGGCGACTCGCGCGCCCGTGCGTGTCATCAGGCTGCTGGACGAGAACGGCGGCGAAGCCGACTTCGAGGCCCTGGTCTTCGACCACGACGGCTCGCTGCTCATCGCCTCCGAGGGGTCGGACGTCCGGCGCTACACGCGGGACGGCACGTTCGTCCGCATACTGCCGGCCAACGACGGCCTCCGGGTCGCCCCGGCGGGACGGGCCAGGGTCAACGAGACGTTCGAGGGACTCGCGCTCCAGCCCGGCGGCCTCACGCTGGTGGCCTCCATGGAGGGCCCACTGCTGGGGGACGATCCCCGGCTCCTGCGCTTCCAGACCTGGGAACGCGACCGACTCGACGCCGAGTTCCGCATCGCGGGGCAGTACGGATACGAACGCGACACGGGTCTGGCGATATCGGACATCAACGCGACCGGCGACGGCAGGCTGCTGGTCGTGGAGCGCGGATTCGACCGGAGTGTCGGCAACATCATCCGCCTCTACCTCGCCGACCCGCGCGGTGTGAGCGACGTGAGCGGTGTCGAGAACCTGACCCGCCAGGACGACGTGCGGCTCATGGAGAAGGTTCTTCTGGTCGACATGGCCGACTGTCCGCCGCTCGGTGCGACGAACCCGCAGCCGCAGGCCAACCCGCTGCTGGGCAACATCGAGGGCATGACCGTCACGGGGCACACCCGGGACGGCCGCCTCAAGCTGCTGATGGTGACGGACGACAACCAGAGCGCGCACCAGACCACCCGGCTGTACGGGCTGACCGTCCGCCTGCCCAGCCTCTGAGACACACTCCCCCGTCCCACCCCGACCGGAGGTCCTCCGCATGTCCCCCGCACGATTACTCGCCGGTGCTCCGTCGGCCCTGGCGGTCCTCGCCCTGTCCGGCTGCTCCTCCGTCCTGGGCTGCTCCGACACGACGACGGAGCGCGGGGAGGCCGGTGTCAGTGTGCAGGTCGTGAACCTCTACGGGCAGTCCCTGCACGTCACGGCCGAGGTCGTGGACTGGCGCCTCGAGCCCCATCCGCAGGAGCCCTCCAAGGGTGATCAGGTCCACTTCCACTTCCGCTTCGACGGCGCCGACGACGGGACCGACCCCGTGGTGGACGCCTGCGCGGTCGACAAGAAGCGCCTGGTCCTGGGATGTCGGACGGTGTCCTCGTCCGAGGCCTTCGGGCCCGGCGGTGTCCCGACGGGTGATGCCTGGATCGCCGTCGAGCACCCTGAGCAGGTTGCCGGAGTGCTGGTGATCCCCAACGACCAGTCCTACGGGGGACGAACCTGCGACCAGGACCCCAAGGACGGTGGCGGTCCGCACCCTCCGAAGCCGCCCGGCGTGGGGGACCGGCTCCAGTGAGCCGGCGGGCCGGGCGCCTTGCCGTCCGGCCCCGGAGTACGGCGCGCCGGGGTCGGCCCGTGGTGGACGCCGGCTGCCGCCTGCCTTGCCGGCACGGCACCGTGACGCGGGCGGCGGCGCGGCAGCGTGGAGTGTCCGTGGCGTGTGGTGTGATGTGGCCCTGGTCGGGCTGAGGGGGAGGACATGACGCGCACAACACCGCCGCGCCCGTTGGACATCACCGCGGAGTTCCCGGAACTGGCGGCGCTCGCCAGAACGGCCTTCCGGCTGCACCCCGTCCCGGGGAAGCCGACCGTCCATGACAGCTCCGTGGGCGGGCCGCTGCTGTGGCCGGCGGACGAGCCCTGGCCGGAGTACGAGTTGCCGCGGCTACCTGACGAACCCGTCACCGCGCTTGCGGACGTCCACCTGCTGCGCGCCCTCGTGGCCCAGGCGGACGCACGGCCCCCCAGCCCCTGATCCCGCTCGCCCAGCTCTACGCCCGCGATGTGCCCGGGCTCGCCTTCCCACCGGGCACGGACCTGCTGCAGGTGCTCTGGGTGCCGTCCGACCAGGTGGTGAGCGGTTCCGACGCCGTTCAGCTCAGGTGGCGACGGTCCTCCGAGGTACGGGACCTCCTGCTCGCTCCCCCTGAGCCCGCCTATGTCCCGGCCGCCTACTGCGTGCCCGTGCCGTGCGTACTGCACCCCGAACCGGTCCGCGAGTTCCCCTCCCGCCACCATCTCGACGAGGACCTCGCCGCGCGCCTCACGGCCTGGGACAAGCAGCGGGCCAAAGCCCCCTACTGGCACGACCTGTCCGTCGCCCCCGGCTGGAAAGCGGGGGGATGGCCCGCGCACTTCACCTTCCGCGGGCCGCCGGAGCCGGATTCGGACGAACTGCGCTGCGGCGAGTGCGGCAGTCCGGTCGACGCACTGCTCACCATGACCGGCAGCGAATGGGACGCAAGCACCACCAGCTGGATTCCGGTCGAATGCGGCGACGAGGCGGAGAAGCCGGTCGGCCTTCCGTACCGGAACCCCAGGGACCCCACCCAGGTGGAGATCGGCCGCGGCTGCACCCTGCAGATGTACCACTGCGTGGGTACGCCGTCCCATCCCCCGCGGTTCGTCATGCAGTGACGCTCGAGCCGGGGGCCGGGGGCCGGGCCCACGCAGGGTGCGCTCGTCGCAGCTCAGGCGCCGTCGCGCGTGCGGGTGATGGCCAGCAGCGCCATGTCGTCGGCCCTCCGGCCACCGGTGTGCCGGTGGCAGTCGGCGAGCAGGGCGTCGAGGAGGGCGTCCGGGCCGGCGGACCGGTGTTTCGCGCACCCGTCGGCCGGGTCGTAGAAGGTGCCCTCCTCGTCACGGGCCTCGCTGAGTCCGTCGGTGTAGAGCAGCAGGGTGGCCCCATCGGGGAAGACCACCGTGTCCACGCATTCCGGTTCGTCCCGCAGGGCCGCCATGCCGAGTGGCACCATGGGCCGGCTGGGTTCGAGGTAGCGGACCGTGTCCCCCGACATCAGAAGAGGCGCCGGGTGACCGCGGTTGACGATCCGTATCTCGTTCCCCGGCCCGGGGAACTCCACCAGGACACCGGTGACGAACCCTTCCAGCTCGATCAGGCTGCCCGACTGCCGGGCCTCGAGGACAAGGGCCCGCTCCAGGCGTTCCACCAGGGCGGTCAGACTGGGCTCCTGCAACGCCGCTTCGCGGAAGGTGCCGACGCCGACCGCGACCGCCCTGACCGCCCCCGTCCCCTTGCCGCGCACGTCGCCGATGACACAACGCACGCCGAACGGCGTGTCGACCACGGAGTAGAGGTCCCCGCCGATCTGCGCGTCCGTCTCGGCCGCCTCGTAGCGTCCCGCGAAGCACAGCGGACCGATCCGCTCCGGCGGCGACGGCATGACCGCGCGCTGAACGGCGCCGGCGATGTCCCGTACGGACTGAAGTTGTGTCTTTCGGTGCTGCAGCAGCCGGTTGAGGAAGACCGCGACACCGGTCACCGTGGCGACCATGACCAGTTCGCTGTACGCGATCGCACTCCGGCGGTAGCCGAAGTACCGGAACATGAACCAGTCGACCAGGAGGGCGATCACCCCGGTGAGGATCGTGCCGCGCAGGGACAGCAAGGCCGCGGCCGTCAGGACCGCGGCGGCGTAGAGGGCGGAGGCGCTGACGGTGCGCGGCGTACTGAAGTCGATCACCGCGGCAAGGAGGATCAGCGCGGCCGGCAGCAGACGGCTCCGCTTCGCCACCCACTCCCATGCACCCGGCCTCGTCACGCGTTGCTCACCGGCTGCTTTCCGCCTTCCTCTCCGCACTTCCTCGAACGGGCGGTCACCACCGGATGACCATGTACCCGGGCCCGCCGGGCCCGCCGGGCTTGCCGGCGGGCCCGGCCGTGGTCCCGCCGTCGCCCGGTACGGCCGGTCCGGCAGGCTGCGCGCCCTCCGTCACGGCGGCGGACGTCAGGGCGACGCTCGCGGCCGTGGACCGGACCGCTCGGCCGACTCGGGGCATCACCGCGTCACCTCCTGGACGGGCCCGCGGCAGCGGACAGCTGCGAACCCAAGAATCACCCGGGGTGACACCTGACGCACCCTCAGCGGCCGACCGGGTGAGGGCAGGCCCCCCGAGGGGCGTGGCACGCCATGTAGCCTGGGCCGACCTGGCCCTGCTGGAAGAACGGGACTGACGCCGTGGAGCTCGTTTTCGCCGGCCGTGTCATCGAGTGGCGTGGGCCGGCACCGTATTACTTCGCCGTCGTGCCGGACGACGAGTGCGGGCACATCCGTGAGGTGGCGGCGATGGCCAGCTACGGCTGGGGCGTGATCCCGGTCGAGGCGCGCATCGGCGAGGTCACCTTCACTACCTCTCTGTTTCCCAGGGACGGCGGCTACCTGCTGCCCCTCAAGCTCGCCGTGCGCAAGCCTGAGGGCATTGTGGCCGGCGACGACGTGGCCGTGGAGATGACCGTCCGGCTCTAGCCCCGGCAGGTCCGAGCACAGGAGAGGTGCGCGACGCATGGGACGGTCGTTCAGCCGCGGCGCGGTTTGGCGCTGGATCGCCGTGGTGGCCGCGGTGGCGGTGGCCGGTGGGTTCGTGGTCCACGAGACACGCACGCACCGCGAGTCCGCCGCCGTCGACGCGCGGCTCACCCAGTTGCAGGCGGACCGGATCACCTCCGCGCTGGACGCGGAGGTGGGCCGGCACACGTCGCTCCACCGCTATCGCACCTGTACGGACGAGGAAACGCCCTCCGTGGAGCTGCATTACAAGGTGCCCGCCACCGCCTCGGTCCGCACCGAGGTGGCGCGGACCGCACGGCTCGCGGGGTGGAATGCCGCATCGTGGGACGGTCTGGGCTCCGGCTACTTCGCCCTGAACATCGACAAGCGGTTCAAGGGCTGGCACAGCACCCAGTCGTTCATGAACCTCCACAGTGGCGACCTCATGGTGAGCCTGGAGACCGCCGACCACGACGGGTGCCTGTAGCCGCGCCGTACCCCCGTCACCAGGGGCCGTGCTGGAGCAGGCCGAGGGTCAGGGCGGCCGCGGCGGTGGCGAGGAACACGATGCCGCCCACGATGTTGCGGGAGCCCACCCGCAGGTGGGCGATGATCGCGCCGACGAAGTAGAGCACGAGGCCCGAGGCGGCGAGGGTTCCCAGGAGAGGCACGGCGAGCCCGGCGAGCAGCCCGGCGGTGCCGGCCGCCAGCAGCATGCCCAGTACCGGGACCCACTTGCGGTCCAGGCCCTTCATGTCCGCCTGTGTTTTGGGGTATTCGTGGCCGATCAGGTAGGTGACGGCGGCGGCGCCGTTGAAGACCGCGCCGAGGACGGTGACCGTGACGTAGGCGGCGAGCACGATTCTCCGCTTCTGTGGGGGCACGGCCGCCGCGCGCCTCTCCTCAAGGGTGTCTGGCACGACAACGCAACGGCGGTCGATGCCCGGCATCGATGGCCCACCGAGTGTGCCACCGATCGCCAACGCCCGGTAGGCACCGCGGAACACCGCGCGACAGCGCCCGCCGGGCCGGAGCCCGGCGGGCGCGTGGCCCGGCGTCAGGGCTGGAGCCACCAGGGGCTCGAGTAGGCGACGCCCAGGTCGTTGCAGGCGTGGCCGGACGGGCCGGGCTGGGCGTTGGGCTGGGAGGGGTCGGAGATGCGCAGCACGACCCAGTTGCCGTCGGCGGCGTTGAGCGGGACGGTGAACTCGGCCAGGCTGCCGGAGGTGGTCGGGACGACGTCCACCACGGTCGGCGCGTTGGAACCGGGCCGCAGGACTTGGACGTTGAGGGGCTTGCCGGCCCAGTCGGGGCCGCGGTCGAGGTCGACGGCGAAGCGGACGTCGCCCGAGGCGAGCGACAGGACGCCGCCCATCCGGACGCCGTTCGCGGTCGCGTCGAGGCGCAGTCCGGAGTAGCGGGTGGCGAAGAAGCGGCGGGCGCGCATGGCTTCGAGCACACCGGCGCGGGTGTTCTCCGTGACCCAGAGCCCGGCGCGGCCGACGCCCTCGACCTTGCCCCACTCGGTGCCGTGGTGGTCGCTGACGCCGGTGATGCCGGTGCGCCAGCCCGCGTTGAGAACGGCGTTGAGGTGGGAGGACTTGCGGTCGGACCAGCCGTCGAAGAGGTAGTCGTCGCCGCGGTTGAACATCTCGACGCTGACCATCTTGTCGCGGACGGCGGCGGAGTAGGAGAAGTCGTTGAAACGGCCGATCTCGCGGCCCGGGTGGTTGAAGCCCGCGACGGCGTCGCGGCCGCCGATCCAGTTGTAGAGGGAGCCCATGGAGCTCGCGCCGCCGAGGTCGACGAACTGGTCGGTGAACCAGACGTTGGCGTGACCCAGCAGCGGGTGCGACCACTCGAAGCCGCGGATCGCGGTGTAGTTGCCGGGATCGTTGGCCGCGTCGGCGAGCTGCCGGGTGCGGTCCCACTCACCCTTGGACAGGCCGTTGATCGCGAGGAGGGTGGTGTGGTCGGTGAGGGCGGCCACGTCGAGGCCCGCGTCGCGCATGGAGGCGAAGGCGAGGGCGGGGTCTCCGTCGCCGTCGGACATGAGCGTGTGGTTGTGCAGGTCGGCGTGGACGAGTCGGGTCCCCTGGGTGACCAGTGAGGCGCGGGAGGCCCCGGCCCGGTTCGTGGCGGGGGTGTCCGCGGCGGTACGGGTGCCCGCCGCCTGGGCCGTGCCGGGCAGGGACGCGGCGATCAGCAGGCCGCCCGCACCGGCGAGGAGGGAGCGTCGGCTGGGTCCGTGAGAGTGCGTGTGCGCCGTGTCGGCGTGGGGTTCACTCATGGCGGCCATGACAACACCTTGGCAGGAGCATGGCGAAAATTTGGCGTTCCCGAGGGGTGAACGCCACCCGCCCGCCCGATGTTCGCCTCAGGTACCCGTGCCGATGGCGTCCTGGCGGGCGACGAACCGGGCCCGGCCGCCCTCGACGTGGTAGAGGAACCAGCCGCCGTCCGGCGCGGTCTCCAGGTACTGCGACTGGCTCTCGTAGCTGAAGCGGCGGGTGATGCCCTGCCAGGGGACCCGCAGGAGTTCCGCGCGCAGCGACTCGCGCCGCCCGTCGCCGCCCGGCGCGGCCAGGCCGTGGGCGGCGAAGCGGACGGCGTCGTATGCCTCCGCGGCCCAGGGGCCCGGCGCACCGCCGTGCCGGGCCCGGTAGGCGGCGGCGAACGCCCGCAGCCGGGGGTCGGCCGCGTCGGCGTACCCCGTGCTGATCCACCAGCCCTCGCCCGCGCTCAGGAAGGCCGCCGACAGCACGTGCTCGTCCGCGACGCGCACCCCCCGGTGACCTGCCGCCTTGAGCGCCGCGGCGCAGGCCGCGGCGCGGGACGGGGTGGCGCCCGCGAAGAGGGCGTCGTCGGGGTGGGCCGCGATGTCGCGGGCGGCGGCACCGAATCCGTCCCCGGCGGCGACCTCCAACACGTCGACGCGCCCGTCCAGGTGGCCGTGGACGGTGACGATCTGGACGGTGGGCAGGCTCTCCTCCTCGTCGGCGAGGTCGTAGACGACTGCTGTCCGCTGCGGGTGGACCACGCGGTTGAGGTAGCGCAGCACGGCACCGGGTCCGGCGGTGCGGGTGGCGCGCAGCACCAGCGTGCTGGTCGTGTGGACGACGTTGAGCTGCGTGCTGTCGGCGCGGGTCACCAGCAGGCAGAGGCCCGCCTTGGTGCACACCGGTACGGCAGCGGGCACGGCTTCATTGGCGCCCGCGCCGATCACGGCGTGCACGTCGGGATCGGCGGCGAGCCCGGCGGCGCCCGCGGCGGAGCCGGCGGCGGTGCCCCGGTCGTCGACGGCCCGCAGGGCCAGGTCGAACGGCCGGTCCGCGCGGCCGTTGTGCTCGGCGACCGCGATCCCCGCTCCTCGTTCCTGGGACCGGACGGCCTCCGTGGAGCGGTCGCCGAGGAGTCCGATGACACGCGTGGGCAGCGTGCGCCTCCCGGCCCCGCTCCCCGTGCGCGGGCGTCCCCACTGCCACCAGGCGGTGCCGCCGCCGAGCGCGCCGACGCCGAGCGCGGCCGACGCGACGATCAGGCGCCGCCGGGACGTCGCGGGCGGAGGGTCGGCGACGGCGGCGGACAACTCGGTCGGTTCCGGCACCGGCAGGTCCAGGACGCGCCCGGCGCGCTCGGCGACCACGGCCGGCAGTCCCCCGGGCAGCCAGGAACGGGAGTCGAACGAGCCGAAGAGGTCGCGCAGCCGGGCCACGGTGGGGCGCTCGTCGGCGCTCTTGGCGAGGCAGGCCCGCAAGGCGGCATCGAGTTCGCGGGGCAGGCCGGCGAGGTCCGGTTCCTCGTGCACGGTCCGGTAGAGCACGGCGGCGGCGCCGCCCGTGCCGAACGGCGGCCGCCCGGTGAGGGAGTGGACCAGCACGCAGCCCAGGGAGAAGACGTCGCCGGCCGGTCCCACCGTCGTGCCCCTGGCCTGCTCCGGGGAGAGATAGCCGGGAGAGCCGATGACGGAGCCGTCCGCCGTGAGCGCCGTCGCACCCACGGCCCGCGCGATGCCGAAGTCGATGAGGCGCGGTCCGTCGGCGGCGAGCAGCACGTTGGCGGGTTTCACGTCCCGGTGGACCAGGCCGGCGCGGTGGACGTCGTCCAGGGCCGCGGCCAGCGCGGCCGCCAGCGTGCGGACCTGGGGCACCGGCCAGGGACCGTGCAGGGCGAGGGCCTCGGACAGCGGGAGGCCGGGGACGTAGGCGGTCGCGAGCCACGGTGAGCGGGCGTCGGCGTCGGCCGTGAGGACCGGGACCGTCCACCGGCTCGACAGCCGCGTCGCCAGTTCCGTCTCGCGGCGGAACCGCGCCAGGAAGTCCGGGTCCTCCGCGTACTCGGAGCGGATCACCTTCAGCGCCACCCAGGCGCCGTGCGGCGACCGCGCGAGGTAGACGACGCCCATGCCGCCGGCGCCGAGCCGGGCCACGAGGCGGTGCCCGCCGACCCACGACGGGTCGGTGGCCAGCAGCTGGTCCATGGCCCCTACTGGTTCCCGGTGTTCGGCAGGATCGTCCCCACCTGGCGGAAGCGTCCGCCGCGGACCTGGTGGACAAACGTCTCGGTGCCCATGTTCTGCGTCGTGACCGCGTACTGGTGGTAGTCGCTGAACGCGTAGGTCCGCGCGACACCGTGGTACGTCGTCTTCTGGAGCCGTGCGGCGAGCGCGGGCCGGGCCGGACGCCCGCCCCCGGCCGGCACGGTGCGGGCGAACTCCTGCAGCAGCATGCGGACGCTGTCGTAGGCCTCGGTGGCGTACGGCTCCGGGGTGCCGCCGTAGCGCGCCTTCCAGGCGGCGGTGAAGCGCACGGCCTCCTTCGTCTTGAGGACGGCCGGGTCGACGGCCGACGTGACGACGTACCAGCCCTCGCCCGCGGCGCCCGCCAGGCGCGGGAAGTCCGATCCGTAGAGCAGGTGGGACATCCACCGGGGGCCGGTGAAGCCCGCCCGGGCCAGTTGCCCGGCGGCGCGGACGGTCGCGTCCAGGGGCGCCAGGTAGACGAAGTCCTGGACGCCGCGGGACAGCAGTTGGCGCACGGCCGCGGGGCCGTCGTCGGTGTCCTCGGCAACGACCCGCGGCAGCACCTCGGCCCCGAGGATCTGGCGCCACGAGGTCACCACGACATTGCCCTGGTCGTGCATGACGGACCCGCCGGCCCGGTCGATGACGACCCCGGCCCGGCCCACCTGGCCGGAGGCCAGCGCGCTCAGCGCGATCGCCGTTCCCCCGGCCTGGTGGGGCATACCGGTCTGGAAGCTGACCGCCGGGGACGACACGAAGAAGTCGCTCTGCCCGGTGGTACTGGAGACATGGGTCAGGTTGGCGGCCCCGTACACGCGTGAGGCGGCCCGCATCGCGATCTCGCCGGTCGGCCCGAACACGGCGAACACGGCGCGGTCGGCGGCCAGTTCATGGGCGACCGAGGTGGCACGGTCGACGGTCCCGTCGTCGTCCAGGACCTTCGTCCGCACGGTGAAGGCGCCGCCCGCGGCGGCGTTGTGCTCGGCGACGGCCAGTTGCGCCGCCCGCTCGCAGGTGCGGCCCAGGCCGGCGTCGGGCCCGGTGCGGGTGACCTGGACACCGAGCACGTACGTGGGCTTCGTGGCCGCCTTCGCCTCCGCGCCGGTCCCGTCGCGTCCCGCCGCCCACAGCGCCGCCCCCGAGCCGCCGCCCGCCAGCAGCAGCGCCCCTCCGGCGACCAGCAGCCGGCGGCGGGAGGCGAGCCGCTTGCTCCGGGTGCGCGAGGCGTCGTCGGGGCCGTCCAGCACCGTGGGTTCGATGTCCGGCAGCGCGAGGCTCTCGGCGGAGCGTTCCGCGACCGTGCGGGCGACCGGGTCCGGCAGCCACGCCGAGGGCGACGCGGGGGCGTCCTCGGCGAGCCGTGTCCGCAGTTCCGCGGGCGTGGGGCGGGTCTGGGGGTCCTTGGCGAGGCAGGCGTCGAGCACCTCGCGCAGTTCGCCCGCGACACCTTGCAGATCGGGCTCGTCGTGGACGGTGCGGTACAGCAGGGCGTCGGGGGTGCCGACGCCGAACGGGGGCCGGCCGGTCGCGGCGTACGCGAGGACACAGCCGAGCGCGAAGACGTCGCCCGCGGGGCCGCTCCCCTCGCCCCGGGCCTGCTCCGGGGCGAGGAAGCCCGCGGTGCCGATCACCAGGCCCGAGGCGGTGAGCGCTGTGTCGTCGGTGGCCCGGGCGATGCCGAAGTCGATCAGACGGGGGCCGTTGACGGCCAGCAGGACGTTGCCCGGCTTCACGTCGCGGTGCACCAGTCCGGCCCCGTGCACGGCGCCCAGCGCCTCGGCCAGCAGCGCCCCCAGGACCCGCACGGCGGACGGCGGCAGCGGGCCGTGCTCCCCCACCGCCTCGCCGAGCGAGGGGCCGGGTACGAAGGTGGTCGCCAGCCACGGCTCGGGCGCCGTGCCGTCCGCCCCGAGGACCGGGACCACCCAGGGGCTCCCGACGCGCCGTGCGAGCTCGGCCTCCCGGGCGAACCGGACGCGGAACTCCTCGTCGGCCGCGCTCTCCGCCCGGATGACCTTCACGGCGGCCAGCCCACCGGCCTCGGACCGCCCCAGGTAGACCACGCCCATGCCGCCGGCGCCGAGCCGCCGCAGCAGCCGGAAGCCCCCGACCGCCAGGGGGTCGGAGGGACGCATCGCCTCACTCATCGCCCGCGCCTTCCGCCTCGTCGCCGGAGACCGGCGCGTCCTTCCCCTCGGCGCCGGGCGTCTGTGCCGCTGTCGCCCTCCTGCCCAGGCGGTCGATGTCGGCGGTGACGTATCCGACGCCCGCGAGGGCCTGCTCGGTGACCGCCGTCGTCTCCGCCTCGCTGCCGCCGGGGGCGTGCCGTACGGTCGCGGCCACCGTCACCGGGCCGAGCCGGTGCTTGAACCAGTCGAAGCGGCGGGGCCTGCTGTCGCCGTCGGCGACGTACTCGCCGAACTCGGTGAGGTTGTCGTCGGACGTGGCCGTCCGCTGCTCGGTGAACGGGTCGCCCTGCGACGCCATGCCCTGCACCCGCTCGGTGGCGGTGAGTTGCTGGGTCGGGCAGCGCAGGGGCTCCTCGAGCGAGACCGCCATGTCCCTGCGGGCCTCGACCACCGAGGCGTGCACGGTGACCGTCAGGGACACGAAGACGGGGCCCTTCCCGCCGGCCGCGGGCCGGACGAAGGAGCGCGTCAGGTCGGCGAGAACGGTGGGCGCGAGCGGCTCGCGGCGCCAGATGCAGTCGTCGCCGAGGACGGTCCACGTGGCGGGCCCGGTCTCGTAGGGGTCCCGCCTGCGGTATCCGGACCCGAAGTAGTCCGGTCGCACCGTGAGTCCGCGTACGAACGCCGTCGCCTCGGACCGGGTCCTCGGTGCCGCGCTCTCGGCCAGGGTGAAGGGTTCGTTCGCCGCCGTCGCGGACGGGGCCGGGCTCGCGCTGCTGCGTCCGCTCGGGGACGCTCCGGAGGGCGAGGCGGTGGCCTCGTCCGTCCCGCCCCCGCTGGTGCAGCCCGCGAGCAGCAGTGCCCCTGCCGCCGCGAGCAGCACCGGCTCACGTCTGTTCACGCACACCCGTCCCATCGCGTTCGCCGTACGCCTCGTCGGTTGGCCGTCGCATGCCGTTCGCATGTGCCATCATGCGCCAACTAGGCTTGTCCAGCTACGCGTTGGGGTGAACAGTGGTGTCCGCACCCGCTCACGGGCCGGGGATCAGACCCGCGTCGCCGACCGGTTCTGCCACGCCTGCTCCAGCGCCCGGGCGTAGAGTTCCACGGGTTGCAGGCCCGCGACGCCGTACGTCCGGTCCAGGACGAAGAACGGCACTCCCCCCGCGCCGAGTTCGGCCGCGAGCCGCTCGTCGGAGCGGACGGCCGCGGCGTACGCGTCGGGGTCGGCGAGCACCTCGCGCGCCTCGGCCGCGTCGAGTCCCGCATCGGAGGCGAGGGCGATCAGGGTCTCCCTGTCGTACACCGAGCGCTCGTCCGCGAAGTTGACCTTGAAGGCGAGGTCCCGCAGCTCCGCCTGGCGGCCCCGGTCCTTGGCGAAGTGCAGCAGGCGGTGCAGGTCGAAGGTGTTGCCGTCGACACGGCCGCCGATCCGGAAGCCGAGCCCTTCGGCGCGCGCCTCGGACGCGGCGTGCTCCTCCCGGGCGATCTGCTGCTCGCGGGTGCGTCCGTACCGGGCCGCCACCGCGTCGATGACGGGCGTTCCGCGATTCTCGGCGTCCGGATTGAGCTCGAACGACCGGTGCACCACCTCGACCTCGTCGCGGTGCTGGAAGGCGGCGAGCGCCCGCGCGAAGCGCGCGTCGCCGATGTAGCACCAGGGGCAGGCGATGTCGGTCCAGATCTCGACGCGCATGTGTCCGTGACTCCATGAGTAGACGTTCGGTCCACTACAAAATAGACGACCGATCGGCTATACCCAAACGGAAAAACAACGAGCAATTCGGCGTATCCGGGATGACGGTCCCGACGGCACGCGTTCCCAAGAAAAGCGTCACACGTGGATTTCAAATGATTTGCCCCCATATGCACGGGCCGGTCCCCAGGAAGACACACGGCGCAGACAGGGCACCGGACCTCCACCCCGACCCCCGCAGAGGTGTCGCTCGTGCACTCGACCCGTCTTGGCAGGCGCTTCCCCGTCCTCGTCCTCTCCGTCGTGCTGTTCTCCGGTCTGCAAGCGGCACTGGCCCTCGCGCACATCCACGTCATGGGGCTGCCCGAGTACTCCGTGCTGCTCCCTGTGGTCGCGGGCGCGCTGCTGCCCTTGCGGCAGACCCTCGGCGTGGGCCTCCTCAACCTCGCCGCGGTCTGCGCGGTCTACGGGGGGCTCCGGCCGGACATCGGGCTCGCCGGGCAGCTCACGGTCGTCGCCGCGCCGGCGGTCGCGCTGGGGCTCGGCATGGCCGTCTGCCGCGTCCGGCTCTCCCGCGAGAGGCGCCTCGAACGAGTGATGATCGCCCGCGACAGGCTCGGCCTGCTCAGCGAGGCCGGCAGGCGGGTGGACAGCACCCTGAGCGTGACCCGCACAGCGGAGGAACTGGCGGACGTGGCGGTGCACGGCTTCGCGGACCACGCCGCCGTGGACATCTTCGACTGGGTGCTGCGCGGCGAGGACGACACCGCCGGCGCCCGGGCGGGCGACAGCGCCCTGCGCCGCACGGCCTCGCGGTCCGGGCCCGAGCCCCTTCCGGGGCTAACGGCGGAGCCGGGCGAGGCCGTCACCCACCCGCAGGGGTCGGCGCCGGCCCGCGCCCTGACGACGGGCGAACCCGTACCGGCCCGGGCTCACGGTGCCGCTGGCGCCGCGGACCCGGCCCCCTCCACGCTGTCGGTTCCCCTCCGCGCCCGCGGGATCACCGTCGGCGTCGCGCTCTTCACGCGCTCCGGGCACCGGGCCGGCTTCGACGCCGACGACGTACTGCTGGCCCGGGAGATCGGGGCACGGGCCGCGGTCTTCGTGGACAACGCCCGCCGCTACACCCGTGAGCGCGACACGTCCCTCGCGCTCCAGCAGAGCCTTCTGCCGCAGGTGGCCGCCGAGCAGTCGGCGGTCTCCGCCGCCACCCGCTACCTGGCCGCGGACTCCCGCGCCGGAGTGGGCGGCGACTGGTTCGACGTCATCCCGCTCTCGGGGGCCCGGGTCGCCATGGTGGTGGGCGACGTGGTCGGCCGCGGCCTCAACGCGTCGGCGACGATGGGCCGGCTGCGCGCCGCGGTACGCACGCTCGCCGACATCGACCTGCCGCCCGACGAACTCCTCACCCACCTGGACGACCTGATCATCCGCCTCGGAACGGACATGGAACGCGCCGCGGCCGCCGGCCACGGCGGAGCGCGGGCCGGGGAGCTGGCGGCGACCTGCCTGTACATGATCTACGACCCGGTGTCGCGCAGCTGCACGGCCGCCCGCGCCGGCCATCCCCCGCCCGCCCTGGTGCGCCCCGGCGCGCCCGCCGAATACCTCGACATCCCCGCCGGTCCCCCGTTGGGCGTCGGCGGACTGCCCTTCGAGACCGTCCAGCTGGACGTGCCCGAGGGAAGCCTGCTCGCCCTCTACACCGACGGTCTCGTCGAATCGGCGGAAGACGGCCTGGAGGTGGGGCTCGAACGCCTGCGGAAGGCCCTGTCCGAACCGGTCGACTCCGCGGAGGACGCCTGCGACCACGTCCTGGACCTGCTGGTCGGCGACGCCCCGAGGGACGACGTCGCCCTCGTCGTCGCCCGCACCCGGGAACTCGGCGCCGACCACGTCGCCGCCTGGGACGTGTCACCGGATCTCGCCGAGGTCGCGCGCGTCCGCGACCTCGCCGCGCGCCGGCTGGCGGGCTGGGGCCTGGAGGAGCAGGCGTTCACCGCGGAAGTCGTCATCAGCGAGCTGGTCACCAATGCCGTCCGCTACGGAACGGGCCCCGTGCACCTGCGGCTGATCCGGCAGGACGCGCTGATCATGGAGGTGTCGGACGGCAGCAACACCGCTCCCCATCTGCGCCGGGCCCGGGTGTTCGACGAAGGCGGACGCGGGCTGTTCATCGTGGCGCACCTCGCCGAACGCTGGGGTACACGGCAACGGCCCGACGGAAAGACCATCTGGGCCGAACTGGCGCTGTAGAAGGGCCGCCGCCGTGCACGGCGACCCCCTCCTCGGCTCCCGGCCGCACGGCAAGGAGTCGGGCGCCTCAGCGCTGTGCGACGCGGACCTCCACCTGGCCGTCGGACGAGATCCGGCAGTCGAACCGGGGCTGCGGCGCGGTCGCCGGGCCCTGCACGTTCTCTCCGTCCGTGAGCCGGAACCGGCTGCCGTGCCAGGGGCATTCGAGGCACCCTTCGAGGATCTTGCCCTCGTGCAGGGGCCCGTCCATGTGGCTGCACCGGTCGGCCAGGGCGTAGAACCGCCCGTCGTCCCCGTGGACCACGACGACGGCGACCTCGTCGGCCATGCGGCGCACCGGCTCGCCTACGGGGAACTCGTACGGCATCCCGATACGGTGCCAGCCCGGCTCGACCAGTACGGGCACCGCCTCCGCGTGGTTGACGCCGGCGCCCTGGCGGTAGGCGAGATGGCCGCCGAGCACACCTCCCACCGTGGCGACGGCCATGCCGCCGAAGCCCAGGGCCTTGCCGAGGAAGGGACGACCCGTGAGCCGGGCCGTCAGGGAACCGGCGTACGCCGTGACGGCGGCGAGGTTGGCGACCGCGTGGACCAGGCCCACGCGGGCCTGCCGGGGACGCTGCTCCGCCCAGTCCACCCATCCGGCGAGAGCCGCCGGCCCGGCGGCGACCAGGCCCACCGCCACCAGACGGCGCGCGGCACGGCTCTCGCCGGGGAGCAGGTCGAGGATCCCGGCGGAGCTCCAGGCACCGATCGGCACCTGCACCAGCACCGGGTGCAGGGGGTGGCCGAGCCACAGGCCGCGCAGCACGTCCCGTCCACGGCTCAGGGGAAGGGCCCGCACCGCCTTGCGGACGACCCCGGCCGGGCCGTCCAGCCACGTCGCCCCTTCGAGGGTGTCCATCGCGTGCGGGAGCACACCGCCCGCGGTGCCTTGCGTTGTCGTCGTCAGCATCGTCGGCCTCATGGGGAGCGGCCTTCCTCTGCGGTCCGGGACGAACCCGGTGTCGGGTCGCGCGGGGACGAGTGTCCGCCGCGCCGTGCGCTCAGCGGGCGGTCCGCCACGCCCCGCTGAACGGCGGGGCCCGGCTCGGCCCTGCACACCGCCAGGCCGGGCCACGGGGGCGCCTGCCCAGCGCCCGGCGGTCCATTCGGCCGGCGCCGTCCGGACCCCGGCCCGGTGGCCCGGGTCCTTGAGCGGATCGGGGCGTCTTCGCGGGCGACACGGTCGGTGCCGAGTGCACGACGTACTGCGACGCGCGGCTGTACAGGCTGCGCGTCCGGGGGCCGCCGGGCGATCTCAGCGGGCCCGTCGCCGACGTCCCTGACGGGTCATCAGCCGACGCGGCCCGGCACATCCCGGACCGGAGGCGAGGGCGATGTGAGCACTTTCACACTCAGTGTCCGCTTGGCTCACAAGGCGCCCATAGAAGCGCAATTGACATTCCAAGATGGGAATTAATGCTGGATGCCCCTTTCATGCCTCTTGGGGGCGCGTTACCTTCGGCGCAGTACGTGTGTCCACCACCGGTCCGGTCCGCCGGCTGGGAGTGCTCGCAGGGAGGTCTTCGCACTTCATGCACAATCTCGCGGGTTCCTGGGGTCACGCCTCGTGGTCCCTGGGTCATTTGCACTGGTACGGAGTGGCCGTCGGCTCCCTCCTCGCCATCAAGCTGCTGCTGTCCGTACGCCGGCGGCGCCGTCCGGACCTGACGTTCGAGGAGCCGGTCAGCCGCCTGCGCATCCACGGTGTGGTCACCGCCTACAACGAGGCCCCCGAGATGCTCCGCCGCTGCCTGGAGTCGATCCTGGCGCAGACCTTGCCGCCGCACTCCCTGACCGTCGTGGACGACTGCTCCGCGACCCACACCGCCGGCGCCCTCATCGAGGAGATGCGGCCCCTGTTCCAGCGCGCCGGGGTGCGGCTGGACTTCATCCGCTTCCCCGCCAACCGCGGCAAGCGCCACGGCCTGGCCGCGGGCTTCCGGCAGGAACCGCGCGCCGACGCGTACCTGTGCGTCGACTCCGACACGGTGCTGGACCAGCACGCCGTCGCCGAGCTCGCCGAGCCCTTCTCCAAGCGCCGTGTGCACTGCGTCACGGGGCTGGTACTCGCGCACAACCGCGGCATCAACCTCCTCACCCGCCTCATCGACATGCGGTACGTCAACGCCTTCCTCGGCGAGCGGGTCGCGTACTCCCGGCTCGGCTCGGTGTTGTGCGCCTGCGGGTCGCTGGCGCTGTACCGCGGGTGGGTGGTGCGCAAGTACCTCGACGACTTCCTCGACCAGCGGTTCCTGGGCCGCCCCGCGACCTTCGGCGACGACCGGCGGCTGACGTACTACTGCCTCACCGAAGGGCTCTCCCTCATCCAGCCCTCCGCGGTCGGCTACACCGATGTCCCCGAACGCCTGGGCCACTACGTCCGCCAGCAGATCCGCTGGGGCAAGTCCTTCATCCGCGAGGGGTTCCTGCTGTTCGGCAAGTTCCGTGTGCGGCGCATGTACTGGTGGCTCAACCTCGTCGAACTGGTCTCCTGGGTGGCCTTCACCACCGCGCTGTTCGCCGCGCTTGTCGCCATCTTCATGCACCCGCAGGGCTGGACCCTGCTGGTCGGCTACGTCACCTACATGTGCGTCATGGCGTGGATCCGCTCCGTCCACTACCTGCGCGGCGCGGCGCAGGTGGGCATCGTCGACCGCGTGCTGACGTTCCTCGCCGCCCCGCTGTACGCGCTGCTCAACCTCGGACTGCTGCTGCCGCTCCGGCTCTGGTCCCTGGCCACGCTGCGCAGCACGAACTGGGGCACCCGCGCCAAGATCGAGGTCGGCGGTGTCGGAGCCGACGCCCCCGACATGACCGCCCCCGGCCCGGCACCGCAGATCGCCTTCCCGGAACAGCGGACGAAGGACGGCCGGGACGCGTGGGCCGGCACCTCCCCCCAGGACCACTTGGCCCCGGGCGGCGCCTCGTAGCCGCCACGGCCCCCGTTGCCCCGCCGCCCCGCGAAGAAGACCGAAGAACGCCGAGCATGCCCCCTGCATCGCCCCTCCACTGCGCTAGGAGCCTTCGTGGGTTCTGCCCGCCCCTCCACCGGTTCAGGCCGCCCCGGCCGTCCCGCTCGCCCGGCCCGGCCCGCGGACTCCGGCCCGCGGCAACCGCGACGGCGTGCGTGGGGAGCGCTGAAGCTCCTCCTGCTGGTGGTCGTCGTGGTCGCGGGCGGCACGGCGATCTACCCCGCGTGGCGTGACGCGCACCAGCCGCCGCCCGAGCTGACCGTGCGGTACAAGGCGGGCACGGCGACCGCCACGACGGCTCGGCCGTGGCTGGAGATCGTCAACACCTCCGACCGGCGTGTGCGCCTGGGCGACGTGGCGTTGCGCTACTACTACACGGCGGACGGCCCCTCCCCGTACGCGTTCAACTGCGTCCAGGCCTCCATGGGCTGCTCCGACGTCGTCGGGAGGTCCGTCGCGGCGGACGCCCCCGCCGCCGGCGCCGACCACTACCTGGAGATCACCTTCTCGAAGGCCGCCGGCACACTGGCCCCGGGCGCAAAGAGCGGGGCCATCGGGCTTCAGCTGTACCGTCCCGGCGGCGGGGAGCTGGACCAGCGCAACGACCGCTCCTACAGTCCCGCCCACGACACCTTCCAGGCCTCGGAACTGGTGACCGGTTACCTCAAGGGCAAACGTGTCTGGGGCGACGAACCCAGTGGTGGCGCCGCGGCCGGCCCGTCCCGGTCCGCGACGGCCCCCGCGTCCGCGCCCGCCGCGCGGCCCGCGCCGCCCTCCGGGATCGTGTTCGACGACTTCCACTACAGCGGCCCCCACGACCCGGCGCTGCACGCGCACGGCTGGCTGGTCCGCACCAGCGAGGGCGGTCCCGGCATCCGGAACACCTGGTCGGCCGACGGGGTCAGCTTCCCCGCGGACAAGGACTCGCTGAGCGGCCAGGTCCTGCAACTGCGGGCCTCGACCGACGGCACACGCCAGGGCACCACCCAGGCCGAGGTGCACACCACCGGCATGAAGATGGTGACGGGGACCTTCGCCGCCCGCATCCACTTCACGGACCGCCCCACGAGCGGCGGCAACGGCGATCACATCAACGAGAGCTTCTACATGATCTCGCCCCACCACCGCGCCCGGTACAGCGAACTCGACAACGAGTACCAGCCGAACGGCGGCTGGGGCGCCCCAGGCCCGAGGCTCGACACGACGACCTGGCGCAGCGCGGCCGACGGCGACCGGGTCACCCGCGCCACGACGGCCGGCCTCGGCGGATGGCACACGATGATCACCACGGCGGCGAACGGCGTGGTCACCTACAGCATCGACGGCAAGGTGCTGTTCCGCACCAGTGGCGCGTACTACCCGACCGAGGCCATGTCCGTGAACTTCAACACCTGGTTCGTGGACCTGCCGTTCACCGGGAAGCGGACCTGGGACATGCAGGTCGCCTGGTTCTACCACAAGGCCGGGCAGGCCCAGTCCCTGTCCCAGGTGCAGAAGGCCGTGAGCGGCCTCGCGGGCAGCGGCACCAGCTGGGTGAACACCCTCGCGGCGTCCTGAGCCGGTCGCCCACCACCCGCGCTCCGGCCCAAACAACTTTGAGCGGGCGGGCAGTTGCCGCAGACTTCGGTGAGTGCCCGCACCCCTTCTCCCGCACAAGGACTTCCGCTGGTTCCTGACCGCGCGGTCGGTCTCCCTGCTCGGCAGCGCCATGGCGCCGGTCGCGCTGGCGTTCGCGGTGCTCGACGCCTCGGGGAGTCCCGGGGACCTCGGCATCGTCCTCACCGCGCACATGGTGCCCCTGCTCGTGTTCCTGCTGGTGGGCGGCGCGACGGCCGACCGCCTCCCGCGCCGGACGGTACTGATCGCCGCGAACCTGGGCTCGGCCCTCACCCAGGGCGCCGTCGCCGCGCTCCTGCTGACGGGCCGCTACGCCCTGCTGCCGGTGGCCGCCCTGGGGTTCCTCAACGGTGTCCTCGCCGCCTTCACCACCCCGGCGCTGCGCGGCATCGTGCCCCAGCTCGTCCCCAAGGACGCGACCCGGCAGGCCAACGCGCTGCTGGGCTCCGTGGGCAACGCCACGAAGATCCTCGGACCGGGCCTGTCGGGCACGCTCGTCGCTGCCGTGGGCGGCGGCCCGGCCATCGCCTTCGACGCGCTCACCTACTTCCTCGCCGCGGTGTGCCTCACCCGGCTGTCCCCCCTGTCCGGTCCGCCCGGAGCCCGGCGCTCCGCGGGCCTGCTCGCCGACATCCGCAGCGGCTGGGCCGAGTACCGGAGGATCCGCTGGGTCTGGACGGTGTCGCTCGCCTTCTGCGTGATCAACCTCGTACAGGTCGGCACCTGGCAGATCCTGGGCCCCGTGCTCACCCGGCAGGTCGACGGCGAGGCGGCCTGGGGCTTCGTGCTCAGCGCCCGCGGCGCCGGACTGCTCGTGATGAGCGCCGTGATGTACCGGCTGGCGATCCGGCACCTGCTCCGCGTGGGCCAACTGGCGGCCGTGCTGGGCGCACTCCCCCTCCTCGTGCTGGGCGCCCGCCTGCACGCCCCCTGGCTGGTCGCCGCCGCCTTCACCGCGGGCCTCGGGTCCTCCGTCGCCTCCGTCGGCTGGGACACCTCGCTGCAGGAACACGTGCCGCAGCACGCCCTGTCGCGTGTGTCGTCCTTCGACGACCTGCTGTCCTATCTGGCCATCCCCGTCGGCCAGCTGAGCGTGGCCCCGCTCGCCGACCGCTTCGGGGGGTTCCGGGTGACCGTGGCGGCCGGTGTCGTCTACGCCGCGGCGGCGCTCGCTCCTCTCGCGTCCACCGCGGTGCGCCGCCTGCCCCACGGACGACCCGCACTCGCCGCCGCCGAAGCGGTCGGCAAGTAGCCCGGGAGATGTGACGCGGACCACAGGCCGGTCATCGAACTTCCGCCTTCCTCCCGCGTCCTGTCGCCGACACCGCACCACCGGGCGCCCGGCGCGCCGCGCCCGGGCGACACGAGGAGACGACATGTCCGAGACCCACGAGACCTCCGGGACCCCCGGCACCGCTTCCGGCTCGCCGGCCGGCGACCCGCTCGGTCTTCCCGCCCTGCTCCGGCCGGCCATCGAGGCCGCGATCGAGGAGTCCGACCGCCGGGCGGACATCCCCGCGGAGCTGTACGGGACACTTCGCGACGCGGGAGCGTTCCGCCTGCTCACACCCCGGGCACTCGGTGGGTCGCAGACGCCGCTGACCACCGCGCTGAAGGTGTACGAGGAGTTCGGCCGTATCGACGCCTCCGTGGCGTGGCTGGTCTGGAACGCCAACTTCGGCTTCGTGGGGGCGCTGCTGGACGAGTCCGCGACGGGGCGGATCTGGGGCCAGGAGCGGGAGCCCGCCTTCGCGAACTCCGGGATGCCCGGGACGGCCGTACCCGCCGAGGGCGGCTACCGCGTCTCCGGCCACTGGAGGATCGTCAGCGGCATCAACGCCGCGGAGTGGCTGGTGGCGGTCGTCGTCGTGATGGAGGACGGCGCGCCCCGCATGACCGCCGCGGGCGCGCCTGATGTGCAGATGTGCGTCCTGGGCCGGGACCAGTGGTCGGTGAAGGAGACCTGGGACGTCAGCGGTATGCGCGGCACCGGCAGCAACGACGTGGTGGTCGAGGACGCCTTCGTGCCCGCCGACTTCCTGTCGCCCCTGGACGCGCCCCTCAGGATCGACGAACCGCTGTACCGGGGCTTCCTCCCCGCGCTGGTCCTGCCCGGCTGCAGCGCGGTCGTCCTCGGCGTCGCGCAGGCGGCCCTCGACGAGACGATCGCGCTCGTCTCGACCAAGAGGAACTCCACCGGCGCGACGCTGGCGGAGTCCCCGCGCACCCAGTACGCCGTGGCCGACTGCCAGGCGGCGCTCCAGGCCGCACGGCTGCTGCTGGGCTCCGTCGCGCAGGCACTCGAGGACGCGGCCGGGCGCGGGGACGTCCCCACGCTCGGACAGCGGGCGGACCTGCGTGCGGCCATGACG
This sequence comes from Streptomyces sp. NPDC088732, assembly GCF_044751205.1. Taxonomy (NCBI): domain Bacteria; kingdom Bacillati; phylum Actinomycetota; class Actinomycetes; order Kitasatosporales; family Streptomycetaceae; genus Streptomyces; species Streptomyces sp. NPDC088732. The sequence goes on from NZ_JBIVLI010000003.1 coordinate 198,417, forward strand.
CACGCGGCGCAGGTCAGCCGCCAGGTCCTGGTGACGGTGTACGAACTGGCGAGTTCCACCCCGCTCTACCGCGGCAACCGGCTGGAGCGCCTGTTCCGCGACGGCATGGCCGCGCTCCAGCACGCCAACCACTCGGCGCTCGCCATGGAGGCCGCAGGCCGCGTCCGCCTGGGCATGGACCCGGGCGTCGGCCTGTTCTGACCCCGCGCCCCACGCGGGGGGCCGTGGCCGGTCCCCACGACCGGCCACGGGCTCCTGCTCCGGCGTTGGTCCACCTGACCTGCACGCATGGTTCGCCAGCATCTGCGTCCATGTCCGGATCCGAGAACGTCCTCGACTGGTTGCAGAGTTGGTACGCCGCACAGTGCGACGGCGACTGGGAGCACACGTGGGGTGTGACGATCGGGACGCTGGACAACCGGGGCCGGACCGTCAGGATCGACCTCGAGGAGACGGCCCTCGAGGATCGCGCACATCCCCGGCAGCGGATCACTCGGGGGGAACACGACCGGGTGATCGCCTGGACGTCCGAGAAGGTGTTTCACCTCGTCTGCGGGCCGGGGAACCTGACCGAGGCACTCGCGCTCTTCCGTACCTGGGCAACCGATGACGCCGTGCGAAGGCCCTGATCCGATGGCCTCCACCCCCGGGCGGGCAGGACATGCCGCACCAGGGTCACTCGTAGCCCCCTGCCCTCAGCCATCGGCTCAGCGCGAGGGCGTCACGGGTCAAGGACAGCGTCTCGGCGCGCGTTCGCTCGGCGTCCTCGGGCGGTCCGGGCCGGACCGACACGCCGTCGCCGGGCGCCCCACCGAGGAGGTGGAGACGGGTCCGCTCCCGGAACCAGGCCGCGAAGCGGCGTACGTCGCGGGGCTCGGGCCGCCCTCCCGACTCGCGCCAGCGCCGGGCGGGTTCCGCCACCGCGCGCGGCTCCAGCCCGGCGAGCCAGCCCTCGACGAGCCGGGCCGCCGTGGCGGCGTCCTCGTCCAGTGCCTGCCGCCGTTTCGTACGGCTCGCCCACAGCTTCATCAGCCCCCCACACCCGGGCACCAACTGTAGGGACCGCATCCGTTCAGGAACAGATCTCCGGGTACGACGGGCGGACGGGGTCTCCGGCTCCCCGCGCGGGAGCCGGAGACCCACCGGGGTCAGTCGGTCCTGCGCTGCGCGGTCAGGCCGGCCGGTGCGCCGGTGACGGTGAACTGGGAGCCGGGCTCGATCAGTACGCTGCCCTGCGCCGAGTTGGTGATCGTGACATTCGTCAGGGCGGCACTGCCGCGGGCGCCGCTCATCGCGAGGATGCCGGAGCCGTTCACGGAGTTGTCGATGCGGACGTCGGTGAGCTTGACGCCGGGCATCGTGCCGCCGCCGGTCTTGAACTGGATGCCGTCGTACGTGGAGTCGTGGATCTCGGTGTCCCGGATGGTCACGCCCGGGATGTCCGTGCCCTGCGCGAAGAGCGTGATGGCGCCGAACTCCTGCGCCTCGCCCCAGAACGCGCCGCCCGTGCGGTACAGGGCGTTGCCCGAGATCGTGGTCTGGCCGGAGAAGGGGATCGGGTCGTGGTCGGTGGCGAGCATGATGCCCGGGTAGTTCATCGTGTCGGAGACGATGTTGTTCTCGATGGTGTTGCCGTACCCGCCGTACACCGCGATGCCGTTGGCCCGCCAGGGCAGCTGGACGGTGTTGTTGCGGAAGTGGTTGTCGTGGCCGACGTCGACGGACGTGTCCTTGACGTACTTGCTGGCCCAGACCGCCAGCGCGTCGTCGCCGGTGTTCCGGAACGAGGAGTTGTAGACGGTGGAGTTACGGGTGCCGTTGGCGAAGTTGATGCCGTCGGCATAGGTGTCGCGGACCCGCACGCCAGTGAACTCCAGGCCGTCGCCGGGGCCCCACAGCTCGGGGATGTTCGAGTAGTCGCGGCCGACCCAGACGCCGACGTTGGCGTGTTCGATCCAGACGTTGGTGATCTTCGTGTTCTTGCCGAAGCGCCCGTTGAGGCCGACGCCGCCCTCGGCGTTGCCGTCGCCGCCCCGGATGGTGCCCGAGCCGAAGATGGCGATGTCGGAGATCTGGGTGTTGTCGTCGATGTCGAAGCCGAAGTTGCCCTCGTGCGGGTGGTTGATGCCGCCCGCGTTCTGCGGCGGGGTCAGGGTGTAGAGCTGGGAGTGCCACATGCCCGCGCCGCGGATGGTGACGTCCCTGATGCCGACCTGGTTGTACTGGCCGCGGTTCAGCGGGTCGTCGGTGAGGATCTTCTGCTCCTGGCGCCACTGCCCGGCCGGGATCCACACACAGGAGATCTGGCCGTTCTGGTCGGCGGTGACCGCCCGCTGGATGGCGTCGGTGTCGTCGAGCCCGTCGCCGGGGACGGCCCCGTACTCGGTGATCGAGGTGCAGTTCGCCGGCTTCGCCGCCGCCGGGGCGACCTGCTCCAGGTCGATCAGGTCGATGACGTAGTAGGCCGCCGAGTCCCCCGCGTCGCGCTGGAGGCGGAACGTCGTGCCCTGCGGGTAAGTCCGCGGCAGGAGCGCGTGGGACTCGTCGAAGAGCCGCCGCGCGTCGCCGCCGGGCCGGTTGGTGAGCCCTTCCGGGTCGTCGGTGCTTCCGTACAGCCAGCTGTGCTTGGACGACAGCGACAGCTTCTGCACGAAGGTGCCGTCGGCGTAGAGGCTGATCGTGGCGTCGGCTCCCCCGCCGCCCGGGGCGTCGGGGACGGAGTTGCGCACGACGACGGAGTTGGTGGACGTGGTGGAGGTGAACTCCACGTACTGGCCCCCGGAGTCGAGCCGGACGGACTTGCGGCCGGAGGACTCGGTGGCGAAGTTGGTGTGCCCGAAGGTCCGCTTGGCGTCCGCCGTGAGCAGGGTGCCCTGATAGCGGCCGTCCTCCGCCTCGTACTCGGTGTACGGCACGGCGGCGCCGCGTCCGACCACGAGCGACTTGGCGAGCACGTTGTTGTCCTCGTTGGTCTCGGCGACCACGCCCGTGGCGTCCGCGGTGGCGGTGAGGGTGGCCCCGCCGGCGGTCGCCGTCCATGTGCCGCTGATGGACACGTTCACGGTGGCGCCTGCCGCGACCTGGCCGGTCGTGCCGTTCAGCGTGGTGGTCCCGGCCTGGAGGCGGGTCACCGAACCCGCCGCGGCGGCGGTCGTGCCGCGGTTGTGCACGGCGACGGTGAAGGAGACGGGCGTGCCCACGGCCGGATTCGCGGGGCTCGTGGTGATCCCGGCGACCTCCAGGTCGGGCCCGGGTGCCTGGCTGACGACCAGTCTGCTCGCCGCGTTGCGGCTGTTGTTGGTGTCGTCCAGTTCGGCGACCGTGTTGCGGGGGTCGACAACCGCGGCGACCGCGTAGCTGCCCGCCGCGCGGGTGCCGGTGGAGACGGCGACCGTGGCGGAGGCACCGGGGTCGAGCGCGGGCACGGTGGCACTGCCCGCGGCCGTCCCCTCGACGCTGACGTCGACGGTCGTCGCCGCCGAACGCGCTGTGCCGGCGTTGCGGACACCGGCGTTGACGGTGACCGCGTCCCGCTCGGACGGGGCGGCCGGCGACCAGTCCAGGCTCGTGACGGTCAGATCGGGCGCGGGCGCCGCCGTGCCGACGACCTGGAATTCGGCGACCTGTCCGCCGGGCGCGCCGGTGTTGGAGAAGAACCGGAGCCGCACGTCGGCCCAGCGGCCGCTGACCGGGATGGTCACCGAGTTGCCGCTTCCGGGGCTGAAGGCGTAGTCGGCGCGGTCGCGCAGCGAGGTGAAGCCGCTGTCGGACGCCGCACGGCCCAGCACCTGGATGCCCTGGGTCCGCGCGCCCCACACCGGGTCCGGGTTGAGCTTGACCACGACGGCGGTGACATCGGCCGGGGTGCCGAGCTTGACGGTGAGGTCCGCGGGGTGGCCTGCCGCCTCCCAGTACGTGGAGGTCGAGTCGTCGGTTGCGTTGGCGGCGACGTAGGTCTGCGTCGACGAGGTGGCCTCGACCGGCTTGTTGCGGGCCAGGTTGGTGCCGGTGGGCGGCGGTTCGGTGCCGCCGTCCTCCTCGCCGTACACCTCGAGCTCCGACAGTTGCGCGGCGTTCCACCCGGTGTTGCCGGAGATGCTGACGCGGACGTACCGGGCGTCGGCGGTGGACGTCAGGTCGACGGCGACGGTGTTGGCCTGGGCGGGGTTGAACACGCGTCCGGCCGATGCGGAGAGCGTCCCGAAGGCGGAGCCGTCGGTGCTGCCCTGGAGGGCGAGCGTCTGGGTGCGGGTCTCCCACCCCGTGGGCAGCTTGAGCACGACCCGGTCGACGGTCCTGGTGGCACCGAGGTCGACCTGCACCCACTGGGGGAACGACCCTGTCGGGCCCTCCCAGTAGGAGGCCTGGGTCCCGTCGGTGGTGTTCCCCGCCGGATACGCACCGAGGGAGCCGCCCGCCGTGGCGGGACGGCCCAGTGCGAGGTTGACGTCGGCGGCCGCCGCCTGCGCGGCCGGTGCGGCGGCCTGGGCGGTGGAGGCGAAGGGCAGCGGTGACAGCCCGACGGTCATGAGTCCGGCCAGGACGGCGCCGGACAGCGACCGTCGGCCGAGGGGTCTCCATCTCATGGGGGTCCTCTATTCCGTGGAGGGGGGAACGCGGCAGGAGGGCGAGATGTGGCCATGCACGGCACTTGAGTCAGACAGTCGACTTCTTGCGGAAACTGCGTCATCAGGTTTCTCGGACGTCTCGGATTTGTCAACAGCGCGTAATATCACGGCCGTTGCCGCGATCACGGCCTTGCGTGCCGCATCTTCCGCTTGCGTGCGCCGACTGACACACCACCACCGCACGGAACGGGGACGATCCCCCTGGACGGCCGCACTGACGGGACGCACCCCCTTCGCACGGCCGCGGAATCAACGCAAAATATTGAGTGCCTTACGTAAGATCAATGCCGCCCGAGCGACATGGACTTCGGGCACATGCTTGTGCCAGCATCAGCGGCCGACAGTCCCGGCCTTCCCGTTTGGGCGAGGCCGCGGATCTCCCTGCCGGCAGGTAAGGGGGTCCCTTGCGAAGGAGACCCTTGTGCCTGACGTTCCTCCTGCCCCTCAGCCCGCGCAGTGGTCCTGCTACCTGCGCGCTGTCGTGGACATCGCCTTCCCCACCCGCACCCTGCGCGTCGCGCCCGGCACAGCCCCGCGCGGCGTGCCGGGTCTGCCCTACCCGCTCGCCGGCGGGCAGACGATCCACATCGTGACCGCCTTCGACCCGGCCGGACGCGCGACGCCCCCGGAGGCCAACCTCCGTGCGCAGCACGCCCTGCACGACCACATCCGCGCAACCGGCCGGCAGTGGTGGCCGGCCGTCGGTGGGGACCGGGCCGGCACCCACAGCGAGGTCAGCGCGGCCGTCGCCGGCTGGGACGACCTGCAGGCCAGGGCGCTCGGCCGACAATTCGGCCAGGACGCCGTCTTCGCCTGGTCACCGACCGCGTGGCGGCTGCTGGCCTGCACACCCGCCGTACTCGACGCGCCCCCGGCCGACTGGCACGCGACACTCCTGCGGCCATGAGGAAAATGCGGTGGCGGCGTCGAATCGCGGCGGCCCATCATGCGGGACATGAACGATCAGCCCGAGCGATGGACCCAGGCGACGGTGTACCCCGACATGTGGGCCGATCCGGACGCCGATCCCCGCAACAACGAGGACAGTCCTGAAGGGGAGTCGGCGACGCTCCAGGACTTCCTGGCCAACTACCGCCTGACCCTGCGGATGAAATGCGAGGGCCTGAACGCGGAGCAACTGGCCCGCCGGTCGGTCCCGCCCTCGACGATGTCGCTGCTCGGCCTGGTCCGGCACCTCGCGGAGGTGGAACGGGACTGGCGGAACTGGGTCAGCGACGGCGAACCGCTGCCGAAGCTGTACGGCGCGCGGGACGGCGACTTCGACGGCGCGGTCGCCGATCAGGCCGTGGTCGACGCCGCGTTCGCCGATCTGGGGCGGGAGCAGGCGGCGACGGACGCCGCACTGGCCGCGTACCCGTACCTGGGCAGCCGGGTCGGGAAGGAGAGGATCGCGGTCCGCGAGTTGATGGTGCACCGGATCGACGAGTACGCCCGCCATTGCGGACACGCCGACCTGCTGCGCGAGTGCGTCGACGGCAGGGTGGGCCAGTGACGGGCGCGCCGGGCACCGCTCTCGGCGTACCGGCCCGGCAGCGCCGACGTCACTGATCCGCCCCGTCACGTCCGCCCGGGGTGCGGGCGGGACAACCCGACGAGTGAGGGACCGACTTGATTTACACCATCCGCGAGTACATCCCGGCCGACGAGACGTCCTGGCTGCGCTGCCGGGTGGTGTCCTTCCTGGGCACGGCCTACTTCGACGACGTCCAGCCCTCGAAGCGGACGTCCCCGGTCGCCGCCCTGGACCTGGTGGCGGTGGACGCCGCGGGCGCGGTCGCCGGGATCATGGACACCACCCTCGACGGCGAGTCGGCGACCATCGGCACCGTGGCGATCCACCCCGACCACCAGCGCCGTGGGCTCGGGCGGCGACTGCTCGCGCTGACCCGCGACCGGGCCCGCCAGGCGGGCGCCTCGACCCTGGACGCGTGGACACGGGACGACGAGGCCACACTGCACTGGTACCGCGCCATGGGCTTCGCCGAGAGCGACCACTACCTGCATGTCTACGCCAGCTACCGCAGCGGCAACGGAGAACCGGACCGCGCCATCGCCGCGCGTCGCCCCGGTCTGCTGCCGATGACCTCCTTCTCGCACGCGCGGCTCGCCGATGCGGCCCGGCTGCGTGGCGAGTTCGCCCGCGTCCACGTGTGCCGCCGGTTCTCCCAGTCACTGTGACCGCGGTCGCAGGCCCCGCTCAGCCGGTGGTCGCGTCCGGCGCGTCGAGCAGGACGCACTGGTCGAAGTTCATGCAGCCGCACTCCAGGCAGTCCGCGACGGCCCGGCGCAGGGCCTGGGTCTCTGCGATGTGCTGATCGAGTTCGGGCAGTTTGCGTTCGGCCAGGTCCCGCCACTGGCGGGTGGCGGAGGGCGTGGTGTCGTCGCCCAGCAGCCGGGTGATCTCGGCCAGGGTGAACCCGGCGCGCTGCGCCATCTTGATCAGGGCGACCCGGCGCACCGTGCTCGCGGGCCACACACGGCGGCCCCCTTCGCGGCGCGCGCCGGGCAGCAGGCCGCGCTCCTCCCAGTAACGCAGCGCCGAAGTGCGCACGCGGGCCTTGGCCGCGAGCTCGCCGATGGGCAGATGGCGCATGCCCGCCCCTTCCTGGTCCCGCCTTGACTTCAAGCGTGCTTGAAGCACGAGTGTGACCCGCATGGTCTCAGCACAGCAGGATCGGCCGCTGCCCGGCCCGTACCGCGCACTGTTCGCCGACCGGACCTTCCGGCGGCTGATGCCGGTCTTCGCGCTGTCGGACCTGGGCGACGGCATGAGCGTCGTCGCCGTCGCGTGGCTGGCGCTCGGCCTGGCCCCGGACGGCGGCCGGGGCTCGCTGGTCGGCACCGCTGTCGCCGCGTACGTCCTGCCCGGCGCCCTGGGCGCACTGGTCCTGGGCCGGTGGGTGCGGCGCCTGCCCGCCCAGCGGCTGCTGGTCACCGACGCGGCGCTACGGGCGTTGCTGCTGGGGGCCGTTCCTCTCGCTCACGCGGCGGGTGTACTCACCCCGGCCGTGTACGTCGGGCTCCTGGCCGCCTCGTCGCTGCTCCACGCCTGGGGCAGCGCGGGCAAGTACGCGCTGTTCGTACCTCTGCTCCCCGCCGGCCGGCGTGCGGTGGCCAACAGTGTGCTCAGCACGAGCCTGTGGAGCGCGACGACCGCGGGCCCGGCCCTCGCGGGTCTGCTGGTGGGCGTGATGTCCCCGGCGTGGATCATCGGCATGAACGCGACAACGTTCGCCCTGCTCGCCGTCCAGGCCGGCCGCACCACCACCGCTCCCCCGCCCCAACCGGAGCCGGAGGGCACCGCACGCGGGCTGAGCATGCTGTGGCGGCAACCGGAACTCCTCGGCCTGCTCCTCGTGACCTGGGTGTTCAACCTCGCTTTCGGCCCCGTCGAAGTCGCCCTTCCCCTGTTCGTCTCCGGCGACCTCGACGCCGGTGCGGGGCTGCTCGGCGCCTACTGGGCCGCTTTCGGGATCGGAGCCGTCGTCGGCGCTCTCGCGCTGGGCGCGGCCGGACGTCCACGCCTCCCTCTCCGGCCCGCGATCCTGGGCATCATCGCGGGCCACGGTGTCGGCATGCTCCCCTTCGCCGTCACGCGCAGCGCCGTTCCCTCCCTCATCGGCTTCGCCTTCGCCGGACTCGTCTACGGCCCCTACTCCGCCTTGTCGTTCACCCTGATCCAGGACCGCGCGCCCGCCGGCTCGCTCACCGCGGTGCTGGCCGCACGCAGCGCCGTGCTCCTGACGGCCTCACCCGTGGGCGCGGCGCTCGGCGGCCTGCTCCTCGACCGGACCAGTGCCCCCGCCGTCCTCGTCGGCTGCGGTGCGCTGATGATCGCCGTCGTGCCCGTCAGCGCCGTGGCGCTGCGGCTCTTCGGAACGACCGCGCAACGCATGTGAGTGATCGTTCGCGCACACGTGCTCGTGGAGGCCCGGTCATGCCGCGGCCTACAGTTTTTGATGTACCCGCCGTCCCGCCGGGCTGTCGCCCGCGCGTCGTGGTCCGGTTCTGCGCCGAAGGAGGCCGCTCGTGGCCAGTGCGTTTCAGGAGCGCAAGCTCAGGGGGATGTTCGCCGCGTTCGACGCGGACAGCGACGGCTATCTGTGCGAGGAGGACTTCAGGGCGCTCGTGGCCCGCTGGAGCCGGCTGCCGGGAGTGGGCCCCGGGACGGAGCTCCGGACGCGCGTGGAGACGCTGCTGATGAAATGGTGGGCAGCGCTGCTGGACGCCGGTGACGCCAACGGCGACGGCACGGTCGACATGCAGGAACTGCTGTCGCTCGTCGACAGGCTGCCCGCCATGGTCGGGGACGTCACCGCGACCGCGGAGACCGTCTTCGACGCCGTGGACGCCAACGGCGACGGCCGCATCTCGTCGGAGGAGCACCAGCGGCTCGTGGAGACGTGGAACGGGCAGCCCGTGGAGATGACGGGCATCTTCGAACTGCTCGACCTGAACGGCGACGGCCACCTCAGCCGCGAGGAGTTCGCCATGCTGTGGCGCCAGTTCTGGATCAGCGACAACCCGGTGGAGCCGGGCAACTGGCTCTGCGGCCGGATCCCCGTCGGCTGACCGTCCATCGGCTGCTCCGCGCCGTCGGCCGTACCGCCGAGCGGTACGGCCCCGGTGCCGTGAAGCGTCAGTTCGCGGTCTTGAGGAAGGCCGTCAGGCTGTCCAGCAGCATGGTGGTGCCCTGCTCGGCGAAGTCCCGCTTGTCGGCGGTGTCGCAGGTCTGGGAGACCACGATGCGCGTCAACCAGGCGTCCTGGTCGGTGAGTTCGACGGTCATGAGCGCCTGCTCGTCCTCCCCGGGCACGTCCATGCCCATCACCAGGCGCCGGTTCTCCTCGACCTCGACGAACGAACCGGTCAACGGGAACTGCCCGCCGTCCGGCGTGACCATCGTCGCCTTCCACGTCCCACCCGGCCGCGCGTCCATCTCGACGGATCCGGGGGCGGCGTAGGACCACTGGACGTAGTCCTCCGCCCTGGTCCAGGCGTTCCACACCGCCGCCACAGGAGCCTCCAGGGTCCGCTCCAAGGTGTAGGAGAAACCCTCGGCCGTCGTCTGTTCCGTGGTCATCTCATGCTCCCTGTCTCACTCTTGCCGGGTTGCCGCACTGTAGACACGGGCTCGCGCCGAAAGTCATCGGCCCTGACGGCAACGCGTCACGCGTCATCGCGCCCGAGTTCGGACTTTGCCTTTTGTTGACCATACCGCCATGCGGCCTCCCTGACGTGCCGTCACGAGAAAACTCCTGATCATGCTCAGTGCCGCCGCGCTGACCGTGGCGCCCGCCTCGCCCGCCGAGGCCGACCGCGCCCACGCGGAGTTCGGGCAGGCCCGCCTGACGGGCTTGGCGCCCCTGCCCGCGGAGACGTTCGTGCCGACCGCACGCTGACCGGCGCCGACTTCGACGTCGCATCGCGCGGGCCCACGACGGCACGTACTGGATGGGCGACGAGTTCGGCCCGTTCCTGCTGCACTTCTCCTCGAACGGCCGGCTCCTGCAGGCCCCGGTCCCGCTGGCCGGTGTGAAGGCGCCGGAGAACCCCTACCTGAACGGCGAGCAGCTCACCATCCTCAGCAGCAAGGGCCTCGAGGGCATGGTCCGCTCGGTCGACGGGCGCCGGCTGTACCCGCTCCTGGAGGGCACGGTCAACGGCGACACTCCCGGTGACCTGCGCTTCAACGAGTTCGACCTGCGTGCGGGCCGGTACACCGGCAAGCGCTGGACCTACCGCCTGGAGTCGCCGGCGAACGCCATCGGCGACGCCATCGCGGTCGACAGCCACCGCTTCCCCGTCATCGAGCGCGACGGCGGGCAGGGCGACGACGCCCGGTTCAAGCGGATCCACCTCGCGGACACGCGGGACCGCGACCACGACGGCGCCATGGACAAGACCCTGGTGGCCGACCTGCTGAACATAGCCGACCCCAAGGGCATCGACGGCTTCGGGACGACCTTCCGCTTCCCGTTCACCACGATCGAGGACGTGGTCCTGCTCGACGACCGGACGCCGGCCGTCATGAACGACAACAACTTCCCGTTCTCGTCCGGCCGTACCCCGGGCAAGGCGGACAACAACGAGTTCATCACCATCCGGCTCTCGCACGGACCGGACGCCGACTGGCGCGCGTTCGTCCGATCACGCGCGGGTCCCGTCCCGGGCCCTCGGGCGACCGGAGGGCCCGGGACGGATCGTGCGACACCTGCTCGCGACGTGTCAGGCGGCGGACTCGGGCGAGCCGACCGGTCCCGACAGCAGACGGGCGTTGACGCGGTCCGGCCTCGGCCAGCGCACGTCGTGGACCCAGCCCAGCTTCTCGAACATCCAGATCAGGCGCGCCGACGGGTCGAGCTGGCCCGGCAGGACGCCGTGCCGCGCGCCCGTGGGGTCGGCGTGGTGCGAGTTGTGCCAGCTCTCACCGAAGGACAGCAGGGCGAGCGGCCAGAAGTTGGTGGCCTTGTCGCGGCTGATGAACGGGCGGTTGCCCGCGACGTGGCAGACCGAGTTCACCGACCACGTGACGTGGTGCAGTAGCGCCATCCGGATCACGCCGGCCCAGAAGAACCCGGTCAGCGCGCCGGTCCACGTGCCGGTGACGAGCCCGCCGACGAGCGCCGGCACCAGCAGCGAGACGGCGGTCAGCAGCCCGAAGAGCCTGCCGATCACCTGCATGTCGCGATCGGCGGCGATGTCCGGCGCGAACCTGGTCCGGTTGCTCAGCTCGCGCTTGAGCATCCAGCCGATGTGGGCGTGCAGCAGCCCCTTGACCAGTGCGCGGGTGTCGGAGCCGTAGCGCCAGGGCGAGTGCGGGTCGCCCTCGCGGTCGGCGAAGGCGTGGTGGCGGCGGTGGTTCGCCACCCACTGGACCGGCGAGCCCTCGACGCCGAGCGAACCCGCGACGGCCAGGGCGATCCGCAGACCGCGCCGGGCCTTGAACGAGCGGTGCGTGAAGAGGCGGTGGTAGCCGACCGTCAGGCCGAAGCCGGAGACCAGGTAGGCGACGACGGCCATGGCGATGTCCAGGGCGGACAGGCCCCAGCCCCACACGAACGGCACCACGGCGATGAGGGCGACCGGCGGGCCGACGACGAAGAGCCACATCGCCACCCCCGCCGCGGCCGTCTGCGGGGCGTCGAGCAGCGGCCTGGCCTCCGCCGCGGTCTCGGCGTCGCGTTCGGCGACGGCCTGTTCAGCACGGTCAGCGTCGCTCGGGTTCATGGGTTCCTCGCCGTTGCTCGAGCCATTTCGGAGGTGATGCCGGACCGACGGGATCATGCGCATCCGTGCGCACGGCCAAACGTGCCCGCCAGTCCACGCAAAGGATTCCACCGGACGGCATCGGCGCAGGTCGTCGCCGATGTCCAGGGTGTGAACGGCGCTGGACCGAAAATCGCTTGACACGCCTCGTGACGTTCCAATCGCCTCATCCTGCCCACCTTTCTACGCGTTCACCTCCTGTGTGTGAACCGCATGCCGGACCTGGACACCGAGGGGCGCGCCGACCATCGCCACCGCACCGCCTGCCGGGCTGCCTACCAACCGCCGAGGGCGTGCGAGCGTGACACGCCGAAAGGACGTCAGCCGACATGTCGCCACACGCTGCGGCGTTCGCCCGGTGATGTCGCGACCCACCCCCATGTACCGCCGGATTGACCCGGCTCACACGTGGTGTCACTCCCTGGCCGACCGCCCCCTTCCGTCACCTCTTTAACCGGTGATACGGTCGTGATCAACCTCGGGCCCGGAGCCTCCTCCATGGAGGCAGGTTCGGCACGTCCCGGCGCACGTCTTCTTCTTTGGATGGGAAACCTGTGAAACGAGCTCTGACCGTTCTTGCCGCCTGCGTGCCGCTGGCCGCGGCGGGGTATCTGCCGACCGCGTCGGCGGAGTCCGGGAACGCCATAGGTGCCTCGGCGCCCACCTGTACGACGGCATCCGTGAAGGCCCCGGCCGGTACCAGGGTGGAGTCCGCGACTGCGGTACGCCAGGAGGGAGGCACCGTTCACGGAACCGGCGTCCTGGGCGGCACGGTCACCGACGTCCCCGCCTACTGCGAGGTGACGGTCACCGTCACCCACCCCGGGGACAACGACCACGCCAGGATCCGGACCTGGCTGCCCGTGAAGGGCTGGAACGGCCGCTTCCAGGCGCTCGGCGGCAGTGCCTACGCGGCCGGTGACAACGGCGTCGGGATGGGCACCGCGGTCAAGAACGGCTACGCCGTCACCACGACCGACGCGGGCGTCGGCGACGTGCTCGACGTCGGCTGGGCGCTCAACGGCAACGGGAAGGTCGACACCGCGCTGCTGAAGAACTTCGCGGACCGTTCCCAGCACGAGGCGGCGGTCGTCGGCAAGCAGGTCGTCGACGGCGTCTACGGCAGGCGTGCCGCCTACTCGTACTTCAACGGCTGTTCCACCGGCGGGCGCCAGAGCTACATGGAGGCCCAGCGCCACCCAGGCGACTACGACGGCATCCTCGCCAAGGCGCCGGCCGTCAACTGGGACGAGTTCGAGGTCGCCACCCTGTGGCCGCAGGTCGTGATGAACAACGAGAAGACCTACCCGACGGCCTGCGAGTTCAAGGCCTTCACCGACGCGGCCGTCAAGGCCTGCGACACAGCCGACGGCCTCGCGGACGGTCTGGTCAACGACCCGTCGCGGTGCGACTTCGACCCGCGCCGGCTGATCGGCACCAAGGTGGTCTGCGACGGCAAGGAGCTGGAGATCACAGCCGCCGAGGCAGCCGTGGTCCGCAGGATCTGGGACGGCCCGCGCACCCAGTCGGGCGAGAAGCTGTGGCCCGGCGTCCCGGTCGGAGCGGACCTGTCGGCGCTGGCCGGAGTCACCGCGCCCGACGCGAACGGCGACGTCAAGGGCGAACCCTTCCCCGTGCCCCGCTCCTGGGTCACCCTGTGGGTGGAGAAGCAGCCGTCGTTCGACGTCTCGACGATCACCTACAGCCGGTTCGCGCAGCTGTTCCGGCAGTCCGAGGCCGAGTACGACAAGGTCATCGGCACCGACGACCCCGACCTCTCCGCCTTCCGCGACTCCGGCGGCAAGCTGCTGAGCTGGCACGGCCTGGCGGACCAGTTCATCCCGGCCCAGGGCACGGTCGCGTACCGCGAGCGGGTCGAGGCCATGATGGGCGGCACCAAGAAGGTCGACGACTTCTACCGTCTCTTCCTCGCGCCGGGCACGAACCATTGCGGCCTCAACGCGGGCGACGGCACGACCGACGACCTCGGTGCGCTGAGGACCTGGGTCGAGCACGGCAAGGCCCCCAGGACGCTTCCCGCCACCCTGCTCGACTCGGCCGGGCAGAGTGTCAGCCGGGACCTCTGCGGCTACCCGAAGGTCTCCCGCTACGTCGGCACCGGTGAGCCGGGCACGGCCTCCGGCTTCCGCTGCGTGGTTCCGTCCCGGCACTGACCGCGCCGCGCACCCGGAGGGTCCGACGGCCGGGCCTCGTGCGACGCCGTCCCGGCCCGCGCCCTGCGGCGCGGGCCGGGACGGTGGCACGGCCCGGGCGACTCTCCCGATGGCTGCGGGAGGAACCGGTCGGTAACCTTGGGGTGAGCCGACACGATCCACGGCTCCCCCGCACGGGGAGCACTACCGGCGGAAGAGTTCATGAGCGACCGCGGCGTTCCGGACGCTGCCGGCGGCATGGGCGAGGAACTGGCGGCGGCTCTGCACGCTGCAGTGCAGTGGGCCGTCCCCGGTCTCGACGCCGTGGCGGCGGCCGTGTACCTGTTGACCCCCTCCGGCGAACTGCGCGCAGCCATGATCGGCGGCAGTCCGCCGTCAGTCTTCACACTTCCCGGCCGGATGTCCCCGGACGCCATCTATGCCTCCGCCCGGGCGCTGGCCCGGCACGGAGTGGCGGTCCTGGCCGAGCCGGACCCGCTCGCCGAACCGGGGCACGGAGCGAAGCCCTACCCCTACATCGTGGCCTCGGTCCCCCTCGAAGGGGCGGGACGCCGCTTCGGCTCCCTGACCGTGCTGCGCACCGAGGACCGGGGCGCCTACGAGGACACGGACTGCCTGCGGCTCTCACGGATCGGCGAGCGACTCGTCCTGCTCCTGTCCGACCTGCTCGCCCGTGGTGCCACGATCGCCCCCGGAAGCCTTCCGGTGCTGGTCCCGCTCTTCGGCACCGAGCCCCGGGCCGAGCCCGGCACCAGGGCACGGTGGGGCGTCCCGGGCATGTTCGGCTCCGCGGGCCTGACCCTCCTGTACGCCGCGCACCGCCTGGCCGACATGCTCAACCGGGCGACCACCATGGACGATGTCACCGCGGCGGCGGACTTCTGCCTGATGGCACCGCTGCACGCGAACGCGTTGGCCTTGGTCTCCGCCGTCGAAGGACGTCTTTGGGTCCGGGGCCACAGCGGGGACTCCTCGCACCTGGTGCGCGCAATGCACGGCAGCGGAATCCACTCGGGCACGCCCGCGGCCCGGGCGCTGCAGGGACGGGCGCTGTTCCTCCCGGATACGTCCGATGCCCATCCGCACGACGGCGGCCAAGCGCGGGCCGCCGCATACCTGCCGCTCGTCGGCAGCCGGCACGTCGTGGACCTGCCCATGTCCGACGCCGCCCCCGTCGTCGGGGTCTGCTGCTTGGCGTTCGACGGCCCGAGAACGTTCCCGCCCGAGGAGAGGGCCGTATTGACCATGATGGCCGGGCTGCTGGGCTCGGCGGTCAAACGCATCGAACTCGGCGCCAGGCACGAGGCACTCGCCAAGAGCATGCAGAAACTCCTCCTCCCCGCCACGCTCCCCGAGGTGCGCGGCCTGACCGTCACAGCCCGTTACCGAACCGCTGACGGCGCGGGCGAAGTGGGTGGCGACTGGTACGACGTGATCACGATGCCGGACGGCCGCGCGGCGCTCGTCATCGGTGACGTCGAGGGGCACAGGATGGAGAGCGCCGCCGTCATGGGCCAGTTGCGCGCCGCGGTTTCCGCGTACGCCACCGAGGGCCACGGGCCGACCGCACTGCTGGAACGCACGGACCGGCTGCTGTCCCGGCTCGGGACCGAACTCCTCGCCACCTGCTGCGTGGTGGTCCTGGACACGGTGACAGGGGAGACCAAGGTGGCACTCGCCGGACACCCGGCGCCGCTCGCCCGGCTGCCCGACGGCAGCCTCCTTCACATGAGGGCCCCGGCCAATGTGCCGCTCGGTGTCCACGGGCGGAATCCCTACCGTTCGGCGGAGTACGTGCTCCCGCCCGGCACGGCGCTCGTGCTCGCCTCGGACGGACTGCTCGACCCGGAACACGACGACGTCCTCGCACGCCTCGACACCACCGGCCGGCAGCCGGGCACCGCCTTGGAGGAACTCGCCGACCGGCTGCTGGACAGCGCACCCCGACTCCGCGACGACGCGGCGCTGCTGCTGGCCGGCTACGAGGGAGAGGGCGACCGCACGACGCATCGCGCCGCGCACCTGCACGTCCAGCGCCGCGACCTGCACGGGGTGGCGGCGGCTCGCGGCTTCGTGCACCAGCGGCTGTGCGACTGGGGACTGGTGGGACTGTCGGACGACCTCGTGCTCATCACGTCGGAACTCGTGACGAACGCGCTCATCCACGCCGGCAGCGACGTCGACCTGCGACTGCGGTCCTTCGGTGACCACATCCGTCTTGAGGTGCTCGACTCCGACAGCGATCCACCGGTTCCCACCGCCTACTCACTCACCGACGAGGGCCGCGCGAAGGCCGAGCACGGCCGCGGTCTGTATCTGGTCGACGCACTGTGCCGTACGTGGAACACCTCCACGTGCGGCCTCGGAAAAACCGTGTGGCTGGAGATGGACATCCCGGGTGCGGAGCAGCGGCGCGGCGGCTGAGCCGGCGTCGCCCGAAGGTTCCTCGGCCCGCGCCGCGGACCGGCTTGCGGGCTTCGTTCCGCGTTTCGGCGTTCAGCTCTTCACAGCCCTCCATCGTGTCGCGATTGCTTTATGTAATCCATCTCTCATGCTCAGGAACACGCGATAACTGCTACAGTCATGTTGCAGATCATCGCCGGCGGCGTTCACGACGCCCTGCGGCGCCCGCCCGTCACCCCGTGGCCGCGTACACCCCCCGAAAGGTCCCTCCCCCATGCCCGAACCACAGCACGCGAAGGCACCCCGCTCGCCCGGTGTCGCCGCGGCCATGAGCGCCCTGATCCTCGCCGTCCTCCTGGCGGCACTGGACCAGACGATCGTCTCGACCGCGCTGCCCCGGATAGCCGAGGACCTCGGCGGCTTCGACGACATCGCCTGGGTCAGCGCGGCCTACCTGCTGGCCTCGACGGCGGTCACCCCGCTGTGGGGCAAACTCGGCGACATGTTCGGTCGCAAGCGCCTCTACCTGGCCTCGACCGTCGTCTTCCTCGTCGCATCCGTCGCCTGCGGCCTCGCGCGGAATCTGCCCGAGCTCATCGGCGCCCGCGTTCTGCAGGGCGTCGGCGGCGGCGGCATGATCGTCCTGACCTTCGCCCTCGTCGGTGACATCGTCGCTCCCGGCGAACGCGGCCGCTACCAGGGCATGTTCGGCTCCGTGTACGGCGTCGCCAGCATCATCGGCCCCCTCCTCGGCGGCATCTTCACCGACCAGCTCTCCTGGCGCTGGGCGTTCCTGATCAACCTCCCCGTCGGCGCGCTGGCCGTCGTCATTGCCGCCCGGTCCCTTCCCACCGGGCGACGGAACGCGGCGACCGCCCGCATCGACCATCTCGGCGCCCTGACGCTCGCCGCCGTGGCCACGGGCCTGGTGCTGATCACGTCCTTCGGCGGGCGCTGGGGCTGGGGCTCTCCCGGCATCATCGGCCTGATGATCGGCACGCTCGCGCTGGCCGCGCTGCTGGTCCCGGTCGAGCGCCGCGCCACCGCCCCCGTGCTCCCGCTGCCGATGCTCACCTCGCGCACGGTGGTTCTCTCCTCGCTGACCGGTTTCGTGGCGAACGCCGCCATGTTCAGCGTGCTGGTGTACCTGCCCACCTACCTGCAGATCGTCGACGGGGTCTCGGCCACCCTCTCCGGAATCCACATGCTGCCGCTCGTCGTCGGCCTGGTCATCAGCCAGTCCCTCGCCGGACGCTGGTCCGCCCACGTGGGGCGGCTGCGTCCCATCCTCGTCGCGGGCATGCTCCTCAACATCGCGGGTCTGCTCCTGCTGTCCACCATCGGCGCGGGCACCGGCACCGCCGTCCTCAGCCTCTACTTCCTCGTCACCGGCGTCGGCATCGGCATGGTCCCCATGGTCGTCCTGACCACCGTGCAGAACAGCGTCCCGGCCGCCGACCTCGGCGCCGCCAGTGCGGTCGTCACCTTCGCCCGCTCCATCGGTGCCGCCTTCGGCGTCGCCGTCTTCGGCGCCCTGCTGACCGGCAACTTCACGGGCCGGCTGGAGGGCACCGCCGCCGACGGCGCCCTGGACCCGTCCCGCCCCGACACCATCGCCCAACTGCCGTCCGCCGTACGCGACATCGCTCTCGACGCCTTCGCCCGCGCCACCGGGACCGGTTTCCTGTGGATCACGCCGCTGGTCGCCGTGGGAGCCGTGTTCACCCTCTTCCTCAAGCCGGCTTCAGGGCGAAGCGAGACCGCGCCGAAGGCGACGCAGCGCAAGGGCGAGGAGCGGATGACAGCCGCCTGATCGCGAGCCGTCCCAGCGGGAGTCCGCGAACTCCCCGACGGCGGCCATCTCTTGACCGACCTGAGGCGCGCGTCACATGCGTCCGTGTCACAGTCCGGCGGCCTCATCCGTCCATGAGGTGCAACCGCCAGCAACGACACAGGAGTGCACCATGGAAGCCAGGCTGAACATCATGGCAAGCCCGGTCGCGGCCAAGGCCATCAAGCACATCATCGCCGCGGGTCAGGCGCTCGCCGAGTCGACCCTGCCGGCCGCGACGCGCGAACTGGTCAACATCCGCGCCAGTCAGATCAACGGCTGCGCCGGATGCATCGACATGCACACCAAGGACGCCGCGGCCGCGGGCGAGACCGCGGTACGCCTCAACATGGTCGCGGTCTGGCGCGAGGCCACGGTCTTCACCGACGCCGAGCGCGCCGCGCTGGAACTGACGGAGCAGGGCACCCGCATCGCGGACGCCGCCGGCGGCGTCCCCGACGAGGTGTGGGCGAACGCCGCCAAGCACTACGACGAGGACCAGCTCGCCGCCCTGGTGACGCAGATCGCCGTCATCAACGCCTTCAACCGCGGAAACGTCATCACCCAGCAGCCCGCGGGCGACTACCAGGTCGGCCAGTACCACTGACGGCACCACCACCCGGCGCGCACCCCGGGTCCGGTCCCGCGGAGGGCCGTACCCGGGGTGCGCGAATGGACAACGCGTCCTGGCATCGCCACACTTCGGGGGCGAACGCGCGCGTCGGGGGGGATGAAGCCGTGAAGCAGCTGTGGGACAGGACGGTCCCACCGGTACGCATCCGCTACCGGTTGACGCCTTTCCAGCGTGTGCTGCCCGTGCTGCCCGTCACCGTGGCCGCCGGTCTCCTGGGGCTCTGGTCCTGGTCGCACGGAGTGCCGGTCGGCCAGTCCTTCGGGCCACCCGTCGTGCTCCCGATCGCGATGCTGGTCTTCTCACGTCCCTACGGGATCACGCTCACGCCCTCCGCGGCCGTCGTGCACAACCTCTCCCGCCGGACCATCCCGTGGGCCGACGTGCAGGCCATCGGGACCGAGTGGGTCTTCGGCGCCCGCTCCGTCGTGATCCATGAGGCAGGGGGCCGGAGTACCCGCCTGCGGGCGCCGCTCACCGGGTTCCTCATCCGGGACCGGGCCTTCGAGGAGAAGTTCCACACCATCGGCAGATGGTGGCTGGACCACCGCGGACCGGACTGGGCTCCCGCCCCGCCACGAGCGGCATGGAGCGGTGACGCGCCGGCCCCCGGCGACAACCCCTTCGCCCCTCCCCGCAACCGCTGACAGGCGACACGCCGGACGCCCCGGGGGCCGCGGCTGACGGCGGCCCCGGAGGACGCCCGTCCTCCGCCCGTCCGCGGCGCCCTTCCGCACGCGGCTACCACCTCACGTGAGCAGCCGGTACACGGGGCGGAGCGGCGCGCCGACAAGTCTCCCCGATCGGCCGGTTCTCCACGTACGATCACCCGATGGCCGACAAGACCGAAACCACGCCCGGCTGGCTGTCTCCCGAGGATCTGGAGCTGACCCGCGCACGTATGCCGATCCTGTACGTCGACGCCGTGCCCGTGCGGGTCGACGACAGCGGAGAAGTCACACATGTCGGTCTCCTGCTCCGTATCGGGCCGGACGGGACCGTCAGCCGTGCCCTCGTCTCCGGCAGGGTCCTCCACCACGAGCGCGTCCGCGAGGCGCTCGTCCGCCACCTGGAGAAGGACCTCGGCCCGATGGCGCTGCCGCGCATCCCGGCGTCCCCCCAGCCGTTCACCATCGCGGAGTACTTCCCGACGCACGGGGTGACGCACTTTCACGACCCCCGCCAGCACGCGGTGTCCCTGGCCTACGTCGTCCCGGTGGTGGGCGACTGCCACCCGCGCCAGGACGCTCTCGACCTGGTCTGGTTCACCCCCCAGGAGGCGTCGTCCCCGCACCTGCAGCAGGAAATGCCGGGCGGCCAGGGAATCCTGCTCAAGCAGGCCCTCGCGCACGTCGGCTGCCTGTCCTGACACCCCGGGGGCGGCGGCTCCGTCGCCCCCTCTTCGTGGCTCCCGCCGACGAACGCACATCCGATGTTCCATGTAACGACCATTTACATCAAGGGCGGTGTTGCCGGGGCGGACCACCGTGTGCCCGATCCTGCACCCTGGCGCACTCGCGCCTCGCACCATCGGGACTTACATGTCTGATCTGCCTGAGTCGTCCGGCACCACGCACGACGCCTGCCGTCACGCCGGCATCGGCCGCCGCGGGTTCCTCGGTCTCGCCGGAGGCACGCTCGCCTCGGCCGGACTCGCCTCCCTGCTGGGTGCCGCGCCCGCGAACGCCGCACCGGCCGTCCAGCCGGACGCGCCCCTGCGCTTCGCGCTCGTGACCGACACTCACGTGAACACCGACTCGCCGCAGACCACCGTGTGGCTGACCCAGGTATGGGCCTCGATCGCCGCCCGCACCCCGGACCTCGTCCTGCACTGCGGGGACATCACCGACACCGGCCGTCCCGACGAGTTCGAGCGCTACGCCGAGGTGCTGCCCGCGGCCCTCCACGGCAAGATGCACTACTCCCCCGGCAACCACGACGTGCGGTGGGACCCGTCCGCCAAGGAGCAGTACCACAGCCACTTCGGCCCGTCGCCGTACTCGTTCGACGCGGGCGGTGTGCACTTCATCGGCTTCGACCCCACCCAGGTCCTCCAGGAGCCCGGGCACTTCGGCCCCGGCGGCCTGGAGTGGCTGGAGGCCGACCTGAAGCGCCTGCGCCCCGGCACGCCCGCGGTGCTCTTCCAGCACTTCCCGATGGGCAACACCTTCTACTACGTCGACGACCAGCCGGCCGTCCTCGACCTGCTCGCCGACCACGACGTCCGCGGCATCTTCGCCGGCCACATCCACAAGGAGGTCGTGAGCCGGTTCAACGGGCTCACCCAGATCGGCCTCAACGCGGTCCGCAACGGAGCCCTGTACTACTGGGTGGAGCGCACCGCGGCCGCCGACGGCACGCCCGTGCTGCGGGTGAGCCGGGTCAACGTGGCCGCCGACGGGACCGAGACCGAGGTGCCCGTCGCGGACATGCCGCTGGCCGGCGACGGCCTCGGCCGCCCGCAGCGCCCGCGCGGCGTCCGCCTGGGCAGCGTCGCCGGCGGCCTGCTGCCGGTCTCCGTGCGCCTGGACGGGGACGCCGCCCCGGCCCAGGTCGCCGTCGACCTCTACCCGCAGACCGTCTTCGGCGGCGCCGCCACCCCCGTCTGGAAGCCCCTCACCCCCGAACCCGGCTCGGACCGGCGCTGGGAGGGCACCGTGGACGTCTCCTCGGTGGTCCCCGGCACCCAGCGGCTGCGCCTCCAGGTCACCGCGGCGGACGGCACCTGGTGGGAGGACACCGCCCTGTTCGAGGTGGAGCGCGGCGCCGCCGACCCGAAGGCCCGCTGGGAGTACCAGCTGCCCGGCTCGGTCCAGGGCGGCATCGCGGCGTTCGGCTCCGGTGACGAGCAGACCGCCGTCGTCGCGTCCAGCAGCGGCGACGTGGTGGCCCTGCGTCCTCGTCACCGTTCCTCCGCGACCCGTCTGTGGCACACGCAGGTCGGACCGGTCTACCGCCGGCCGGCGGTGGACGCCGCCTCGCGCACGGTCTTCGTCCCGTCGGCCGACCACCGGCTCTACGCCCTCGACACCGCCGACGGCGGCCAGAAGTGGGCCTTCGACGCGGGGGCGCCCGTGCTGAGTGCTCCGCTGGTCACCGAGGTCGGCGGCCAGGAGCGGCTGTTCGTCTCGGCCGGCCGCACGCTCTTCGCACTGGACGCCGCGAGCGGGGACACCCTCTGGTCGGTGCCCGACCGCGGATTCTCCTCCGGCCGCGCCGCGAGCGACGGCACCCGCGTCTACACGGCGGCCGACGACGGCTGGGCCCGCGCCCACGACGCGGTGACCGGTGCGGCCCTGTGGTCGTTCTCCATGGCCACCGGCACCGAGAACCACATCGCGCTCTACAGCGGCTGGGACAACGTCGTCGCGGTCGCGGACGGCGTCGTGATCGTCGGCTCGGTCTCCAGCTCCTGGGCGCTGGACGCCGCCACCGGCGCGCTGCGCTGGAAGCTGGCGGGCAGCGCCATGTACGCGCCGACACTCGTCCTCGGCGACGGCACCGCCCTGTTCACGACGGAAACCGGGGTCATGTCCCGCGTCGAGCTGGCGACCGGCAAGGTGCGCTGGAAGACGGACCTGGCGGTGCGCGTCTTCAACGCCGGTGCGGTGGTCGCCGACGGCGTGGCCTGGGCCCAGTCCGCGGACGGCAAGCTGCTCGGCGTCGCGCTGGAGGACGGCTCCCGGCGGGGCCGGCTGCAGCACAGCCTGGTCTACTGCTTCAGCACCCCGGCGACCGTCGGTGACGTCCTGGTGGTCGGCAACCAGAACGGCCTGGTCACGGGCATCGAACTGCCGTAGTTCCGGAGGATGTCCGGGCCCGTTCCCTCGCGGGGGGCGGGCCCGGCATGTCAGGCGCGGCGGCGGGACCCGATCGTCGGTTGTGACGTCACGTCACCAGCTTGCGGCGCTTCGCGCACAGGCCCGACTCGGCGGCCCTGAGGCCGCCGTAGTCGCGCCTGGCAGTTGAACCACGGGTCGTTGTTCACTGTACGCGCCATTCATCACAGGGGAACCATGTCCACGACTCCGCTGCGAAAATCTTTGGCCCAGGCTGCCGCGGGCGCTGCACGGCTGCACCGCCGCGTGCCCGTTGCCTCCTGTCACGCCGAAGCTCCAGGCACCATTGGGCGGCGAGACCAAGGCCCGCAGCGGTGAAAGCCGACGGGAGCAACAGCACCGCGCTCGCCACATCACGCTCCGCGACATCCCTTTCGCGTCCGCTCTGCCCGGTGTTCGGGAAGGCGTTCGGGTCCCACCCCTCAATCGCCTTACCGCGTCGCAGCGATCATCATGACGCGGCATCGTCCAGCAGGTGCGGACCGTTGTTGCGGACGTTGTTGACGGCGGTGGACACCGGGCGGGTGACCAAGTGGCCCTCGGCGGGGGCGGTGAGCAGGGCACGGAGTTCGTCGGGGTCCTGGTGCTCCGGGTCGAGCCAGGCGTCGTAGTCGGCGGCGCCGATGGTGAGCGGCATCCGCGGGTGGACACGGCCGGCGGCGTCGGTGGCCTCGGTGGTGATGATCGTGCAGGTCGTCCACCACGCGCCGGGCTCGTCGTCACCGGCGACCTCGCGGTCGCGCCAGAACTCGTACAGCCCGGCGAAGGCCATGCCCTGCCCGTGGCCGCCCTCCGGGCTGATGAAGTACGGCTGCTTGTGGGCCTTGGTGGTGTCGGTCGCCGGGACGGCCTGCCACTCGTAGAAGCCGTCGGCGGGCAGCAGGCAGCGGCGCTTGGCGAAGGCCCGGCGGTAGGCGGGCTTCTCGTGCACCGTCTCCATCCGCGCGTTGATCATCTTGGACCCGACGCTGAGGCTCTTCGCCCACGACGGCACCAGCCCCCACCGCAGTGGCCGCAACTGCCGCTCCAGCGCCCCGGTCCCCCGGTCCACGCCCTCCAGGACGGCCCACACGTCATCGGTCGGCGCCACGTTCCAGTTCGGCGCCACCAGGGCTTCCGGATTCCACTCGGTGACCCGGAACTGCTGGACCAGGTCTTCGGGACGTCGTGTCGAGACATATCGGCCGCACATGCCCCCACCCTGCCACGCCGCTCGGACAGCGGACCACGCAGGCACGACGCCTTCCCCTGGGTGGGCGCGGGCCGGCTGCCTCCGGCAAGCCGGTCAGACGTCGGCACGCTAGTACCCGGTCGTGTTCAACCACCGCAGCGCCCGGACCAGTTCGGCGCCGACGTCGTCACAGTGCGTGATCAGGTCCCGGCCGGCGGATGTGTCGAGCAGGCCTTCACCGGGCGGCAGGGCCGGCAGAGCCTCGTGGCAGGCGAACTCGACGGCGAGGTTGCGGGAGGCGAGGTAGCCGAGGCCGTGGCGTCGAACAGGTTCGGTCAGTCCCGCAAAATACCGGCGGTGGGCGTCCTCCGCCGGGTCGGACCAGAAGGAGTCCTCGACGAGCCGGTCAAGGTGGCCGGCAAGTCCTCGCGGGCAGTCGACCATCGCCTCGATCTTGTCCGGGTCATGCGTTTCGAGCACCTCGCCGAAGGTCAGCAGGCCCACGACGGTCTCCAGTTGGACGAGCTCGCGCACCTCCGGGTCCACCTCGGACGTGAAGAGCGGTGCACGGCGCAGCTCGGTCGTCGCCTGGTCGTACCGGCGGGCCGACTGCTCGTCAGGGGCTGACGCCGCGGCCAGGAACATCGATTCCAGGACGGAGACGTCGATGCCCCACTCCGCGTCGAGCGTGAAGTCCAGCAGCGGCGCGCGCAGCCGCCACAGTGCCAGCGCGGCGGCTTGGCGTTGCCGGTCGGGAGTGAGAGCAGCCGATGTCACTGCGTCCGGCAGGTCCTTGCGGTCCATCGGCTCCCTGACCTCTGCCTTGGTGCCGGGCAGCCCACTGTCGCGGCGAGGGGCCCCATGATCGCATGGGCGGGCCACGCGACCGACGGCTCGGCGCACTGAGAAGATCCCGGCATGGAGTTCGACGACCCGGCCGACGTGAGCCGCGAGTGCTCGGATCGGCTCGGTGAGAGGGCCGGACGTCAGTTCGCCGCCATGGCCCGCCGCGGATTCCGGCTGATCCGGCCCACGGACACCGCCGAGCCCACCGGCCGGTGCCGGCTCGGCGGGCCCGCGCTGCTCGACCCCGGGACCCCCTGGCCCGAGCACGACGGCATGCCGCTGTCCCTGCACGCCGTGCTGGACACGGATGCCCTCGCCCCGTGGCTGGGGGACGAACTGCCCGTACGGCCGGGCCTGCTGAACTTCTTCCACCTCGATCCGGACGTGCCGTACGACGTCCTCCGCACGCTGGACGTCTCCGGACCCGGCGCTGCCCGCGTGCTCCCCGCCGACCCCGCACGGGCTGTCGGGACGGTCACGCCCGAACCGGCGAGACGCTACCCCGCCGTACCTCTGCACGCCGCGGAGGTGACCATGCTCCCCGACTGCTGGGACGTCGAGGACGAGGACATCGAGTTCGACAGGGACCGGCACTGGGGTGCGCCATCGTTCGTCCTCAGCGAGATGGGCGATCTCGACGGGAACACCGCCGGCGCCCACTTCGCCTTCGGATGGCCGGACACCTCGTACACCATGAAGGTGACGTCTCGGGACGCCGACGGCCCGGCGGTCCACCTGCTCCAGCTTGCGGAGGAGGCGGACCTCGGATGGGGCTGGGGCGACGCGGGCACCTTGTACTACACGATCCCGGTGGGAGCGTTGAGGGCCGGGGACTTCGGCAAGGCCGTGGCGCGGGTCCAGAGCTGCTGACGGCCTCAGGCCGGGCCACGCGGCCGGGGGTCGAACGCGACCCGGCACACCGCACCGAGTGAGGCGTCGAACCGCATGACGCCTCACTCATGCCCGCGTCATTTCTGGAACTTGTAGCCGACCCCTCGGACGGTGAGGAGATGGCACGGCCTTCCCGGGTCCGACTCGATCTTGATGCGCAAGCGCCTCATGTGGACATCGACGGTCTTGCCGTCACCGAAGTGGTCCGCACCCCACACGTAGTCCAGGATCTGCTGCTTGGTGAGCACCCGGCCCGGGTTCTGGAGCAGAAAGCGCAGGAGGCCGAACTCCTTCAGCGGGAGGTAGACCTCTTTTCCGTTCACCGTGGTGAGGTGCTGTTCGACGTCCATCCGGACGGGCCCCACCTCAAGAACGTTCAAGGGGACGTGGTCCAACTTGCCCCGGCCACGCAGCACGGCGCGGATCCGGGCGATGAGTTCACGGCTGGAGAACGGCTTGGTCACGTAGTCGTCCGCCCCCATTTCCAGTGCCACGACCTTGTCGATCTCGCTGTCCTTGGCGGTCACCATGATCACGGGCACATTGGAGGTCTGACGGAGCCTGCGGCACACCTCAAGTCCAGGGAATTCAGGAAGAATCCAGTCCAGCAGGACCATATCGGCACCGTCGCTGCCGAACTGACTCAGCGCGCCCGGCCCGGTGTCCGCGACCGCGACTTCGAATCCCTCCATCCGCAGGACGAGGGACAGGGCGGTGCTGATCGCCTCGTCGTCCTCCACGACAAGAATCCGGGTCACGAGAACCTCCGGGGCGGGCGCGGGTCGGCATGTGGGCCGGAAACGGATCGTCTCGCCGCCGATGGCGCCACGTCGCCCGGCATCCCTCCCCCGGCACCCCAGTGGCCCGCGACATTCCCGGCCGCTCGGCGCCGGGGCCACTCGACAGGACCGCTCCGGACGGGAAGCACTCCTCCGATCACCGCCACACCACCGGCGCGGTCCGCGCCCCGATCTCCCACCCCGGCTGCCCCCTCGCCACCCTCGCACCGTCGACCCCGGCCACACGACGCAATCCGGCCCCCACGTGCTCCCAACTCAACGCCCCCAGTCCATCAAAGTGCAGCAATAATTCATTCATCATTAAGCTCAGGTTCACTCGATAGAGGTTACCGAAGACCCACGGCGAGCTTCCGGTTCGCGGGGCATCTCGGGGGCGCCGATGCACACATGGACACGGTCGCGCGAGCATTGACAGGTATGCGTCAGTAAGGTTTCCTTTCAATCCGGTGGCCACCCCTGTCCCACCCGTTCGGACGTTCTTCAACGATCGGAAGAGGTGCCCCATGACGCGTACTCGCTTTCGCCTGGGCCTCGCCGCCCTCGGCGTCGCCGCGGCCACGCTGACCGCGACGGTCGGCGTCGGCGCGACCGCATCGAACGCCGCCGGAGCCGCGCAGGCCGTGGCGGCCGCGGGACCGACCGCGGCCCAACTGCTCGCCAAGGCGCAGAACTGCACTCCCGCCTCGAACGGCAAATACGCGACGGACGACGGCGGAGCCGCGACCGTGCAGATCTGCAAGAACGGGTCCGCGTACACCTGGACGTCGGACATGGACATCGACTGCGACGGCGTCGGCACGACGCACTGCAACGCCGCGACCGACCCCTGGTACCAGCCGCAGACGTCCTTCGAGACCTCCACCGGCCAGCCCTTCACCTCGGAGACCACGCACTACTACGTCGTGCCCCTGCCGAGCAGCCGCTTCAACTACCAGTCCGCGGGCATCTCGCCGGGCAGCGTCGCCGCGGTGGTCTACAACGGCAGGGTCGTCTACGCCACGTTCGCCGACGAGGGCCCGGACAACATCATCGGCGAGGGCTCCTACGCGCTGGCCACGGCGCTCGGCATCGATCCCAACCCCGCCACGGGCGGAACCGAGGGCCCGGTGACGTTCATCGTCTTCCCCGGCAAGGTCGCGAGCCCGATCGAGAGCAACACCGCCATCGACAACGTGGGAGCCTCCGCGGCCACCACCTGGGTCGGCGGCACCACCCCGCCCCCCGGCGGCACCGGCCCGATCCGCTCCGGGTACGCCGGCAAGTGCGTGGACATCGCCGGCGCGGCCACCACCAACGGCACCGCGGTCCAGCTCTACGACTGCAACGGCACGGACGCGCAGAAGTGGACCGTCGGCAGTGACGGCACCTTGCGGGCGCTCGGCAAGTGCATGGACGTCGTCGCCGCCGGCACCGCCAACGGCACGAAGGTGGACCTGTACGACTGCAACGGCACCGGGTCGCAGGTCTGGCAGAAGTCCGGCAGCACGCTGGTCAACCCGCAGTCCGGCAAGTGCCTGGACGCCACCGGGCCGAGCTCGGCCAACGGCACCCGCCTGCAGATCTGGAGCTGCGCCGACTCGACCAACCAGCAATGGACGCTGCCCTCCTGACGGAACGGCAGATCTCTCGCACCGCCCGGCGGGCGGCACAGCGGGGCCTCCCGTGCGGCTCGGGGTCGTCGGGACCGGCGAGCACCGGGAGGCCCCGCGTCCGCACGGAACCGTGGTCCGCGTCACACCGCCGTCGCCGTCCCGCCCGGAAAGCCCGGAAAGACGGCCCGGACGGGTAAACTTCCGGCGAGCAGCGCCGTCGCCCGGGCGTCGGCGCCCGGCGCCGGCACGCACGACGCACCCGGGACCCCCGCGCCGAAGGGACGGGGCCGTCGCTGCCGATCACCGTCTTGTCTTCGGCTCGTTCTGGCGACTCCCCGGCCGCACCGCCCCACCGGGAATGCCTCGATGCGCTGCCCCGTCGAGGAAGGTCTCCCATGAACCGTTCGCCCCGCAACGACCACCGCTCCGGCCAGGCGGGGCGTTCCCGTCAGCAGGTTCCCGGGCGCCTGGCCGGCACGGGCCGCCCCGCGGCGGCCCCGCGGGGCGAGTTCGCGGCACCCGGGACGGTCACTCCCGGTCTGCCGCCGGTCACCGGGTTCGCGGAGCTGGGACTCCCGTCGCCCCTGCTCACGGCCCTGACCGCACTCGGAGTGGAGCAGCCGTTCCCCATCCAGGCGGCCACACTGCCGAACGCGCTGGCCGGGCGCGACGTCCTGGGCCGGGGGCGCACCGGCTCCGGCAAGACCCTGGCCTTCGGCCTGGCGCTGCTGGCCCGCACCGCGGGGCAGCGTGCCGAGCCCAAGCGGCCCCGTGCCCTGGTCCTGGTGCCGACGCGGGAGCTGGCCCAGCAGGTCACGGAGGCACTGACCCCCTACGCCGAGGCGCTGGGCCTGCGGCTCGCGACCGTGGTCGGCGGCCTGTCGATCGGCCGGCAGGTCGGCGCGATCCGGGCCGGGGCAGAGGTCGTCGTCGCCACGCCCGGACGGCTGAGCGACCTCGTCGGACGCCGTGACGCGCATCTGGACCACGTGCGGATCACGGTCCTGGACGAGGCGGACCAGATGGCCGACCTGGGCTTCCTGCCGCAGGTGACCGAGCTGCTGGACCTGGTGCGCCCCGATGGCCAGCGGATGCTGTTCTCCGCGACCCTCGACCGGAACATCGATGAGCTGGTCCGCCGCTACCTCAGCGATCCGGTGGTCCACTCGGTCGACCCCGCGGCCGCGGCCGTCGTCGCCATGGAGCATCACCTGCTCTACGTGCACGCCGCCGACAAGTTCGCCGCCGCCACGGAGATCGCCGCCCGTGACGGCCGGGTGATCATGTTCCTGGACACCAAGCACGCCGTCGACCAGTTCACCCGGCACCTGGAGGGTTCGGGCGTGCCCGCGGAGGGCCTGCACAGCGGGAAGTCCCAGCCGCAGCGCACGCGGGCCCTCGCCCGCTTCAGGGCCGGCGAGGTGACGACCCTGGTGGCGACCGACGTCGCCGCCCGCGGCATCCACATCGACGATCTGGATCTCGTGGTGAACGTCGATCCCCCCGCCGAGGCCAAGGACTACCTCCACCGCGGCGGCCGGACCGCCCGCGCCGGGCGCTCCGGCACTGTGGTGACTCTCGTCACCTCCCACCAGCGCGGCGCCGTGACCAGGCTCATGTCCGAGGCCGGTATCCGCCCCACGATCACTCAGGTGCGTTCCGGCGAGACGGCGCTGAGCCGGATCACCGGGGCCCAGGCCCCCTCCGGAGTCCCCGTCGCCGGTGCGGCGCCCGTGAAAGCGCCGGCGCGCGGCGGTGCCCCCTTCCGCGGCCTGGGCACGCGGCCCGGGAAGGAGTCGCGCAAGGCGGCCGAGGCCCGGCAGATGGCCGCCGCCCGCGAGGCCGCACGGGTCCGCCGGGGCAACTGACACAAGGCACCGGGGGCACGGCGTCTGTCGGTCGGCGACGGTGCGTCAGATCACGCGGCAGCTCTGGGAGTTGCCCGTCCTCCCGGCGTAATGGTCCAGGCGGACGCCCCGTCGGCGGCTCCCGGGCCCGGGGCGCGGTCTTGGCCGGGGGTACCGCGGCGCGGTACGGTTTGCCGGATACGACGACGGCATGGCGGAATCCGGTGGAATCCCGGGACGGTCGCGCCACTGTGAACCAGACCGGCCTCAGGGCCGGAACGCCTGGTGAGTCAGACCCGCAGCCGACGTCCTGTGCACCACCGAGATGGGACGCGAACTCCCGAGGAGGACCTGCCATGGCGCAGCCTGTCGCCCAGCCGCCAGTCACCACCCCCGTCATACCGGCCAAGCTGCCGCTGAAGGACATCGCCCCGTGGGCGGTCTTCATCGGCGTCCTCATGCTGATCCTGCTGTACTTCGTCGGCGCCGAGCAGGGTGCCACCTCCGTCGTCAACGGCGCGGACGTCCACGAGTGGGTGCACGACGCCCGCCACCTGCTCGGCTTCCCCTGCCACTGACGGGGACCTCGCGCAGCCATGAACTCCGCAACCGTGAGGAACCTCCTCGTCCGCGGCATGCTCGCCGGCCTGATCGCCGGCGCGCTCGCCCTCCTTGTCGCCTACTTCCTCGGTGAACCCAGCGTCGACAACGCCATCGGCTTCGAGGAGGCGCACGCCTCCGGGCACGAGCACGAGGTCGAACTCGTCAGCCGCCACCTGCAGTCCACCGCGGGGCTGGCCACCGGCATCCTGCTCTACGGCGTCGCCTTCGGCGGAATCGCCGCGCTGGCCTACTGCTTCGCGCTCGGGCGCGTCGGCCGCTTCTCCGCCCGTGCGACGGCCCTGCTGCTGTCGGGCTGCGCGCTGCTGGCGGTCTACGTCGTCCCGTTCCTCAAGTACCCGGCCAACCCGCCGTCGGTGGGCGATCCGGACACCATCGGCAAGCGCACCACGCTGTACTTCCTGATGATGGTGCTCAGCGTGCTGCTGGCGATCGCCGCCGTGATCGTCGGCAAGCGCCTGGCACCCCGCGTGGGCACCTGGTACGCCACGGTCGTCGCGGTCGGGGCCTTCGTCGTCGCCATCGGGCTGGCCTACGCGTTCCTGCCGGTCATCAACGAGGTGCCCGCGGACTTCCCGGCCACGCTGCTGTGGCGGTTCCGCCTGTCGGCCCTGGCCATCCAGCTGACGCTGTGGGGCGGCTTCGGCCTCCTCTTCGGCGAGCTGGCACAACGCCTGCTGTCCCCCCGGCCCGCTCCGTCCGCCTCCGGCCGGGCGGTACCGGCGGCCAACTGAGGCATCACCCGTCGAGAGGGCCCGCGGAACCGTCCGCGGGCCCTCTCGTGTTCAGGACGCGGGGAGTTCGGAACGGACCGTGCGGGCCGCCGCGACCAGGTTCTCCAGGGAGGCGCGGGTCTCCGCCCAGCCGCGGGTCTTCAGCCCGCAGTCCGGGTTGACCCACAACCGCTCGGCGGGGATGGCCTCCAGACCCTTCCTCAGCAGGGCGGCCACCTCGTCCACTCCCGGCACGCGCGGCGAGTGGATGTCGTACACGCCGGGCCCGGCCTCGCGCGGGTACCCGTGCGCGGCGAGTTCGCGGGCGACCTGCATGTGGGAGCGGGCGGCCTCCAGGCTGATGACGTCGGCGTCGAGGTCGTCGATCGCCGCCACAATGTCACCGAATTCGGCGTAGCACATGTGGGTGTGGATCTGCGTGTCCGGACGCACGCCGCTGGTGGTCAGCCGGAACGCCTCGGTGGCCCAGGCCAGGTAGCCGGCGCGGTCGGCGGAGCGCAGCGGCAGCGTCTCGCGCAGGGCGGGCTCGTCGACCTGGACGACCGGCGTTCCCGCGCGCTCCAGGTCGCCGACCTCGTCGCGCAGGGCCAGGGCGACCTGGCGCGCGGTGTCGGCGAGGGGCTGGTCGTCGCGGACGAAGGACCAGGCGAGCATGGTGACCGGACCGGTGAGCATGCCCTTCACCGGCCGGTCGGTGAGCGAGCGGGCGTAGGCCGTCCACCGCACGGTCATGGGCTCGGGGCGGGAGATGTCCCCGGCGAGGACCGGCGGACGGACGTAGCGCGTGCCGTAGGACTGCACCCAGCCGTGCTGGGTGGCGAGGCAGCCGGTGAGCCGCTCGGCGAAGTACTGGACCACGTCGTTGCGTTCGGCCTCGCCGTGCACGAGGACGTCCAGTCCGGTCTTCTCCTGGAAGGAGATCACCTCGCCGATCTCGGCCTTGATGCGCTCCTCGTACTCCGTCTCGCCGATCCGGCCGGCCCGCAGATCGGCCCGTGCCGTGCGGAGTTCCGCGGTCTGCGGGAACGAGCCGATGGTGGTGGTCGGGAGCAGAGGCAGGCCGAGGTGGGCGCGCTGGGCCGCCGCCCGCTCGCCGTACGGCTGCGAGCGGCGGGCGTCGGCGCTCGTGACCGCCGCGGCCCGTGCCCGTACGGCGGGGTCGTGGGTGATGGGCGACGAGGCGCGGGACGCCAGGGCGGCGCGGTTGGCGGCGAGTTCCCCGGCGATGGCGCCGGTCCCCCGGCTCAGCCCCTTGGCGAGGGTGACGACCTCCGCCGTCTTCTGCCGGGCGAAGGCCAGCCAGCGCAGGATCTGCGGGTCGATGTCGCGCTCGGCCGCCGTGTCGAGCGGCACGTGCAGCAGGGAGCACGAGGCGGCCACGTCGACCCGGCCGGCCAGTCCCAGCAGCGTGCCGAGGGTGGCGAGGGACTTCTCCAGGTCGTTGACCCAGATGTTGCGTCCGTCCACGACACCGGCCACCAGGCGCTTGCCGGGCAGGCCGCCCACCGCGGCGAGCGCGTCGAGGTTGGCGGCGGCCGCCCCGGTGAAGTCGAGCGCGAGCCCGTCCACCGGTGCCTTGGCGAGTACCGGCAGGGCCTCGCCGAGCCGGTCGAAGTAGGAGGCCACCAGGAGCCTCGGCCGGTCCTCGACAGCGCCGAGGCGCCCGTACGCCCGCTCCGAGGCGCCGAGTTCGGCGGCGGTCCGGTCCTGCACGAGCGCCGGCTCGTCGAGCTGCGCCCAGCCGGCCCCCGCGGCACGCAGATCGGCCAGGACCTCCGCGTACACCGGCAGCAGCCGGTCGAGGAGGGAGAGCGGCTCGAAGTCCGCGGGGACGCCGGGGGCGGGCTTGGCGAGCAGGAGGTAGGTCACGGGGCCGACGAGGACCGGCCGGGGCGCGAGGCCGAGGGCGAGGGCCTCCTTGACCGCCCCGACCTGCCGGGACGAGTCGGCCGCGAACACGGTGTCCGGACCGAGCTCGGGGACCAGGTAGTGGTAGTTGGTGTCGAACCACTTCGTCATTTCGAGCGGTGCCGTGTCCTGGGTGCCGCGCGCCATCGCGAAGTAGCCGTCGAGCGGGTCGGCGGCCACGGCCCCCCGGTGCCGCGCGGGGACGGCGCCCACCATCACGGTCGTGTCGAGGACGTGGTCGTAGTACGAGAAGTCGCCGGTCGGTACTTCGTGCACGCCGGCCTCGGCGAGCCGCCGCCAGTTCGCGCGGCGCAGTTCGGCGGCGGTGGCCCGGAGGGCGTCGGCGGTGACCCGGCCCTTCCAGTACCCCTCGACGGCCTTCTTCAGCTCCCGGTTGCCGCCCTGGCGGGGGTAGCCGTACACGGTGGGCCGTGCTGCCGCGGCTGCGGACTTGGTGGTCACGGAGATCTCCTTCGCGAGATGAATCCCTGAGATCCCGGGGACGGGTCGAGAGCGCGAAGGCGACGCAGACCGGCGGCCGGAACACGCGCGGCGGGGCGCGGTCATCCGCCAGGTATGTACGCCGACCCGCCCTCGAGGTCACCGGGATGTCCGCGCGCGTTCGGTCGCGCACGGGCAGCGGGCAGGTCTTCGGACTCGCGGGCACGCCTGCCGGGGGCAGACACCTACTGGCCGTCGCTTCCCAGACCCGGCCGGGCCCAGTGCGTATGACGGCGCTCGTTCCCACTCACCGCTGCGGGGCAGTCCCGGATTCCCACCGGGTTCCCTCTTACGACGCGTCCCGCCTGGCGGACGGGGGCGAACCAGCTGCGTCCGCCAGCCTACGGCTCCGGGGGCCGCCATGGGCGGCGGTGCCCGTATTCCGGGACGGCGGGTCGCGGCAGCGGATCAGCGGTGGGACAGCCTCCGCCGTCGGCGCAACGCCCGTTCCAGCAGCACGACGTTGACGATCGCGGCGCACGTCAGCAGCACCACGTTCAGCGTCGTGCTGCCGAGGCTCAGCCAATCGGCCTCCTCACCGCCCGGCCCGGCCACGGGGGACCAGATCCCGCCGACCGCGGAGAGCGCCGCATAGCCCCCGTACATCGCCGGCAGCGCCACGGCCCCCGCGGGCAGGGTCAGCGCGACCGCGAGCAGGTAGTAGACGGCCTGCTCGTGGACGGCCCCCGCCACGGCGAGGCCCCCGATCAGCACGACGTACGCCGCCGCGGCAGCTCTCCCCACCCTGCGCTTCATGTCCGCCCCCAGCGTGCGCGCTTCGGCCTCCGGCCATGCTAGGGCGTGCATCGGAGATGCATCACTGACGGGCTCTCCGATGTCCAGGATCATCTTCTTCGGCACGTCGATCCGGGGGGTGGTCAAGTGACCAGCGCAGTTGTGGTTCACGGCTTGTACCACCAGCCGGAGCACTTCCTCCGGGTTGCCGAGGGTCTGCGGGCTGTCGGCGTGAACGTGGTCGCTCCCGAACTGCATCGAGGCTCGTTGGCCGCGGACACGGCGGCGGTGCAGGCCGCCGTTGACGCGCTGGAGGCGCCTCCCTTGGTGCTGGGCCACTCCTACGGAGGGTCCGTGATCACTGGTCTGCATGGAGTCGAGCGTTTGGTGTATCTGGCGGCCTTCGTGCCGGATGCGGGTGAGAGCGCGGCGGGCTTGGGCGGCGCCTCCAGCCAGTTGAAGGCCGCAATCGAGCCCCAGAACGACGGTTCTACCCGCCTTGAACCAAGCGGGGCCGTGGACGCGCTGTACGCGGATTGCCCCGAGCACCTGGCCGCTTGGGCAGTGGGACTGCTTCGACCCCAGGCGGCGGGCTGCGGTCGAGGAGTCCCGGAACGCCAAAGCTGGAAACATGCCCCTTCCACCTATGTCGTGTGCGCGAAGGACCGAGCCATCGATCCCGGACTCCAGCACGTCATGGCCGCGCGCTGCGACTCCGTCCGCGAGTGGCAGACCGGGCACTCGCCGTTCGTGGGGCGGCCGGAGCTGGTCGTCGACCTGCTTCTGGAGTTGCTAGACGCCCCAGACGCACCGGCCCGGGCAGACCCGGGGATCACAGCCAGTCGTTGATGGCGGCGATGAGGACGGTCGCCGCGCGGCGGCTGTCAACGAGCGGCAGTCACCAGCACATTGGAGTCGCCTCTAGGGCCGCATCCCGAACAGGAAGCGGGTCGCCCGCGTGCGGCGGACCAGGAGCTCGTACGCGGTGAGGGTGAGGACGAGGGCGATCACCACGAGCACGGCGTACTCGACCAGGATCGGCGCGGACCAGCCGGTCACGAAGTAGGCGACGGCGACCACGATCGGCTGGTGCAGGACGTACAGCGGCAGCACGGCCGCGGCGAGATAGCCGTAGAGGCGCCGGCGCGTCGTCGGGGCCGGGTGCGGGGTCGCACGCGGTCGCTTGAGCCGCCGACGGTCGAGGAGGCCCGGGATGGCGACCACCAGGCACCATCCGGCCGCGCCGAACAGCGCCCGGGAGGCGGTGGCCAGGGCGGTCATCTCGGTGAAGGGCTCGTCCGCCAGCGCGAAGCCAGGACCGGCGGCCGCGAACAGCAGGGCGCCGAGCCAGGCCGCGGTCCCGGCGTCGCGCCGCATCGCGGTGCGGAAGCGGTCGTCGCCCGCGAGTACGAAGCCGGCGACGAAGAACAGCAGGTAAGACCAGCGGTGCCAGCCCGCGTAGTCCTCCTCCAGCCGTGCGAGGGCACAGATCGCCGCGAGGACGAGGGCCGGCAGAAGCACGACGCCCCGCCGGCGCAGGGTCGTCTCCGCCACCCGGTCGCCGATGCGGCGGACACGCTCGCGCGGCAGCCACCGGTGGAACGGCACCAGCATGAGGGAGAACGCCAGGAGGAGCACGACGAACCACAGGTGGCCGGTCTCGAAGTGCTCGCCCTGGACGAGGAAGGGGAACTCCGCGGGCTCCAGGTGCACGTCGAAGAAGCGGGGCAGGAAGCCCAGGTACGACTCGTGGTAGCCGGCGTCGGCCGCGCGCAGCCGCAGCCACTGCGGCAGCGGGTTCAGCGCGAGGGTCGCGAACACCAGCGGAACGCCGAGCCGCAGCAGCCGCTCCCTGGCGAAGCCGCCCGCACCGCGGCGCTGAAGCGAGTGCCAGGCGCCGAGGCCGGAGATGAGGAACAGCAGCGGCATGGCCCAGACGACCCCGAACCCGGCGATGATCATGACGGCTTCGGTGGTCTCGGCGTTCTTGACATAGAAGTCGTCGTCGGCGGCGAAGACGAGCGCCGAGTGGAAGAACACCAGGCCGATCACGACCAGCATCCGGATGGTGTCCAGCTCCGGCCGCCGCCGCTCCGGCAGCGGTGCCTGCGCCGGTTCCGCGCGCGTCGCCATGTCGGTGCCCCCCCCTGTCGCCGGTACGTCACCAGTGTTGGAAAGGCGGCCGCCGGGCGCTACCCCCGCGACGCGGGACGTACGGCAGTGCGGGGGGGGCATCACGCTCCGCTACGGCCGGACGCCGTGGCCGCAGGAGCCGCTGGTAGCGGGAGGGCGGCCGGCGAGCGACCGTGGAAGGGAGGAGGGCACGACGCGGCAAGAGGACGGTGCCATGCCTGGTGTCTTCGGCAAGAGGGGCGGCGGCCAACCGTGGCTGCCGCGATGGGCGCGCAAGCTGAAGATCACCGGCTATGCGCTGGTCCTGATGAGCGTGGCCGCCGACTTCGCGGTGGGGACGAATGTCACCTTCTCCCCGGTCCTCGCCGCTCTCCCCGTGCTGGCGAGTGCGGGTGCCCGCCGGGCGACGGTCCCAGCGGCGGCGGGAGCGGTCGCGTGCGGCCTTTTCGCCGCCCTGGCGATCTACGACGTCGGCGTGCCCGCCGTCGTCCTGGCGACCGCGGCGGCCACGATCGTGGCGACCACCTTCTTCAGTTGTGCGGGCGTCGTGGTGGTGGCCAGCCAGGAACGGGAGCTGGCCAAGGTGCACACGGTCGCCGAGGCGGCACAGCGTGCGCTGCTGAGGCTGGTGCCGCGACGGCTGGGGCCGCTGGTGATGGCGGTGCGCTATGTGGCGGCAGAGGCAGAGGCACGCATCGGAGGTGACCTGTACGAGGCGATACCCACCAGCTACGGAGTGCGCCTGATCATCGGGGACGTACGCGGAAAGGGCCTGGCCGCCGTGGAGACCGCGGCCGACGTGCTCGGGGTGTTCCGCGAGGCCGCGCGGGCGGAACCGGAGCTGGCGGAGGTCGCCAAGCGGCTGGACGCGGCGCTGGTCCGCCGCCCGGCGAGGGAGGAGTTCGTCACGGCGGTACTGGTCAGCGTCCCGGACGCACCCGGACCGGCGGCCGTGGTCAACTGCGGGCACCCGCCGCCGCTGCTCCGGCACGCGGGCAGCTGCCGCGAGGTGATCCCGTCGGTCGCCGCACCGCCGCTGGGGCTGCAGGGGCTGGTGGGCAGGGACTACCGCGCCTGCCCCGTCCCGTTCGTCAGCGGTGACCTGATGCTGCTCTACACGGACGGCGTGGCGGAGGCACGGGACGCCGCGGACCGCTTCTACCCACTGACCGAGCGGCTGAGCGCCCTGCCCGCCACCGATCCGGAGGACCTGCTGGACGACCTGCTCGCGGACGTCCGCGCCTACGTCGGCTCCGAACTCGCGGACGACGCGGCTCTGCTGGCCGTCCGCCGGGTGTGAACCGTAAGAAGGGCGTCAAACTTGTCGCGGCCGGCGGGTCCCCGGAGCAGTACGGAACGTAGCGTCGGACGTATGACGCGATCGTCACCCTTTGTCATGGTTCCTGGAGCGTGGCACGGCGGCTGGTCCTGGCAGCCCGTGGCCCGGCTCCTGAGGGCCGCGGGGAACGAGGCGGTTGCGCTGACGCTTCCGGGTCTCGCCGACGGCGACGACACCGTGGCCCCTCGCCCGGAGGATGCCGTACGCCATATCGTCCGCCGCGTGGAGCGCCTCGATGCGGAGAACGTCGTCCTGGTCGCCCACAGCTGGGGCGGCTACCCGGTGACGAACGCGGCGTTCGCGCTGGGGAGGCGGGTGGCGGCGGTGATCTACTGCAACGCCCTCCTGCCGGCACCAGGCAGGAGCACGTTCGACGAACTCCTGCCGGAGATGCAGCCGGGGGTGCGCACACTGCTGGACTCACCCGCCCATGCGTGGCCGATCGACTTCGACTTCGTCCGGACGTACCTCCTCCAGGGCCGGTCCGAGGACCTGCAACGCCTCGTCGCGGCCCTGGTCACTCCCATGCCGGGCCACTACGAGACCGAGCCCTTCGACGCCCCGGATCTGGCGTCGCTCGGCATCCCCCTGCTCTACCTCCTCAGCACGGACGACCGGGCGCTGCCCCGGCCGGGTGCGGAGTTCGCCGCACGGCTCGGCATGCGCCCGGTCATGATCCCCGGCCCTCACGACGCCCTGATCACCCACCCCGAGGAAGTGGCACGGGGCATAGGGGACTTCGTCGCACGTCACGTGTGACCGCCGTCACGGCCCGGACCGGTGCGGCAGGGCGGCGTCAGAATCCGTGCGCCGGGCAACAGAGTCGCGTACCGGAGGGCGTGCCGGACCAGGGAGCGGGAACCGGCGGTGACATGATGGCTACGCGGTGCCCCGATGTGCTGGTCACCGTCCATGGCGACCGCCCCGGGCAGGGAGCCGGGGAGAACGGAACGGCTCAGGGAGGGAAGGCTCGTGGTGCGGGAAGGTCGTGCGATGCGGCAGGCGGCGGTCCTCGACGTGGGCTGCCACAGCGCCCTGTTGACGGTGGTGCGGCGGTCGGAGGACGGCGAGCTGGAGCCCGTGCTCTCCCACAAGGTGCGGTTGGGACTGCACCACAGCCTGGGCCCGGAGGGCCAGTTGCGCCAGTCCGGGGTCAGGACGGTGCAGGAGGCGGTGGCCGAGGTGGTCGCCGCGCACCCGAGGCTCCGGCTGCCGGAGGTCTTCGCGTTCGCCACCTCCGTGATCCGGGACGCCCCCAATTGCGACGACGTCATCGAACGGGTCGCGGACACCACCGGCGTCCAGCTGCGTGTGCTGCCCGGTGAGGAGGAGGCGCGGCTCGCCTACGCGGCAGCGCGCCGCTGGGCGGGTCCTGTCGACGGCCCGCTGCTCGTCCTGGACATCGGCGGCGGCACCGTGGAGATCGCCTCTGGCACCGACGCCCGGCCCCGGACGGTGCTCTCGCTGCCGCTGGGCGCCCGCACGGTCACGCGCAAGCACCTGTCCGGCGACACCACCCCGTCCGCGGAGCAACTGGCGGAGTTGCGGCGGGAACTGCGCCGGTATCTGGGGACGGTGACCGAACTGCCCCGCGCCGAGCCGGGCGGAGCGGTCCTGGCGTGCTCCAAGACCTTCACCCAGCTCGCCCGGCTCGCGGCGGGCCGGGACAGGCGCGCCCGCACGCCGGAGCGGCTGACCCTGCCCGCCCTGCGGGAGGCGATCCCGCTGCTGGCGGCCACGACGCCGGGGAGCCGGGACAAGCTGCCCGGGATCTCCGCGCACCGCGCCGGGCAGTCCCTGGCCGGAGCCCTCGTGGCGGAGGCCTTGATGGAGGCCTGCGATGCCCGCAGCGTGACCATCTGCCCGTGGTCCACCCGCGAAGGGCTCCTCCTGGAACGCCTCGGCGGCCCGTCCGTCAACTGACACACCGTCATGCCCCGCGAACGGGGCGTGACGGGACTTTCCGCTGGCCGCGCAAACTCCCGTACGCTACAAGGCTTTTCAGGCCTCGTCGGCCGGAAGCGCGTACAGCCCCGGGAGGTTGACCACGATCGCCTCCTGGGTGCTGCGGGCGATGACGACCACGGCCTCCTCGGCGGGATCGGGGTTCTCCTCCCGGTGCGGCACGAACGGCGGGACGAAGATGTAGTCGCCCGGTGCGGTGCGCAGCCGCACCTCACGGGGCGGCTCGCCGGAGCCGTCGAGGAAGACGAACTCGGGGTGCCCGCTCACCACGTAGATGGCGGTCTCGGACTCGCCGTGGTGGTGGTCGGAGGACGATGCCGCGGGGGCCACATGGGTCTGGCCCATCCACAGTTTCTCGGATCCCACGGTCTTCCCGCTGACGGCGGCGAACCGGCGCATCCCGCCGGTCTGCGCCGTCCCGCCGTCCAGGGAGTCCGCGCGGATGTGGTGCAGCCGGGAGCGCAGGGGCGTCGTCCCGTGCCCGGGGGTGTCGGGGAGATGGGGGTGGAAGCCCTCACCGGGGTTCGTCAACGGCTCGCTCATGCCGGGACGGTAGAGCCGCCCGGAAAAGGATGTCAAGAAGTGTCCATTGCCCTTCACCTGCGGCAATACTGCCGCAATAGGGCGGGCGAACCGCACGGGCCCCGGTCGGCCGCCGCAGGTCCGGCATGATGTGCCCATGCATATCTCCGCGAAGGCGGACTACGCCGCGCGCGCTCTCCTGGAGCTCGCCTGTGAGCCCGCCCGTCCCCTGACGTGCGAGGCGATCGCCTCCTCGCAGCAGATCCCGTTCCGCTTCCTGAAGTCCGTGGTGGGCGAGCTGCGCAAGGCCGGGCTGGTGCGCAGTCAGCGCGGTTGCGAGGGGGGCTACTGGCTCGGCCGGCCCGCCGGGGAAATCACCCTCCTGGACGTCTCACTCGCCGTGGACGGCGAGTTGATCACCTTGCGGGGCGAGTCGCCGGCCGGGCTCGACTATCCCGGTGCCGCCTCGGGACTGCCCGGCGTGTGGCGCCAGGTCGAGGCGAGTGCGGCGGCGATCCTCGGCGGGGTGACCCTGCTGTCGCTGCTGCCGGCGGACGCCGCGGGACAACCGGCCCGGAAGGGAGCCGCGTGACGGCCGGACTTCCCCCGCCCGCGGTGGAGGTGGTCGAGTACACCGATCCGCTGTGTCCGTGGGCCTGGGGATCGGAGCCCGTCTTCCGCAGGCTGAGGGCGGCGCTGGCCGGGCGGGTCGAATGGCGCCGGGTGTACTGCCTGCTGTTCGACCTCGACGACGATCCGGCCCCCGACCCCGCCGCGGAGACGGCCTGGTACACGGCCTACATCAAGGGGATCACCGCCCACACCCGGGCACCGCGGGCGCCGCGGCTGGACCGTGTGGCGGCGAGTTCCTGGCCGTCTTCGCTGGCGGCCAAGGCCGCGGAGTTCCAGGGCGGCGAGGTGGCGGAGCGGGTGCTGCGCCGTCTGCGGGAGACCGTGTTCGTCCTGGGGGAACCGGCGGACACACCCGCGCTGGCGCTGGCCGCCGTACGGGGCGTGCCCGGTCTCGACCTGGAACGGCTGTCGGCCGACGCGGCGTCCGCCGAGGTACGGGAGCGGGTGCGCGCCGACCGGGCGGAGGCGCGGCGCCCGGTGCGGGACGTGCTGTCGGTGTCCGGCCGCTCGCCGCATCCCGGCGGCGCGAAGGAGACCGGCGACGGCGGGTACCGGTACGCGCTGCCGACGCTGCTCGTCCGCGCCCCGGCGGAGCACCGCGTGGTGCCGGGCTGGCGGACCTACGAGGAGTACACCGCGGCGGTGGAGCAGCTGCGCCCCGGACTGACGGCCGCCGTGCCCCCGCTCCCGCCGGCGCAGGCCCTTCGCTCCTACCGCAGCCTCACCGGCCCGGAGCGCGAGCTGCTGACGGAAGGCCCGTGGCCACCGCCGGGGGCGGTCCGGGTGGACACCGGGAACGGCCCCCTGTGGCTGGACCCCGAGGAGGCCGCCGTGCACCCGGCGACCCGCGGCGGCGCGCACACCTGCTGAACCGGACGGCCTCTGACGGCCGATCAGGACCGCGTCCCGCCCAATGAGACACCAATTGGTGTCTATTGACAGCCGTTCGCGGCGGTCGCCAGGATGTGCACCATGCTCACGACGCACCCCGGTGTGGTGTGCCGCTACGTGGACCTGCGGCGCACCTCCAGCGCCCTCTGTCGCTGACCGGCCGCCGCCCCGGCCCACAGGCGCCTGACCCCTCCCGTCGGCGCCGGCCGTCCCGCCGCTCAGCCGCCGCGGGCGCCCGTCGCCCGCGCCGCCCCCGCGCTTCGCCGCCTCCCCTCGCCCTTCTCCCGGTGAGCCCCCGCGTACCTGCCGACGCCCTGCCCTGAGCGCGGCGTGCCCGATGTGTGCGTCCGCGCGCACACCGGCACGTCCGGAGGGGCACGAGCCGGCTCCGGCGCGGGTGCGAACCGCGCCCGCCGCCGCGCCCCCGCCCGCCCCGAGACGGGCCGGGGCCCTCGCAGAAAGCCTTGAGATGCCCGGACGACTCAGCACCCGCCCTTCCGGAACCGACCCGCGATCCGCCCGGCGAACGGCCCGGCCGCGCGCCGCGGCCCTCGGCACGGCACTTGTCTGCGTACTCGCCCCCGGCCTCAGCGCGTGCGCCGACGGCACGGGCGCCGCGACCGCCGGCGCCACGCTGAAGTGGGCCTCGTCCTACTTCCCCGCGCACTGGGACCCGGTGGTGTCGGGCAGTGGCGCCCAGTTCCGCGAACTCGCCCTGGTGTACGCATCGTTGACACGCACCGACGAAAACGGCAAGGCCGTCCCCGACCTCGCCGAGAGCTGGGACTACAACGCCGAGGGCAACGAGATCACCTTCCATCTGCGCCCCGGCCTGAAGTTCAGCGACGGCGAGCCGGTCGACGCGGCCGCCGTCAAGGCGGCCGTCGAACGGGCCAAGAAGCAGCAGAACTCGGCGCTCTTCGGCGACCTGACCTCGATCGGGTCCGTGGACGCCGAGGGACTGGACGCCGTCGTCCACCTCACGCAGGTCGACTACCAGATCCCGCAACTGCTCGGTCAGCGCGTGCTGCAGATCGCCAGCCCCAAGGCGGCCGCGCACCCGGAGAAACTGGACCAGGATCCCGTCGGCGCCGGGCCCTTCGTCGTCGAGCAGCTGATTCCCGGCACCAAAGTGCTGCTGAAGAAGAACCCGGACTACTGGGACGCGAAGAACATCCACATCGACGACGTCGAACTGGTCTCGGCCCCCGACGCGTCGACCGTGGTCTCCGGACTGCAGACCGGCGTCTACAACTTCGCCGACATCAAACCGAGTCAGGCGGACGCCGCCAAGAAGGCCGGCCTCGACGTCTTCGTCCAGCCCGGCTACAACGCGTCGAACATCAGCCTCAACATCAACAAGGCACCGTTCGACGACGACAGGGTCGTCGACGCCGTCCGCCACGCGATCGACCGCAAGGAGTTCGTGGACAAGCTGACCTTCGGCTACGGCGAGGCGACCGACCAGCCGTTCCCCAAGGGCTACGTGGCCTACGACCCGCGGTCGGAGAACGCCTACCCGTACGACCCGGCGACATCCAGGAAGCTGCTCGCCGAGGCGGGCCACAAGCCGGGGGACATCAAGCTCGACCTGGTCATCCCGGCGGAGGACCCGCAGGCCGAGATCGTCCAGTCGCAGCTGGGCGCCGTCGGCATCACCGTCGACATCAAGATCGACAAGAACTGGGCCACCCCCTTCTTCGCCAAGGACCTGACGTTCTCGCTCTACGGCACCACGGGACGTGACTCCGCCGCGCAGACCCTCACCGCCCACTTCGGCCCCGACGGCCCGCTCAACCTCAGCTCGCCGTACGAGCCGGCCGGCTTCGAGGCGGCCGTCGCCAAGGTCCGCCGGACCCCGCTGGACGCTCCGGACTACGCGCAAACCCTGCAGGCGGCGACCCGGGCGGGCCTGCAGACCAAGGCACTGGTCTTCACGTACTCCTCGCCGAACCTCTTCGCCAAGAGCCGGTCGATATCGGCCCTGCCGAAGAACCCGGCCCACCTCGACTGGACCGGCGTGACGATCTCCGGTCGCGGCTGACCGCCCGTCCGCCGCAGAAAGGGGCACCCTCATGACGACGACCGCCCTGCCGGTCACCTCCGCCCGACATCGCGGTGTCGCCGCGATCAGGGTCCGGCGGACCGCGAGCCGCATCCTGACCGCTCTCGCCCGCTCGGTCGCGATCTTCGTACCCGTGTTCCTGGTCGCGACCTTCGTGACCTTCGCGCTGCGGTCGCTGAGCGGCCTCAGCCCGGCGCGGATCCAGCTGGGCGAGGACGCGACCCCCGAGGCGATCGCCAGGGTCGAGGCCCACTGGGGGCTGAACCGGCCCTTCCTCGTGCAGTACTGGGACTGGTTCACCGGCATCCTGCACGGACAGCTCGGCACCAGCTGGACCAACGGTGCCGACATCTCCACCCTCATCGGCCTCGGCCTCGATGTCAGCCTCTCGGTCGCCACCTTCGCACTGGTCCTCGGAGTGACCGTGGGCTTCGCCCTCGGCACGGTGGCGGCGCTCCGCAGCACCACCTGGCTCGACCGCGCGATCACGGGCTTCGTCACGGTGATCTCGGTGATGCCCCCCTTCGTGGTGGGCATCGTGCTGGTCGCCGTCCTCGCCGTGGAACTGCACCTGTTCCCCTCCGCCGGCTACGTCCCGGCGGAGCAGGGCATCGGCCCGTGGCTCGCGCACATCACCCTGCCCGCCGTCGCCCTGAGCCTCGACGTCGTCGCGGACGTCGCACGCCAACTGCGCACCAGCCTCGTCGCCGCCTACCGCGAGAACTACGTGACCGGCGCGGTGGTACGGGGCCTCAGCCCACGGCGTGTGTTCTTCGGCCATGTCCTGCGCAACGGCATCGGGCCGGCGCTCGCGACCGTCGGGCTGAAGTTCCCCGCGCTGGTCGGTGCCTCCGTCGTCACGGAGTGGATCTTCGGTCTCCAGGGCTTCGGCAGGTTCGCCAACGACTCCGCGCAGGCGGGCGACGTACCCGCCGTGCAGGGCGTCCTCGTGGTGTCGATCGTCCTGGTCGTCACCTTCAACCTGATCGTCAACCTGGTGCTG
Source organism: Streptomyces sp. NPDC088732 (assembly GCF_044751205.1). Lineage (NCBI taxonomy): Bacteria > Bacillati > Actinomycetota > Actinomycetes > Kitasatosporales > Streptomycetaceae > Streptomyces > Streptomyces sp. NPDC088732. The sequence goes on from NZ_JBIVLI010000003.1 coordinate 243,410, forward strand.
TCGCGCGTGACGCCGGCCGCCCAGCGGGGGGTATGACCATGGTGCGCCGCGTCCTCGCTCTCCCCTCCGGCCGGATCGCCGCGGCCGTCCTCGCCGTGATCGCGCTGCTGGCGGCCCTCGGCCCGGTACTCGCCCCCGCCGATCCCCTGGCCACCGGCGCCGACACGCTCGCCGGCGCGTCCTCGGCCCACTGGCTGGGCACCGACTACCTCGGCCGTGACGTGCTGAGCCGGCTGCTCGACGGCTCCCGCGTCAGCGTGCTCGGCTCCCTGGAGGTCGCGCTCACCGCCCTGGTGGTCGGTGCGGTCCCCGGCATCCTGTCGGTCCATCTCGGCCGGGTCTTCGAGTGGATCACCCTCCGTCTGGCCGACACGCTCGTCGCCCTGCCGTTCCTGCTGTTCGCCGTCGCGGTCATCGCCCTCCTCGGCAACGGCATCACCCAGGCCATGCTGGTCACCGGCGCCCTGGTGTCGCCGCTGTTCTACCGGGTGGCCCGCGCCGCGACCCTCGCCGTGGCCCGGGCGCCGTACGTGGAGGCCGCGCTGATCTCCGGGGCCTCCATCGGCTGGATCGTCCGCCGCCACGTCTGGGTCAAGGTGCTCCCGCCGATCGCCGTCGCGTTCGCCCAGACGATCGGACTCGGCTTCGTCATCGTGTCGAGCCTGACGTTCCTCGGCATCGGCGTCCAGCCTCCCGCGCCCACGTGGGGCGGCCTGCTCGCCTACGACCTGGGCTACCTCAGCCAGCAGCCGTGGGCGCCACTGGCACCCGCCCTGCTGATCATGGTCGCCGTCTGGGCCGGCAACCAGCTCGCCGACGCGATCCGCGACGTCTCCGGCGAGGCGGGCCGCGCGCTGGTCAACGCCCGCAAGGCCCGTGCCAACCGCCGAGACCGGATCGACGCCGCCGGAGGTGCGCGATGACCACCGTGTCCGAGAACCTCGACCCCGGACAGACCGCAAGCGCCGTGCCCGGCGATGCCGGCGGAGACGAAGCCGGCCCGCCGGCGCCGGTGCTGTCCCTGCGCGACGTGCACATCGGCGACCGGGCAGGTGACCGCGAGATCGTCCACGGCGCGACCTTCGAACTCACCCCCGGCAAGGCGGTCGGCATCGTCGGAGAGTCCGGCAGCGGGAAGACCCTCACCTGCCGCGCAGCGCTCGGCATCCTGCCCCCGCACTTCGAGGTGACCGGCGGCTCGGTCGAGATCCTCGGCACGGACATCGCGACGCTGACGCCTCCGCAGTGGACCGCGCTGCGGGGCGCGGTGATCAGCGCCGTCTTCCAGGACCCCGCGTCCTATCTGAACCCCTCGATCCGGGTGGGTCCGCAGATCGCCGAGGTCGTCCGGGCCAAGAAGAAGCTGAGGCGGCGCGAGGCACGCGACCGTGCCGTCGAACTGCTGCGGGCGGTCCGGCTGCGCGATCCGGAACTCGTCTTCACCCAGTACGCCCACGAGCTCTCCGGGGGCATGCTCCAACGGGTCCTGATCGCGGCGGCCATCGCCGCGGACCCGCGGGTGCTCATCGCCGACGAGGCCACGACGGCCCTCGACGTCACCGTCCAGGCCGAGATCCTCGACCTCCTGGCCGAACTGCGCGACCGCACAGGGCTGGCCCTCGTCCTCGTCTCCCACGACCTGGCCGTCGTCGCCCAGTTGTGCGACGAGGTCCTCGTCATGCGCCAGGGCGAGGTGGTCGAGCAGGGACCGACGCACGCCGTACTCCACGCCCCGCGGCACGAGTACACCCGCCTGCTCGTCGCCGAGCACCAGCAGTACGGCCTGGAGAAGTTCCGCACCCCCGAGGAGGACCGTTGACCACCGAACCGCCCGCAGCGCGCTCCGCCGGCGGCGAACCGGGCGCCCCCGTCCTGGAGGTCGCCGGACTCCAGGTCCACTACGGCCTCGGCCGCCGTCGCCGCCGGGCCCTGCACGACGTCTCGCTGACCGTCGCGCCGGGCGAGATCGTCGGCGTCATCGGTGAGACCGGATCGGGCAAGACCACCCTCGCGCGCGCCGTACTGGGCCTGGTGCGCCCCTCCGCGGGCTCGGTCGCCGTCGGCGGCGAGGACGTCAGCGCCCACGGCCGCCGGCAATGGCGTGCCCTGCGCCGCCGCGGCGTCGTCCAGTACGTCTTCCAGGACCCGCTGCGCAGTCTCGACCCGGACCTCACCGTCGAGGAGTCCCTGGCCGAGCCGCTGCTCCTTCGCGGGGACACCCGCGCCGCGGCGGCCGAGCGGGTGCGCGCGTTCCTGCCCCGCGTGCGCCTGGACGAGGAGTTGCTGCACCGGTTGCCCGGGGAGCTCTCCGGCGGTCAGCGCCAACGGGTCGCCGTCGCGCGGGCGCTGATCACCGATCCGCGGCTGGTCGTCCTGGACGAGCCGGTCAGCGCCCTGGACTCGGCCAACCGCGTGCAGATCCTGGAGATCCTCAAGGAACTGCGTGCCTCCGGCGTCGCCCTGGTCCTCATCTCCCACGACCTCGGCTCCGTGGCCGGTGTCTCCGACCGCATCGCCGTGCTCTACCGGGGCGAACTGGTCGAGGCCGGCGCCGCCCGCGACATCGTCGGCCGGCCGCGGCACCCGTACACACGCCTGCTCGTCGGCTCCGCGCCCACGCTGCACTCCTCCCCCGCGGACCGTGCCGAACGCGAAGCCCTGCGCACCCTGCTCGACGCCTGAGCCCACCACACACAGGAGGAAGCCACCATGTCCCGCAGGATCCACCTCGCGCTCCACCCCTACGGTGTCGGCGGCCCCGGCCAGCACGGCCTGTGGCGGGACGCGCGCGTCGCCAAGAACGCCAGCATCGACATCAACTACTACATCGAACAGGCCAAGGCGGCCGAGCACGCCCTCTTCGACGCCCTCTTCATCGTCGACAGCCAGTTCATCAACGCCACCTACCCGGCCCACTACCTCAACCGGCTGGAACCCCTGACCCTGCTGTCGGCGGTGGCCACGCACACCCGGCACATCGGCCTGGTCGGCACCGCCAGCTCGACCTACAACTCGCCCTTCAACCTGGCCCGGCGCTTCGCCTCCCTGGACCACATCAGCGGGGGCCGCGCCGGCTGGAACGTCGTCACCAGCTTCGACACCGGCACGTCCCGGAACTTCGGGTTCGACGAGCACCTCGACTACGCCACCCGGTACGGCCGGGCCCTGGAGTTCGTCCAGGTGGCCCGCGGTCTGTGGGACTCCTACGAGGACGACGCGTTCCCGGCCGACGTGGACCGCAACCTCTTCCTCGACCCGGCCAAGCTGCACGCGCTCGACCACGTCGGCGAGCACTTCAAGGTCGCCGGCCCCCTCAACCTCTCGCGGTCGCCGCAGGGCCAGCCCGTGATCTTCCAGGCCGGGGTCTCCGAGGAGGGGCGCGACCTGGCGGCGCGGGTGGCCGAGGGCATCTACGCGCCCGGCGGGTCCCTGGAACAGGCCCACGACTACTACACCGACATCAAGCGGCGCACCGCCGCCCACGGCCGCGACCCCGGCCACATCAAGATCTTCATCCACGGCAGTCCCGTCGTCGCCGCCACCGACGGGGAGGCCCGGCGCCGCGAGCGGGAGATCTTCGAGGAGGACAACGACTTCGACCGCAACCTCGCGCTGCTGGGCCGCGCCTTCGGCGCGTACGACTTCAGCGCGCACGACCTCGACGCGCCGTTCCCGGACGTCGCCCACCTCGCCGAGAAGGGCGGCAGGACCGGCGCCGCACGGATCATCGAGCGGGCGAGGGCCGAGAACCTCACATTGCGTCAGATCGCGGACTCGGTGAACGAGTTCCGCGTCTCGCCCTTCGTCGGGGCGCCGGACACCGTGGCCGACACCATCGAGCGGTGGTTCCTGGCCGACACCTTCGACGGCATCAACCTGGCCTTCCGCACCAGCGACGAACTCGCCCTCTTCGTCGACGGTGTCGTCCCGATCCTGCAGCAACGCGGCCTGTTCCGCACCGAGTACGAGGCCGACACCCTGCGCGGCAATCTCGGCCTGCCGGTCCCGGCCAACCGCCATACCGAGGGACGCCGGCTCGTGGACGGCCTCGTCGAGGGCCTCACCGACGATCTCGTCAACGACTGAGGCCGGCCCATGACCTCCGCGACACCGCGCTTCCGGCTCGGCTTCCTCACCCATGTCCAAAGCCGCGACGACAACCCGGCCCGCACCTACCGCAACGCCCAGGAACTCTTCGTCGCCGCCGACGAACTCGGCTTCGACGTCGGCTGGGTCGCCCAGCACCACGTGCCCGCCGGCGGTGGCGGGCTGTCCTCGCCGTGGACCTTCCTCGCCCACGCCGCGGCACGGACCACCCGTATCCGGCTCGGCACGGCCGTCACCGTCCTTCCTCTGGAGGACCCGGTGCGTCTGGCCGAGGACGTCGCCACCGTCGACACGCTCAGCGGCGGCCGCGTCGAGATCGGCGTGGGCAGCGGCTACAACGGCCTGGAGTACGCCGCGTTCGGCAAGGACATCGAGCGCAGGCGTGAACTGACCAGCGCGCACCTCGACATCCTGCGCCGGGCCCTGGCCGGCCAGGAGGTGCGGGCGCCCGGCTTCCGTGTGCAGCCCGCCACGGGTGACGTCACCGACCGCGTCTGGCAGGGCGTGTTCAGCGCGCAGGGCGCCGCGTACGCCGCGGCGGCCGGCTCGAATCTGCTCCTCAACCGGGCCGCGTACGGGTTCGACGCGCCGACCGACACCGTGCAGCGCCCGTGGGCGGACGCCTTCCTCGCCGCCTGGGAGCAGCCGCGCCGCCCACGGATCGGGTTGTCCCGGTTCGTGTTCCCCGCGAAGGACAAGCGCACCGCGCTCCGGCAGATCGGCGACGACGTCCTCCGGGCGGCATCGCGCATGGCGGACAGCGGCGCCTTTCCGAGGGGCCTGGACGTGGCCGAGGCCCTGCGCCGCTTCCATGCCTTCCACGGAGCTCCCGAGGAGATCGTCGCCGCGCTGCGGCAGGAGAGGGTGCTGCCGGTCGCGACCGATCTGATCACCCAGTTCAACCCCGCGGTCCCCGACCACGACGCGGCGCTCCGCGCCCTGGAACTCATCGCCACGCGGATCGCCCCCGCCTTGGGCTGGCAGCCCGCCGGCGCACCCCGGCCCGAACCCGCGGGAGTCTGACATGACCGAATACACCGACCACCACGCCCCCGAAGGCCTGCGCACGCGCGGCACGGTCGTCGTGGTGCCCGGTCGCGGGGAGACACGCGCGACCTACGCCCGGTTCGGCAGGCGGCTGGCCGCCGACGCCTACCGCGTCCGCGTGATCGACGCCCCGGCGGTCGGCACCGCCGATGCGGCGGAGTCGTCGGCCGCGTTCGGCAGGCGCCTCGCCGAGGCCGTCGAGGGCGCCGCCGGCGAGGACGGCCCGGTACGGCCCCTGGTCCTCGTGGGAGCCGACGCCGGCGCCGTGGCGATCGCCGCGTTCCTCGCCCTCGTCGCGAGCATCGAAGGGACGGATGCCGGACGGCCGGACGCCGTCGTCCTCGCGGGTCTTCCGGGCCGGGCCGCCACCGCGCCCGGCACCTGGGAGGCCGAGTTGGACGTCCGCACCTCCTGCCCCGCGCACCGGAGCACGCTCACGCAGGACCCGCGGGTGAGCCGGGGCTCGCTCGGCGACGCCCTGCCGGATGCCCTGCTCGCGGCGGCCCACGACACCGAGGCCGACGTCCCCGCCCTGCTCCTCGTCGGTGACGCCGATCCGCTGGCGGACCGCGACGCGCTCGCCCGTACCGCCAAGTCCCTGCCCCGGGCACGCCTGTCGGTGGTCCGGGGCGCCCACCACGACGTCCTCAACGACCTTCAGCACCGCTCGGTCGCGGCCGAGGTCGTGCTGTTCCTGGAGGCGCTCCGCGATGGCCTCGTGCCCGTCGTCACGGTGGAGTCGAGCGCCTGGTGACCACCGCCGCCGACACCTCCCCCGCGCCCCTGACCCAGTGGCGAACCGCCCCACCCGGTACGTCCGTACCCCGAACCCGGAAGGTCCGCATGGCCGCCATCCTGTCCGTCTCCGGAAGCCCCTCCGCCACCTCCCGCACCGCACGTCTGCTGCGTCACCTCGACGAACGCCTGCGGCTCCAGGGCCACGACGTCGTCTCGCTGGAGGTGCGCACCCTGCCCGCCGAAGCGCTGCTCGGCGCCGACTTCCGGCACCCGGCCGTCACCGAGGCGGCGGCCCTGTTCCAGCGCTCCGACGGCGTGGTGATCGGCACACCCGTCTACAAGGCCGCCTACTCGGGGCTGCTCAAGTCGCTGCTCGACCTGCTCCCGCAGTACGCGCTCGCCGACAAGACGGTGCTGCCGCTGGCCACCGGCGGCAGCACGGCCCACGTGCTGGCCATCGACTACGCGCTGCGTCCGGTGCTGAGCGCCATGGGCGCCGCGCACATCGTGCCGGGCTGGTTCACGCTCGACAAGGACATCACCGTGGCCGACGACGGCGCACTGACCGTCGCGCCTGCCGCGGCCGAGGCCCTGGTCCAGGTCACCGACCGCTTCTCCGCCGCCCTCGGAGGCCGTACGACAGCCCTCGCGCCCACGGGATGAGCGCCGCGCCGCCATCGCCGTGACGGCTCAGCGACGGGTGCGCAGCAGCAGCCGCAGGAAGTACGGCGTGCCGATGACGGCTGTCATGAGCCCGGCGCCGAGCTGCGCCGGGGCGATGACCGTACGGCCGATGAGATCGGCGGTGCAGACGAGCACCGCGCCGAGGAGGACCGCGACCGGGACGACCCGCACGTGCCGACGGCCCACCAGGGCCCGCGCCGCGTGCGGGGCGACCAGTCCGACGAAGCCGATCGTGCCCGCGGCGGCCACGGCGGTGGCGGTCAGCAGCACGCTCGTCACGAGGATCCCGAGCCGGGCCCGGCCCGGTCGCAGACCGAGGAGGCGGGGGGTGTCCTCGTCGAGGGAGAGGAGGTCCAGTTCGCCGCGCCGGGCCACCGCGACCGCGATGCCCAGGGCGAGGGCGGCGGCGACGGGCAGCGTGTCGGGCGCGGTGCGTCCGTAGGTGGAACCGGACAGCCAGGTCAGGGCCTTCGTCGCGTTGAACGGGTCGGTGAGGACGATGAGCAGGCTGATGAGGGCCGTGGTCGCCGCGGACACGCCGACGCCGACGAGGACCAGCCGGGTCTGCTGGAAGCCGCCCCGCGCCGCGAGTCCGAAGACGACGAGGGCGGTCACCCCGGCACCGGCGAACGCCGCTCCCGCCACGCTCCACGACCCCGCGGCGGGCACCGTCGTCACGTACAGGACGGCACCGAGCGCGGCTCCGCCCGAGACCCCGAGGATGCCCGGTTCCGCGAGCGGATTGCGGGTGACGGCCTGGACGAGCGTCCCCGACAGGGCCAGCGCCGCCCCCGCCAGGAGCGCCGCCAGGACGCGCGGCACGCGGGTGTCGAGAACGAAGGACACGGCCTGACCGGCCCTGCCCTGCGCCCAGTTCACCACGTCGCCCAGCAGCAGCTTGGTGTCGCCCAGCAGCACGCCGGCGACGGCCACGCCCACGAGCGCGGCGACGAGGACGCCCACGGTCACCAGGAACGCGGTTCGGCCCGGGATGCGCAGCCGGTCCGGCGCGCTCACCGCGGCCGTCTCCCGGACGCGCAGCGCCATGACGACCAGGAACATCGCGCCGACGAGGCTCGTGACGACGCCGGTGGGCACGGCGACGGCGGCCTGCGCGTTCACGACCGTGCGCAGGGCCACGTCCGCGCCGAGCACCAGGCCGGCGCCGACCAGGCCCGTGACCGGCATGGACACCCGGCTCCTGACCAGCCGCCCGAAGCGCCGGGTCAGCGGCCGGACGAGGGCGGGCGCGCACAGGCCGACGAAGCCGATGGGCCCGGCGAGTGTGACCGCCGCGGACGAGAGGAGCGCGGCGAGTACGACCACCGTGATCCGGGTGCCCCGGACGGGCACTCCCAGACCGCGTGCCGCGTCGTCGCCGAGCGCGAGGGCATCGATCCGACGGGCCGTCAGCAGCAGTCCGGCGAGGGCGGCCACGGCGACGGGTGCCATCCGCACGACGCCGTCGAAGCCGTTCTGGCCGATGCTGCCCTGGCTCCACTGGTAGAGGCCGTTGGTCTGCTGGGGGAAGAGCAGGATCAGCCCCTCGGTGACGGAGGACAGCCCGAGGGTGAGGGCGCTCCCGGCCAGCACCAGGCGCACGGTGCCCGCGCCCAGTCCGGACAACGAAAGGACGACGGCCGCGGCCGCGAGGCCGCCCAGGAAGGCCACCCCTGAGGAGGCGAGCAGCGGGAGCGACACTCCGCCGACCGTCAGCAGGCCGAGGGCGAGGTAGGACCCGGCGTTCACGGCGAGCGTGTCGGGAGCGGCGAGCACATTGCGGCTGACGGCCTGAAGTGCCGCTCCGGCGACGCCCAGTGCTGCCCCGACCAGGAGGCCGGCGGCCGTCCGGGGCAGGCGTGAGGCGATCACGACGGACGCGTCGGCGGGGTCGGCCCGGCCGGCGAGTGCCTTCCACACCTCGGCGGGTCCGACGGACGCCGTGCCCTGGGTGATGTCGACGACCGCGAGGACCGCGACCAGGAGCGCGAGCACGGCCGTCACCGCGGCCGCGCCCGTCCTGGAGGCGGCGGCGCGCGGCCGGGTGGCGGGGGTCGTTGCGGTGACGGCCATGGTGCTACTTCGTCAGTGCGGCGACGAGGGCGTCGACGTACGACTCCATCGACCGCGGGCCGCCGAACATCCAGATGCCGTCGGGCAGTCGGTGCACGTTGCCCTTCTTCACGAAGGGCAGGGACTTCCACACGGCGTTCTTGCCGAGGTCGTCGGCGAAGACGTCGCTGGGCTCGCTGTCGCTGCCGATGTACGCGAACCGGATGTCGCCGAGGCCGGTGAGGCCCTCGACGTCGGTGGCGGCGAGGCCGTAGTCCTTGTCGCCCTTCATGGTCCAGGCGTTCTTCAGGCCGAGCGCCTCGTTGACGCCGCCGATGAGCGAGCCGCTGGTGTAGGGGCGGACGGACACCTGGTTGGAGGCGACCCAGCCGTCGGCGAACGCGATCCTCGCGCCGTTCAGGCCGGCGTCCGCGAGGGCCTTGCCGCCCTCGGCGACCTTGGTGTCGAACGCCTTCCTCGCCTCGTCCGCGCGGGCCGCGGTGCCGGTGGCCTCGGCGATGAGGTCGAGGTTCTCCTTCATCTGCCCGACCGGGTCGGCCGCGTCGGCGGAGCGGACCTCGAGGACGGGGGCGATCTTCCTCAACTGCGCGACGGCGGAGGCCTGGAGGTCGGTGGTGGCGACGATCAGGTCGGGCGAGAGCGAAGCGATGGTGTCCATGCTGGGCTCGCCGCGGGTGCCGATGTCCTTGGGCGTGTTCGTGAGCGGGGCCGAGGTGTCCCACGTCGTGTAGCCCTTGACGTCGGCGACGCCGACCGGGTCCACCCCGAGCGTCACGAGACTCTCGACGACGTTCCATTCGGTGCCGACGACCTTCTTGGCGGGCCCGTCGAGGGTGACCTCGGCGCCGGTCGCGTCGGTGAGGGTGATGCCCTGGGCGGCCTTGCCGGCGCCGGCGGCCGCGCGCTCGGTGGTCCCGCAGCCGGCGAGGGCGACGGCCGCGGCGGCGGCGGCCATGACGATGAACGGGCTTCTCATGAGGTGGTACTGAGCCTTTCGGGTCGTGCGTGGTGGCGGCCCACGGCGCGGGTGCGCAGCAGGCCGGTCAGGGGGTCGATGTCGACTTCGACCCGGATGCCGTAGGTGTCGGTCAGTCGTTCCGGTGTCAGCACGTCCTCGGGACGGCCGTCGGCGACGATCCGGCCCGCGCACAGCAGCGCGATCCGGTCGGCGACGGCGGCCGCCTGGTCCAGGTCGTGCAGGACGACCCCGACGGCGATGCCGTGGTGGTCGGCCAGGTCCCGGACCAGATCGAGGAGTTCGACCTGGTAGCGCAGATCGAGGTACGTCGTGGGCTCGTCCAGGAGCAGCACGCCGGTCTGCTGGGCGAGGCAGCTCGCCAGCCAGACCCGCTGGAGCTGGCCGCCGGAGAGGTGTTCGGCGCCCCGTCCGGCCAGGTCCTCGACGCCGGTCAGGGCGAGCGCACGCCGTACCGCGGCGGGCCCGTCGGGGTCGGGACGGCCCCAGCGCCCCCGGTGGGGGTAGCGGCCGAACTCCACGAGGTCGCGCACGGTCAGGCCGCCCGGTGTGGGGCGCCCCTGGGTCAGCAGCGCGACCCTGCGGGAGAACTCACGGGCGGTCAGGGCGAGCGCGTCGGTGGTGTCCCCGTCCGCCGTGCCGATCGTCAGCGTGGCGCCGCGGGCCCGCTGGAGGCGTGCCACGGTCCGCAGAAGCGTCGACTTGCCGCTGCCGTTGGGGCCCACAAGGGCGGTCACCTCACCGGGCCGGAGGGTGATCGCCGCGTTGTGCACGACGTCCGCCCCGCCGTACGACACGGTCACATCCCGCGCCGACAACCGGTGACCGCGCACGCCGGGGGCCGCGGTTGTCTCTTCACCAGAACTCACACACGAAGGTTAGCCTAACCTAACTAGTGCCTCCGACCACCCCTGGCGGCTCGGTAAACTTAGGCTAACCTTCCCTCATGGCGAAGATCCCTCGGCTCATGCCGCAGAACCCCCGACTCTTCCGCGCCGAGGTCGTCCGCACGGAGCGGGTCTCCCCCTCCATGCAGCGCGTGACCGTCACGGGCGCGGATCTCGGCGAGTTCCCGTGGCTGGGCTACGACCACTGGTTCCGCCTCTTCATGCAGCTGCCCCACCAATCCGTCCTGCGGCTGCCGGAGTTCACCGGGGACCGGTGGTGGCACGCCTACCTGGCCATCCCCGAGGACGAGCGGCCGCACTACTCCAACTACACCGTGGCCGGCCACCGCCCCGAAGCCGCCGAGATGGACATCGACTTCGTCGTCCACCGGGGGCCCACGGGCGAACTGGAGGGCCGGGCCGCGCTGTGGGCCTGCGCGGCCCGCCCCGGCGACGGCCTCGCGGTGCTCGACCAAGGCGTCATGTTCGACCCTCCGCAGGACGCGTCCGAGGTCATCGTGGTCGCCGACGAGAGCGGCCTGCCCGCCGTCACCGGGATCCTGCGCTCACTGCCCCGCGACACCGCCGGCCGGCTCATCCAGGAGGTCCCCACCGAAGCCGACCGCCGCGAACTCGACGCCCCCGCCGCCATGACCGTCACCTGGGTCGTACGGGACGGCGCCGGCGCCGTCCCCGGCCGCGCCGCACTCGACGAACTCCACCGGCACACCACCGTCGACACCCGTGCCTACGCCTTCGTCGTCGGCGAGTCCGGCCTCTCCACCAAGGGCCGCAGACACCTCCACCGCGCCGGCCTCCCCAAGGACCGCATCATGTTCTCGGGTTTCTGGAAGCACGAGGCCCGCAGGCCCGCCTGACGTGCTGCCGCTGAGGTGGGTGTTTCAGGCGGAGGGCTGGGGGCAGGGGTCGAACGAGGGGGGTTCCCGAAGGTGCGAGGGAGTCCGGCCCCATGTCGACAGGGACACTTCTGGCGATCATCATCCCCATCGTGGTGGTGCTCATCATCATCGCGGTGGCGGCCACGCTGTTCACACGGCACCGGCGCCTGCGCCGGCAATTCGGCCCGGAGTACGAGCGGACCGTCGAAGGCACCGGCAGCCGGAGGGAAGCCGAACGGGACCTCAACGCCCGGGCCAAGCGGCACGACTCCCTGGACATCAAGCCGCTGCCGAGCGGTGTCCGCGACCGCTACGCGCGGGAATGGACCGGCGTCCAGGAAGAGTTCGTCGACCGCCCGGAGGACGCCGTCCACGACGCGGACAGCCTGGTGACCTCCCTCATGCACGAGCGCGGGTACCCGACCGAGGACTTCGACCAGCAGCTCAAGGACCTCTCGGTGGAGCACGGTCACACGCTGGAGCACTACCGGGACGCCCACGAGGTCAACGCCCTCAGCTCCCGGCACCAGGCCACGACCGAGCAACTGCGCGGTGCCATGGTGCACTACCGCGCCCTGTTCGACGAACTGCTCACCGACGGCGGCGAGTCCCGCCACGTCCGGGCCTGACGGGCCCGACCGGAGTCCGGGTCACCCCGCGCCGCCACCCCAACACGAGGCAGGCGAAAGATGGAACGCGACCGCGCACGACACTCCCGCGAGAGCGCCCTGACCACCGAGGAACTCGCGCAGCCGCGCGAACACCTCGACACGCCCCCCGACCGGCCGGACCCGTCCTCTCGCGCCCCCGCCTACCCGGGCGAAGGCGCCGTTCCGGTCCGCAAGCCGTCCGAACCCCCGCCGGAGACGGCAGCCGGAACCCCGAGGGAGAACACCGCGGCGGACCGGGCTCCGCAGCTGCTGACCTCGCAGGACGAGGAGAGCTTCCGCGCCCGCTGGCAGCAGATCCAGAGCGAGTTCGTGGACGACCCCCGGGACGCCGTCCACACCGCCGACGCCCTGGTCGCCGACGTCATGCAGAAGCTGGCGGCGACATTCGCCCACCACAAGCAGGAACTGGAGGGCCAGTGGGACCGGGGAGAGCAGGTGAACACCGAGGACCTGCGGACGGCCCTGCGGCAGTACCGCTCATTCTTCAACCGCCTGCTCACTACCTGAGGCCTCCGGGTCCCGCGCGCGGTGCGTGCGGGACCCGCTGCCGTCCGCCGGACCGTCGGGCGGACCGTCGGGCGCAGGATCCTCCAGGCGGACCGTGACCTGTCCGGAAATCCCGCCGCCCCCGGGTCCCCGATGGCGGGTTCCTTTCTGCACGCTGGTGATGAGCAGCCACTCGTAGCGGGTTCGCATTTCGGGGTTCAGCACGGAGTGCGCGGTCGCGGTGAGTCGCACCCATCTGTGGGCGGAAGGTCCCGTGAGCCCGATCGAGATCAGCCGCAGCCACTGGACCAGGGCGGCGGACTGCCCCAGCTCAGCGGGGCCGGGAAGGGCGCCGAACAGCGCGACGTCGTCGCCTTTGCCCAGGATGCGCAACGCGGTCGCGGCGGCCTCGGCGGGCGTCTGCTCCTCGCGGGCGCTGTAGGCGGCGAACAGGGCCATGGCGACGAGGACTCGCACGCGGCGCACGGAGGACGGGAACTCCCAGCCCCATGCCGTGATGCTGTTCACCAGGCGCCGGTGGAACGCCTCGTCGCCCAGGCACTCCGCGAGGATGTCGTCGGCCTCCTGCTCGCACTTGGCAAACGTCACCACGACCGGCCTCCCCTCGGGATTGCGATGATGCCAGCGGGACGCGGGCCCGCGCCATGGGGCGGTCCGTACGCGCGGGTCGCTACCCGGTGACCCGGGCGATCAGGAGCGCGATGTCGTCGTTGCCCGGAGTGGTCCGCAGGGCGTGGTCCACGAGCGTGTCGGCAAGCGCGTCCAGACTCTGGTCGCCGGCCGGGACGAGGTAGCGCAGGAGGTCGGTGGTGCTGCGCTCGATGTCGACCCCCGGGGCCTCGACCAGCCCGTCCGTGTACATGACCAGCACCGTTCCCGCCGAGAGCGGGATGCGCGTCATGGGGTACTCGCCGTCCGGGGCGACTCCGAGCAGGAGACCGGGCGGCATGGGCAAGACCTCGGCGCGCCCGTCGGGATGCCGGATCAGGGGCGGCGGGTGCCCGGCCGTGGCCAGCCGCGCGCGGTGGCGGGTCAGGTCGAGATGGGCGTACAGGCAGCTGGTGAACAGCCCCGCGTTGAGGTCGGTCAGGAGCCGGTTGGTGCGGGTGAGGGTCCTGCTCGGTGAGGTGTGGGCCGTGGCGTGGGCGTGGACGGCCGTGCGGACCTGCCCCATGAGGGCCGCGGCCTGCACATTGTGCCCCTGGACGTCACCGATGGCGAGGGCGGCGCAGGTGCTGCCGCAGTGGATGAGGTCGTAGAAGTCCCCGCCCGTGTCCTGGCCGTGGCCGGACGGACGGTAGCGTGCGGCGATCTCCAGGCCGGGGACCTCGGGGAGGTCCTGGGGGAGCAGGCCCGTCTGCAGCGTACGGGCGAGGTGGCGCGTGGCGTCGTACAGGTGGGCGCGGTCCAGCGCCTGGGCGATGAGCCCGGCCAGTGAGGTGAGGATGGCGCGTTCCCCCAGGGGGAAGGGGCGGGCGCGGTCGTAGGACAGGGTGAGGAGGCCGATGGGCCGGCCGGAGGCGATCAGCGGGAGGAAGGCCCAGGCGTCCCGGTCGCCGTAGCGCGGGGCCTCTGGGTAAGCGCGCTGGAAGTCGCCGAAGCTGGTGAAGAACCGGGGCGTCCCGGTGGCCAGGGCCTGGGTGGGCGGGGTGGCCGCACTGAGCGGGACGCCCTCGAAGCGGGCCATGAACTCGGTTGTGTAGCCCCGGTGGGCGGCGACGTGCAGGCGGCCTTCCTCGGCCGTCAGCAGGGCCAGTCCCTCGGCCTCGAAGGCGGGGACGAGCTGGTCCGCGACCTGGTCCACGACGTCCCTGACCCCGACGGCCTCGCTCAAGGTCGCTGCCAGATGCATCAGTTGGTAGAGGGTGGACGCGCCCATCGGCCCCTGGCCGCGCGGCGGTGCCGCCCTCTCCTCCATCGCCTTCGCCTCGGTGACCGGTGCGACCCGGACGCTGATGCCGTTGGACGCGGGGTAGAAGTGGAAGGACAGCCGCCGGTCCGGGGGCCGCCAGGCGATGAACGCGGTGGGCTGGCGGCTGATCACGGCGGCCCGGTAGCGGTCCTCGAACGTGGGGTCGTCCAGCCACGGCAGCCGCTCCCAGGGGCGGGCACCGAGCAGGTCGGAGGTCCGCTCGCCCAGGAGTTCGGCGGCGGCGCTGTTGAGGAAGGTGATCCTGCCCTCCAGGTCCAGCGACGCGCATCCGGTCGGCAGGCGCTCGGCGAAGTCGTAGGCCGCGAGCGCTTCGGCGGGGTCCGGTGTGCTGGTGCGGACGGCCGGCAGCACCATCGGCTCGACACCGGGCAGCAGCGGTTCCCCGCGCCGCGCGGCCTGCTCCAGCAGCCGGCCTGCCCGGCGGCAGAAGGTGGCGATCGTCTCGCGCTCGCCGGCACTCAACTGGGGCGGGTGCCAGATGGGCCACACCATGCAGATCGCGCCCCACACCCCCTCCTCGGTGGTGAGCGGTGCGGCCGCGAGGAGGATGTCGTACGGGACCATCAGCCCCACCCGGGGGAAGCGGCGGGCCAGCTCGGTCGGGCTGTTCACCCACACCAGGCGCCGCTCGCGCACCGCCTCCGCAACCGGCGCCGCGTCCGCCAGGCCCACCCGCACCCAGGGGGCGGCGATCCGCCGGGACGTTCCCGACAGGGCCAGCAGCTGCAGTACCCGCTCCCCCGGCGGCAGGACGTAGAGCATGCCCACCGAGGCGTCGAGATCCCGCCCCAGGCGGCCGAAGAGCCCGACGAGGGGCCCCATGCCCGTGGTGGTCCGTACGTCGTCGCGGTGCACCGGGCTCACCCCCGGGCCCCACGTCGCCGCGGCTGCCCGGGCTGCCACGCCGCCCGGCCACAGCGCCTGTCACCCATAAACGGACCATACGTCCGGGAGAGGGTTACGGCACCCACACGGCCGGGATAAAAAATGGATGTCCATTCATTATGATGGCCGGCATGCAGAACACACCCAGCCGCACCGCGCAGCACGTCGCGCTCTTCCGGGCCCTGGAGTCCGTACGCCGGGGGCCTCGCCTGTTCACCGATCCCTACGCCGCGTCGTCCCTCGGCCACGGCTACCGCCTGGCCGTGGCGCTCGCCCGGCGCTCGGGGCTGGCCAACGCCCTCGAACGCCGGATAGACCGGCGCTGGCCCGCCGGTCCCCGCGCGTCGGCCGTGGTCCGCACCCGGCTGATCGACGACCTGGTGCGGGACGCCCTCGCCCACGACGCCCGCCAGCTGGTGCTCCTCGGCGCGGGGTACGACAGCCGCGCCTTCCGCCTCGACGCGGCGCGATCCGCCACCGTTTTCGAGGTCGACCACCCGGCGACCCAGGCGGTCAAACGCACGCTCGTCACCACCTGGTCCGAGGCCGGCCGCCCCCACGGCGACCACCGCTTCGTGCCCGCCGACCTGATGCGGCAGGACCTGGGCGAGGCCCTGCGCCGGGCCGGCCTGCGCGACGAACCCGCGGTCGTGGTGTGGGAGGGCGTGACGAACTACCTCGACGAGCCCTCCGTGCACACCACGCTCACCGCACTCGCCGCCACGACCGCACCCGGGAGCAGGATCGTCTTCACGTACATGGACCGGCGCGCCCTCGACGGCACGGGCGGCTTCGCCGGAGTCGAGGCGTGGGCGGCCAGCGTGCGCGCGGCGGGCGAACCGTTCACCTTCGGATTCGTCCCCGGCGAACTCCCCGGCTACCTCGCGGCCCGCGGCCTCGCCCTCACCCTGGACCTCTCGGCACGGGACGCCGCGGAACGCTACCTCGAACCACTGGGGCGCCACGAGCCGGCCGCGCCCTTCTACCGGATCGCCCAGGCGGAGGTGAAGTGATGCCCAAGGTCAGCGAGGAACACCTCCGGAACCGGCGTGCCGACATCCTCGACGCCGCCGCCCGCTGCTTCTCCCGTGCGGGCTTCCACCGCACCACCATCCAGGACATCGCGAAGGAGTCCGGTTTCAGCGCGGGCCTGATCTACCGTTACTTCGCCGACAAGGACGCCATGGTCGTCGCCATCTCCGACCAGTGGCACGAACGCCAGACCCGGCAGCTCCACTTGGACGACCCCGGCGACCGCACGCCCGACACCCTCGGCCGCGTCGCCTCCGGCTACCTCGACCTCCTGCGCTCGCTCGCCGGCCCGGCCGAACGGGAGCGCGTGCAACTCGGTGTCCAGATCTGGGCGGAGGCGCTGCGCTCCCCCGAGGTCCTCTCCGTGGCACGCCAGGGCGTGGACCTCCCCCGCGAGGTCATCACCGGCCTCGTCCACGCCGCACAGGAACGCGGCGACCTGCCGGCGGCCCTGCCGGCCGACGGGCTCGCCCGCGTCTTCATCGCCGTGTACCAGGGCCTGGCGCTGCAGACCGCCTGGGACCCCGAACTCGACAACGCGGCCTGCGTGGAAGCGGTCCAGGCACTCCTGGACGTCCTGACGGGACGGTGACCGCGAGCGCGGTCCGCAGCGTGTGCCCGGGAAGCCGATCATGCATCCCGTACGATCCGCCCATGCATGCTTTGAGACGATTTCGGATGCATGGGGGTCTCCACGGGCGGCGCGACCCGGTGCTCCTGTCTCCCGTCGCCCTCACGGTGGTGATCGGCCTCCTCGCGGTGTTCACCCCGCAGGACGTCCCCTTCTCCCGGCTGCTTCCGGCGGCGCCGGCGCTCGCCGCGTCCGTCTGGTCGGTCAGGGCGACCCTCACCCTCGGGGTCATCTGCCTGCTCCCGGTCATCGGCTTCGCCCTCGCCTTCTCCGACGTCTCGGCCTTCTACACCGCGGGCGCGATCGTCGCCGTCAGTCTCGCCGCCGCCTACGCCAGCCATCTGCGCCTCCAGCGCGAGCACACCCTCGCCCAGGTCCGGGCCGTCGCCGACGCCACCCAGGAAGTCCTGCTGCGCCCCGTGCCGGCCCGCGTCCGGAACCTGGAGATCGCGACCCTCTACCTCGCGGCGGCGCCGCAGGCCCGCATCGGCGGGGACTTCTACGCCGTGGCGGACACCGAACACGGCCTGCGCATCATCCTCGGGGACGTCCGCGGCAAGGGCCTGCCCGCGGTCGGCGTCTCGGCCGCCGTCCTCGGCTCCTTCTACGAAGCCGCCCACGACGCCCCCGACCTGTGCCGCCTCGCGCACCGGCTGGACACCTCCGTCACGCGCTACAACGTCGACGTGCCCGCCCCCGACGGCGCGGAGCGCTTCGCCACGGCCGTCCTCGTCGAGATCCCGCCCACCGGTTCCCGGGCCTCCGTGCTCAGCTGCGGACACCCCCCGCCCCTGCTGCTCCACCGGGGCGACACCCGGAGCGTCGAATCCGCCGCCCCGTCACCCCCCATCAACCTCGCCGCTCTCGTCGGCTCCGACTACCACGTCGAACACGTCCCCTTCACCCCCGGCGACCTGCTGCTCCTCTACACCGACGGCGTCACGGAATCCCGCGACGACAAGGGCACCTTCTTCCCCCTCACCACCTGGACCCGCGACACGGACACCACCTCACCCCCCGCGCTCCTCGACCTGCTCCACCGCGCCCTCCTCCGCCACAGCGGCGGCAACCTCAACGACGACATCGCCTGCGTCGCCATCCGCAACGCCCCGCTCCGGATGCCCCCGACCGGCTGAGGGAAATAAGGAATTCCGGCCCGGCGCACGGAGATTCGATCCCGGATTCTCCCCTCCCGTAATATTTGACATGCCGGTGCCCGCAACAAATGGCCAAGGCAGTAATGCCCGTAACGTCCCGTCACGGGAAATTGCCGGACAACGGCCCGACGCCCTCCGGGGCGTGAGCCGGACATCGGGGGATGCGTGGGGCAACAGGGCTGATGGGGCGACCTGTCACACCTGGGGCCCATACATGCATGGCGCCTCTCCGGATTCCGGACACATCTGCGGCGGGTGCACCGGAGAATGCAAATCGGCGGCTTCTTTGCGTCTTTTCAGCGTTGACATGGACACAAGATCTCTCCGCTAATGGACTCCCGGCGATCGCGGACGTTCGCCCGCCGAGCCTTCACGCGTCGGCGTTTCATGTGATGACTGGGGAGTCGGACGTTGCGCGTACCACACATATCCGGTCCACCACTCCGGCGGCCGGTGTCGACCGTGCTGGCGGTGCTCGGCGCGGCCGCCATGGCCGTCATGGGGGTGCAGACGCCGTCGCAGGCCGCGGCGCCCACCGCCGCCGCGGCGAAGGGCGACGTGCCCTTCGAGGCCGCCTGCGGTACCCCCAAGAGGGGTGAGGCCACCTGCTACGCCCTGCGCCGCACCGATGTCACCTCGGCCAAGGGCCTGCGGACCGCGGCGGCGCCGGGCGGGTTCGGGCCGGCCGACCTGCGTTCGGCGTACAACCTCCCCGAAGGCGGCGGCGCGGGGCAGACCGTCGCCATCGTGGACGCCTTCGACGACCCGACGGCGGAGGCGGACCTGGCGGTCTACCGCGCCCAGTACGGCCTGCCGGCCTGCACCACGGACAACGGCTGCTTCCGGAAGGTCGACCAGCGCGGCGGCACCGACTACCCGCAACCCGACCCGGGTTGGGCCGGGGAGATCTCCCTCGACCTCGACATGGTCTCCGCGGTCGCGCCCGACGCGCACATCCTGCTCGTCGAGGCCGACAGCCCCGCCTTCGACGACCTGGGCGCCGCTGTGGACCGGGCGGTCGCGATGGGTGCCAAGTTCGTCTCCAACTCCTACGGTACGGACTACCGCTTCGGCAGCGGCGAGGACCCCTCCGGGACTGTGGGCCTGGACGTCCACTACAACCACCCCGGCGTCGCGATGGTCGCCTCCTCCGGCGACTACGGGTACGGCGTGTCCTACCCGGCCGCCTCGCCGTACGTGACCGCGGTGGGCGGCACCTCGCTGACCGCCGACGGCGGCACGGACCGCGGCTGGTCCGAGTCCGCCTGGGACGGCGCCGGTTCGGGATGCTCGCTCTACGAGCCCAAGCCCGCCTTCCAGACGGACACCGGCTGCGCGAACCGTTCCGTCGCCGACGTCTCCGCCGTGGCCGACCCCGCCACACCGGTCGCCGTGTACCAGACCTACGGCGGCAGCGGCTGGGGGCAGTTCGGCGGCACCAGCGCCGGATCGCCCATCATCGCCGCGGTCTACGCCAGTGCCGGCGCGCCCGTCGCAGGCACGTACCCCAACTCCTACCCGTACGCCGCGGGCGGGGGCCTCCACGACGTGACCGCCGGCAGCAACGGCTCCTGCGCCCCGGCCTACCTGTGCACGGGCACGGCCGGCTACGACGGCCCGACCGGTCTGGGCACCCCCGACGGCCTGCGTGCCTTCCGCACCGGCCCGCACGGGGCGCTGTCCGGCACCGTCACCGACCGGGCGACCGGCAAGCCCCTCGCGGGCGCCACGATCAGCGCGGGGAGCGGCAATGTCACGCACAGCGGCGCCGACGGCCGCTACACGATCGGCCTCCCGGTGGACACCTACGACGTCACCGTCGACGCGTACGGCTACGCCACCGGCACCGCCGAGGACGTCGCCGTCACCGAAAACGGCTCCCTGACACGGGACTTCGCGCTGAACCCGGTCCCCAGCCAGACCGTCTCCGGCAAGGTCGCGGACGGCTCCGGCCACGGCTGGCCGCTGTACGCCAGGATCACCGTGGACGGTGTCCCCGGCGGCCCGGTGTGGACCGACCCGGCCACCGGTGCCTTCACCCTCTCCCTCCCCCAGGGACACGGCTACACGCTGCGCGCCGAGGCGGCACTGCCCGGATACACCCCCGCCACCACCTCGATCACCGTCGCCGAAGCTCCGCAGTCGCTGAGGCTCTCGCTGCCGGCCGATCCCTGGAAGGCGACCGCGCCCGGCTACGCCGTGCATCTGTCCGGCGCGACCGAGCACTTCGCCTCCACCGACGCGGCCCCGGAGGGCTGGCGCGTCGTCAACGCGGACGGCACCGCGGGCGGCTGGACCTTCGACGACCCGGGAGGGCGCGGCAACCAGACCGGCGGTGAGGGGGCGTTCGCCGTCGCCGACAACCCCACGATCGGCTCGCCGTACGACACGCAGCTGATCAGCCCGTCCTTCGACCTGTCCGGCGCCTCCGATCCGGAACTCGCCTTCGACGCGATGTACTGGGTCTCCGACAGCAAGGCGATCTCGGTCGACGCCAGTTCCGACGACGGTGCGACGTGGAAGTCCCTGTGGACCGCGCCGGCGGGCTTCACGGAGCACGCGAGGGCCGAGATCCCGCTGACCGGATTCGCCGGCGAGCGGGACGTCCGGGTGCGCTTCCACTTCGTCACGCAGTTCGCCTGGTGGTGGGGCGTCGACGACGTGTTCGTCGGCGAACGCGACTACGCGGCCACCCCCGGTGGCCTCGTGACCGGCACGGTTTCCGACGCCAACACCGGCGAGGGCCTGGTCGGTTCCGAGGTCGCCGTCAAGGACGTGCCCGGGGCTCGTACGACCACTGTCGCCACGCCCGAGGACCCCGCGCTCGGTGACGGGCTCTACCTGATGTTCTCGCCCGCTCTCGGCAAGCACGAGGTGGGCGCGGCCAGTCCCCGCTACACGGAGCTGACCAAGACCGTCGGCATCGCGGCCGACAGCGCGGTCTCCGCCTCCTACAAGCTGAAGGCCGGGCAACTGACCGTGACCCCGGCCTCCGTGACCGCCGGCGTCGGCTGGGGCGGTTCGGCCACGCGGAACCTGACGGTCAGGAACACCGGCGGGGCGCCCGTCACCGTGGCGGTGGGCGAACGGGCCGGCGGCTTCCGGCCCCAGGCCCTCGGCGGCGGCGCTCCCCTCCAGACCGTCAAGGGGCACTTCTCCCCGCACGCGAGCAAGACCGGCCGGGCCCCGTCGGGTGCGAGGCAGGCCGCCGCGCCTTCGGGCGACGCCTGGCAGTCCGCCCCCGAGCTCCCCGAGACGGTCCTCGGCAACGTGGTCGGCGCCTATCAGGGCAAGATCTACTCGGCCTTCGGCTGGACCGGTTTCGACGTCACCAACGCGATGTACGTCCTCGACCCCGTCGTCGGCAGCTGGAGCCAGGTGACCGGCGCGGCGGACGGCCGCGAGGCGCCCTCGGGCCAGTTCGTCGACGGCAGGTTCTACGCCGTCGGCGGCTGGCTCCCGGACAACACCACCGACCCCAAGCTGGAGATCTACGACCCCGTCACCGACCGCTGGAGCACCGGGGCCCCGGCACCGGCCGCCTACGCGGGCCAGGGCAACGCGGCGGTCGACGGCAAGCTCTACACGGTCGGCGGCTGCGACGAACGCTGCGGCACCGTCGAGTCGTACGCCTACGACCCTGACACCGACTCCTGGACCCGCATCGCCGACTACCCGGAGAGGGTCGCCTGGGAGTCCTGCGGCGGCGTGAACGGCAAGCTGTACTGCGCCGGCGGCAACGCCGACTCCCTCGGCGAGAGCAAGCACGCCTACGTCTACGACCCGGCGGCCGACACCTGGTCGGCGCTGCCCGACCTGCCGATCCCGCTGTGGAGTTCCTCGTCCACCGCGGCGAACGACCGGCTCGTGATCTCCAGCGGCATCAGCCACGAGGCCATCACCAACCAGGGCTTCGCCTACGATCCGCAGGCGGGGGCCTGGACCGCGCTGCCCAACGCCAATGTGGCGACCTACCGGGGCGGCGCCGCCCTCGGCCTCTACAAGGTCGGCGGCGGAAGCGAGCCGTACACCCCGAGCCGCGCCGTGGAACTGCTGCCCGGGTACGACCAGGGCGGCTCGACCGACGTCACGTGGCTGAGCACGAGCACGCAGCACTTCACGCTGCAGCCGGGGGCGAGCACGACCGTCACCGTCGCACTGGACGCCTCGGTGCCCGGGATCACGCAGCCGGGTGACTTCGCGGCACAACTGGCGCTGGACAACGACACCCCGTACGGGATGCGGAAGGTCGCGGTGTCCCTGCACGTCGACCCGCCGAAGACCTGGGGCAAGATCACCGGAACCGTCCGGGGCGTCCAGAGCGACGGCACGACCAGGCCGCTGGCCGGTGCGACGGTCGAGATCGACAGCTGGGCGGCGAGCTACTCCCTGAGGACGGCCGCCGACGGCACGTACTCCCTGTGGCTCGACTCCCGGAACAACCCGCTCGGTGTCATCGTCGCCAAGGACGGCTACCGGCCGGTCGCGACCACCGTGAAGGTCAAGAAGGGGGCGACCGTCACCGGCGACTTCACGCTCAAGAAGCAGTAACCGCCGCTCGGCGGGAGGCAACACGGGGCGGGCCGGTCCTCCGGGACCGGCCCGCCCTTCCCCGTGCCCCGCGCCCGGGGTCCCGCCGGCTCAGGCGGCCACGGCGGCCAGCTTCGACGGGTTCATCGACCACAGCAGCCGGTCGATGCCGTCCGGGGTGACGCGCAGCGACAGGACGGCGAACACGGCCCCCTCGTGGGAGAGACGGACCGCGGGCAGGCCGTTGATCTCGGCCGGTTCCACCGTGACACCGGTCCAGAAGCGCTCGGAGAAGGCGTGGTAGTACTTCGCCACACGCTGACGGCCCACGACGGGGAACTTCGACGCCCGGACGACGCCTCCGCCGTCGGAGTACGAGATGACGTCCGCCGCGAACAGCTTCTCCAGCGCGGTGATGTTCCCCGACTGCGCGGCCGCGACGAACGCCGTCAGGAACCGGCGGTGCTCGGCCGTCGCCACCCGCGCGCGCTTCTCGGTGGCGAGGTGCTTGCGCGCCCGGCTCACCAACTGCCGCGCGTTGGCCTGCGTCTGGTCGATGATCTCCGCGATCTGCTGGTACGGGTAGTCGAACGCCTCGCGCAGCACATAGGCCGCGCGCTCGGTCGGTGTGAGCCTCTCCAGCAACATGAGGACCGCGACTTCCAGCGCCTCCCCGTTGACCGCCCCCAGCGCGGGGTCGCTCTCGGTGTCGACCGGCTCCGGCAGCCACGGGCCGACGTAGGTCTCGCGGCGCACCCTGGCCGACTGCAGCACGTTGATCGCGAGCCGGGTCACGGTGGTCGCGAGGAACGCCTGCGCGTTCTTCACCTTCGAACGGTCGTAGGTCTGCCAGCGGATCCAGGCCTCCTGGATGACGTCCTCCGCCTCGCTGGCGCTGCCGAGGATCCGATAGGCGATACCGAACATGGTGCCGCGGGCGTCACGGAAGGCCTCCTCCGCCTCCTGGAGAGTGTCAGAGCCTTCCGCTGGTGTGTTCTTCGACGGCATTCCTTGCCTGTTCTCCCTGCTCGGCAAGGTGCCACCGAGGGCCGGTGGCAGCTCACCGATCCGTACGGATCCCTGCCGCGTACCGCGCCGGGCCGCCTCAGGCCCGGGACAGCCAGTCGGTGTAGTGCGTGGGGGCGACGCGGGCACCCTCCCGGGCGGTGAGGGCGTCGCCGCGGACGACGGCGAACATGCCGGCGGTGTCGTCGGGCACGACGGAACGCCCGTCGCCCTTGGCGGCGATGGCCATCCGGCCGATCTCGGCGAGGGGGTAGACGTCGGGGCCGACGACGTTGACGACACCGCCGAGCGGACTGCCGACGGCGACGTCGGCGACGGCGGTGGCGACGTCCGCGGCGGCGATCGGCTGGATCGGCGTCTCCGGCAGCCGGACGGTGTCGCCGTCGGTCGTCCACGACATGGTCGCCTCCATGAACTCCATGAACTGCGTGGCACGCACGATGGAGAACGGCACGGAGCCGGCCTTGAGGATCTCCTCCTGGAGCACCTTGGCCCGGTAGTAGTCCAGGTCGGGCACCCGGTCCACACCGACGATGGACAGGATGACGAAGTGGCCGACGCCGGCCTGCTCGCTCGCGCCGACGAGGTTGTCCATCGACGTCCGGAAGAAGGCCGCCGAGGCCTCGTCGAAGGTCGGCGAGTTCGTCAGGTTGACCACGACGTCGGCGCCGGTCACCGCCTCGTCGACGCCCTTGCCGGTCAGGAGGTCCACCCCCGTCGACAGGGAGTGCGGGACCGCTTCGTGACCTGCGCCGTTGAGCTTCTCGACGACCTGCGACCCGATCAGCCCGGTGCCACCGACGACCGCGACCTTCATGGCACGACCCATCTTTCGATAGTTATGTCCGTTATGCCCCTACGGCACCGAAGTTACCCCTGGGGAAGTCGGCCCGCCCGGGCAGCATGCGTTGAACTATTCAGGACGTTACATATCCTGGATGTTCGATGTCAAAAATACATGCGCCGCCGTCCGCGCCTCCCGCGGGGTGACCGCCGCGCCGCCGGAGCGCGGGTCAGCTCCCGGCGGGACGCGGCGCCCTCAGGTGGGTCCGCTGCGCCAGTTCCTCCGGCTCGACCAGCGTGAGCATCGGGCGGCCCGGCTCGCAGAGCATGGTCACGACGAACCGGGTCCGCGCGTCCGTGAGGGCGTTGCCGTCCTGGTAGTGGATCACGTCCCCGCCCGGCTCCCAGAAGGTCTCACCGGCCCTGACGACGCGTTCCGGCTCGCCTTCCAGTTCGAAGCGCACCGCGCCCTCGATCACGTACCCGAAGGCCGGGCCCGTGTGGCGGTGCGGCGGGGTCCCCGGGTCCCCGGGCGGCCACTCGACCAGGATGGTCATCCCCGAGGCCCCTTCCGGGATGTGGGGCGGCGTGACGTCCTGGAGCATCGTGATCGCTGTCCGCCACGTCCCGGACTGCGGCTGCTCGCCGACCGTGCCCGCTGCTTCCTTGTCCGACATTGCGCTGCACCTCCGTAGACCGGCCCGGAAATCGGCCGAATGACGTCGGACCGCCCGCCCGTCGAGCGGGAGCGCCGGCGGCCGCCTTCCGCGGTGGCCGTACTCGTCCGTCCCAGGCTTGCATGACTCCTGCAGAGGTACGACCGGGGACAAACCGCTTTTGTGACAGGCCCCGGCGAGAAACCCGCTCCGCGGCGGCGCGACGTGTCACACACCGCGGTCGCACCCGGTCTGTCGTGCGTCGGGGGGCTCGGACATGCCTTTCGACGCGACGTTGTGCCACACACAGAGGGGATGGTCTGCATGTCGTACCCGAAGCAGGTGTACTTGGGTGAGGGCGGCGAGGTCAGCGCACGCTTCCGTCCGGAGAGCACGGGACCGGACCTCGGCGAGGCGGGCAAGGACGCCTTCCACTACCTGGCGACCACGGCCACGACACGGGGCGAGTTCGGGCTCTACCGGGTCGAGATGAGTCCGCGGGCCGGCGGCCCCAAGACGCATTTCCACCGGTCCATCTCGGAGTCGTTCTTCATCCTGGACGGGACCGTGCGCCTGTTCAACGGCGAGAAGTGGGTCGAGGCCCGGCAGGGCGACTTCCTGCACGTGCCGCAGGGCGGGCTGCACGCGTACCGCAACGACTCCGACGCGCCGGCCCAGATGCTGCTGCTCTTCGCACCGGGCGCACCGCGTGAGAAGTACTTCGAGGGGCTGTCCCACCTGGCCCACGCCACGGACGAGGAGCGCGCCCGGTTCCTCGACGAGCACGACTCGTACTTCGTGGAGTAACCGGGCCCGTCCCGCCGGCGGACGGGCGTTCGGCTCCCGTCCCCGGCGGGCCGGCCGACGGCGCGCGGTGCCGCCCGTACGTCATCGCGCGTCCCCCCCACCGCCGGTGGTATGACCGGGGTGGCGCGCGGCGCGCACCACGCGGCACATGAGATTCCGAGATTCCCGAGATGAGGCACATCGTGTCCCCTGACAACACTTTCGTGGTCGTCGGCGGCGGCCTCGCCGCCGGCAAGGCGGTGGAGGCCCTCCGGCAGCACGGCCACGACGGCCGGCTCGTGGTCGTCGCCGACGAGCAGGAGAAGCCCTACATCCGGCCGCCGCTCTCCAAGGGCTACCTGCTCGGCAAGGAGGCACGCGACTCCCTCTACGTGCACCCCGACGGCTGGTACGCGGAACACGACGTCGAACTGCTCCTGGGCACCACGGCGCGCGCGCTCGACCCGGCGGCCCGGGAGGTGGAGCTCGACGGCGGACGGCGCCTGCCGTACACCAAGCTGCTGCTGGCCACCGGCTCGTCCCCGCGCCGCCTGACGGTTCCCGGAGCCGAGCAGGACAACGTGCTCTACCTGCGCCGCGTGGGTGACAGCGACCGGCTCAAGGCCGCGTTCACCCCGGGGGCCAGGATCATCGTCATCGGCGCGGGGTGGATCGGCATGGAGACCGCGGCGGCGGCCCGGCTGGCCGGCGCGGAGGTGACGGTGGTGGAGCACTCGGAGCTGCCGCTGCTCAAGGTCCTGGGCCGTGAGGCCGCGGAGGTGTTCGCCGCGCTCCACACCGAGCACGGCGTGGTGCTGCACCCCGACGCGCAGGTGGAGCGCATCACCGGGGCGGACGGCCGTGCCGACGGCGTCCGGCTCGCCGACGGCACCCACCTGCCCGCCGACGCGGTGGTCGTCGGTGTCGGCGCCGCGCCCAACGTCCGGCTCGCCGAGGAGGCCGGGCTGGACGTGCGGAACGGTGTCGTCACCGACGCGCACCTGCGGACCTCGGTGCCCGACGTGTACGCCGCGGGCGACGTCGCCAACGCGCACCACCCGTTCCTCGACCGCCACATCCGCGTCGAGCACTGGGCCAACGCGCTGAACCAGCCGGACACCGCCGCGCAGGGCATGCTCGGCAAGGACGCCGTCTACGACCGGCTGCCGTACTTCTACACCGACCAGTACGACCTCGGCATGGAGTACACCGGCTGGACCGAGCCCGGCGGCTACGACCGCGTCGTCTTCCGGGGAGACCGCGCCGCGCGGGAGTTCATCGCCTTCTGGATGTCCGGGAACCGGGTGCTGGCGGGCATGAACGTCAACGTGTGGGACGTGGTCGAGCCGATCAAGGCCCTGATCACCTCTCGCGCCGACGTCGACGCCGCGCGCCTGGCCGACCCGGACGTCCCCCTGGACAGCGTCGCTCCCTGACGTCCGCCACGTGGGCGGGGGACGGCAGCGGCCGTCCCCCGCCCACCGCGCTGCCGGCGGCGACGCCGTGTCACACCTGCCCGAAGCGCCCGGTCGTAATGAGTGACAACCAAGGCGATCGGAGCGGACCGTGGCACTCACTGAACAGCGCATCTCCACCATGGTGCTGGTGATCGGCACCGGAGGAGCGGGACTGCGGGCGGCGATCGAACTGGCCGAGGCCGGTGTCGACGTCCTCGCCGTCGGCAAACGACCCAAGGAGGACGCCCACACGGCACTCGCCGCCGGAGGCATCAACGCGGCGCTCGCCACGATGGACCCCGAGGACAGCTGGCAGCAGCACGCCGCCGACACCCTCAAGGAGAGCTATCTGCTCGCCGATCCGCGCACCGTGCGCACCGTCACCCACGGTGCCGCCCTGGGCATCGACGACCTCGAGCGGTACGGCATGGCGTTCGCCCGCGAGGAGGACGGCCGGATCTCGCAGCGCTTCTTCGGCGCGCACAAGTTCCGGCGCACCGCGTTCGCCGGGGACTACACCGGTCTGGAGATCCAGCGCACGCTGATCAGGCGCGCGGACCAGCTCGGCATACCGGTGCTCGACGGTGTCTACATCACCCGGCTCCTGGTGCACGAGGGCGCCGTCTTCGGCGCCTACGGCTTCGACGTCGCCACCGGGAAGCGCTACCTCATCCACGCCGACGCCGTCATCCTCGCGGCAGGCGGCCACACGCGCATCTGGCGGCGTACGTCCTCGCGGCGCGACGAGAACACCGGCGACTCGTTCCGCCTGGCCGTGGAGGCCGGAGCCCGCCTCCGCGACGCGGAGCTGGTGCAGTTCCACCCCTCCGGCATCATCGAACCGGAGAACGCGGCCGGAACGCTCGTCAGCGAGGCGGCGCGCGGCGAGGGCGGCATCCTCCGCAACGCGCTCGGCGAGCGCTTCATGAGCCGCTACGACCCCGAGCGCATGGAGCTGTCCACGCGCGACCGGGTGGCGCTGGCCTCCTACACGGAGATCAAGGAAGGGCGCGGCACGCCCAAGGGCGGCGTGTGGCTGGACGTCTCGCACCTGCCGCGGCAGACGATCATGACGCGGCTCCCCCGGGTCTACCAGACCCTGCTGGACCTGCAGATGCTGGACATCACCCGCGAGCCCATCGAGATCGCGCCCACCGCCCACTACTCGATGGGCGGTGTCTGGGTCCGGCCCGAGGACCACAGCACGGACGTCCGCGGCCTGTACGCCATCGGCGAGGCCTCCAGCGGCCTGCACGGCGCCAACCGGCTGGGCGGCAACAGCCTCATCGAGCTGCTGGTCTTCGGCCGTCTCACCGGACAGGCGGCCGCCGCCTACTCCCAGTCGCTGACCTCGCAGCCGCGGTCGGCGTCCGCCGTGGCGCACGCCCGGGCAGAGGTCGACGACCTCCTCGCGGCCGACGGCCACGAGAACGTCCGCGCCCTCCAGCGCGCCATCCGCAACACCATGACCGAGCACGCGGGAGTCGTCCGCGACGAACAGGGGCTGCTGACCGGGCTGGAGGAACTCACCGCGATCGAGAAGCGGATGGCGGACATCGGCGTCCACCCCGACATCGCCGGCTTCCAGGACCTGGCGCACGCCTTCGACCTCAAGGCGGCGGCGCTGGCGGCGCGGGCCACGCTCGAATCGGCGCTCGAACGCCGCGAGACCCGTGGCTGCCACAACCGCAGCGACTACCCGGACCTGGACCCCGCGTTCCAGGTGAACCTCGTCTGGTCCCCGACGACGGGGATCACCCGCGAGAGCATCCCGCCCGTCCCCGAGGAGATCTCCGCCCTGATGGAGGACGTCTCCACCGAGGGGAAGCTCGCCGAGTGACGCCCGGCTCGCGCGCATTGGCGCGCGAGCCCGCCGGGCGCCTGTCACAGGCGGGGTCCCCGCCCGGTCATTTTCTCCGTACGCACGAAACTCTCCGAGAGGAAGCTCCCATGAAGGTCGTCGTCATCGGCGGAACCGGGCTCATCGGCTCGAAGGTCGTCCGCAACCTCAGCGACCACGGGCACGAGGCCGTCGCCGCCTCGCCCAACACGGGCGTCAACACCCTGACGGGAGAGGGCGTCGCCGAGGTGCTCCAAGGCGCGCGGGTCGTCGTCGACGTCTCCAACTCGCCCTCGTTCGAGAACGAGGCCGTGATGCACTTCTTCCGCACCGGCACGACCAACCTGCTCAAGGCGGCCGCGGAGGCCGGTGCCACCCACTACGTCGCGCTCTCCATCGTCGGCACGGACCGGCTCCCGGAGAACGGCTACTTCAGCGCCAAGCTGGCCCAGGAGGAGCTGATCAAGGCGTCGGGCCTGCCGTACTCCATCGTCCACGCCACGCAGTTCTTCGAGTTCACGAACGGGATCGCGGACTCGGCCACCGAGGGCGACACGGTGCGCATCGCTCCCGTCAAGTTCCAGCCCATCCACTCCGACGACGTGGCCCTCGCCGTCGCCCGCACCGCGGCCGGCGCCCCCCTCGACGGAACGCTGGAGATCGCCGGCCCCGACGCCTTCCGGTTCGACGAGCTCATCCGGGACGCGCTCGCCGCCTCGAACGACCCCCGTACGGTCGTCGCGGACCCGCACGCCCCCTACTGGGGGTCCGAGCTGGAAGAGAGCTCGCTCGTGCCGCTCGGGAGCGCGCAGCTCGGCGCGACCCGTTTCGCCGACTGGCTGGCGCTGCAGAAGTGACGCCCGCGGATGGCCCCTGCCCGCCGGGGGGCAGGGGCCACCGCCATGCGGAGCGCGACCGGGCGCACACGACCCGGCGGCACCTGCTCGACATCTGCGCGGTGCGGCCCGAGCCGTCCCACGCCCTTTGAGGAAGATCCATACAGCCCGCGTTTGGCAGCATTTGACCGTGTTGCCCGCGGGCCGTGCTGATGCCGTGCCCTCCTGTCGACGCGCTGAGCAGCGGGATCGGGTTAGTCTGTCCGTCGTACCGGACACGGGGTGCCCCACCGAGGGCTGAGATCACACCCGTCGAACCTGAACCAGTTCGCACTGGCGGAGGGATGTCTTCCATGCCTTTGACGCATGTTTCCGACGGCCGGCAGACCGTCTTCGACGGCCGTATGCCGGCGGCAGCGGGCGATCTCCGCATCGAGGCGCACGGCATACAACCGGTCCCCGAGACCAACCGCTACGGCGGCCCGGGGCGGCTGTTCACCGTGTGGTTCGCTCCCAACCTCACCATGACCGGCGTGTTCACCGGCACCATCGGCATCGCCCTCGGGCTGGACTTCGCCACGGCGCTCGCGGCCGTCGTGCTCGGCACCGTGATCGGCGCGATCCCCACCGCGTACCTCGGCACCTGGGGAAGCCGGACCGGCGCGGGGCAGTTGCCGCTGGCTCGGCTCGCCTTCGGCCGGGCCGTCGCGCTCCCCGGCATCCTGCAGTGGCTGTCCTCGGTCGCCTGGGACGCGCTGATCGGGCTCTTCGGCGGCGACGCGCTGGCCCGGCTGTGCGGACTGCCGTTCTGGCTCGGCGTCCTGGTGATGATGCTCGCCCAGGGCGCTCTCGGCGTCCTCGGCTACGAGGCCATCCACCGGCTCCAGATCGTCATGACCTTCGTGCTCGCCGCCGCGTTCGCGCTGATCGCCTGGAGGCTGCTCGACGGCGTCCACCCCGCGGCCACGGGCTCCGCCCACGGCGCCGACCGGGGCGGCGCGTTCGTCCTGACCAGCACCATCGCGCTGAGTCTCGCGCTGTCCTGGGCCCCCTACGCCAGCGACTTCAGCCGCTACCTGCCGCGCACCACCTCCCGCCCGCGCATGTTCTGGTTCACCACCGCGGGCCTGGTGGTGTCCTTCGTGGCCGTCCAGGCGCTCGGGCTGTGGGGCGCGTCGGTGCTGACCGACCAGACCGCTGCCGGGGTGGCCGATCTGCTGGGAGGCGGGGCGGTGGGCGCGTTCGGGCTGCTCGCCGTGGCGTTGGCGGCCCTGTGCAGCAACGCCATGAACGACTACAGCGGATCGCTCGCCCTCCAGACCGCCGGCGTGCGCATACCGCGCCCGGCGGCGGCCGCCTTGGCCGCCGCCCTCGGCTTCCCCCTGGTGCTGTGGATGCACGCCGCCGACACCACGGCCCGCTTCCAGAACGTCCTTCTGTTCGTGGGCTACTGGATCCCGGGGTTCGTGGCGATCGTCGTCGTCGACTGGCTGGCCCGGGCACGGGCGCGGGGCGGCGAGGAGATCGACCTCGCCGCCGAGACCGGCCGTCCGCAGCCCGGGCTGCCGGCCGTGCTCGCGTTCGCCGCCGCCTTCGCCGCGGCCGTTCCGTTCATGGACACCAGCCTGTACGTCGGCCCGGTGGCGGACGCCCTGCACGGCGCCGACCTCTCGTACTACGTGGCGTTCCTGGTGGCCCTCGCCGTGTACGCGCCGCTGCGGCTGCGCCACCGCGCGCGGGCCTGAGCCGCCGCACCCCCGTCCATCCCCCGAAGGAGCGACCCCATGGCCCCGTCGTCCGCCGACCACATCGCCTTCGCCGCGCAGGCGCTCACCCGCGTCCGGGAGCAGTCCCCGCTGGTCCAGTGCCTGACCAACGCGGTGGTGACGGGCTTCACCGCCAATGTCCTGCTGGCGCTGGGCGCATCGCCCGCCATGGCCGACATCCCCGGAGAGGCAGGACCGTTCGCCGGGATCGCCTCGGGGGTCCTGATCAACCTCGGCACCCCGCACGCCGAGCAGCGCGCCGCCATGACCGAGGCCGCGCGGGCGGCGGCCTCGGCCGGCACCCCGTGGGTGCTCGACCCGGTGGCCGTCGGCGCGCTGCCGGTGCGTACGGCGCTGGCGCGTGAACTCCTGGAGCTGCGGCCGACGATCGTACGGGGCAACGCCTCGGAGATCATCGCGCTGGCGGGCGCGGGCGGCGGCGGCCGCGGGGTGGACTCCTCCGACGGTGTCGAGGCCGCGGAGGAGCCGGCGCGGCGCCTGGCCGCCGCGACCGGCGGCGTGGTCGCCGTCTCGGGGCCGGTGGACCTCGTCACCGACGGCGTGCGCACGGTCCGCGTCGCCAACGGCGACGCCCTGCTGACCCGTGTGACCGGCGGCGGCTGTGCGCTGGGCGCCGTGATGGCGGCCTTCGCCGGGGTGGGCGAGGACCCGTTCGCCTCGACGGTGGCGGCGGTCACCGCGTACACGGTCGCCGCCGAGCCGGCCGCGAAGGCCGCCTCGGGGCCCGGCAGCTTCGCCGTGGAATTCCTGGACGCGCTCGCCGCGCTGCGGGAGTCCGACATCGTGGAGCGGGCGGCGCTGTCGTGACGCCGGCGCCGGTCGACCTGTCGGTCTACCTGGTCACGGACGCTGCCCAGTGCGCGGCTCGTGGCCGCGGTGTGGCCGAGACCGTCGCCGCCGCGGTGGCGGGGGGCGTCACCGCGGTGCAGATCCGCGAGAAGCACGCGGACGGCGGGGACTTCCTGCGGACGGTCACGGAGGTGGCGGCGGTCCTTCCGAAGCGCGTGGCGCTGATCGTCAACGACCGGGTGGACGTGTTCCTGGCCGCCCGCCTCGCGGGCGTGCGGGTGACGGGCGTCCACATCGGCCAGTCGGACCTGCCGCCGGACGCGGTCCGACGGCTCATCGGGGAGCACGCGGTCCTGGGTCTCAGCGCCGCCACCCCCGGCGAGTTGCGCGCCGCGGCACAGGATCCGGCGGGTGTCGACCACGTCGGCATCGGCGCGCTCCACGCGACCCGCACCAAGGCGGACGCCCCACCCTCGCTCGGCCTCGACGGCTTCGCCCGCCTCGCCCGGCTCAGCCCGCTGCCCGCGGTGGCCATCGGCGGCGTGACCCCGGCGGACCTGCCGGGGCTGCGTGCGGCCGGGGCGGCGGGGGCGGCGGTCGTGTCCGGCATCTGCGCGGCCGAGGACCCGCTCGCCTCGGCCCGCGCCTACGCCCTCGCCTGGGGCGGAGTGCCGGTCTAGCCGCTGATCTCCTCGTGCTCGTGGGCCTCGTGTACGACGGGCTTGGGGATCTGCGTGCCCTCGCCGTACAGACCCCGGCTCAGCCTGGCCCGCAGGCGCCGGGCCGGGCCGCCCGCGCCGGCGGGAATCGGGCGGTACTGCTCGTAGTCGGTCAGGGTGTGCAGCCGTTCCGGGTCGAGCGGCTCGTGGACCTCGACGTACTCGCCGTTCGGCATGCGCTTGATGACTCCGGTCTCGCGTCCGTGCAACACCTTGTCGCGGTCGCGGAGTTGGAGACCGAGCGCCCAGCGCTTCGTGACCGCGTAGACGGCGAACGGGACGACGAAGAGCCCGATCCGCACGGCCCATGTCACCGCGTTGACCGAGACGTGGAAGCGGGTGGCCAGCACGTCGTTGGCCGCACCGAGCAGGGCCACGGCGTACACGCTGATCCAGGCCGCGCCGAGCGCCGTCCGCACCGGCCGGTTCCGCGGCCGGTCGAGGAGGTGGTGGTCCCGGTCGTCGTCGGTGACCCAGGCCTCGATGAACGGGTAGGCCCCCATGACGAGGAAGAGACCGCCGCCCACCGCCAGCGGGATCAGGTTGTCCAGGGCGAGGGTGTGGCCCCATACGACGACCTCCCAGCCGGGCATGACCCGCAGGAGCCCGTCGGCCACGCCCATGTACCAGTCGGGCTGGGACCCCGCCGTGACCTGGTCGGGGCGGTACGGGCCGTACAGCCAAACGGGGTTGATCTGCGCGATCGAGGCGATGATCAGGATGATCCCGGCGACCAGGAAGAAGTAGCCGCCCGCCCGCACGGCCAGCGACTTGAAGGGGATGCCGACGACATTGCGCTCCGTGCGCCCCGGTCCCGGGAACTGCGCACGGTTGTGACGGATCGTCAGGAAGATCAGGCCGGCGAACAGCGCCGTCATGATCGCGGGCAGCACCACCACGTGGATCGTGTGGAAGCGGGCGATCAGCTCGGTCCCGGGGAACTCGCCACCGAACAGGAACACCGACAGATAGGTGCCGACGATCGGGATCGACAGGATCGTGCCGTTCACGACCATGAGGCCGGTCCCGGAGAGCAGGTCGTCCGGCAGGTCGTATCCCGTCAGCCCCTCGAACATGCCGAGCACCAGCAGCAGGAAGGAGAGCACCCAGGTGAGCTCCCGCGGCTTGCGGAAGGCGCCGGTGAAGAACATCCGC
Organism: Streptomyces sp. NPDC088732; assembly: GCF_044751205.1. NCBI lineage: Bacteria > Bacillati > Actinomycetota > Actinomycetes > Kitasatosporales > Streptomycetaceae > Streptomyces > Streptomyces sp. NPDC088732. Next base: position 278,001 of record NZ_JBIVLI010000003.1, read on the forward strand.
ATCAGGTGCGCGAAGAGACTGGCGACGAAGATCAGCGCCGCCCAGTGGTGGGCCTGGCGGATCAGCAGTCCGCCGCGGACGTCGAAGGAGATGTGCAGGGTCGAGTTGTACGCCTCCGACACCGTCTGCCCGCGCAGCGGCGCGTAGCTCCCCTGGTACGGCACCTGCTCCATCGACGGGTGGAAGTACAGCATCAGGTACACGCCCGTGAGGACGAGCACCAGGAAGCTGTACAGGGATATCTCGCCCAGCATGAAGGACCAGTGGTCCGGGAACACCTTGCGTCTGGTCTCGCGGAAGAGCCCGCTGACCCCCAGCCGCCCCCTCGCCCATGCGGCGAAGGCGTTCCCCCTGGTATCTCGTCGCGCTGCGTCCGGCCGGCTGTCGCTGTCCATTTTCGTACCGCCATTCGTGGATCACCCATGCCGTCACCACTAGGACCGAAACAACGGCGCAAATGTGACATCGGACGACGGAGCGCGGGCGGCGCGTCACAGGATCCGGGCCTGCCCGGTCTCATGTTCAGAGCCGAAGAGTGCGAGCGAGTGCGTCGTGCACTCGTGAGCGGACCTCCTGTACTTCGACGAGGTCGAGCCTGCGGCCGCGCTGTGTGGTGCCGTGCTCGAGGGAGGATGCGGGATGGACTTTGCCGGTGAGGCGGTGTCGCTCGCCGAGTTGCTCGACGAGCGCCGGCATCTGCTGGACGTCGCGTACCGGATGGTGGGCAGCGACGGCGAGGCGGAGGGCGTCGTCGTGGAGACCTACCGCCGGTGGTACGCGCTGTCCGACACCGCACGGGCGCAGATCGCGACGCCGCGGTCCTGGCTCGCGGCGACCGCGGGCGGCATCTGCCGGGCCCGGCAGGACCTGCCCGGCCGGAGCGGGAACCCCGCCCAGGACACCGAGCGGGCGGACTTCGCGGGCGGCAACGCCTTCGGGACGGCGCCCGCCGCGGTGGCGGACGCCGTGGGGAAAGGGCGTCCGGGGTCCCTCGCGCCCGCCGCCCGCGCCTGCCGGTGGCTCCGGTCGTGGCGTGCGCGCACGGCGTCACCCGTACGCCACGACGCGCTCGTCACCGCCGTACGGGAAGCCTGCGCGGCAGAGGACGCCGGACTGCTCGCGTCCTTGCTGGCCGCAGACGCCACGGCGGTCTTCGACGGCGGCGGCAAGGTCAGGGCGCTGGTCAGGCCCGTGCACGGGAGCGAGCAGGTCGCGCGCAGCCTGCTGGTGCTCCTGGCGAGACGGCCGCGCACCACCCTGCGCGCCCAGCCCGTGAGCGGGCGGACCGGCCTCGTGGTGCGCTGCGACCACCAGGTCGCCGCGGTCATCAGTCTCGGTCTCACCGGTGACCGGGTCGGCCGCGTCGGACAAGTGTGGGTCGTCCTCAATCCCGACAAGCTCCGCCCCTGGAACGAGTCCCCCGCCTCCTGACGGCCGTGGCACGCACGACAACACGCACCTGCCGGCCGTCGGGACGGCCGGCAGATGCGTGCGCGGGAATGCCGGGCGGCGGGGCATTCAGACGGTGGTGCGGTCGCCCGCCGGGCGCTCACCGGCGCGCCGGGGATCGCTGCCCGTGACGAACTCGTCCCGCGGATGCTGCACGGAGGCCAGCGAGACGAGATCCCGGCCGAAGACGGCCGCGGTGAGCCAGACGGCGAGCACCCGGACCTTCCGCTCCCAGGTGGGCACCGCCAGCACGTGATAGCCCCGGTGCATCAGCCAGGCGAGGAGTCCCTTGATGACGATCCCCTTGTACTGGAAGATGCCCCGGCCCAGGCCGAGCGTGGCCACCACTCCGAGGCTGCTGTGCCGGTAGTCCCGGACGGTGCCGCCGCGCAGGTCGGCGAGGATGTTCTTCGCCAGGCGCCTGCCCTGCCGCACCGCGTGCTGGGCGTTGGGCACCGTCCGGGCACCCGGCACGGGCGACGCCAGGTCGGGCACGGCCGCGTCGTCCCCGGCCGCCCACACGTCGGGCAGCGGGTCGCTGTCGGTGCCCACCCGCAGGTCGGGGCGGACGACGATCAGGCCGCGCCCGTCGATCGGCAGGTCCGTGTGGTTGTGCACCACGGGGTTGGAGGCGTTGCCGGCGGTCCAGACGATCAGTCCCGAGTCGAACTCCTCCCCGGTGGACAGCACGACATGGCCGTCCTGGGCGGAGGTGAGCTGCGTGTTCAGGTGGACGCGCGCGCCGCGGCGTTCCAGGGAGCGCACGACCCAGGCGCCCGGCTTGTCGGTCACCTCGGGCAGGATGCGGTCCCGTGCCTCGACCAGGTGGAAGGACAGCTCGTCGAAGGCGAGTTCCGGGTACACCTTGAGCATCGCGGTCGCCAGGGACAGCAGTTCACCGAAGCCCTCGACCCCGGAGAACCCGCCGCCCACGACGGTGACGGTCAGCAGCTTGCGCCGCTCGGGACCCGGCGGCAGGGTCGCGGCCTGGTCGAACGCCGTCAGCAGCCGGTCGCGGATGGCCACCGCTTCCTCGACGTGCTTCAGGCCGATGGCGTGCTCCGTCAGGCCCGGTACGGGGAAGGTGCGGGTCACGGCGCCGGCGGTGACCACGAGGACGTCGTAGCGCAGCTCGAACTCGTCCCCGTTCACCGGCCGGACGGTGGCCGTCCGGTCCGCGCTGCGGATCTCGGTCACGCTCCCGGCGATCAGCCGGCTCTTGCGCAGGTGCCGGCGCAGCGACACCGCGGCGTGCCGCGCCTCGACCGAGCCGGCGGTGACCTCCGGCAGGAAGGGCTGGTAGGTCATGTACGGGCGCGGGTCGACGACCGTGATCCTCGCTTCCCCGGCCCGCACCTTCTTCTCAAGGCCCCAGGCGGTGTAAAAGCCCGCATAGCCACCACCGACGATCAGGATCTCACGCATGGTTCCCTCTGTTTTTCGGTCCGTCACCAGGAAGACCGTGCAGAGCGGCGTGATGTGACATGCGGGCACCCGTCAGGGGTTGTCGTGGGGATCGGGGCGCACTTCGATGTGGTCGGGTTCGAGGTCGAGCAGGACGCGCCGGCGGATGTCGAGCGCGGTGGTGAAGTCGCGGGGCAGCTGGAGCCGGCCGGCCCGGTCGACGGTGGCGTACTCGCGGGCGTGGGTGGTGGTGTTGCCCTCGTCGTCGACGGTCGTGCGGCGCAGGACCTCGGAGGCGGTACGGCCGTCGCGGATGGCGACGGTGCGGTCGACGGCCTGGGCGACGGCCTGGTCGTGGGTGACGATGACGACGGTCGTGCCCAGCTCCTGGTTGACGGCGCGGAAGGCGCCGAAGACCTGGTCCGCGGTGGCGGAGTCGAGCTGTCCCGTGGGCTCGTCGGCGAGGACGAGGGCGGGGTGGTTGGCCAGGGCCACGGCAATGGCGGTGCGTTGCTGCTCGCCGCCGGACATCTGCTGGGGGCGGCGGTCGGCGCAGTGGGAGACGCCGACCAGTTCGAGGAGTTCGGCGGCGCGGGCGGCGCGGGCCGCACGGCCCTTGACGCCGCCGGCCAGGCGCATGGGCAGGACGACGTTCTGCAGAGCGGTGAGGTAGGGCAGCAGGTTGCGGGACGTCTGCTGCCAGACGAAGCCGACGACTTCGCGCTGGTAGCGCAGCCGGGCCTTGCCGTCCAGGGCGAGCAGGTCGAAACCGGCGACGGTCGCCGCTCCCGCGGTGGGGGTGTCCAGTCCGGCCAGGATGTTCAGCAGGGTGGACTTGCCGGAGCCCGACGCGCCGACCAGGGCCATCAGTTCGCCGCGTGCGACCAGCAGGTCCAGGCCCTGCAGGGCCTGCACCTCGACGCCCTGGGCGGTGAAGATGCGCACCAGGCGGTCGCAGGCGATGAGGGCGTCCTGTCCGTAGGCGGGGCGCTCCAGGTGCGCCGTGGCGCGCCGTTCGAGCTCCGCCAGGGACACTCCGCCCCCCGCCGGGGTGGCGCCGGTCCGGGTGGTGCTGTCGCTCATGATCGGTCCCCGATCCGCAGTTCCGTTCCTTCGCCGCGCCGTCCGGTGGCCCATGCCTGCACTGCCAGGACCGCGCAGGCCAGCGCGATCAGCGCGGCCGACGGCAGGAGCAGTGAGGCGGGGTCGGTGCGCAGTACCGCCGCCGAGACGTCGGCGGCGGGTGTGCTGGTGCTGAAGGCCAGTGCCGTCAGGTCGACGCCCGGCCGCAGCAGCGGCACGGTGGCGACGCTGACCAGGATGCCGCCGACGGCTCCGAGCAGGACCTGCGGCAGCATCTCCAGGACGGCCAGGGTCTGCCGCTGCCGGCTGCTCATGCCCATGGTGCGCAGCCGGGCCAGCAGTGCGCGCCGCTGCGGTGCGTTGTGCAGCAACGACAGCAGCAGTGCCAGCACGGCGTAACCGGCGCCGGCCGCGACCGCCGCCAGGTACACACCGCGGGCACCGGACTGGAGCGCCGTGGTGGTCCCGTACGCGTCCCGTTCCTCGGAGCGCAGCAGGACCTGCGCTCCGGGCGCCGCGTCGCGGACGACCGAGCGCAGGGCGGCGCCGTCAACCCCGGTACCGGTGATCAGCAGTGTCGTCGCGCCGGTGTCCGCGGGGTCCGTGGCGTGATGCACCCGGCGCACGGAGGCCTCGGAGACGATGATGAACTCGCTGCCGGACGCGGCCGGTGACACGGTCTCGGTACCCACCACACGGGCCGCGACCGTGCTCATGGCGGCATTGACGGTTGCCGTGCCGTTCCCGAGTTCGCGCGCGAGTTTCGGTGACGCGACGATCGGGACCGGGCCGCGCCCGTCGTCGTGCAGCGCGTCCGGCGCGAACGGACCGCCCAGACCGATGTACCGGGTGAGTCGTGCGTAGCGCTCGGGATCCACGATGACCGTCTCGTACGTGGTGCCGGTCCCCACCATGGTCTGCCCTGTCTCGACCCGGACAGCGGCAGTGTCGCGTACGCCGGGAAGCCGCCGGACGCGGGCGTCCAGCCCCGCCGGCAGGGGGGCGTCGAAGGACTGTACCCGCGCGTCGGCGCCGACGTCCACGATCGCCGCATGATCGCGTCCCGCCGCGACGCCCGCGAGGACGGAGCCCCCGAAGGACGCCACGGTGAGCGCGACGAGGACCGCCAGCAGGGGCAGCGCCGCGGTGGAGGGGGCACGGCCCGCGCGCGCCACACCAATGTGGAGTACAGCGCTGTTCAGGCGTGCGGCGGGCCGGGCCAGGAGGCGTACGGGCAGCGGGTACACGCGCAGGAGCACCAGCGCTCCCAGCACCGCGACCAGGACGGGAGCCGCGGCCGTCAGCGCGTCCGCGCCGCCGTCCGCACTGCCCCTCACTCGCAGCGCGGCCACCGCACCGGCCACGACGACGGCGACCGTCAGCTCGGCGACGGTGCGGCGCCGGGAGGGGCGTGCCGTGACGAGGTCCTCGCGCTGTTCCAGGCGTGGCCTGCGGGCGGCGATGACGCCCCGGAGCGGCAGGCCGGCACTGGCCGTGGCCGCCACGGCCGCCGCCGCCAGGGCCGCGGGCACCCAGCGTTCGGTGGGCAGCAGGAGCAGCGCGAGTCCCAGTCCGAAGGCTGCCGACGGCACCGCGACCACCGCGCTCTCGCCGAACAGGCGCGCTGCCAGGCCCGGAAGGGCGATGCCCCGGGCGCGCAGCAGCACCAGCTCCGCCCGGCGCCGCGCGGTCTGGAGTCCGGCGGCCATCAGGAGTACGACGGCGGCGACGGTGGCCACACCGAACCCGGCGATGACGACGAGGGGCTGTGCCGCGTCACGCTCCCCCAGGAAGGGTGTCAGCAGATCGGCGAGTCCGTCCTCGTCGACAGTCAGCCCGCTCTGACCGGTCAGCGCCTGCAGCTTCGTGGCGTCCGGCCCCGAGTTGAGCGCCAGGATCCGGTCGCGGACACCGGAGACGTCGCGCGCGGCCAGGGTGTCGACGTCGGCCACGTGGTGCCAGTACGCCGCCGCGCCGTAGCGGAGACCGAGCAGGTTCGCCGTGGCGTCCGGGTCGATGAGCGCGGTGAAGTGCCAGTAGCGCTTCGGATCGTCGCCCGACCTCGCCGGAACGGCGACGAGCTTGGGCGCCCGCAGGTCGGGTTCGGCGTTCCAGAACGTGCTGCCGGGGTCCAGGGGCCGGACGACACCGGTGATCAGCAGCGACAGATCGGAGTTGGTCGTGGTGGGCAGATGGAGCCGTGCCCCGGTGGCGAGTCCCATGGTTTTCGCGGTGCGGTCGGTGATGACCCCCTCGACGACGCCGTCCTCGCCACCGGCCTTGGGCAGCCGTCCGGTGATGACCCGGGCGTGCCGCGCGAGGTCCCGCTGGGCGGTCAGCGTGGCCTGCGGGTCCCGGCTCCCGGTAGGACGCGGCAACCAGGGTTCGCTCATCGGAATCGCCTCGGCGTTGCGCACGCCGTAGACGGTCTGCTTCCAGTCCAGCGCCAGCGGTGGCCTGACCACCCGCTGGAACGCCGACTCGGTCGAGGCCAGTGAGCGCGGGGTCAGAAGTGCCTTGACGTCGTCCGACGGCCGCGACAGGTCCTGCGACACGGTGACCGTGCGGCCGGTCAGCGGGGCCTGCCGCAATGTGTCGCGCAGTGCGTCGTTCTCGTACCCGTCGACGGCGCGGGGCAGGGCGGCGGCCAGGAACGCCGTCACCAGTACCAGCGCGGCCAGTGCCACGGTCCCGCCTGGGGCGGCCCGCAGCCGGGCGCGGATCCAGGACACGTCGCCGCGACCGCGCGGGATCGTCTGTCCGGTCACGTCACTCACCTCCTTGACGGCGCAGCGCCTGAGCGGAGTCCGCCGAACGCAGCGACGTCAGCGCGACGACGATCAGCGGCAGCACGGCCACGGCGGCGAGCACTTGGACGAGCGAAGCGGTCGGCAAGTCCACCCGCACCGCGGGTACGGGCGCCTCCGCCCCGGCGGTCAGAACGATCAGCGGGACGACCAGCCGGGTCAGCAGGTCGCCGAGCACCGCCCCGACCACCACCGCGACAAGCACCAGCAGGCCCTGCTCGACAGCCACCGTCCGGGCCAGTGAACGCCGCGGGGCACCCAGTGCGGACAGGATCGCGACCTCCTGCGACCGCTCCCGCGTCGCGCCGAGCGCCGCGACGGCGAAGCCGACCGCGGCCAGCACCGCCACGGAGACCACCGCGGCGGGCAGCGCGGACAAGGGGCCCGCGCCGAGCGGGTCGCTGCGCAGTTCGGTCCGCTGCTCCTCGCGGACGAGCAGGGAGGTGATGTCGCCCCGGGCGCGCAGCGCGGACGCCACGCGCGGACCGGCAGCCGGATCGGTGGCGATCCACCACTCGCCCGGCTGCAGCCCGCCCTCGTCCTGCCCGGCCAGGGCACGGTTCACGGTCCGCAGGTCCAGCAGCAGCGCGCCGCCCCCGCCGGCGGCCGACGCGTCGCCGGTGGTGGGCAGGGCACGGACGGCACCAGTGACGCGAACGGTCGTCTTCACACCGCGCAGTTCGACGCTCACCGCGTCACCCACGTGGGCATCGACGGCCCGCAGGAACGCGTCGGTGGCCACCGCGCGCACCTCGCCCTTGAACGGCGCGCCGGCCCGGACACCCACCGTGGCGCTGTGCGAACCGTTCTCGACGGGCTCCTCCCCGGTGTCGTAGCCCAGCGTCAAGGGGCCCGGACCGGAGTGCGGCGTCTGCGCCCGGGAGTTGAGGTAGCCGTCCGCCGGCGAATCCTTGAAGTCCGGGGCGTCGATGCGGGCGTGGGCGCTCCACGTGCCGGCGCCGGACACGGGTACCGCTTTCGCGCCCCCGTCCTCGTCCACGGCGGTCAGCGCGGTGAGGGAGAGCCGGTGGTGCTCGGCCCGGCGAGGAACCGTGTAGTCGGCCTTGAGACCGCTGAGCCGCAACGGCCCGGCGGGACCGGCACCAGGGGTCCGGCCCGCCTCGGCGGCGAAGTCCGCTTCCAAGACGTGCCGCCGCCCGTCGGCGGGAAGGTCCCCCAGGACGAAGGTGTAGGGCGCGCCGTAGCGGTCGACGAAGGTCGCCGTCATCCGGTCGGTGACGGTGCTGCCGGTCACCGCGCGGCCGTGGGAGTCCAGGACCTCCAGACTCATGGCCAGCCGCAGTCGGGGCACGCGCTCCGGCAGCACGATCCCCTCGTCTCGGGCGGCCGCGTCCTGCTGGGGCCGCAGACCCGTGATCAGTTGCTTCAGGGGTTCGCCCGCGAGGTCCTCGCGCAACCGCATCACCTCTGCCGCGGCCGTGGTGTCCACGGCGAGCGCGGTCGCCTCCCGGTCCCCCGGAAGCGGTACCAGCGAACGGTTGGCGGGTGTGACGCGGCTGATGCCCGGTACGTCGTCGTACACGGCTCCTTGTCCGAAGGCGGGGGTGGACGTTCCGATCACACGGACGTCCGCGCCCACGGCGAAGTCCGCCTGGTCGTTCTGCGAACGCGTCCAGCTCGCGTTCTCCCCCACCGCGAAGATGCCGATCGACATGGCGAAGACCAGCAGCAGCGCCGGCGTGGTCCCACGTCCCGCGCGCCGGGAGAGCTGCCAGCCGGCGAGCGCCGCCCCCAGGCCGCGCACGCGGGCCGCACGCCGCTCGCCGAGGCGGGCGGCCAGTGGCAGGAGGCGTAGCGTGAGGACCGCGCCCGCCAGCAGGCACAGCGCCGGGGCGAGCACCAGGACCGGGTCGAGACCCAGGGCCCCGCCGCGGTCGACGGTGAGCACGCCCGATCCGCCGCCGCGGCGTGAGAGCTGCCAGTACCCCAGCACCGCCACCGCCAGCAGGCCGATGTCGGCACCGGCCTTCACGGCGCCGGGAAGGCCCCCCCGGCGGCCGTGATCGCCCGCCGCGCGCTCGCCCCCGTATGTGCCGGTGCGCCGCAGCGACGGAGCCAGCACGATGCAGGCGCAGGCCAGCGCCGTCAGGGCGGCCGCCCACCAAGCGGTGGACACGGGAGCCTCCAAGGGAACTCCGGCGCGGGCCAGTGCCCCGTGCGTGGCGAGCAGCCGCACGAGTGGACCGGTCAGCAGCGGCGCCAGCAGCGCGGCGGGCAGCGCGAGCAGCAGTGCCTCCGCCGCGGCGAGCCCGGCGAGGCGGCCCCGGGAACCACCGCGGGCGCGCAGCCACGCGGTCTCCGCGGAGCGTTCGATCGACAGCAGCCCGGCGACGAGCGACAGCGCGAGCCCGGCCAGCAGGCCCAGTTGCAGCGCGACGACGAGCAGCGTCGAACGGGTCACGAACAGGGACCGGTGCAACGCCTCCAGCAGATCCGGCAGTTCACTGGTGGCCACGACGTCGCCGTCCGGCGTCAGATGCCCGGACTGCGCCACGGCCTGCCGGACGCTCCGCCCGAGACCGTCCATGCTGCCGGCGGTGACGGTGCCGAAATCCGCACGTCCCTGCCAGACCTTCTCGCCCGCCCGGGCGCGGCCCTGCGCGAAGACGGCCGGGTCGACGAACATCGGCCCGTAGGTGGTGAACGACAACGTCTGCGTCCCCCGGCCGCCCAGCGGGTCCAGCAGCCAGTACGAGGACTCCGGGTCGCTGGGCCGGTACGTACCGGTGAGCCGTACCTTCAAGGTCCCGCCACCGAGCCGGTCGGTGAGCGTGACCTCGTCGCCCGGACGCAGCTTCAGCGCGGTCGCCGCAGTCTCGGGGAGTGCCACCGGAACGGGCCCCTGCGCCGGCGGCGGTCCGGGAAGCGTCCCGCCGACCACGGTCACCCGTGCCGGGTCGAGGGTGGCGAGGACCGTCAGGTCCGGATCGTCGGTATGCGGCGAGCCCGCTCGGCGCAGGCCCGGCGGCAGACCGTACGCGCTGGAGCGGGTGCTCGTGGCCACCGTCACCGGCAGCCCGTCGAACGCTCGGGCCACGGCCTTCCGTACCGCGCGGTCCGTGCCCGCGGGGTCGCCGCCGTCGGCGTCCGCGGTCACCTCGAGGAGTGTCCGGCCGGACGCCGGGTCCTGGAGCGCGCGCCGCAGTCCCGCGTCCCCCACCGAGGCGCCGAAGGCCGCGAGTGCAGCCACCGTGCACGTGGTGAGCACGATCGACAGCAGGGCGGCGCCCAGGAGCAGCCGGTGGGCGCGCAGCCGCAGCAGTAGAAACCTCGGCAACTGTCCCCAACCCTCGTTCTTCCGCAACCGCGGAAGCGACATCGGCTCCGTTCACTGCGCCGGCAGTGTGGTTGCTGCGGAGATCCGGACGGTGCAGCCACCCACTACCGCGCGAGGAGCACATGGCACCGCCGCAGTCCGTCCGAACGCGGGGTGATCTTCTCATCGGATCGCACTCTTGCCAATGACTGCCGCGGAATCCCACTGTGCCCATCATCACGTTGCGCTGTGCACGTACACCGTAGCTGGCGCCGCTCCCGCCTCCTTAGGGTGGCCGCCATGAGCAACGGAGTGTTGGATCGACAGGGGGAGCCGGCCGGGGGCGGCGCGGTTGCCGATGCCATGGTCGTCGTCGAGGACCTGGTGCGCACCTACGGGAGCGGGGACACCGCCGTGCACGCGGTGCGGGGTGTGTCCTTCAGCGTGGCGCGCGGCGAACTCGTCGCCCTGAAGGGGCGTTCGGGTTCGGGCAAGACGACGCTGCTCAATCTCATCGGGGGGCTGGACCGGCCCGACTCCGGCAGCGTCCGTGTCGACGGCACCGAGCTCGCCGGGCTGAGTGAACGCGAACTGCTCGCGCTGCGCCGGGACCGTATCGGTTTCGTCTTCCAGTCCTTCGGCCTGCTGCCGATCCTCACCGCCGCCGAGAACGTCGGCGTCCCGCTGCGGCTGCGCAAGGCCGAGCGCGCCGAGCGCGAGGAGCGCGTCAGCCTCCTTCTCACCCTCGTCGGCCTGGACGGGCACGCCGCCCAGCGGCCCGGCGAACTGTCCGGCGGCCAGCAGCAGCGGGTGGCCATCGCCCGCGCCCTGGCCAACCGCCCGGCCCTGATCATCGCCGACGAACCGACGGGCCAGCTCGACGCCGACACCGGCCGGGCCGTCATGGAACTCCTGCGCGCGGTCGTGCACAGCGAGGGCGTCACCGCCCTCGTCGCCACCCACGACCCCCAACTCCTCGCTCTCGCCGACCGCGTGATCGAACTGCGCGACGGCTCCCTCCTGGACGACGAGCCGGCCGGCGAGGACCCGTCCGCCTGATCGTGCGGCGGCAGCCCCGGTCGGGGCGCCGCACCGCCGATGCCTCACGGGCACCTGCTGTCACCATCTCCCCGCCTGTCCTGTCTTGGGTTCGTGTCCCCACTCCCCTTCTTCCGGAAGGGGGCACGTCCCCGCTCAACTGCCAGGAAGGGCAACCATGTTCCGTATGAGCGACGACGCCCCCCGCGTCCGCGTGGCCGTCATGTCCCTGACCGCGGAAGCCGAGTTCCTCGAAGTGCGCGTCCGCCATCTGCGCGAGGAGATCTCCGCCATCGACACGCGGCTCGACGCGATCAGTACCGCGCTTCGCGGCCTGCCGGCCCCGGCCCGCCCGTACGCCGGCCCCGGCACCGGTTCCCGGACCACGCATCGCCGCTGAGCCCCGGTGGTGAGGTCATGACACACCTTGGGGAACGTGTGAAATCTCTCCCCCGGAAACCGCTGTGCGCTGTCACGGACGGGCGTGCCGCCCGGTCTACCCAATAGAACGACAAACCAGACAATCCAGGCGCGTTCGGAGGGGAGTTCACCACCCCGGCGCGGCCGCCGGAATCGAGATCGAGAAGGGAGCTGAGCGGCCATGCTGCTCGAGATGACCGGACGCGATTCCCGGGAGTCCGCCACGGACAGCCCCGGCACCGGGACAGGCCCTCACGCCCCGCGCCACGCCCCCGACCACCAACGCCGCTCCCCCGCGGACCGCACCACGACCCACGCACCCGCCCCCGGTCAGGACAAGTGGCTCGTGGGCCTGGAGGCCCGGACCGCGAGCGGCCGCAGACTCTGGCTGTTCTACGTCGTCAACCAGGCATGCGATGCCGGCCACGCCGTGCACCAGGCGCTGGTCCGCGCCAACAGCGCGCCGGAGCTCGCCGCCCGGGACGGGGCGCTCATCAAGAGCGGCCGCGCGGAAGTGCACCAGATACACCGGGACCGACTGGGGCGGCTCTCCCTGGTGCGGCACATCTGACCCCGCCCGCCGACACCCGTCCACAGCCCCCGGCACCCAGCGGCCCCCGCGCCGCCGAGTGCCGGGGGCTGCCGTACTCCCGGCCCCACCGCACGCCATCACCGACAACTACATCCTCCTTGACAATTATTTTTGTCGGTCGCATCCTGGAACAGCCCCCGGGCCCCGCCCCGCACCCGTCCACGACACGGAGGAAGACCTCACATGCGCACCCTCATCAGCTCCGCCTTCATCTCGCTCGACGGCGTCGTCGAGGCCCCGGGCGGCGAACCCGGCTACCGGAACTCCGGATGGGTCTTCAAGGGCGTCGAGTTCTCCCTCGAGGCGGTCGAGCTCAAGGGCAGGGAGCAGGAGGAGGCCACCGCCGTCCTGCTGGGCCGGGTCAGCTACGAGGCGTTCAGCCCCGTGTGGCCGGGCATGGCGGAGTTCGCGCGCTACAACGCGCTGCCGAAGTACGTCGTCTCCACGACCCTGGCCGAGGACAGGCTCGCCACCGACTGGGGCGAGACCACGATCCTGCGCTCCCTGGACGAGGTCGCCGCGCTCAAGGAGACCGACGGCGGCCCGATCATCGTCCACGGCAGCGCCTCGCTGAACCACGGCCTCTCGGACGCGGGCCTGATCGACCGCTACCACCTGCTCGTCTTCCCGCTGCTCCTCGGCGCCGGCAAGCGCCTGTTCAGCACCGCGGACATGGACACGCGCAAGCTGAAGCCGGTCGAGCACGAGGTCTACGGCAACGGCGTGCAGAAGCAGGTCTTCGACGTCGTCCGCTGACGGCGGCCCCGGTCCCCGCGGTGTGGTGGCCGTCACGGGACAGTCCGTCCCTGGTTGCCGCTCACGCGCCCCTGTTCCCTGGGGCATATGAACGACTCGACCCCACCCCCCTTCCCCGCCCCCGCCCACTGGATCGACGGACGTGCCGTGCCCGCGGACGGCCCGTACCTCGACGTGGTCAACCCCGCCACCGGCACCGTCGTCGCGAAGGTCCCGCAGGGCACCCCCGAGGACGTCGACCGCGCGGTGGAGGCGGCCGCGGCGGCCTTCCCCGGCTGGGCGGCCACGGCGCCCGCGGAACGCGCCGCCGTGCTCAAGCGCGTGGCGGAGGGCATGCAGGCGCGCACGGAGGAGATCGCCACGACGATCACGGCCGAGATCGGCGTGCCGATCTCGTTCTCGCGCATGGCGCAGGCCGCGTTCCCGGTCCTCTCGACCACCGCGAGCATCTCCGTGGCAGAGGACTTCGCGTGGACGGAGGAGGTCGCCAACTCCCTGATCGTGCGCGAGCCGATCGGTGTCGTGGGCGCCATCACCCCCTGGAACTTCCCGCTCCAGCAACTGGTCACCAAGGTGGTCCCCGCGCTGCTGGCGGGCAACAGCGTGGTGCTCAAACCCTCCGAGATCGCGCCGCTGACGGCCATGGTCTTCGCGGAGATCGCCGCCGGGTCCGGCCTTCCGCCGGGTGTGCTGAACGTCGTGCACGGCACGGGACCGGTCGTCGGTGAGGCCATCGCCGCGCACAGCGATGTCGACATGGTGTCCTTCACCGGCTCGACGGCCGCCGGCAAGCGCGTGTCGGCCGTCGCCTCCGGAACCGTCAAGCGCGTCGCCCTGGAACTCGGCGGCAAGTCCGCCCACATCATCCTCCGGGACGCCGACGTCGAGGCCGCCGTCCTGCGCGGCCTCGGCTACGCCTGGAGCAACGCCGGGCAGGCGTGCGGCGCCTGGACGCGCATGCTGGTACCGGCCGAACGGCACGACGAGGTGGCCGGCATGCTGCGCGAGGCCGCCGCCGCGTACACCGTGGGCGACCCCGCCGACGAGGCGACCCGGATCGGCCCGCTGGCCTCCGAACGCCAGCGGCAGCGCGTGGACGCCTACATCAAGCGGGGCATCGCCGACGGCGCCACGCTGGTGTACGGCGGCCCGGGGCGCCCGGAGGGCCTGACGACCGGTGCGTACGTCCGGCCGACCGTCTTCGGGAACGTCGACCCGGACTCGGTCGTCGCGCAGGAGGAGATCTTCGGCCCGGTCCTCGTCCTCATCCCGTACACCGACGACGACCACGCCGTGGCGATCGCGAACGGCACCGTCTACGGCCTCAACGCCTCGGTCGCGGGCGAGCCCGGGCACGCCCTGGCCGTCGCCCGCCGGCTCCGCGCGGGCCAGGTCGACGTCAACGGGGCCCAGCACAACTTCCTGGCGCCCTTCGGCGGTTACAAGCAGTCGGGCAACGGCCGGGAGATGGGCCGGGCCGGACTGGAGGAGTTCCTGGAGACCAAGGCCATCACCCGCTGACCGCCGAGCGGTTCCCGCCCCGCACCGCGCTGCCGCACATCGCGGTGCGGGGCCGTCCTCGTTCGGTACGCGGGGGTGATGGGCCCGGCAGGGAACTTAGGCTAGCCTTCCCTCATGGCGAAGATCCCGCGGCTCCCACCGAAGAACCCCCGGCTGTTCCGCGCCGCGGTGGTCCGCACCGAGCGGGTCTCCCCCTCCATCCACCGCGTGACCGCCACCGGTCCGGACCTCGCCGAGTTCCCGTGGCTGGGCTACGACCACTGGTTCCGCCTCTTCATCACACTGCCCCACCAATCCGCCCTGCGGCTGCCGGAGTTCACCGGCGCCCGGTGGTGGTTCCCCTACCTGGCCATCCCCGAGGCCGAACGGCCGCACTGCGCCAACTACACCGTGGCCGGCCACCGCCCCGAGGCCGCCGAGATGGACATCGACTTCGTCGTCCACCGCCTCCCGACCGGCGAGATCGAGGGCCGTGCCGCGATATGGGCCTGCGCGGCCCGTCCCGGCGACGAACTGGCCGTGCTGGACCAGGGGATCACGTTCGACTGCCCGCCCGACGCCTCTGAAGTCATCGTGGTGGCCGACGAGAGCGGCCTGCCCGCCGTCACCGGGATCCTGCGCTCGCTCCCCCGTGACACCGTCGGCCGGCTCATCCAGGAAATCCCCACCGAAGCCGACCGCCGCGACCTCGACGCCCCCGCCGCCATGACCCTCACCTGGGTCGTCCGCGACGCAGGCGCCGTCCCCGGTCAGGCCGCGCTCGGCGAACTCCGCCGGCACACCACCGTCGACACCCACGCCTACGCCTTCGTCGTCGGCGAATCCGGCCTCTCCACCAAGGGCCGCAGGCACCTCCACCGCGCCGGCCTCCCCAAGGACCGCATCACCTTCACCGGCTTCTGGAAGCACGAGGCGCCCCGCCCCGCCTGACGGCCCGCCGAACGTCACGTCGCCGCACGCCAGTTGGCCCATCGTTCACAAGGCACACGTCTGCCGGTCCCCACCCGTTCGGTCCCCGTCGGAAGTCTCACTCCGCCCTGTCAGAACGACCCCAGGACGGACTTCGTGATCGCATCACGTACGCCCCGGCGACGCCGCGACCTGCGCCGCCTCCTCGTTGCCCTCGCCGGCCCGGCGATGGTGGCCGGGACACTGGTCGCCTCCCCGGCCCACGCGGCCGCGGCCGACGACATCCGGATCAACGAAGTCGTGACCACCGGAGACGTGAACGACTCGATCGAGCTGTACAACAAGGGCACCGGCACCGTCGACATCTCGGGCTGGATCCTCAAGGACGACAACAAGAGCTCGAAGTACAAGATCGCGTCCGGGACCATGCTGGCCCCCGGCGGGTTCCGGGCCTTCGACGTGCACGACGCGTTCGGCCTGGGCTCCGACGACCAGGCGCGCCTCTACCTCGCCGACGGCAGCACCCTGGTCGACAGCTTCAGCTGGGACGACCACTCCGATCCGTCCTGGTCGCGCTGCCCCGACGGCACCGGCGCCTTCGGCGAGGCCGAACTGACCCTCGGCGCCGCGAACGACTGCGGCACCGGCGGGGGCGGCGGCACCTCCCCGGTGGCCTGGCCCGGCAGCGGCACGGTCGCGACCGCCGACGCCTCGAACGTCTTCGGTTCGGACCTCAGCGGCCTCTACCAGGAGGGGGGCGTGATGTGGGGAGCCCAGAACTCCGGGAAGCTGTGGCGGCTGCTCCCGAACGGCTCCGGCGGCTGGAAGCCCGACACCGCGAACGGCTGGACCTCCGGCAAGACGCTCCGCTTCCCGGGCGGCTCCGGCAGCCCCGACAGCGAGGGTGTCACGGTCACCGGCGCGGGCTCCGCGGGCGGCGTGTTCGTCGCGAGCGAGCGCAACGGCGACTCCTCCGGCACGAGCCGGCTGTCCGTCCTCCGGTACGACGTCAGCGGCACCGCCACCACGCTGACCGCCACCAAGGAGTGGAACCTCACCTCCGGTCTGCCCTCCGTCGGCTCCAACCTCGGCTTCGAGGCGGTCACCTGGGTCCCGGACGCGACGTTGACCGCGGCCGGCTTCAAGGACGAGTCGACCGGCGCGGCCTACGACCCGAACCACTACGCCGCGCACTCGGGCGGCGTGTTCTTCGTCGGCGTCGAGGGCACCGGCATGATCTACGGCTACGTCCTCCAGGACGCGGGCACCTTCACCCGCGTGGCGTCCGTCAGCAGCGGGATGGCCGGCGTCATGGACCTGCAGTGGGAGCCGCAGGCCTCCCGCCTGTGGGTCGTCTGCGACGACACCTGCTCCGGCCAGCACCGGACCATGCGCGTGAACACGTCCGGGGTCCTCGCCACCACGGCGGTCTACAACCGGCCCAGCGGCATGGCCGACATCAACAACGAGGGCTTCTCGGTGGCCCCGGCCGGTGAGTGCGTCTCCGGTTCCAAGCCCGTCTACTGGGCCGACGACAGCAACACCAGCGGTCACGCCCTCCGCAGGGGCACCATCACCTGCTGACGGCCGCTCAACACAGCGCAGGATCGCGGGCCCTGTCCACCCCGGACGGGGCCCGCCCGCCCCGCGTCGCGCGCGGGTACGTCACGGGCAGCCGCGGGCCCGGAGATCGGCCGAGCGGGTTCACCTGCCCAGTGAGGCCACATACGCGGCCAGTTTGGCCGGGGTCACCACCCACAGGACGCGTTCGATGCCCTGCACGGACACATCGGCGGTCACCAGGGCCACCACAGCTCCATCCGTCGAGACAAGGGCGGCCGGCCGGCCGTTCGCCTCGACCCAGCGGATGTCGGTACCGGGCCAGAACCGCGGGGCATACGCGACAAAGGTCTTGGCAACGTGCTGACGTCCGACGATCGGAATCCTGGATGCGCCCCGCGCCCCGCTGCCGTCGGCGTAGCTGACCACATCGGCCGCGAGAACCTCCTCGAGCGCGGCCATGTCGCCACTCCGCGCGGCCGTGATGAACGCCTTGAGCAGTCGCTGGTGAGCACCGGAACTGACCGGTTCCCTGCGTTCCGCCGTCAGATACTTCCTGGAGCGGCTGACCAGTTGGCGTGCATTGCTTTCGCTCGTCTCCAGGATGCCTGCGATCTCCTTGTAGGGATAATCGAAGGCTTCCCTCAGGACGTAGGCAGCCCTTTCCACGGGGTTCAGCTTCTCCAGGAGGAAGAGAACCGCCAGATCGAGCACCTCGGCCCGTTCGGCACCCAACTGCGGATCCGAACTGGTGTCAACAGGCTCGGGAAGCCAAGGCCCCACGTATGACTCACGCCGCATCCTCGCGGACTGGGCCGCGTTGATCGCCAGGCGCGTGGTGACCGTGGTGAGGAACGCCGCCGGATTCTGGATATCGGCGTGATCGACGGTCTGCCAGCGCAGCCAGGAGTCCTGGACAATGTCTTCAGCCTCCACGCAACTGCCGAGCACGCGGTACGCGATTCCGAACAGCTGGGGACGCAACGCCTCGAATTCCTTGGTCGCCCGTTCAGTCGCCTGTTCAAGGGGGTTTGCGTCACTACCGGCACACATCGGTGGCCTCCACCTTCGAATCACCCTGCTCCTGACCGTCACCGCCGTACGCGCGCCCGTGATGTGCGGAGCGCCCGCCCCCCACCTTTCAAGCATCTCCGTCCGGGCCTTTTCGTCGACCGCGCAGCCCGCCGATTTGTGACATCGGGAGCAGACGAGAACTCTCAGCGAGCGTGGAGCGACACAGCGCGCCTGGACGTGTCATGTGGGTGGCAGGATGCTTGCGACAGAGGTCATTCGCGTCGCGGAGCGGGCGGGTGCCGCTCCGGGACGGGAACCGTCGCAGGAGGCCCGATGAGCCGCAGGAACCACCACGTCGCCGTGCTCGTGCTCGACGGGGCGAAGCCACTGGACGTCGGCATCCCCGCGCAGGTGTTCTCCAACCGGCCGAGCATGCCGTACGAGGTGCGGGTGTGCGGCGCGGCGCCGGGGCCGGTGACCGGCGGGGACGGGCTGTCGTACCACGTGGCCGAGGGCCTCGACGCGTTGCGGCACGCCGACACCGTCTTCATCCCGGGCTACCGGGAGCCCGCGACCACCCGGCCGCCGGCGGCGGTCGTC
Source organism: Streptomyces sp. NPDC088732 (assembly GCF_044751205.1). Classification (NCBI taxonomy): domain Bacteria; kingdom Bacillati; phylum Actinomycetota; class Actinomycetes; order Kitasatosporales; family Streptomycetaceae; genus Streptomyces; species Streptomyces sp. NPDC088732. The sequence goes on from NZ_JBIVLI010000003.1 coordinate 296,431, forward strand.
GAAGCGCTCACGGCCGCCCACGAACGGGGAACGCGGCTCGCGGCCATCTCGACGGGGGCCTTCGCCCTGGCGGCCACGGGCCTGCTCGACGGCAAGCGGGCCACGACGCACTGGCACTACACGAAGGCCCTCGCGCAACGGCATCCGCGGGTGCTGGTCGACGAGAACGTGCTGTTCGTGGACGAGGGCGACGTGCTCACGTCGGCGGGCGCTGCGTCCGGCATCGACCTGTGCCTGCACCTGGTGCGGCGCGACCACGGTGTCGCCCTGTCCAACCATGTGGCCCGGCGGCTGGTGGCGGCGCCCTACCGGAGCGGTGGGCAGGCGCAGTACGTTCCCCGGAGTGTGCCCGAGCCGCTGGGCGACCTCTTCGCTGGCACGCGGGAGTGGGCCCTCGGGCATCTCGCGGAACCACTGACCATCGAGACGCTCGCCCGCAACGCGCGGGTGTCGGCGCGCACCTTCTCGCGCCGGTTCGTGGAGGACACCGGCTACACGCCGATGCAGTGGGTGCTCCGGGCGCGCGTCGACCTGGCACGCGAACTGCTGGAACGCACCGATCTGGGCGTGGAGCAGATCGCCGGCCGGGTGGGGCTGGGCACCGGGGCGAACCTGCGGCTGCACTTCCAGCGCATTCTGGGCACCTCCCCGACGGAGTACCGGCACACCTTCTCGGCCTGACCCTCCCCGGGTCGCGCACGCCTCTCGGGCATGTGGCGAGATCCTTGCGCACGGTGTCATTCGGGCCACTGTCGGCGCGGCATCCGGTTGCCGAGGATGGACGCGACAGGACGACACGAAAGGCACCTTCATGACCCGCATCGCCGTCAACGGCTTCGGCCGCATCGGACGCAACACCCTCCGCGCGCTGCTGGAGCGCGGGACCGACCTCGAGGTCGTCGCCATCAACGACCTCACCGCCCCCGACACACTCGCGCACCTGCTCGCGTTCGACAGCTCGCTCGGCCGCTTCGGCCGCTCGGTCGAGGTCGACGGGACCGACCTCGTGGTCGACGGCCGCCGCATCAAGGTGCTCGCCGAGCGCGAGCCCGTCAAGCTGCCGTGGGCCGAACTCGGCGTGGACATCGTGCTCGAGGCCACGGGCCGCTTCACCGCGGCGGACGCCGCCCGCGCCCACATCGACGCGGGGGCGAAGCGCGTGCTGGTGAGCGCCCCCTCCGACGGCGCCGACGTCACGCTCGCGTACGGCGTGAACACCGATGTCTACGACCCCGCCGCCCACGTGATCGTCTCGAACGCCTCATGCACGACCAACGCGCTGGCTCCGCTGGCCTCCGTGCTGGACGACCTGGCCGGCATCGAGCACGGCTTCATGACCACGGTGCACGCCTACACCCAGGAGCAGAACCTCCAGGACGGCCCCCACCGCGACCTGCGCCGCTCCCGCGCCGCCGGCGTGAACATCGTGCCCACCACCACCGGGGCCGCGAAGGCCATCGGCCTGGTGCTGCCGAACCTCGCGGGCAAGCTGTCGGGCGACTCGATCCGCGTGCCGGTCCCGGTCGGGTCGATCGTGGAGCTGAACACCACGGTCTCGCGCGAGGTCAGCCGCGACGAGGTGCTCGCGGCCTACCGCGAGGCCGCCGACGGCAGGCTCAAGGGCATCCTCGACTACACCGACAAGCCGCTGGTCTCCAGCGACATCACCGGCCAGCCGGCGTCGGCGATCTTCGACTCCGCCCTCACGCGCGTGGACGGCAGGCACGTCAAGGTGGTGGCCTGGTACGACAACGAGTGGGGATTCTCCAACCGTGTCGTCGACACGCTCGAACTGCTCGCCCGCGGCTGAGCACACCCTAACGGGCTGTCAGGGGCTGTTCGTCCCCTGGCAGCCCGCCGTCCGGCGTCCTACTGCTGCGGCGGCGCCGACACGGCGGGGGCCAGGGAGCCCGAGCCCTGCGGGTTGACGATGAGCGTGGGCTCGCCCGGGGCGGGCGAGGGGGCCACAGTGTCCGCCGGATTGATGGTCGGGCTGGCGGTCGTCTGGTCCACGACCTGCGGGAAGTTCACCAGTCCGGTCTTCTCCATCACCGTGATGTGGTCGAGCACCGTGTTGTTGGCCTGGTCGGCCAGTTGACGGACCAGGCTGTTCATGGTGGTCGAGCGGACCTTGGCGATCGTGTTGAAGATCTGGCCGTGGGTCAGGCGCAGCAGATTGGCGAACGTCGAGTCGAACGCGGTCCCGTTGGCGCCCGAGAGCGTGGCGAGGAATCCCTGCTGCTGCGGGGTGGGCTGGTTCGGGAGCACGATGCCGAGTTGGGTGGCGACGGTACGGTCGGCGCTGTCCAGTGCGGTGTGGCCGTCTATCAGGTGCTGACCTGCCGTCTTGACCGCCTGCGTCGTGCCCTTCTGGAGCGCTATCTGACCGGCCGGGAACTCCCAGAGGCCCGCCAGGCGCACCTTGACGACGAACTCCCGGTCGAGCGCGGTCATGGGCCCGTAGGGAGTGGAAACCGCACCCGCGTACGGCGAGGACGCCGCCGCGTTCACCCCGGACATCGCCGGGTAGACGAGCGCGGCAGCGGTGCAGACCAGCGCTCCGGCGACCAGAGCGGTGCCGGCCGTGAACCGGTTGGGGAACATGACGCCTCCTGTGCGGAATCTCGTACGCGCATCCGGACGTTAACGCTCCTTGCCGTGGGAACCGCGGGATTGGAGGGGCCCGAGCGATTCCCGGGACACCGCACCATCAGTGTTGGTAGCGTGCAAAATTTCCTCTGTGCAAAGATCGCGCGGCCTCGGCGGCTCTCCGGAAAGGTCGGCGCCGACCGCGACCTGGGGAACGGTCGGCGCCACAACAGTGCCGGGCGGTACAAATGACCCATGGCCGCCCGCATCCCCGCCGACGACTCCGACGCCGAAGCGATGGTCGGCGCCCTGCTGACCGCGTCGCGCCTCCTCGTGGCCGTCTCCGCCCGCTCGCTCGCCGCGGTCGAGGAGGCCCTGACCCTGCCCCAGTTCCGGATGCTGGTCGTCCTCGACACCCGCGGACCGCTGAGCCTGTCCCGACTCGCCGCGGAACTGGGCGTGCAGCCGTCGACCGCCATGCGGATGCTGGACCGGCTGGAGTCCGCCGGCACGGTGACCCGGGCCCCGTCCTCCACCGACCGGCGCGTCAGTGTCGTCTCGCTCACCGCGCCGGGGCGACGGACGGTGCGTGACGTCACCGAGCGCCGCAGGGCCGAGATCACGGGCATCGTCGCGTCCATGACGCCCGGTCACCGCCGCGGTCTCGTCCAGGCCCTGCAGGCCTTCACCGAGGCCGGGGGCGAGCCCGCCGTCGGCGAGGAGACGCCGCTGCACGTGGGCTGGTGAGGGCCGTCCCCGAGCACGTCATGCCCGCGGCGGATACGCCGCATGAGTGCGGTCTTGTGCTGTGTTCGCGGGACACGAGGCGATCCGCGGTGGTGGTGAGCCCCGCGACCGGCCGCCGTGATCTATGTGTGGGGCAGCGTGATCGAGGCCGCCCTTTCCTGCCAGGGCGCGGCCCGGAGGCGGAGGAGACGGTCGGATGAGCGGTGACGGACGGGCCCCGGCCCCCGGTCCGGCCAAGGGGACGCGGCCTTCCAAGCGCCGCGTACGGCGCGCGTGGCGGCGCCTTCGGCGGGTCGTCGCCGAGGTGGGCGCCGGTGCCCGGGCGACGGCACGGCGGGTGCGGGAGTCACCCCCGCCCCCGGGGCCGTTCCGGCCGGGCTTCTGGCGCAGCCCGATCCGCGGGCCGTGGCTGACGTCGGTGTTCGGCCTGGTGCTGCTGTTCGGCATCCCCGTGCTGTTCGTCACCGGCGCCCTGTCCTACGCCGCGTACAACCCGGACCTGGGCCCGCTCAACGACCAGACCCCCGACAAGGGCCTGCTCGGCTTCTACCTGTTCGACTGGCCCACTCGGCCCTACTGGCTCTACCGGCTGACCCAGGGCGTCCACGTCACCCTCGGGGTGGTCCTGCTGCCCGTCCTGCTGGCCAAACTGTGGTCGGTCATCCCCAGGCTTTTCTCGTGGCCGCCCTTGCGGTCCCCCGCGCAAGGGCTCGAACGGCTGTCGCTGCTCCTTCTGGTGGGCGGGGCCGTCTTCGGGTTCGTCACCGGGATCTTCAACGTCCAGCTCTTCTACATCTTTCCCGGCTCCTTCTACACCCTGCACTTCTACGGCGCGTGGGTGTTCATCGCCGCGTTCGCCGTCCATGTGTGCCTGAAGCTCGGCCGCATGAGACGTGCGCTGCGCTCCCGCGGACTGCTCGCGGAACTGCGCACCGACCGGGCCCGCACCCGTCCCGAGCCGCCCGACGCCGACGGCCTGGTGCCGGTCGCCCCGGCGGCCCCCACCATGTCACGGCGCGGGGCCGTGGGGATGGTGGGCGCCGGGTCGCTGGCCCTGCTCGTGGTCACCGCCGGCCAGAGCATCGGCGGCGCGCTGCGCAACACCGCCCTGCTGGCGCCGCACAACCGCAATCCCGGAAGCGGTCCGAACGGCTTCCAGATCAACAAGACGGCCGCCTCCGTCGGTGTCACCCCCGCCCTGACCGGCCCCGCCTGGCGGCTGGAGGTCCACGGCAGGGGACCGGCCCTGGCCCTCACCCGTGGACAGCTCCTCGCCATGGACCAACGCACGGCCGCCCTGCCGATCGCCTGCGTCGAGGGCTGGTCCACCGAGGACCAGTACTGGAGCGGCCTGCGGCTCGCCGAGCTGGCCGCCATGGCGGGCCTTCCCCACGCGGGGAGCGTGCTGGTGGAGTCCGTGCAACCGCCGGGCCCCTACAGCTCGGTCATGTTGCGCGGCAACCAGATCCACGACCCGCGTGCCCTGCTCGCCCTGCGCGTCAACGGAGCCGACCTCTCGCTCGACCACGGCTACCCGGCGCGCATCATCGTCCCGGCCAACCCCGGTGTGAACAACACCAAGTGGGTGCACCGGCTCACCTTCAGGACATGACCATGGCACGCGCCCCGCGCTGGTACGGCGCCAATCCCCTGCACCTGCTGGTGCTGCTCTGCTCCTTCGCGCTCAGCGCGTACGCCTGCCTGCGGCTGTTCGCGGTGCGGCCGGTCGAAGTGGCGGTCTGGTTCATGGGAGCGGCGGTCCTGCACGACCTGATCCTGCTGCCCCTGTACTCCCTCGCCGACCTGTCGGCCCTCGCGGTCCTGCGGCACCGCGAGCACGTGGTTCCGAAGGCGCCGTGGATCAACCACCTGCGCGTACCGGCCTTCCTGTCAGGTCTGCTGCTCCTGGTGTGGTTCCCCCTGATCCTCGGCATCTCGCGCCCCTACCCGGCAGCCACCGCGCTCAGCATCCACGTCTACCTTCCCCGCTGGCTGTTCGTCACCGCCGTCCTGTTCGGCGTCTCGGCACTGGCCTACGCGCTCAGGCTGCGTCGCATCCGCAAGGCCGAACGCGCCGAAAAGCGGGTCGCCGGTTCGGGGAGGTGATCGCTACCGTGTGGGCCGAACAGGTGCGCACACGCACATGACGGCTCGAACGGAGGCGCCGTGCCCCCGCACATGAGGCTGACGGCGGTCACACTCGACTGCGCGGATCCCCAGGCCCTGGCCGCGTTCTACCAGCGGGCCACCGGGCTCGCGCTCCACCCGGATTCCGACGGCGACTTCGCCGGACTCACCCGCGAGGACGGCTTCTTCCTCGGGTTCCAGCGGGTCGACGGCTACCGGGCGCCGGACTGGCCCGGCCAAGCCGTCCCCCAGCAGGCCCACTTCGACTTCGCGGTCGACGACCTGGACGAAGCCGAGGCCCTGCTCGTGGAGTCGGGCGCGACCAAGCCGCGAGAGCAGCCGGGCGGGGACAAGTGGCGGGTCCTTCTCGACCCGGCCGGGCATCCCTTCTGCCTGGCCAGGAGCTGACGGGCCGAGGACGGCCGCAGCCGCGCCCGCGCGGGGACGGACGGGTCCCCGCGCAGGCGGACGGCATCAGGCGTCGGCGATCGGGCCGGTGCCCAGGCGGACGTTGTCGATCGCCCAGAACCAGTTGTTGCCGGCGTTGAAGATCCGGAAGTTCACCTTGACCGACGTCGCCCCCGACGGGACGGCGACGGGCAGGTCGACCAGGCGGTTCTGCTGGTCCTGGCCGCGGTTGGTGTTCCCGGAGGTGGCGCTGGAGTAGTACAGCACGCGGGACTTCTCGCCGGTGTCGAACTCGACGGTGACCTCGGCCTCCTGCGGGCTCTCCTGGCGGTAGTGCGAGTCGAAGCCGAGGTGCAGCGTCGACGTGCCCGCCGGGACGGCGACCGCGGGGGTCGTCAGCGTCGAGTCGAAGCGCCCCCGGGAGGACGGACTGCCAGTGTCGTCCCAGTCGTCCGGGTCGGCGACAGCGACGATTCCCAGGCCGCGGGTGAAGTTCGTGCGGTCCTGCGCGGCGGGGAACCAGAACTGCTTGGACAGGAACGACCAGCCCTGGAGCTCCCGCGTGCCCTGGGGCATGCCCGTCGCATTGGTGATCGTCCAGCCCGCCGGCGTGGTCCGCGTCCAGCCCACCAGGCCGGGCCGGCTGAGGTCGGCGGCCGGAGCCAGGGCGGGGGCGACGGACTCGAAGTCCTCGGCCAGCAGCAGACCGGTCATGACGGGACCGACCTTGGCGGGCAGCGACGCGGTCTGCTCCTTGGTGCGGCCGGCCAGGACGGCCGTGACGGTCGCCTGAAGGGTGGCGGAGGACCGCGCCGCCGCGGCCGGGGCCACGACGTCCCAGGTGAGGGCGACCGACGAGCGGGCCGGCACCGAGGCCGGCGTGCCCGCCGCCGCGGTGGCCTTCCAGCCGGCGGGCAGCGCGAGCGAGGCCGCCAGGGCGGTCAGCGGGGCGCTGCCGGCGTTGGTGACGGTCGCGGTGACGGTCAGCGGCCTGTCCGGGGACAGCACGGTGCCGTCGGTCTTCGGCGACGTGGCGGGAGCGGTCAGGGCCACGCTCATCGCGGGCGCGACCTTGGTCCGCACCCGCGCGTCGGCGACCTTCAGCAGCCCCTTGCCGTCGGCATGCGCGGCGACGGCGAGGCTGCCCGCCGTGGCGTCCGCGGCCGGGGTGACGGTGAAGCGGACCTCGGCGGACGCTCCCGGAGCGAGCGACTTCGGCGCGGAGCCGGCCTGTTCGAGCGTCCAGTCGGTGGGCGCGAGCAGGGACGCCGCCAGGGCGACCAGCGTGTCCGTGCCCTGGTTCGTCACGGTGACGACGACCTCGGCCGGGCTGCCCTGCGCGAGCGGGGCGTCCAGGGAGGGCAGCGGTGCGGGGAGGGTGATCGCCGCGCTCAGTGCCGGGACCGTTCCGGTGGCCGGGTCGGTGACACCTTCCTTGCCGTCTGCCTGACGGCCGGTCATGCGGCGCAGGAAGCGCGGGTCGTCCAGGTCGACGACCACGATGTCGTACCAGCCGTGGTGCGAGGGGTGGATGGAGACCGTCCGCGTCTGGCCGGGCGCGAGGGTGACGGTGCTGATCTCGTCGTTGGCGTTGCGCGGGTAGACCGACTCGCCCACGAGCAGTGTGCGCGTCGTGGAGGAGGGGTTGCTGCACTGGATGCGGACCGGGCCGGTGCCGCTCTCGTCGACGAGGAAGGCCTCGGCGCCCGCACCCGCGCCGCGCAGCTCCCACAGGGCCCAGCCGGGGCCGCGCACCTGGAGGTCGTAGCCGTCGGTGCCGTAGGCGACCGTGCCGGTGGCCGTCGCGCCGCTGCCCACGGTCCAGGTCTGCGGGGCCGTTCCGTCACCGGAGTACGCGGTGATCGTGGCGGCCCTGCTGCCGGTGTTCCCCAGGGTCAGCCGGACGCCGTCCGCCGGGGACCCGGCGACCTCGGCGCGCAGCGACAGGCGGTACGGAGACGGACGGGTGGGCCGGGTGCCCTCCTCCTGCTCCGGGAGCGCCTGCTCCTTCGGCGGGACGGGGTTCCAGCGGCCGATCGGCGCCGGCACCGGGCCGGGCTGCTCCACGTCGGGCTGGTTGCGTCCGTGGCTGAAGTCGAAGGCGGAGGTGAGGTCGCCGAAGACGCTGCGGCGCCAGGCGCTGATGTTGGGCTCCTGCACCCCCGTCCAGCGCTCCAGGAAGCGGATCACGGAGGTGTGGTCGAACGCCTCGGAGCAGACGAAGCCGCCCGTCGTCCACGGCGAGACGACGGTCATCGGCACGCGCGGGCCGGGGCCGACCGGTCGGCCGCCGAACCAGTCGTCGCTGTTGCCGGACTCCGGCTTCGGCGCGACCGGCGCGGGCACGTGGTCGAAGTAGCCGTCGTTCTCGTCGAAGTTGATGAACACCGCCGTCTTCGACCAGGTCTCGCGGTCGCTGGCGATGGCGTCGAGCAGGTCGTAGACGAGGTTGGCGCTGCCGACCGGGGTGGAGGAGCCGGGGTGCTCGGAGAGCGCCGCCGTGGGCACGATCCAGCTCACCTTGGGCAGCGTGCCGTTGCGGATGTCCTGCTTCATCCGGGTGATCAGGGTGTCCGGCTCGGAGCGGTAGGCGCCGCGCAGGAAGAGCCCGCGCTCGGCCTCGTCCAGCACGTCGACGCCCTGCTGGAACTGGGCGAGCGCCGCCCGGCGGTCCGCTTCGGTCCGGTCCCAGAGGCTGTCGTAGAACTGCTCGGTGGTGGCGAACTGACCGCTCACCTTGGAGAGGATCTTGCGGCCGATCTCCTTCCAGGGACGGAAGTACTCGACAGCGTTGTCAGTGAAGTTGTCCCACTCCTGGTAGATCTGCCAGGAGATCCCGGCCGCCTCCAGGCGCTCGGGGTAGGTCGTCCAGTTGTAGCCGCCGTGGTTGTAGTCGTAGGCGGCGTTGGTGACGGCCCTGTTGACTCCGTCCGGCTCGTAGCCCGTGGTGCCGGTCCACAGGTAGTTGCGGTTGGGGTTGGTCGAGCCGTACACGGAGCAGAAGTAGGAGTCGCAGATGGTGAAGCGGTCGGCCAGCTCGTACTGGAGGGGGATGTCCCGCCGGTCGTAGTGGGCCATGGTGCTCTGGCCCTTGGCGGCCACCCAGTCGTTCCACCAGCCGTTCGCCCGGGCCTGGTTGGCGTCGGAGAAGCCGTGCGGGAGCGAACCCAGGTACTGGATGTCGCTCTCGGGGCGGCCGGCGTCGCGCGCGGCCTGCCGGGCGGAGAAGGGCAGCACGGCGCCGCCAGCAGCCCGCGGCTGCTCGAAGACCGTCGCGCCGTCGGGCAGCCGCAGCGGCGTACGGTCGCCGAAGCCGCGAACGCCCTTGAGGGCGCCGTAGTAGTTGTCGAAGGAACGGTTCTCCTGCATCAGCACGATCACGTGCTCGATCGCGTCCATGCCACCGGGCGCCATCGGCGCGGCCATGGCCTGGAGGAGCGACGGGGGAAGGAAGGAGAGCGCGGTACCACCGGCGAGAGCGCCGAGAAGCTTGCGGCGGGAGATGTCGGACATAGTGGGGAGGCTAAGTTGCGGGCCGAGCAGCGGGTAACCCTCCGCGACAGAGCTTCGTCCGCCGTTCACGAGGGAGCGCCGGGCGTTCAACTGTTCGCGTCACACGGGGGCATGGCACACGGTGTTGTCCGACGTGACGCCAATTCCCGCAACGGCGATGGCCCGGTTCGCCGCAACTCCCTCGTCATTAACCGGAGTCGGGAGTCCCGGGCCTCCCCTTCTCAGGCGGAGACCGTCGCGGGCGTCTCGCTGTCGGCCGACTCGTCGGCGGCTTTCGTCCGCGGGCCTCGTCCCACGAAGGCGTAGGCCGCGCCGACGAGCAGACCACCGCCGACGAGATTGCCCAGGCCCACCAGCAGGAGGTTGCGCCCGAAGGCGGCCGCGTTCGCGCCGGGTATGTGCTCGAACATGCCGAGCGTGTAGTAGGTCATGTTCGCCACGACGTGCTCGAACCCCGAGCCGACGAACGCCAGCAGGCACCAGAAGATCACGGTCAGCTTGGCACCCTCGGACCGGGTCCGCGCCGCCATCCACACGGCCAGGCAGACCAGGAAGTTGCAGAGCACCCCGCGGAAGAACAGCGCGGCCCCCGACTCGGCCGCCTTCGCCTTCACCAGGCTCGCCAGCAGGGCGAGCGCCGGCGCGGTGTGCCCGGGGGCCCCACCGGAGGTGATCACACCGCTGCCGTGCACGAGCCAGGCGAAGGCGACCGACCCGACGAGGTTTCCGAGGAACGATCCGACGATCAGCGCGCCCGCGTCGGCCGCGGTGATGCGCCGGACGATCGCCCCTTGCACCGCGGTCATCATGTTGCCGGTGGACAGTTCGGCGCCGGCGAACACGGCCAGCGTGAGCCCGACCCCGAAGACCAGCCCCTCGACGAGTTTCGTGTACGGCGACGAGGCGACCAGCAGCGGCCCCGCGACCGCGAGCAGCAGGACCGCCGCAACCCCGATGAACGCCCCGGCCAGCATGGAACCGACCAGGAACCGGCCCGGCCTGCGGAGGCCTGCGGCCTTGTCGGCGGCCACCTGCCCCTGGTCTTCGAGGGCCTGCGAAACGGGGATGGGCATGCTGTCACCTCATAGGTCGCACGACGGACATACAGGGAATACAGGTAATGCAGGGAATAACCCCGCACTTTTCTCGATGCTAGGCCGAAAAGGACGGCCCGAAGGAAAAGGAGTCCTACGTCACACCGCCGGAGAGAGGGATGCGACATGAACGCCAATACCGGAACAAATCGCGGTCATGACTCATTCCGGTATCGGTAAAATCGCGGTATATGCCCCGCCGCGGGTCAGTCGCCGGTGAAGAACGTGCGCCCCGCCCCGACCCCCAGCCCCGATGCCGCCGCCAGCTCCCGGCCCGTCCCGGCCAGCGTGACCAGACGGTCGAGGCGCAGCACCTCCCAGTGCTCCAGGGCGACGGCCGGCAGCGGCTGCGCCGGGGTCCACCCGAGCAGGGCCGTCGCAAGGCCCTCGGCGTCGCCGAAAGCCTTGGACGCCGCCACCGAGGTGTGGGGGCGGACCGTGCCCGCCGCGTCGCCGATGAGCGCCGCGTGGTCGGCCACCATGCGCCACGGGGGCACGTCCAGCACCGGCTGCGCGAAGGGGTCCGACAGCCGCACCAGCTCGGCGAGGGCCGGCGGAAGCGACACCTCTGCCTCGCGCACCACCCGCTCGGCGGTCTCCGGCGGCACGTCGCCGGGCGGCAGGAAGGACGCGGAACGCCGCGCGGAGCGGCCCGGCAGGAGCCCCGGCAGATCCCGCTCGGCCACATTGACGTACCAGACCCAGTTGACGCGCCGCGCGCCCTTCTCCAGCTCGCCGCCGGGTCCCGGGACCAAGGAGCAGAGCATCTGCATGCCGTCGGAGGTGAAGTGCGTGAGACGACCGGAGAGAAGCTCCAGCAGGTCACCGGGAAGCCGGGATTCGGGTTCCAGTCCGCGCCATCCGACGTACCCCGCGTACGCGGGGCGGAAGGACGGGTCGAGGAGTCTGCGCGTCGCCGAACCGATGCCGTCCGCGCCCACGAGGAAATTGCCGTGCGCCGTGTACCCGTCCGAGAACTCGGCGGTGACCTCGTGGCCCTCCACCCGCACACGCCGCAGCGCGCCGTCCAGGCGGTGGCACACATCGGCGAGGGGTTCCCGCAGCACCCGGTGGAGGACGTCCCAGGCCGTCATCCACTGCGGCGCCTCCTCGCGCACGGCCCTGCCGTCCACGTCGAGTCGCCGGCTCTCGTACAGCTCGACGGCCACCGCCTCGACCGGCACGCCCAGGCGGTGCAGCAGCGCCTCGATGTCCGGCCGCACGACGATGCCGGCGCCGTGTGCCGGCGTCCGCGGCGCCGACCGCTCGTGGACGGCGACATCGGCCCCGGCAGCCCGTAGTTCGTGCGCGGCCGCCAGACCGCCGAGCGATCCGCCGACCACCATCGCCGCGAAGCCGTTCGTCTCCGGAATGGCGCACCTCCACTGCCGCGCGGTCGCTCCCGCACGTCATCCGTTCGGCGAGGGAGCCTAAACACACCCTCCGGACCCCCGCAACACCCGCGTGTGCGCCGGGATTCACCGTGTCAGCCGTTCGCGGCAGCCAGGTTGCGGGGCCATTCCCGGCCAATTAGCGTGACGTGCGGTCGCACCGTTCAGGCGATGAATACCGAGCGCTTTTCCGCCGGTTGCGGGCCCGTCCGGTCAGGCGTTCCCAGGGCCGCCGCAGGAATCGCAGGGAATCACCCCAAGGAGATCCGCCGTGCCCGAGTTCCCTCATTGGCATTCCCGCCGGAAGGTGCTCCTCACCTCGGCCGCCGCCATGACCGCGGCCACCACGGGGGCCTTCGGCCTGCTCTCCCGGAAACCGGTCGCGGCGAAGGCGGGCACGGCCGTCCGCCCCTTCCGTATCGACATTCCGCAGGGGGATCTCGACGAGCTGCACCGGCGCATCGTGGCAACGCGGTGGCCCGACCGGGAAACGGTGCCCGACCAGTCCCAGGGCGTGCAGCTGGCGACGATGCGGGAACTCTCGCTCTACTGGGCGACGTCCTACAACTGGCGGAGGATCGAGGCGAAGCTCAATTCCCTGCCCCAGTTCATGACCGAGATCGACGGGCTCGACATCCACTTCCTGCACATCCGCTCCCGCCACGCGAACGCGCTGCCGATGATCCTGACCCACGGCTGGCCGGGATCCATCCTGGAATTCCTCAAGGTGATCGACCCGCTCACCAACCCGACGGCGCACGGGGGAAGCGCGGACGACGCCTTCCATCTCGTCATCCCCTCCATGCCCGGATACGGCTTCTCGGAGAAGCCGACCACCACGGGATGGGGGCCCGACCGCATCGGCCGGGCCTGGGCCGTGCTGATGGAGCGCCTGGGATACGAGCACTACGTGTCCCAGGGCGGCGACTGGGGAGCGGTGATCTCGGACCGGATGGCGATGCAGCGTGTCCCGGGACTGCTCGGCATCCATGTGAACTTCCCGGCCACGGTGCCGCCGGACATCGCGAAGAAACTCGCCTGCGGTGACCCGGCCCCGGCCGGCCTGTCCGTGGACGAGCGGGCCGCGTACGACAAACTCGCCGACTTCTACGCAAGGGGCTCCGGCTACTCCGCCATGATGGTCACCCGCCCGCAGACCGTGGGATACGGGCTGACGGACTCCCCCGCGGGACTGGCCGCCTGGATGTACGACAAGTTCGCGGCGTGGACGGACAGCGGCGGCCACCCCGATCGCGTGCTGACCAAGGACGAGATACTCAACGACATCACGCTCTACTGGGTCACCAACACGGCGGTCTCCTCCGCTCGCCTGTACTGGGAGAACAACGCCAACAACTTCAACGCGGTGTCGGTCTCCCTCCCCGCGGCCATCACGGTGTTCCCGGGCGAGATCTACCAGGCGCCGCTGAGCTGGGCCAAGCAGGCCTACCACGACCTCATTTACTACAACAAGGCCCGCAAGGGCGGTCACTTCGCGGCGTGGGAAGTGCCGGACATCTTCACCAGGGAACTGCGCGCCGCGTTCGCGTCACTGCGTCATCCCGGAGCCGCCGGCAAGTGAGCCCGGACGACCCGGTCTCCCCGGGTCGCACGTGACGCGTGCCGATCGCCGCCGCGGGCAACATCCGTGCCGATCCCCCGAGTTCGCCTGCACCCGACCCCTTCCACGGGCGCCATGGTTTGTGAACTCGCCTATAGGCAGGCCTTGTTGACGAAAACGGCGGAATGGATTCCGCTACCGTCCCGCGCAGGTGTGCACAACTCGCGGTCACCGCGCGATATCGGAACGCGGCGCGTGGTCACCGGCGCGCCACCCGCAGCCCAATACGGACAAAGACCGCCTTCTTTTCCGATGTATTGCAGAACGCCCCCGAAGGGCCGGCGCCGCAATTTCCTGGACGGGAAACCCACATCCCTATGCAACCTTGTTCGGGTGTGGTTTTCTCATCCCTCGTGACCAAGGACTCGGTCGGAACTTCCAACTGAGTGGGCGGGGCGTCCGACGTCCCTTCCACGAGGCTGCTCCGACCGCGTTCCCGGGTGCCCGGAGACCGCCGGGTGCCCCACCGTCCGCCGCCCGTGTTACAGGTCTCCCGGGCGGCCAAGGGTAGTCGTAGATGCGAATACAAGCCCGATGGGCCCTGATCCCCGCCCTGGCAGGCCTCCTGGCGGGCGCCGTACCCGGCGCCGCGCTGGCATCCCAGAGCCCCGTCGCGGGGGCGTCCCCCGTGGGCACCGCTCCGGCCGGGTCCGCGTCGGTCCGGACCGTCACGTTGATCACCGGTGACAAGGTGACGGTCGTCCAGGGCACCAGCGGTGTACCCGCGGTGAGCGTGCGGCGCGGCCCCGGCCGCGCCGGCATCGCCTTCGAGGTGTCGCACCAGTGGCACGGCTCCGACCACCACATCTCGGTGGTGCCGTCGGACGCGCAGGCGCTGCTGACCTCCGGACGGCTCGACGCCCGCCTGTTCGACGTCACCGAGCAGCTCGACGCGGGCTACGACGACGCCTCGACCACCACGCTCCCCCTGATCTACTCGAGCCGCAGCGGCAAGTCCGCCACGGCCCGCGCCGCGATCCAGCAGCACGGCGCGCGGATCTCCCGCACCCTGGACGTGCTGGACGGCGGCAGCTTCGCCCCGGCCAAGCGCGACGCCGCCTCGTTCTGGACGTTCGTCACCGGGACACAGGGGCTGCGCGGCCCGCTGCGCGAACTGTGGCTCAACGGCCGCAGCCGGGTCGCCCTCGCCGAGAGCACCGGCATCATCGGCGCCCCCAAGGTGTGGGACAGCGTCGACGCCAACGGCGTGCACATCACCGGCAAGGGCGTGGTCGTGGCCGACCTCGACACCGGCTACGACCCCACCCACCCGGACCTCAAGGACAAGGCCGCCGCCGGCCGGACCATGGACTTCACGGGGTCCGGCACCGTGGTGGACGGGCACGGCCACGGCACCCACACCGCGTCCATCATCGCGGGCACCGGCGCCGCCTCCGCGGGCAAGTACAAGGGCGTCGCCCCCGACGCCGAACTGCTCGTCGGCAAGGTCTGCGACAACGACGGCTTCTGCCCCGACGACGCGGTCATCAACGGCATGACCTGGGCGTCGGAGGCCGGCGCGAAGGCCGTCAACCTCAGCCTGGGCTCGCCCCCGTACGCGCAGACGGACCCGCTCACCGAGACGGTCGAGAAGCTGACCGCCGAGCACGGCACGCTGTTCGTGATCGCGGCGGGCAACGAGGGCGCCCCCTCCGCCGACTACTTCGGCGGCACCGTGGGCAGCCCGGGCATCGCCGACTCCGCGCTCACCGTGGGCAGCACCACCAAGCAGGACACCCTCAGCGACTTCTCCAGCCGCGGCCCGCGCATCGGCGACTTCGCCGTGAAGCCCGACATCGTCGCGCCCGGTTCGGACATCACCGCGGCCCGCGCCGCCGGCACCACGATGGGCGACCCGGTCGGCGCCTCGTACGTCACCGCGTCCGGCACCTCGATGGCCACCCCGCACGTCACGGGCGCCGTCGCGCTGCTCGCCCAGGAGCACCCGGACTGGAAGGCGGCCGACTTCAAGTCCGCCCTCACCAGCGCCGCCAAGGGCCTGCCCGGACTCACCGCCTACGACCAGGGCACCGGACGGCTGGACGTGGCCCGCGCCGCGGTGCAGACCGTGCGCGCCACCTCCGGCAGCATCAGTTTCGGCAAGGCCGACTTCCCGCACGAGAACGTCACCCGGACCGGCACCGTCACGTACACCAACGACGGCGCCGCCGACGTCACACTGCACCTGTCCGTCGACGCCCACGGGCCCCGCGGCACAAAGGCACCCGCCGGTGCCTTCACCCTGTCCGCGGACACCGTGACCGTCCCGGCCGGCGGCACCGCCTCGGCCGGCCTCACCGCCACGGTCGACGCCACGATGACCGGCGCCTACGGCGGTTCGATCGTCGCCACCACGGACGACGGCGCCACCACGGTCCGCGACGCCTTCGGCGTCTACGCCGAACCGCTCACCCACGCGCTGTCGTTCACGGTCCTCGGCCTCGACGGCAAGCCGGTGGGCGAGGGCACGTACGTCAACGCCTTCGACGTCAGCACCGGCCTGCAGTACAGCGTCACCACCGACGCCGACGGCAAGGCGTCGATGCAGCTGCCCGAGAGCGAGTACGACATCTCGGCGAACAAGTTCGACCCCGTCGGGCACACCTCGGTCCTGTTCTCCACGCCGGGCGTCCACCTCACCGGCGACACCTCGCTCAGCCTCGACGGCCGCACGGCCAAGGAGGTCAACCTGACGGTCGACAAGAGCCAGGCGACGAACGAGGGCATCTTCGCCAGCGTGACGTCCATCAGCACCGACGGGCACTACGGCACGCAGAAGTTCGTGATGGGCTTCCCCGGCGACCGCATCTACGCCACCCCGACGGCTCAGGTCACCAGCCACCCGTTCTGGTTCCTCACCGCCCAGCGGTGGACCGGCACCAAGCCCGTGACCGCCACCAGCCCGGCGTCGAGCTACGCCTACAACCTGGCCGTCAACGCCAAGGGCGGCATCCCGTCCACCCTCACCCGCAGGCTCCCCGACCGCTCGCTCGCCCGGGTCGAGGAGACCTACGCCGGCCAGGGCGGCAAGCCGCTCGGTGTCCGGATCGACACCCCGGTCCCGACGTACGGCGCGGTCGCCTTCGTGGACGGCAGCCAGATCCCGGTCCCGGGCAGGCAGACCCGCTACTACACCGACGACGCGGCGATCGTCTGGGACCGCACGCTCGGCATGCGCGCCCAGAACACCGCGGGCTTCGACGAGATCCAGTTCGCCGACACCACGCGGTTCCGGCCGGACACGGCCTCCACCCGGCTGTGGAACCAGGCCCCGCTGCGCGCCCGTTCACTGGACGCACTGCGTCTCGAGGACCAGCTCTACCTCACCCCGGGCCTGTTCTCCACGGCCGCCGCGAACACGGCCTCCTACTCGGGCCAGGCCCGGGGCACCACGGGCTCCTCGACCCTGTACCGCAACGGGGTGAAGATCGCGTCGCTGGACTCCCTGGGCCAGTTGCAGACCCCCGTCCCGTACGAGAAGGCCACGTACACCCTGAAGTCCTCCGGCACCCGCTCCGTGGGCTGGACGACGCTGGGCAGCAAGGCCTCCGCCACCTGGACCTTCACCTCCCAGCGGCCGAGCACCACGACGATGACCCAGCAGCAGCTGATGAACGTCCGGCTCGGCGGCCCGCTGGACTCCGCGAGCGCCCTTCCCGGCGGCCGTACGTACACCTTCGTCGTCAACGCCGAACGCGGCGGCAAGGCGGCCACCACGTCGCTGGGCATGCGGCTCTCCTTCGACGACGGCAGGACCTGGAAGACCCTGCGGGTCATCCGCTGGGGCGACCTCGGCCTGGTCACCGTGACCACCCCCAAGGCCGGTGGCTACGCCTCCGTCCGGCTCACGGCCAAGGACGCGGCGGGCAACGCGGTCGACCAGACCGTCATCCGCTCCTTCCGGGTGACCCCGAAGAAGTAGGGCAGCCCCGCACCACGCGGCACAGCGGCCCCCGGCGACGGCTCACCGGCCGCCGGCGGGGGCCGCTTCCCGTGGTGCCCGTCCGGGCGTTCAGGGCAGGGCCGGGGCCGTGCTCCGGATGAGACCGCGCAGGTCGGCCGCGTCCTGGCTGGGCGGTACGCCGAACTGGCGGCGGTACTCGCGGCTGAACTGCGACGGGCTGTCGTAGCCGACGCGATGGCCCACCCCCGTGATGTCGTGGGGGTGGGCGGCCAGCAGGAGGCGGGCCTCCTGGAGTCTGATCCGCTTCTGGAACTGGATGGGGCTCATCGCCGCCACCGCCTGGAAGTTGCGGTAGAACGCCGACGTGCTCATCCCCGTCCGCCGGGCGAGGTCCTCGACACGGAACGGCTCCGCGTAGTGCTCGCGGATCCACCGCACGGCGCGCGCGATGTGGCTGAGGCTGCTGTCCGCCAGGCCGAGCTGGCGCACCACGGCCCCCTGGTCGCCGGTGATCAGCCGCCACAGGATCTCGCGGACGACGAGCGGGGCCAGCACGCCGCGGTCCCGCGGCCGGTCGAGCAGCCGTACCAATCGGACCAGGGCGTCGAGCAGTTCGGGCGACATGTCCCCGACGGCGATGCCGGGCGGGGCGCCCGGGGCGGGGCGCGGGAGGTCGCCCGGTCCGGCGCGCAGGAGGAGTTCAGCGATGGCGGACGGTTCCAGGACGAGGGCGAGCCCCAGGGCCGGCCGGTCCGGGCCGATCTCCGTGAAGTGGCCGGTGACGGGCAGGTCGACAGAGGCGACGAAGTACGTACCGGGGCGGTACTCGTACAGCCGCTCCCCCAGCGCCAGGCGTTTCGCCCCCTGCGCCAGGACCGCGAGCACGGTGCCGGACATCGACGTCGACGGCGGGCCCGGGCGGTCGACCCGCGCGATGTGCAGACCGCCGATGTCCGTGGTGGCGTCGTCGCGCACATGCCGGGCCAGCAGGGCGCGGAGCTCGTCGAATCCCATGGCTCCATTGCAGCACGGCGGCCCGGTGGGAATTCCCGTTCGGGACGCCAGGTCGGGACGATCGTGCAAGCACCGGCGAGCTTCGTTCTACCGTTGCCGCACGTCAGCGCGGTGAAATGGGATCCGTGACACCCCGGCGGCAGCGGACACCACCTGCCACCCGGGGAGGAACGGACATTCCCGGATCCCCGGATCCCCGTCGACAGAGGAGCACCGCCATGACCGCCGGCTACGGATTCAGCGCCACACTCACCGCCAGGCCCGCGATGGGCGACCGGCTGGCCGACCTGCTGCTGACCGCCCTGGAGGAGGGCAACCCCGCCGCGAGCGAACACTGCCTGGTCTACCTCGTCTCCCGTTCGGCCGCCGACCGCGACGTCGTGCACGTCGCCGAGGGCTGGACGAGCGAGGAGGACCACCACCGGGTCTTCGCCGGCGCCGCCGCGCAGGCGATCGTGGCGCGGGTCCAGGAACTGGTGGCGGCGAGTTCGCCGTACACCGACCACGTCCCGGTGGGCGGCAAGGCCGTCCTCTGACCCCCCCATCACCCCGCCCACGGAAAGGATCGGCCATGTCCTCCGCACGCCCCGGCCTCGACCCCGAACTCCGCACCCTCCTCGCTCCGATGCCGCTCACCACGCGGCTGACACCGGAACTCCTCGCGCAGCTGCGCCGCATGCCGTCGGCTCCGGTCGAACCCCTCCTGCACGACCACGCGGCCACCCGGCGCGACGTCCTCGTCCCCGGCCCGGACGGCGCGCGGATCCCGCTGTCCGTCCTCACCCCGGCCGCGGCCGGCCGCGCCACGCCCGCACCGTGCGTGTACTGGATGCACGGCGGCGGAATGATCATGGGCGACCGGTTCTCGCAGATCGACATCCCGCTGGAATGGCTCGGCCTGTTCGGGGCCGTCGTGGTCACCGTCGACTACCGGCTTGCGCCGGAGGCCACCGGCACCACCGCGGTCGAGGACTGCTACCGCGGACTGCTGTGGGTGGCCGAACACGCCGCCGAACTGGGCATCGACCCCGACCGCATCGTCATCGCGGGCGCCAGCGCCGGCGGCGGGCTCACCGCCGGCCTCGCCCTCGTGGCACGCGACCGCGGCACCCCCGCCGTCGCCGCCCAGATCCTGATCTGCCCCATGCTCGACCACCGCAACAGCACCGTCTCGAGCCGCCAGTACTCCGGCGGACCCGGCGTGTGGACGCGTGAGACCAACGCGTTCGCCTGGCAGTCCGTCCTCGGCGACCTCGCCGGGGAGGACGAGGTCCCCGCCTGCGTATCCCCCGCGCTGGCCGACGACCTGTCCTCGTTGCCGACCACCTACATCGACGCCGGCTCGGCCGAGGTCTTCCGCGACGAGGCCGTCGGCCACGCCTCCCGCATCTGGGCGGCCGGCGGCCAGGCGGAACTGCACATCTGGGCCGGCGGCTTCCACGGATTCGACGCGCTCTTCCCCGAGGCGCACCTCTCGGCCACCGCGCGCCGCACCCGCACCGACTGGCTGCGCCGCGTCCTGACCCCGGCGCCCGTGACCTCGTAGCCTCCGGCGGGCGGGGGCGTCACATGCCGTCGACGTCCATGACCGCCCGCGCGAAGGCCGCGGGGGCCTCCTGCGGGAGGTTGTGTCCGATGCCGTCCAGCGTCCGGTGCGCGTAGGGCCCGGTGAACTTCGCGCGGTAGGAGGCGCCGTTGCCCGGGGGCGTGAAGGGGTCCTCCGCACCGTCCAGCGTGACGGTGGGGACGGTGATCACGGGTCCGCGCGCCAGACGCGCTTCGAGCGCGTCGTACCGGGGATCGCCTTCGACCAGGCCGAGCCGCCAGCGGTAGTTGCCGATCACGATGGCGACGTAGTCCGGGTTGTCGAAGGCCTCGGCCGTGCGCTCGAAGGTGGCGTCGTCGAAGGCCCAGGTCGGTGAGTTGAACTTCCACACCAGCCGGGCGAGGTCGCTCCGGTAGCGTTCCAGTCCCAGCTGGCCGCGGTCCGTGGCGAAGTAGTACTGGTACCACCACGCCCATTCGCTTTTCGGCGGCAGTGGCTGCTGGTTCGCCTTCCGATTGGTGATCAGGTAGCCGGTCACCGACACCAGGCCCTTGACGCGTTCCGGCCACAGCGCCGCGATGATGTCGGCGGTCCGCGAGCCCCAGTCGAAGCCGGCGAGGATCGCCTTCTTGATCCCCAGGGCGTCCATGAGCGCGACGATGTCGAGGGCGAAGGCCGACTGCTGCGGAGCCCGCGGAGTGGAACGCTGGAGGAACCGCGTCGTTCCGTGCCCCCGCAGGTACGGCACGACGACGCGGTAGCCCTTGGCGGCCAGCAGGGGCGCGACTCCTTCGAAGCTGTGGATGTCGTACGGCCAGCCGTGCAGGAGGACCACGGCGGGGCCGTCGGCCGGGCCGGCCTCCACGTAGCCGACGTTCAGGACACCCGCCGTGATCTGCCGCACCGGGCCGAAGGAGGCCGCGGCGTCCGGGCTCTCCTTGCCGCCTGCCGGGGCGGCCGGCGCGGGCCCGCTCACGGCGGACGGCGCCGTCGAGCATGCCGTGGAGAGGCCGGCCAGGACGGCCCCGGCCGCTCCCGAGCCGACGATCCTGCCGAAACTGCGCCTGTCGATCATCCTCGGCCTTCCCCGGGGTGCGGGCGGTGGAACCACGCCGGGTTCTTGCCCGGTACAGCAGCGCCCGCGGCGCGGAGTGCCGGATTGTCAGCCCGTCCGCGCAACGCCGCGGGCGGCGCGGCGTTCAGGGGATGACGGCGTCGACGCAGCCGCCGTCCACCCGCAGGGCACCGCCCGTGGTGGCGGATGCCTGGTCGGAGGCGAGGTAGACCACCATGTTGGCGATCTCCGCGGGGGCGATCAGACGTCGCAGCAGGGACTGCGGGCGGTGGTCGCGCATGAAGATCCGCTCCGCTTCCTCCCATGGCAGGTCGCGGCCGACCAGGTCGCGGACGAACTCCTCCACGCCGGCGGTGCGCGTCGGGCCGGCCAGGACCGAGTTGACCGTGACGCCGGTGCCGGCCGCCTTCTTCGCGAAACCGCGCCCGAGGGCCAGCATGGCGGTCTTCGTCGTGCCGTAGTGGATCATCTCGGCGGGGATGGCCACCGCGGATTCACTGGCGATGTACTGGACGCGGCCCCAGTCGCGTTCGAGCATCCGCGGGAGGTAGCCGCGGGTCAGCCGGACGGCGGCCAGCACGTTGACCTCGAAGTACCGGCGCCAGTCCGCGTCGGTGATGTCGAGCGGGTCCTGCGAACGGTAGACGCCCAGATTGTTGACCAGGACATCGACGTCGGGCATCGCCGCCAGAACGCTCGCCGCCCCCTCCTCGGACACGACATCGGCGACGACGGCGACGAAGTCGCCGTCCGGCACCTCCGCCCGCAGCCGCCGTACCGCTTCGTCGACCCTCCCGGCGTCACGTCCGTTGACGCCCACCCGTGCGCCCGCCGCCGCGAGGCCGGCCGCGATGGCGGCCCCGATGCCCTGCGTCGACGCTGTCACCAGCGCGGTCCGTCCGGTGAGATCGATACGCATGTGCGACTCCCTGTCGAGGCCTGCGGCCACGCGGCCGAGTTCGCGGATGTACCGGCAGAATCGTCACGGATGGCAACAACAGCCTCATACGCCGCATCGGCATCCTAAAGGGGACATCGAGCGGCAGCACCTTGCGCGAGGGACCCGGCCGGCAGGCCGCCGGCCGGGTCCCTCGCGGAGCGTGAGGGGCGGGCCGGGCGTCAGCCGACGCGATGCGCCCTGACGCCGGTGGGTTCGAAGTCGTAGACGTACCGGTTGATCCGGAGGCCGTCGACAGCGCCGATCCACATGTGGTCCCGGCCCTTGCCCACCGCGATGCTGAGGATGGTGGGCTGCCGCACGGCACCGGCGAACGATGCCTTCAGCTCTGCGAACGTGCACTGCCGGGGGCTGCGGTTCTGGGTGCAGGAGGTCTCGCCGCCGGTGAGGTACCACGTACCGGACTCGGTGGCGTCGATGTACTTGCTCCAGCTGTTCACCGCCAGGGAGGCGGGCGGGTTCCACACCAGGGTCGAGTAGTCGTCGGGCACGGTCATGTTCGGATCGATCTCGATCCGGATGTTCGGCATGTTGAGGGCGCCACCGTAGGAGACGTTCTCACTGGTCTGGAAGACATGGAATCCGATCTTGTCCAGGCCCAGCAGCCGGTCACCCAGGAAGTCGACCTCGTTGCCGAAGTCGACCTTCTCGTCGGGTGTCACCTGGATGCCCAGGCTGCCGGTTCCGTAGGGAGGCCTGGAGGTGGAAGTCGACCCCCCCTGCGTGGTGACCGGGACGAAGGGACCGTTCCGCAGCTGGGCCACGGCGGAACCGATCGTGTTGCGCGTGATCAGCCCCCAATGATCCGACGCACCCGGCCCGTTGCCGCTTCCGTTTCCGTTTCCGTCCGCGACGGCCGACACCGATCCCGACAGCATCGAGACGAGAACGGCGGCCACCGATATGACCGCGCGTGCCCTTCCCCGGCTTCCGCCCAAACGAGCCTTCACGTCCGCTCCTTCCAGTCGGTGGGAGAGCCGGACGCACGCGGGCCGTCGGGCGGCGTGGGGCACGCCGCCGCGGGGAGGCGGCTGTTCGGGCATGGCTCTCCGCGACGTCCCCAGATCTTGGGTCAGTCCTTGTCGTTCACCGGGACGCGTCCCAGTACGCCCTCGGGATCGGACTCCCGGCAGGGCCACGGTGCATTCCCCTGGCATGTGCCGGTCGGGAAATTCACCTGATCACCGTGGCATGCGGTGCCGGGCGTCGCATTCCGGACGTGCCGTTCGTGGCCGGAGCACCGCGCACGGGCGACCTGCCGGCCGCCTACTCGGCCCAGGGCCGGAAACCGGTGTCCAGGACGGCTTCGAGGGACGCGCGCAACCGGGCGGCCTCCTCGGCGCCGAACGACTCCTCGAACCGTTCCTGGACCGCCCGCCACAGGGGCAGCGCCGCCTTCAGGCGGGCCCGGCCGTCCGCCGTGATCGTGACGACACGGGCGCGGCGGTCGGTCTCCGAGGTCCCGACGGTCACCAGCCCCTCCCGGGCGAGCGGCTTGAGGTTGGAGGCCATCGTCGTGCGGTCCATGGCGATCATTTCGGCGAGGAGGGTGATCGTCGTCTGCCCTTGCGCGCCGAGCTTCTGCAGGACGGTGAGCTGCGTGGCGCGCAGACCGACCGGCGCCAGGGCCCTGTCGTACGTCGCGCCGAGATACCGGGACGCCTTGCGCAGTGCCAGGTTGTTGCACGGGTCGTCGAGGTTCTTCAATGCGCGGGTCACGGCACCTCCCCTTCCGCATCCCACGATACGCGCACGTGCTCGCATATGTCCGCACCGGGTGGTGGCACGGAGAAGCCGATGAGACGTGCGTCACTTTCGCGCCGCTGTCACATTCCGCTCGACTGCGCGGTCAGAGCTGCGTAACCGTTCCTACGGCACAGGAGAGCACGATGAACGCGCGTCTCAACTTCTTCGGTAACCCGACCGCGGGCAAGTTCCTCAAGCACATCAACTCTGCGGGCATGGTCGCGGCCGAGTCGACCCTGCCGCACGCGACGCAGGAACTGGTGAAGATCCGCGCCAGCCAGATCAACGGCTGCGGCTTCTGCACCGACATGCACACCAAGGAGGCCACCCGCGCGGGTGAGACCCCGGTGCGCCTCAACCTCGTCGCCGCCTGGCGCGAGGCCACGGTCTTCACCGACGCCGAGCGCGCGGCCCTGGAAGTGACCGAGCAGGCCACCCGCATCGCCGACGCGGCCGGCGGCGTCTCCGACGAGGCGTGGGCCGCCGCCGCCAAGCACTACGACGAGGACCAGCTGATCGCCCTGATCTCCCTCATCGCGGTCATCAACGCCTACAACCGCATCAACGTGATCAACCAGCAGCCCGCCGGCGACTACCAGCCCGGCATGTTCGGCTGATCGACGAGCCTCCCGCCCCACGGGACGGGTTGTCCGTCTCCGGGCCATGTCCCCGACCATGGCCCGGAGACGGGCGGACACCCGCGCCCCCGGTCCCGCCCGTGTTCACTCCGGGCGGCGCGGCGCCGGGAGTTCGCCGGACCCGCGGGCGACCAGTCGGGTCTCGACCATGATCGTGCGGGCGCGTGAGCGGTCGCCCTCCAGGCGTTCGACGGCGGTGGCGCCCGCCACCTCCCCCATCGCCGCGGGGTTCTGCGCGACCACGGTGAGCGCGGGTTCGAGGATCGCGGCCATCGGCACGTCGTCGAAGGCGACGACGGCCACGTCCTTCCGGCGGCTGCGCGAGAGTTCGGCCATGACCCCGATCGTCATGACGTTGTTGCCGGAGAGCAGCGCGGTGGGCGGATCGGGCAGCGCGAGCAGCCGCGCGGTCGCCTCGGCCGCACCGGACGGGTCGTGGGCGTCGGCGACCAGGGCGCGGTCGTACGGCAGGCCGGCCTCGGCGATCGCCGCGCGGTAGCCGGCGAGGCGTTCGCGGCGGGTGTACAACCGGGCCGGCAGGTCGCCGATGAAGCCGATCCTGCGGTGGCCGCGGGTGATCAGATGGGTCACGCCCTCGTGGGTGCCCGAGCGGTTGGAGCTGACGACCGTGTCGGCGGTGAGGCCGTTGCCGGGCCGGTCGAGGAAGACGACGGGCATGCCGCCGGACCGCTGCGCCTTGAGGTACGTGTGGTCGGCCCCGACGGCGGGCGCCACCATGAGCACGCTCACCCTGCGGGCCAGGAAGGTCCGGATCAGGGCGAGTTCACGTTCCGGGTCGTCGTCGGAGGAACCCATGAGCAGGGTCAGCCCGCGGGTGTGCACGGCGTCCTCGATGCCGCCGGCCACCGCGCCGAAGAACGGGTTGCCGAGGTCCGGCACCACCAGGCCCACGGTGGTGTCCGGTCCGCCGACCCGGATGCTCCGGGCCATCAGGTTGGGCTGGAAGCCGAGTTTGGCGACGGCCTCCAGTACCCGCTTCCTGGTCTCCGGGGAACTGGGGCCGTCCTCGTTGAGGACCCGGGAGACCGTCTTGGCGCTCACGCCCACCTCGCGGGCCACATCGGCGAGGGTCGGTCTGCGGGTCGCTGCCATAAACCACCTTCTTCGTGGACGTCGGTCCCGTGGATGCCGGAACCGCGGTCAGCTCCCCCGCACCCCGGCTGCCGAGGCCGCGTCGCTGTCCGTCACGACCGTACCCCCGTCGGCCCGCACACTCAGCGCGCCGGTCATGATGGCCACCACTTCCGCCATGGAGTAGTCCGACGGCCTGATCACCGCCTCGCGCCTGCCGAGCCGGTGCACGTGGACGCGGTCGGCGATCTCGAAGACGTGCGGCATGTTGTGGCTGATGAGGATCACCGGGATGCCCTTGTCCCGGACCCGGCGGATGAGGTCGAGGACCTGCCCCGACTCCTTGACGCCCAGCGCGGCGGTCGGCTCGTCCATCACCACGACGCTGCGCGCCCAGGCGGCCGCGCGGGCCACCGCGACGGCCTGCCGCTGACCGCCGGAGAGGGTCTCCACCGGCTGCGCGAGCGAGCCGACACCGACCTTGAGCGCGGCCATGTGGGCGGCTGCCTCCCGGCGCATGGCCTTCTTGTCGAGCATGCGGAACACCGAGCCGAGCACACCGGGGCGGCGGATCTCGCGGCCGAGGAACATGTTGGAGGCGATGTCCATGGACGCCGCGACGGCGAGGTCCTGGTAGACCGTCTCGATCCCGTGGGCCCGCGCGTCCTGCGGCCCGCCGAACCGGATGGGCACTCCGTGCAGCCGGATCTCGCCGGCGTCCGGCACGAGGGCACCGGTGAGTGCCTTGATCAGGCTGGTCTTCCCGGCGCCGTTGTCGCCGATGACGGCCAGCACCTCGCCGGGCATCAGGTCGAAGTCGGCCTCGTCGATCGCCGTGACGTGCCCGTAGCGCTTGACCAGGCCGCGCGCGCTGAGGACGGGTTCGGGGGCGCCGCCCGGCGCGGGCTTCGCCGTCGGGGAGGCGGCGCTGCCGGGTCCGCCCGGCGCCGGGTCGTGGGAGGAGGCCGGGCCGGTCATCGGGTCCCCTTTCGCGAGAGCTGGTCGACGGTCACCGCGAGGATGACGAGGACGCCGGTGACCAGCGTCTGGTAGACGGACGAGACACCCATCAACTGGAGGCCGTTGCGGAAGACACCGACGATGAGGACGCCGACGAAGGTGCCGAGCACCGTGCCGCGCCCGCCGAACAGGCTGGTGCCGCCGAGCACGACCGCGGTGATGCTGTCGAGGTTGTCGGTCTGGCCCGCCTGCGGGTCGCCGACGCCGGTCCGCGACACCAGGAGCAGGGCCGCGACACCGTAGACCAGGCCGGCCACCGCGTAGACGCCGACGGTGAGGCGGGACACGCGGATGCCGCTGAGGCGGGCGCTCTCGGCACTGTTGCCGAGAGCGTAGACGTGGCGGCCCCACGCGGTGCTGCTGAGCGCGTAGGCGAATCCCAGGAACAGCGCGACGGTGACCAGCGACCCGTAGGTGACATCGGTCCGGCCGAGGGGGAAGGTCCTGCCGAGCACGGTCAGCGGTCCGGGCAGGCCCGTGACCGTCTGCTCGGCGGAGTAGATGTGGGTCAGGGCGAAGGCGACGTTGAGCATGCCGAGCGTCACGATGAACGGCGGCAGCGGCACCGCCCGCACCAGCAGGCCGTTGACGAGCCCGAAGACGCCGCAGGCCAGGATGCCGATCACGATGGCGAGCACCGGCGGCAGCGGCCCCTGGACCGCGAGCTTGGCGATCAGGATGCCGCCAAAGGCCATCACCGCGCCGCAGGACAGGTCGATGCCCGCGGTGAGGATGATGAGCGTCTGGCCGATGGCGAGCGTGCCCACCACCATGACCTGCTGGAGGATCAGCGAGAAGTTCCCGCCGGACAGGAACTGGTCGGTCGACACCGAGAAGAACACGGACGCGATGACGAGGGCCGCGAAGGGGCCCGCCGCGGGCGCCGTGAGCAGCCTGCGCAGTGCGGTCGGCTCGCCGGCGCCCACGGGGAGCGTGGTGGAAGTGGTCAACGTGCTCAGCCCCAGCAGTTCTCGAGGCCGAAGGCGGTGTCCTTGGCGTCGGCACCGGCCTGGGGCTTGTCGGTGATGAGGGTGACCCCGGTGTCGGTGTAACCGCTGCTCTTCTTGCCGTCCTTGGCGAACGCGGCGACCGCCTTGACGCCGTCGGCGGCCATCTTCAGCGGGTACTGCTGCGACGTGGCGGCGATCTTGCCGTCCTTGACGGCCTGGACGCCGGTGCAGCCGCCGTCGATCGCGACGATCATCACGTCCTTCTCGCGGCCCTTGGCCTTGATGGCCGTGTACGCGCCGAGCGCGGCGGGCTCGTTGATCGCGTAGACGAGGTTGATGTCCGGCGCCTTCTGCAGGCAGGTCTCCATGGCGGTCTGGCCCTTGGCCTGGTCGCCGCCGGTGTCCTGGGAGCAGACGATCGAGGGGTCGGAGGCGTCGATGCCGAAGCCCTTCACGAACCCGTCGTGGCGCTGCACACCGACGGACACACCGGGGGCGAGGTCCAGGGTGGCGATCTTCACCGGCTTGCCGGACATCGCGGCCTTGGCGTACGCGCCGATCAGCTCGCCCGCCTTCACGTTGTCGGTGGCGAACAGCGCGTCGGCGGCGTCCTGCGGCTCGGGCGGGGTGTCGAGCGCGATGACCAGCACGCCCTTGGCGCGCGCCTTCGCGATCGCGGGGACGATGGCCTTGGAGTCGTTGGGGGTGATGAGCACGCCCTTGACCCCGGCGGCGACCATGTTCTCCAGCGCGGTGACCTGGCTCGCGTTGTCGCCGTCGAACTTGCCCGCCGCGGTGGTCAGTTCGATGTTCTCGCTCTTGGCGGCCTCCTCGGCGCCCTGCTTCATCTTCACGAAGTACGGGTTGGTGTCGGTCTTGGTGATGAGGCCGACCTTCACCTTGCCCCCGGACGGGGAGCTGCCGCCGGAACCGGACCCGCACGCCGCGAGGGACAGGGCGAGGCCGGCGGCGCCGATGACGAGGACCGGGCGGGCTCTACGGGACATGTGCGACTCCTGGGGGAAGCAGTGAGCGGGGGACGTCCGAGCGGTGCCGGGCGTCGGGGAACGCGACGCCGGAGGCAATGCCATCGTTGACATATGTCATCGTTGACACTGCCTGCGGAGGATGATGGACTCCCGCTCCGGCAACGTCAATGCCCTCTGCAGAACACGAGTTGGCAACGGCCGGAGCGCCGCGAGCGGGTCGACGCCCGGCACTCGGGGCCGCTCCGGCCGCAGGTTCCGCACCCCACCTGGAGGAATTCCGCATGCAGTCGCGTCAGGTCACCGTGCTGGGAGAGTGCGTCGCCGATGTCTTCGCGGACGCCCGGTCCGGCCCACCGCACCCCGGCGGTCAGGACCGGGCGGGCGCTGTCGCCGGGGACCCCGCCCAAGGGCTGCGTCTGCACGCCCTGCCCGGCGGCGGGCCGGCCAACACCGCTGCCGGGCTGGCCCGGCTCGGCACACCCACCCGGTTGCTGGCGCGGCTGTCGGGCGATGTCTTCGGCCGGTTGTTCCGCGCCCATCTCCTGCATTCGGGCGTCGATCTGACGGATGCCCCGGTCGCGGCGGAGCCCAGCACCCTGGCGGTCGCCGACATCGACGCCACAGGTCAGGCCACGTACAGCTTCCACGCCGAGGGCACCGCGGACTGGCAGTGGACGAGGGCCGAACTGGACCGGGCCGGCCTGGGCGACGCGGTCTGTGTGCACTCCGGTTCACTCGCGCTGGCCCGCGAACCGGGAGGCCCGCTGCTGGAGGAGTTCCTGGCCGCGGCGAGACCGCGGGCGACGGTGAGCATCGATCCCAACGTCCGCCCCGCGCTGGTCGATCCGGCGGTCTACCGGCGCCGGCTGCCGGGCTGGTGCGCGGTGGCGGACATCCTGCGGCTGAGCGAGGACGACCTGCGGGTCCTGGCCCCTGGCACCGGGGTGGAGGAGGCGTGCGCGAGCCTGCACGCGGCGGGGGCGCGGCTGGTGGTGATCACGCGCGGTGCGCACGGAGCCTTCGCCTCGCTCGACGGGCGGACCGTCTCCGTACCCGGGGTGCCCACACACGTCGTCGACACAGTCGGGGCGGGGGACTCGTTCACCGCGGGGCTGCTGCACTTCCTCGGCGAGCGGGAGCTGCTGGGCGGCCGACTGGAGGACCTGCGGCTGTCCGACGTCACGGCGGCCTGCGCGTTCGCGGTGCACGTGGCGGCGCTGACCTGCGCCGTGGCCGGCCCCAACCCGCCGTGGGCCCGTCAAGTGGCGTCGTTCCACGGGGGGATGAGCACCGCCGCCGACAGCCCCGGGCAGCGGAACCCATCCGGTCCGAGGCGTTGACGGGCCCCCAGCCGGGGCCCATCATCGGTCATCGATCGGATGTCAGCGATGACATGTGTCAACGATGACACTCACAGCGACGTCAAGAGAGCTGGTTCACATGCGTCGAAGAGTCGGGGCCCTGCTGGCCGCCCTGATCGCGGGCCTGGCCGCGCTCCTCCTGCCGAACACGCCCGCGGTCGCCGGGACCGTCTCGGACTACCCCGAGTTCCCCTATCCGGCGACCACGTACAGCGAGCCGTTCCGCGGCCAGTTCCACTTCAGCTCGCAGTCGGGCTGGATGAACGACCCCAACGGCCTGGTCTACGCGAACGGCCTCTACCACTTCTTCTACCAGCACAATCCGCACGGCCTGGCCTGGGACACCATGCACTGGGGCCACGCCACCAGCCCCGACCTGGTGCACTGGACGCAGAAGCCGATCGCCCTGGAACCGGGTGTGCACCCCGGGACGCTCTTCTCCGGGGGCGGCGTCGTCGACAAGGACAACACCTCGGGCCTGAAGACCGGATCACTCGACCCGATCGTGGTGTTCTCCAACACCGACGGCGTGAGCATCTTCTACAGCAACGACAACGGCCGGACCTTCCAGGCGTACGACAAGGGCCGCAAGCAGATCGAGATCCCCGACGAGAGCCGCGACCCGAAGGTGATCTGGGACGCGGCACGCCACCGCTGGACCATGGTCGTCTGGTCCAACCAGGGCGGGAACGGCGTGAACCTCTACACCTCGCCGAACCTCCTGGACTGGACCCTCGCCAGCCGCTACCAGGCGCCCTGGCTCTTCGAGTGCCCCGACTTCTACCCGCTGCCCCTGGACGGCAAGAGCAACCAGCAGAAGTGGGTGCTGACCTCCGCCTCCAGCCAGTACGTCGTCGGCAGCTTCGACGGCACGACCTTCCGCACCGACTGGACCCAGCCCCAGCAGATGGACCTGGGCACCACGTACGCGGGCGGCAGCTTCTACGCCGCCGAGACGTTCACCAACACCCCCGACGGCCGCACGGTGCAGATGGCCTGGCAGGGCGGCAACCGCGGCAGCACCTGGACCGGCAACGCGACCTTCCCGGTGACCCTGGCCCTGGTCAGCACCCCGGACGGACCGCGGATCACCCGCACTCCGGTGGCCGAGCTCTCCTCGCTCGCCTCGGAGACCGAGACCTGGAAGAACGACACCGTCAAGGCACCCAAGGAGCCCAAGCCGGGCAAGGAGCCCAAGGCGGCCGACAACCCCTTCGAGGGCATCAAGGCCGACACCTACGAGATCACCGCCCAGTTCGACGTGAAGAACTCGACCGCGACCCGGTTCGGCTTCGACCTGCACAGCCGCAGTGACGGGACCGCCGACCGCAGCGTGGTGTACGACACCGCCGCACAGACGCTGCAGGGCAAGCCCCTCAAGCCCAGGGACGGCAAGGTCACCATGCGACTGCTGGTGGACCGCGGCCAGTTGGAGATCTTCGCCGACGGCGGGCTGTACTCGCTGTCCGACAACGTCGACTTCGACTCCGCGGCCGACAGCCAGGGCATCCGGCTCTTCGCCACCGGCGGCAAGGTGAAGCTCGACAACGCGACCTTCACCCGCCTCAACACCAGCTGGGGGACGGCCCAGTCCACCCTGGAGAGCAACCTGAAGGGCCCCTGGCACGCCGCCGGCGGCGCCTGGACCGACGTCAGCGGCGGCAAGCGCGCCTCCACCAGCGGCGACGGCTTCTACCTGAGCGCGAGCAGCGGCGGCGACGCCGTCTACCAGGGCGACATCACCCTGGACACCGCGCGCGCCGGCGGTCTGACCTTCCGCGCGACCGCCGCGGGCGCCGGCTACACGGCGACGCTCGACACGAGTGGTGTGCTCAAACTGTGGCGCCCCGGCAAGGACATCGCCGTCAAGGCCCTGCCGGTCAGCACCGGCCGCACCTACCACCTGACGGTCCGGACCGACGGCCCCCGCATCCGGGTCTGGGTCGACAACGGCGCGGACCCGGCCATCGACGCCACCGACGCCACGTACACCACCGGCCTGTTCGGGGTGAACGTCTACAACGGCAACGCGACCGTGCAGAACCTGAACACCGGACCGGGCGGCTTCACCGCCTTCCCCGCCGGCCGGTGGACCCCGCGCGGCGGCACCTGGACGGTCACCCCGGCCGGCCTGAACGGCAGCGCGCCGCAGAACGGCTTCTACCTCAGCGACCGCACGGGGGGCGACTTCACCTACGAGGGCGACCTGTCCGTCACCAACGGCACGGCGACCGGCCTGACCTTCCGGGCCGGGAGCGACGGCACCGGGTACACGGCGAACATCGACACCAGTGCCGGTGTGGTCAAACTGTGGCGCCCGGGCCGGGACATCGCGACGTACGCCACGGCGATCACCGAGGGCCGCACCTACCACCTGAAGGTGCGCACCGACGGCAGCCGCATCCGCGTGTGGTTCGGCAACAAGGCCGATCCCGTCATCGACGCCACGGACGACGCCTACACCAGCGGCCTGTTCGGGGTGAACACCTTCGCGGCGAACAGCGTCGCGCAGAACCTCGCCGTCAGCTGACACCAGGTCGGAGACGCGCGGAACCCGGGGCCGGCCGGCGGGCCGGCCCCGGGTTTCCCATGCCCGGCCGCAGGCGCGACTTTCCCACGTTGGAAAATGCCGCGGGAAAACCGGCACCCGACGTGAGGGACGATGCCGGTACACCCCTCCGATCTGCGGATTCGCCATCGCGCAGGGCGAGTTGACGGTCCCAGAGACCTCATGAGCCTCTCCGGCACCACCTCGACGCGAGGTCTGGACACGGCGGCACGGCACTGCTTTCATTCTCACCGCGTCCAGATTTCCAACGTTGTACAAGCGCGTTTCCGGCGTACACCCTTCTTCGCACCAGGCGCCACACCCCCTTGACCAGCACTTCCCTCCAGGCGTGGACGACGCCCCTCACGGAAGGTGCAAGCGTGAGTCCTGGCAGACGACGTACCACTTGGCTCGGGCGCTTTGCCGCCCTGCTCCCGCTCCTCCTCGGCGCGGCCCTGATGACGCCGCCCCCCGCCGCGGCCCGGCCCACCGTCACGGACGCCTCGCCCGCCGCGGCCGACACCGGCCTGCGCGGCGACTACTACCGCATGACCAGCGGCACCGCGCTGGACTTCGCGCAGTACACGGGCACGCGGATCGACAGTTCGCTCCACGTCGACGACCTGCTGCCCACCCTGCGCACGTACGCGGGCACCACCGACAACGTCGCGGTCCGCTGGACAGGCCGGCTGGACGTACCCGCCGACGGCACGTACACCTTCTACATCAAGGGCGACAACGGCTTCCGCCTGTCCCTCGACGGTGCGAGCGTGATCGACCACTGGACGACCGACTGGGACGTGCAGACCACCTCGCAGCCGATCACCCTCACCGCCGGCCTCCACGACCTCGCGATGGACTACAACCAGGGCAACGGCGGTGCCTACCTGCACACCGAGTGGTCCGGCCCCGGCTTCGACCGCCGGCCCGTGCCCGACACGGCCCTGCACCTGCCCACCGGCTTCGCCCCGGCCGACGCCGAGGCGTCCGTCGACAAAACCGGCCGCGTCGCCACCGTCGACCTCGGCTCCCGCGTGACCGCCATGCCCGCCGACGCCGCCTCCCACCTGGCGCTGCTGTCCGGCGGCACCCGATGGTCGGCCACGGTGACCAAGGACCCCGAGCACCCCTCGCGGCTGCTGCTGCGTCCCGGGAAGTCCGACTCCCCGGTCGCCCTGAAGGCCGACGTGCGGATCAGCTACGACGGCAAGGGCGGCATCACCACCGCGGACGGCGCCACCGGCCCCTTCTCCGTCCTCGCGCGGAACGACTCCACCTGGTACTTCGCCACGAAGTGGGCCAAGGACGTGTCCCGGTCCCACCCGCTGCCGGACTACCCGCGGCCCCAGCTGACCCGCAAGCAGTGGAAGAACCTCAACGGGACCTGGGAGTTCCAGCCGACCGAGCAGGACGCGGCGCTCCCCCGGGGCCCGCTCAGCGACACCATCGTGGTCCCCTACCCGATGGAGTCGGGCCTGTCCGGCGTGGCCCGGCACCACGACTGGTCGCTGTACCAGCGCACCTTCACCGTGCCCGACGGCTGGAGGATCCGCTCCGGCAACCGGTTGAACCTCAACTTCGGTGCGGTGGACTACGAGGCCTGGGTGTACGTCAACGGCCGGCAGGTCGCCCACCACACCGGCGGCTACCAGGCGTTCACCGCCGACGTCACCGACGCCCTGGCCGGGCACGGGGCGCAGGAGCTGACGGTCAAGGTCCGCGACACCACCGACGACCGCTACGCGCTGGGCAAGCAGTCCCGCAACCCCAGCGGCATCTGGTACACGCCGAGTTCGGGCATCTGGCAGACGGTGTGGATGGAGCCCGTCCCCGAGGCGGCCGTCGACTCGCTGGTGCTGACCCCGAACCTCGCGGACTCCTCGCTCGCGGTCACGGTACGCCCCGGCGCAGGCACCTCGCCCGGGGCCCAGGTCACCGCCACCGCCTATACCCGCGACGGCCGCAAGGCCGGCTCGGTGACGGGCACGGCGGGCACCGCGCTGCGGCTGCCGATCGCGCACGCCCGGCTGTGGAGCCCGGACGCCCCGTACCTGTACGACCTCGACGTCACCCTCACCGACGGCCGCAGCAAGGACCGGGTCGGCTCCTACTTCGGGATGCGGTCGATCGAGGTGGCCCCGGCCGGCGGCACGAACCGGATCAAGCTCAACGGCAAGCCCGTCTTCGTACTCGCCACCCTCGACCAGGGGTTCTGGCCGGACGGCCTCTACACCGCGCCGACGGACGACGCCCTCAAGTCCGACCTCGTGCAGCACAAGAAGCTCGGCTTCAACGCGGTCCGCAAGCACATCAAGGTCGAGCCCGCCCGCTGGTACTACTGGGCGGACCGGCTGGGCCTGATGGTGTGGCAGGACATGCCCAGCCGGGGCACGGCCGCCGCGGGTACCCCGGAGACCGAGGCCTTCGTCGACCAGGTCCACCAGATCGTCGACCAGCACATCAGCGCCCCGTCCGTGGTGATGTGGACGCTGATGAACGAGGGCTGGGGCGAGTGGAGCAAGGAGGCGACCGGCCAACTCGCCGACTCGGTGAAGCAGCAGGACCCCTCGCGTCTGGTCGACGCCCACTCCGGCGTCAACTGCTGTGCCTCCAAGGGTGATTCGGGTCGCGGTGACCTGATCGACTTCCACGACTACCACGGCCCGGCCACCCCCGCGCCCGACGCCGGCCGCGCCGCGGTCGACGGGGAGCACGGCGGCTACTCCTACCTCGTCCCCGGGCACATCCTCGGCACCGCGGGCGGCCAGGACTACGGCGACGCCGCGCACAGCAAGGAGGAGCTGACCGCGGCCTACGTGGAGAACACCCGCAGACTGCTCCGCCCGGCCGCGTGCGGCCTGTCCGGATCGGTCTACACGGAGATCACGGACGTGGAGGGCGAACTCAACGGCCTGGTCACCTACGACCGCGCGGTGGTGAAGGTGGACCCGGAGCAGGTGCGGGCCATCAACCGCCAGGTCATCGCGGCGGGCGCCGCCGCCGGCGGGACCCAGGTCCCACCGGGCACACCCGGGCAGCGGGGTGTCTCCTGGTGGCCGCTGCACGAGGGGTCCGGCACGGTGGCGAAGGACGTCGCCGGCTCCCACGACGGGACCCTGAACGGCGGCACGAGCTGGACGACCGGCCCCCACGGCGGCGCCCTGCAACTGGACGGGCGGACCGGCTTCGTCGACACCGGCGCCCCGGTGCTGGACACCGACGGGGCCGACTACTCCGTCGCCGCCTGGGTCCGGCTGGACGACAAGGGGCACTTCAGCACCGCGGTGTCCCTGGACGGCACCTCCAACAGCGCCTTCTACCTGCAGTACTCGCAGGCCGACCGGCGGTTCGCGTTCAGCTTCGCAGGCAGCCGGGCGCTGGCGAACACCATCGGCGAGCCGGTGGCCGGCCGCTGGTACCACCTGGTGGGCAGCTACAGCCACGGTGACGGCCAGCTGCGGGTCTACGTCGACGGCAGCCAGGCCGGTTCGGCGCGGGCCTGCAACGCCGAGGGGCCCTCGGGCCACCTGGTGATCGGCCGCGGCAAGTACGGCGGCAACCTCGTCGACTACTGGGGCGGAGCGATCGCCGACGTCCACGCCTACGACCGCGCCCTGAGCGCGGCCGAGGTCGCGACGCTGGCGGCCGGCGAACCCGCGGCGCCGGCGACGAGCCGCTGAGCACCGGCGGCCCGCCCCGCTCACGGGGGCGGGGCGGACCGCCTCCCCCGGGCTCCTCGTGGGCCCCGCACTCCCCTGATCAGGTCGCACACCGCTCTACGAGGAGTTGAACGTACATGAGCACCTCCCGTACCACCCGCATGATGGCCGTCGTGTGCCTCACCGCCGCGGCCGCCCTGACCGCCACGTCCTGCGCCAAGCAGGAGGACTCCGGCGCCGCCTCCCCCAGCTCCTCCGAGGGCGCCCAGGTCGTCCAGTCCCCGACCGCCACCGCGGCCGCCGGTGACGGCTGCACGCTCCAGGCCTACGGCGCGACCGAGCTCGACCTGAAGAACACGGTCGTCGGCTTCTCGCAGTCCGAGAAGGAGGCGAACCCCTTCCGCATCGCGGAGACGCAGTCCATCAAGGACGAGGCGGCCAAGCTCGGCGTGAAGAAGCTCCTCACCACCAACGCCCAGTCCCAACTGCCCAAGCAGATCAGCGACATCCAGGACATGCTCGCCCAGGGCGCGCAGCTGCTGATCGTCGCCCCGCTCAACTCGGACGGACTGGAGCCCGCGCTGCAGGCCGCGGCCGCCAAGCACGTCCCGGTGATCACCATCGACCGCAAGATCAACGCCACCGCGTGCAAGGACTACGTGGCCTTCCTCGGCTCGGACTTCGTGGAGCAGGGCAAGCGCGCGGCCGACCAGATGATCGACGTCACCGGCGGCAAGGGCAAGGTGGCGATCCTGCTCGGCGCCTCCGGCAACAACGTCACCACGGACCGCACCAAGGGCTTCGTCGACCAACTCGCCGCCAAGGCGCCCGGTCTGAAGATCGTGGCCCAGCAGACCGGCGAGTTCGCCCGCGACAAGGGCCAGCAGGTGATGGAGCAGCTGATCCAGTCCAACCCCGACATCACCGCGGTCTACGCGGAGAACGACGAGATGGGCCTCGGCGCGGTCACCGCGCTCAAGGCGGCCGGGAAGAAGCCCGGCAAGGACGTCAAGATCGTGTCCATCGACGGCACGCGCAACGCAGTGCAGGCACTGGCCAACGGGCAGTACAACGGCGTCATCGAGTCCAACCCGCGCTTCGGGCCGCTCGCCTTCGCCACGGCGCAGAAGTTCTTCGGCGGCGAGGCCATCCCGGAGGACGTGATCATCTCGGACCGGTCCTACGACGCCTCCAACGCGAAGGACTCGCTGGCCGGGGCGTACTGAGTCCGCCGTCGGGCCGCCCGGCCGGACCGGCAGGGCGGCCGTGCCCCTCACCACTCCCCCCGAGGCCCGACCCACCGCATCGCGAATCCCTGGAAGGCCCCCTATGGCACCCCCCGAAGCGGCAGCCGCCGCACCGCCCCCGGAGCCGGGCAGTCCCAGCGCCCCTGCGGTGCTGGAGGCGCTCGGTGTCGGCAAGCGCTTCCCCGGCGTGGTGGCGCTCGACGACGTGACCCTCACCCTGCGGCGCGGCGAGATCCACGCGCTGGTCGGCGAGAACGGCGCCGGCAAGTCCACTCTGATCAAGGTACTCACCGGCGTGCACCGCCCCGACAGCGGCGAACTGCGGCTCGACGGAAGTCCCGTCGCGTTCGCCCGGCCCGTCGACGCCCAGCAGGCCGGCGTCACGACGATCTACCAGGAGGTCAACCTCGTCCCGCTGATGAGCGTGGCCCGCAACATCTTCCTGGGCCGTGAGCCGAAGAACCGCTTCGGCCTGATCGACTTCCCCCGCATGCACCGCGAGGCGGCCGCGCTCATGGCGGGCTTCGGTGTCACCGCCGACGTCCGCAGGCCGCTCGACAGCCTCGGTGTCGGCACCCAGCAGATGGTGGCGCTGGCGCGCGCGGTGTCGGTGCGGGCGAAGGTCGTGGTGATGGACGAGCCGACCTCCGCGCTGGAACCGCGCGAGGTAGAGACGCTCTTCCGGGTCGTCGAGGAACTGCACAGCCGCGACATCGCCATCCTCTACGTCAGCCACCGGATCGAGGAGCTGTACCGGATCTGCGACCGGGTCACCGTCCTGCGGGACGGGCGCCTGGTGCACACCGGCGACCTCGCCGGGCTGGAACGGATGCAGCTGGTCGCCATGATGCTCGGCCGCGAGGTCGCCGAGGTGCGCCGGCACGGCAGGACCGGCTTCGGCGAGTCCCACCGGCCCGACCGCAAGCCGGTGCTGACGGCCGAGGCACTGAGCCGCCGTCATGTACTGGACGACGTGTCGCTGGAACTGCACCCCGGAGAGGTGCTGGGCCTGGGCGGCCTGCTCGGCTCCGGGCGCAGCGAGACCGCCAAGGCACTGGCCGGGGCACTGCCGCTGGACTCCGGCTCCGTCACGGTGGCCGGCCGGCGGCTCGGCCGTCCCTCCCCCGCCGCCGCGATCCGGGCGGGTGTCGGTCTGCTGCCGGAGGACCGCAAGGCAGAAGGCGTGATCCCCGGCCTGTCGGTGCGGGAGAACATCGTGCTGGCCGCCATGCCGCGGCTGTCGCGGGCCGGGGTGGTGTCCCGGGCCCGGCAGGACCGCGTCGTCGACGTCTTCATGAAACGGCTGCGCATCAAGGCGTCGAGCCCCGAGCAGAAGGTCGGCGAACTCTCCGGCGGCAACCAGCAGAAGGTGCT
This sequence comes from Streptomyces sp. NPDC088732, assembly GCF_044751205.1. Classification (NCBI taxonomy): domain Bacteria; kingdom Bacillati; phylum Actinomycetota; class Actinomycetes; order Kitasatosporales; family Streptomycetaceae; genus Streptomyces; species Streptomyces sp. NPDC088732. Next base: position 335,042 of record NZ_JBIVLI010000003.1, read on the forward strand.
GCTGGCCCGCTGGCTGTGCCTGGAGCCGAAGGTGCTGCTGCTGGACGAACCCACCCGGGGCATCGACGTCGGCGCCAAGGCCGAGGTGCAGGCGCTGGTGGACGAACTCGCGCAGGAGGGGCTCGCGGTGCTGCTGATCTCCTCCGACATCGAGGAGCTGGTGGAGGGCGCCGACCGTCTGGTGGTGCTGCGCAGCGGCGCGGTGGCCGGGGAACTGACCGGCGAGCAGGTCGGCGAGGGAGAACTGCTGGAGGTGCTCGCGGCCCACGGAACGGCCGCGAAGGAGACCTCCGGGACCGGCGAGGAGGAGGAGCGCGATGACTGAGCTCTCCCCGGCCGTGCGGCGGGGCGCGCTCCGGCTCCCCGCCCCGGCCTGGTTCCAGACGTACGGGGTGTACGCGGCGGTGGCGGTGCTCGTGCTGTTCAACGCCGTTTTCACCGACCACTTCCTGACGGCGGGCAACCTGCGCACCCAACTGGTGCAGGTGGCACCGGTGGTGATCGTCGCGCTGGGCATGGCCCTGGTGATCGGGACCGAGGGCGTCGACCTGTCGGTGGGCTCGGTGATGGCTCTCGCCACGGCCCTGCTGCCGCTGTACCTGGGGTACGGACTGCTGCCGGCGCTGCTGGTGGCGCTGGCCGCCGGTGCCGCGGTGGGCGCGGTCAACGGCACGCTGGTGGCGGTGGTGGGACTCCAGCCCATTGTGGCCACCCTGGCGCTGTTCGTGGGCGGCCGCGGGCTCGCCCTTGTCCTCGCCGACGGGCAGTTGAAGCAGATCGCCAATCCCGCCCTGCTGGGCCTGGGCACCGACGACGTGCTCGGCGTCCCCGTGGTCGTGCTGATCGCCGGCGTGCTGGCCGTGGTCGTCGCCGGTCTCGTCCACCGGACCACCTTCGGGCGCCAGTTGGTCGCTGTGGGCGGCAACCGGGCCGCCGCGGGTCTGGCCGGGCTGCCGGTCAAGCGCGTCCTGATCGGCGTCTACGTCCTCTGCGGCATCCTGGCGGCCCTGGCCGGGGTGCTCGCCACCGCGCGGCTGACGGCCAGTGACCCGTCCACCCTGGGTACCTTGATGGAGCTGTCCGCGATCACCGCGGTGGTGGTGGGCGGCACGCCGCTGACCGGCGGTTCCGTGCGGGTCCTGGGCACCGTCTTCGGCGCGCTGCTGATGCAGCTGCTCCGGGCCACGCTCGTCAAGCACGATCTTCCCGACTCCACCGCGCAGATGGCCCAGGCCGTCATCATCCTCGTCGCCGTCTACATCGCCCGGGAGCGCCGATCCCGATGAAGTCACTCGCCACGCCCCGCTCCGCCGGGGTGCTCCCCGAAGCACCCGGGCCGGCGGCGGCCCGCTCCGCCGACCGGCGGCGGCTCGCCGTACTCGTCCAACGGCAGGGCGTCCTGGCCGTCCTGCTGGCCGTCGTGGTCGTCTCCTCCTTCGTCTTCCCGTCGTTCGGCACGCTCGCCAACGCGCGGAACATCACCGTGCAGGCGTCGTTCCTCGCGGTGGTGGCGCTCGGCATGACGCTGGTCATCATCACCGGGGGCATCGACCTGTCGGTCGGGTCGGTGTTCGCGCTCGGCGGCGTCCTGGCCGCCTGGGCGTCGCAGTACGGGCTGCTTCCGGCGCTGCTGGTGCCGCTGGCCGTGTGCGGGCTGCTCGGCACGGTGCACGGCCTGCTGATCGCCAGGGCCGGCATGGCGCCGTTCATCGTGACGCTGGCCGGGCTGCTGGCCGCGCGCGGGCTGCTGCTGGCCCTGACCGACGAGGGCGCCACCACCTATCTCGTGCCGCGCGACTCGGTCTTCGCCGAACTCGGGCAGGGCACCGTGGGGGGCTTCGGTTATCCGGTGCTCATCGCGCTGGTGCTCTTCGCCGCCGGCGGACTGGTCCTCCAGCGCACGTCGTTCGGCCAGTCGCTGTTCGCCGTGGGCGGCAGCCCGGACGCGGCGACGCTGATGGGACTGCCGGTGGCCAGGACACGGGTGCTGGTCTACGCCGTCAGCGGGCTGCTGGCGGGCTTCGCCGGGGCGCTGAACGCCGCCCGCCTGTCCTCGGGGGTGACCATCATCGGCGTCGGCATGGAACTGGACGCGATCGCCGCGGTGGTCATCGGCGGCACCCTGCTGATCGGCGGCTCCGGTTCGGTCAGCGGCACCCTGTGGGGTGTGCTCATGCTGGCGGTGATCCAGAATCTGATCAACCAGATCGGCTCCCTCAACTCTTCCTACCAATCGGTGGTCAGCGGCGGGTTCCTGATCGTGGTCGTCGTGGCCCAGCGCTACCTCGCGCGGGGACCGCGCACCACATGACCGCGCCGGTGCCGCGGGGCCGGACGCGGCCCGGCGGCACCGGCCCCAACCGGAGGGAACGCCGTGGGCGTCAGCCTCAAGGACGTCGCGCAGCGCGCCGGCGTGTCCATCAAGACCGTGTCCAACGTCGTGAACGGCTATGCCCATGTCACCCCCGCGATGCGGGCGCGGGTCCAGCAGGCGATCGACGAACTCGGATACCGGCCCAACCTGACCGCCCGGCATCTCCGCAAGGGCCGCACGGGCATCATCGCCCTGGCCCTTCCGGAGCTCGGCAACCCGTACTTCGCGGAGCTGGCCGGCGCCGTGATCGACGCCGCCGCCCGCCACGACTACACCGTGCTGCTGGACCACACCTCCGGCGAGCGCAGGAAGGAGATCCTGGTCAGCCAGGGGTTCCGCGCCCATGTCATCGACGGCCTGATCCTCTCGCCGATCGAACTGGAGGCAGCGGACCTGCTGGCCCGCAGCGACACCGCGCCCCTGGTGCTGCTCGGCGAGCGGGAGTACGACGCCCCGCACGACCACATCGTCATCGACAACGTGGCCGCCGCCCGCAGCGCGGTACGCCATCTGACCGGCATGGGCCGGCAGCGGATCGCCTTCCTCGGCGCCCGCCGTGAGAGCGCGCGGCAACCCGCCCACCTGCGGCAGCGCGGCTGGCGCGAGGAACTGGCCGACTCCGGGCTCCCGCACGGGGACGACCTGGTGGCCACCGCCTCAGGCTACGGACGGGAGGACGGCGCGCAGGCGATGGCCGACCTGCTGGACCGCGGTTCGCGTCCGGACGCGGTCTTCGCGTACAACGACCTCCAGGCCATCGGCGCCCTGCGGGTCCTGACCACACGGGGGTTGCGGGTGCCGGAGGACATCGCCCTGGTCGGCTTCGACGACATCGAGGAGGGCCGCTACAGCGGCGTCACCCTGACCACGATCTCCCCCGACAAGAAGGCCATCGCGCGCCAGGCCGTCGAATGCCTCGTCGAGCGCCTCACCGGAACTCCGGACACGCCGCCCCGCCGCGTCCGGCCCGGCTTCGACCTGGTCGTCCGCGAGTCCACCCTCGGCCGCCGCTGAGGCCCGGTCACCGTCCGGCGGGGAAGTCCGCGCCGCGGGAGGCGGCTTCACGGGCGCGGAGCTCGCCGAGCGTGCCCTCCAAGTGGGAGGTCACGGCCTCGTAGCCGTCGGCTCCCAGGACCAGGCGACGCGGAGAGTCGTCCTCGTCGAGCGCGGCGACGACGGCGCGCACTCCCCGGTGGGGGTCGCCGGCCTGCCGGCCGTCCTGGTCGATCATGAACGTGCGCACCGACTCGATGAGGGGGACATAGGCGTCGACCGTCTCGTCGACGGGCTCGCCGGCGAATCCGGTGTAGGCGCGGGTGCGGAACGCGCCGGGTTCGACCGCGAGCACCTTGATGCCGAACGGAGCCACTTCCTGGCGCAGCACTTCGGTGAGTCCCTCGAGGGCGAACTTGACGGCGCTGTAGTAGCCGAATCCGGCCACGCCGCGCAGGCCCGCGATCGAGGACATGTTGACGACCGCTCCGCTGCGGCGCTCGCGCATCCCGGGCAGGACGGCGCGCAGGACCTCGGCGACGGCGAAGAAGTTCAGCTCGAAGGTCTTCCTGACGTCCGCGTCGGGCATTCCCTCCACCGATCCGTACCAGCCCCTGCCGGCGTTGTTGACCAGGACGTCGATTCCCCCGAAGCGTTCCTCGGCGGCCGCGACGGCGTCGTGGATCTGCCGCGCGTCGGTGACGTCGAGCGGCAGGACGAGCACCTTGTCGCCGTGCTCGCGGGCCCACTCCTCCAGCAGCTCGGGGCGGCGGGCGGTGAGGACGACGTTGTCGCCGTCCTCCAGGGCGACCTCCGCGTAGGCCATCCCGAAACCGCCGGGGGTACCGCCGGTGATGAACCAGGTCCTCAAGGTCGTTCCTCTCGCACGGGGCGGCGGCGGGCATCGTTCCGCGCAGGGCACAGCCCGCCCCCAGTCACTGCTAAAATGGAAGCACGTAACTTTGACTTTAGCAGTGACTCGGGAGAGTGTGGCGCCATGGCGAGCCGGATCCGGCTGGAGGACCGCGAGTGTCCGCTGTCGACGACCGTGCAGCACGTCGGGGAGTGGTGGACGCTGCTGATCCTCCACGACGCCTTCGACGGCTACACGCGCTTCGACCAGTTCCAGAAGAGCATGAACATCTCCACCAGCATGCTCACCACGCGGCTGAAGACCCTCGTCGCCGACGGACTGCTGGAGCGGCGCCCCTACCAGACCAATCCCGTGCGCCACGAGTACGTGCTGACCGAACGCGGCCGAACCCTGCGCCCCGTGGTCGTCGCCCTGGCCGCCTGGGGCAACCAGCACCTCGCGCCGGAGGAGCGCAGCATGATCCTGGTCGACGCCGAGACGGGCGAGGAGGCCGACCCGGTGGTCGTCGATGCCCGGACCGGCCGCAGGCTCGACGACAGCGCGGCCTTCGTGTTCACCGCGGGCCCGGCCGCGGGCGACCAGATGCGCGCCCGGTACACCGAACTGGAGCGTCGGCGCGGCGCGGACGACTGAGCGCGCCGCCTCCGCGCCACGGGGCGGCGGGGCCGGGGCGCACCTCGCGTCGCACCGGACCGCGCGGACGGCGCACGACCGCCCCTCAGACCGCACGCCAGCCCGTCCAGCGGTGCACCGAGATCGCGACGACAGGCCCGGCGGGCGGGTGGTCGGTGTACTGCCCGTACCGGGCGGTCAGCAGGGCGACCCGCCGGGCCGCCTCGGGCGAGTCCGCGGACGGCGGGAGGACGCGGGCCTCGCCGTCCGCGCGGGCCCACCACAGCAGATCCCAGTTCTCGTCGTAGTGGTCGACGAGCAGGCAGACCGCCGGGTTGGCGGCGATGTTGGCCAGGCGCTTCAGCCGCGCCGTCCGCTTGGGCTTGTGGTCCACCGCCAGGCTCACCGAGTCGCCGTCGAGGGCGAAGACCACCGGCACCAGATGCGGGCGGCCCGCCGCGTCGGCCGTCGCCAGACGGGCCACGCGTGCCGCGGTGAACCGCTCCCGCACCTGCGCGGCCGTCAGTTCGGGCACAGGGCACTCACCGGTACCGGCCGGCGAGGTCGGCCAGCCGGTCCAGGTGCGCGAGCGAGTCCCGCTCGGGCAGCGTCGGCAGGTTGAACAGCACCCGTTCCACGCCGAGAGCGAGGTAGCCCTCGACCTGCGCGGCGTCGCCGGGCACCCCGTAGACCGTCACCGGCACCTGCCGCCCCGCGACGGAGCGCAGCTTCTCCAGGGACGCGGACAGCCTCTCCGGAGTCGTGTCGTTCGCCAGCCAGGCGTCGCCGAACCGGGCGACCCGGTGGAAGCCGCCCTCGCCGCCGCCCACGTAGATCGGCGGATGCGGGCGCTGTACCGGCTTGGGCCAGGCGAAGGCGGGGTCGAAGTCCACGAACTCGCCGTGGAACTCCGCCTTCTCCGCGGTCCACAACTGCAGGATGGCGCCGAGCCTCTCGTCGGTGAGCGGGCCCCGCGTCCGGGGATCGGTGCCGTGGTCCCGCATCTCCTCGCGGTTCCACCCGATGCCGACGCCGAGGACCGCCCTGCCGCCGGACACCAGGTCCAGCGTGGCGACCTCCTTCGCCGTGTGGAACGGGTCGCGCTGCGGGATCAGTGCGATGCCGGTGCCCAGCAGCAGGCGCTCGGTGACGGTCGCGATCACGGCGAGGGCGACGAAGGGGTCGAGCGTCCGGTAGTACATCTCGGGCAGTTCACCGCCGCCCGGGTACGGGGACTCGCGCTTCACGGGGATGTGACTGTGCTCCGCGATGAACAGCGAGTCGAACGCGCGCTCCTCCAGCGCGGCCCCGAGCGGGGCGGGGCGGATGCCCTGGTCGGTGATGAACGTCGACACTCCGAATTTCACGACGGCTCCGTCGGGTGGAAGGGAACGGGTGACGGCTGCCACCGAACGTGCTGACTACCCGCGCAGGCGGCCCACGAGCGCCGCACCACCCGTCAGGAGCATCGGCCACCACCCGTCAGGACGGCGAGCAGCGCGCGGAGGCCGGGGCCGTCATCCGTCGGAGGTGACGGCGAGCAGCGCCATGTCGTCGTTGCGCGGTCCGCCCACGTGCCGGTAGACATCGGTGACCAGCGCCCCCAGCAGTTCCGCCGGCTCGCCGAAGCCGACCCCGGTGAGGCGGGTCACCGGGTCGTAGAAGCTGCCGCGGGTGTCGCGCGCCTCGGTGACGCCGTCCGTGCACAGCAGCAGCGTCGAGCCCGCCGGGAACGGCACCCTGTCGACCACCACGGACCCCTTGTCGAGCCCCACACCGAGCGGCATGGCGTACCGCGAGGGATCGGCGGACCGCACCCCGCCCTCCGTGAGCAGCAGCGGCGCGGGATGGCCGAGGTTGACCAGCAGCACCTCCCGCGAGCCCCGGGGGAACTCCGCCAGCACCACCGTGGCGAACCACTCCAGCGCGTCCAGCCGTCCGCGCCGCACGATCTCCCGGCACAGGACACGGTGCATCTGGACGGCCACCGCGGCGAGTGTCGTCTCCTCCCCGGCGGCCATCCGGAAGATGCCGAGCACCAGCGTCGCGGCCTCGACGGCCTCCATGCCCTTGCCCCGGACATCCCCCACAACACACCGCAGCCCTCGGGGGGTGTCCTGCACCGCGTACAGGTCCCCGCCGATCCCGGCCTCCTCGTCGGCCGCCTCGTAGCGCGCGGCGATCCGCAACGGGCCCGCGCGCGTGGGTGGTTCGGGCAGCACCGCCCGCTGCACGGTCGCGGAGACGGACCGGGCCGAACGCAGGCGCACCTCCCGGGCGTGGAGCACCCGGTTGATCCACACGGCCACCACCGCGACGGACAGCAGCTCGCTCATGCCGGCGAGCGTGGGCAGGTACCGGTAGCGGGCGATGATCGCCAGGTCGGCGGCGATCGCCCCCAGGCCCACCAGCATGGTCCCGTTCATCGACAGCACCAGGGCGGCGAGCATCGGGGCGACGGAGTAGAACGCCGTACCGGTGTACTGGGCGGGGGTGAGGTAGTCCACCGCGGCGCCGCAGGCCAGGAGCGTCATCGGGAGCGCCCGGACGTACCGGGCCACGTCCTTGTGGCCGTCCGGGCTCCATGTGTCCGCCCTCCCCACGCGTCCTCCCGGGGTCCGTCCCACGACTGTCACCCCAGACTCCCCAAACGCGGCCCCGCCGGCCACCCCGCGCACTCTCCGGGGTGAATCGACACCCCGGAGAGTGCTCAGCGCAGGCGGAGGTACTCCAGCCCCTTCTCGCGCAGGGCGCGGTGCAGCCCGTCGTAGGCGGGCACACCGTCCAGGACGGACTTGGCGAGCTTGGCGACCACGGTGTAGTTGGTGTCCACCACGTTGCCGATCGGCGCCAGTCCTGCCTGGCTGACCAGCTGGTACGCGTCGAGCTGGTGCAGTCCGGTGAGGGACGCCGTCCAGCCGATCAGATCGTGCTGGCTGATCCGGTAGGCGTCCTCCAGCGGGCGCACCGACCCGGTCGACATGAGGAAGCGGTCGTCCTCCAGGCGCGGCCAGGCCGGCGCGCCGCCCTTGATCAGGTCGATCACGACCACGGTGTGCATCGCGGCCTCCACGGCAGTGCCGCAGACCTCGCCCTCACCCTGCCGGGCGTGGCCGTCGCCGATCGACAGCAGGGCCCCGGGCACATTGACGCCCAGGTAGAGGGTGGTGCCCGCGCGCATCTCGGGGGTGTCCATGTTCCCGCCGTGCGCACCGGGGGTGATGCTCATGATGACCTCGCCGGCCGCCGGCGCGACACCGACGGTGCCGTGCATCGGGTCCAGCGGCAGGTCGACGGTGTGGTCGGAGAACCGGGCCTGGAAGCGGCAGCTGTTGCGGTCGCGGTCGATGCCGTACCGCCAGACCACCTCCTGCAGCGGGTCGTGGAGCATCGCCGTGGAGTGGGTCGTGGTCAGCGCGCCGAAGTGCGGGAAGGTGGTGGACACCGCCCAGTCCCGCGCGGGCGCGATGTCGACGAAGTGCACGGCGAGGGTGTCGCCCGGCTCCGCGCCCTCGACGTGGATCGGGCCCGTGACGGGGTTGAGGTAGGGGAACTCGCACACCCTGCTCGGGAGGTCGTCCGCCCCCCGGACCCGGCCGCCGAAGCAGTCCTCGGTGAAGAGCTCCACGACCGTTCCGGGGCGCACCCGCAGCAGCGGCTCGCGGCCGCCGAAGGTGTAGGCGTACTGCTCGGGGTCGGGGTGGAGCGTCACGACGTCGATGTCACTCATGCGTGTCCGGCCTCCTCGGCCGCGGAGTTCTCGTTGGGCAGTTCGGGACGGCGGCCCGCGAGCAGCAGGCCGACCAGCAGGATCACACCGATCGCCAGCCAGAGGAAGCCGAGGCGCTGGGCGGCGACCTTGGCGTTGATCACGACGTAGGTGAGGATCGCGAAGCCTATCGCCGGCGCGACCAGGTGGCGCCACCAGTCCCGGCTGCCGCGGCGGACGACGTAGTGGACGACGACGGAGACATGGAGCACCAGGAAGGCCGTCATCGCACCGAAGTTGACCAGGGAACCGAGCAGAGTGATGCCGTCCGGCCGGGAGTTCATGTACAGGCCCAGCCCCAGCGAGACCACGGCGACGAGGAAGGTCGCGTTGACCGGGACCCGGCGGCGGACGTCGATCCTGGCGAGGAAGCCGGGCAGTTGGCGGTCGCGGGCCATCGCGAAGAGCAGCCGGGAGGTGGCCGCCTGGGCGACCAGGGAGTTGGCGAAGCCCCAGGCGATCGCGGTGGCCAGGGCGCTCAGCGTCCCCAGCCAGGCGCCCCCGGCCACGCGGGCGGCGTCGTAGAAGGCGGTGCCGTCCGGGTCGCCGTCGCTGATGAGCGTCTGCGGATGGGGCACGAGCATCGCCGCGACCCAGGTCTGCACGATGAACAGCACGCCGGCGAGCAGCAGCGCGGCGACCATCGACCGGCCGATCGCCTTGGCGGAGTCGCGGTTCTCCTCGGCCAGGGTCGAGATCCCGTCGAAGCCGAGGAAGCTGAGGACCGCGATCGACACCGCCCCGAAGACCAGGGACCACGAGAAGGTGTGGGCGTCGTAGAAGGCGTGGAAGCTGAAGCCGTTGCCCTTGCCCTGGGCGACCGCGACGACACCCACCACCAGGAAGATCGCGAGCACGACCAGTTCGGCGGCGAGCATGATCTTGTTGATCCTGGCGGTCATCTCGATGCCGAACCAGTTCACGACGGTGTTCAGCACCACGAAGCCGATCAGCCAGAGCCACACCGGCACCGAGGCGACCAGCGAGTTCATGGCGACGGCGGCGACCAGGTAGAGCAGCGCGGGCACCAGGATGTAGTCGAGCAGGATCATCCAGCCGGACAGGAAACCGAAGGGCGCGCCGATGCCCCGCCCCGCGTACGAGTACACCGACCCGGCCATCGGGAAGGCCCGCGACATCTGCGCGTACGAGTGCGCGGTGAACATCATCGCCAGCATGCCGACGGCGTACGCGAGGGCGACCATGCCGCCCGCGCCCTGGAAGACCCCGCCGAAGATGCCGAACGGCGCGATCGGCACCATGAAGACCAGGCCGTAGACCACCAGGTCCCAGAAGCCGAGCGACCTCGCCAACTGCTGTGTGTAGCCGTACGTCTCGAGTTCTTCCCCACCCCGTGCGCTGTTGCTCACGTCGCCTCCCCGGCGGCCGCGGTCCCGTGACTGGCGGGGTGATCTTAGGGGGCGTGCCGGGGACAGGGGAACGCCTGTGACAGAAGGAATCAGGCGGCCGTGCCGGTGCCGGCAGGACGAGCGGCGTCGGGGGCGGTGTCAGTGCCCCGCCCTAGAGTCCTGGGTATCGAGAGGGCCGTGCCCGCCTGACGGGCGCTCAGGTCCTCGGGTCCGATGCCTCCTTGCGCTCCGCACGAAGAAGGGTCAGCCATGCCCGCGACCACCGGGTCCACCACCTACCTCGAACTCTCCGAGGAGGGCGGCGGCGCCCACAAGTACTACGAGGTGCGGCACTCGGGCACCGAGGTGACCATCGCCTTCGGGCGGATCGGCGAACAGGGCCAGACGCGTTCGGCCGGCTACCCGACCGTGGAGAAGGCGTCGGCCGCCGCGGCGCGCAAGGTGGGCGAGAAGGTCCGCAAGGGGTACGCCCCGGCGGTGCGGGGCCTGCGTGAGCGGCGTGCGGTCACCCGGCGCGAGATCACCAGCAGCCGTTCGACAGCGCGTCAGGCCCCCGTCCTGTGGCGCTTCTCCTCCGGCGCCCCGGCCTTCGGCATCTTCGTCGGCGAGGACCACGTCTGGATCGGCAATCAGCGCGGCGACGTCTTCACCCTTGCCCACGACGGCCGGGTGACCGGCCGCTTCGGCCTGCCCGACGGTGTGAAGTGCATCGTGGCCGACGACTTCTGGATCTACGCGGGCTGCGACGACGGCCGCGTCTACGACCTGAGCGGCAAGGTGCCGCACGTCGCCTACGAGATCGCCGAGGACGTCGACATCTACTGGCTCGACATCCACGACGGGCTCCTCGGGGTGTCCGACGCCCAGGGCGGTGTCACCACCGTCGACCACGAGGACGAGTTCCAGTGGCGGCGTTCGGGCCCGGGTGACAGCGCCTGGATGGTCCGCTGCGACGACCGGGGCGTCTTCCACGGCGACTCGCGCGGCGTGGCCATGTACGGAGCCCGCGACGGCGCGCCGCTCTGGTCGGTCGCCACCCAGGGCCCGGTGCTGTTCGGATGGCAGGAGGCGGACGAGGTGTTCGCCGGCACCGCCCGCGGCCGGGTCCACCGGCTCGCCAAGGCCGACGGTGCCGAGCGCGCCCGGTACCGCTGCGACTCCGCCGTCTTCTCCTGCGCCACCTCGCCCGACGGCCGCTACGTCTTCGCCGGCGACAACACCTCGTCCATCTACTGCTTCGCCGCCGACGGCACGCGGCTGTGGAAGCTCGGTACCGGCTGCGGCTCGGCCTACTCCATGCAGTACCGCGACGAGCGTCTCTACATCGTCACCACGGACGGCTCGCTGGCCTGCATCGACGCGAGCGAGAGCGCGGTGCGCGAGGCGGAGGGCGGCCGGCTGCCGCGGACCGCGGACGTCAAGGCCACCGGGTGGGAGCGGGTCACACCCGCGCGGGAGCTCGCCACGGTCCACGTCGCGCCGGCCGCCCCCGCGCAGGGCATCGTGGTCGAGTGTCTGGGGGAGGGCTCCCGCACCCGTGTACGCGTGGTCTCCCCGGGCTACGACCCGTCCTGGCACGTGCAGTTCCCCAAGGACATCCGCGTCGTGGGCGCCCGCTACGTGGTCTACGAGGTCCTGGCCTCCACGCGCGGCGGCTTCTACCGGGCCCGCGGGGACATCAAGCGCCTCTTGTGAACGGCCCTCGCGGGCCCGCGCCCGCCCGCACGCGTTCGGCGACGTCGTACGGCGCCACCTGCCAGGTTTCCTCCAGAAATGTACATTTACATGGTGAACGACCGATTGGCACTGCTCTCCGCCGTCGAGAAGGGCATCACGGAAGGCGAGGTGCTCCGGCTCGCGATCCAGCAGGCGGTGGCCGGATTGGGCGGGCTGGGCGGAACGGTCCACCTGTGCGGGCCCATGTCCGCGCTTCGCCTGGTGTCGACCGTGGGGCTGTCCCCCGCCCTCGTGCGGCACTGGGAGATCATCGATCAGGACAGCGCGGCCGTGCCGGCCCGCGTGCTGGACCGGGAAGAAGGGCTGTGGGCCCCGCACGGGGCCGCCGGGAGCGCGCAGCCGCCCGGAACGCGGGCGTGGCCCGGCACGGGTCTGGCGGCGGTACTCCTGTCGGACGGGGAGATCCCGGTCGGATCGCTCACCGTGGTCACCGGTTCCGGGGGAGAGCCCACGCGGGAGCAGTGGGAGTTCCTGGCGGCGGTGGCCGCCTGGGCGCAGGAGCGCATGGGCCAGTCCCCGCCCCCCGCCCGCCCCCTCCACGAGGACCCCACCGGCACCGGCCTGCGGCAGGCGCTCAAGGCGGTCGAGGTGGGCACCTGGGACTGGAACATCCGCACCGGAGACCTGGCCTGGGACGACGCCGCCATGGCCGTCTACGGCACCGACCCCGCCGACTTCGTGCCCCGGGTCGAGAGCTGGATGAAGGTGGTCCACCCCGACGACCTGCCGTGGACGCTCGCCGCCGCCGAGAAGGCCATCCGCAACCGGGGCGTGTTCGAGGCCGAGTACCGCGTGCGGCGTCCGGACGGCGGTTACGCGTGGACCGAGACCCGCGCCAAGGTGGTGCTCGACGACACCGGCGAACCCTACCGGATGATCGGCACGGCTTGGGAGAGCAGCGACTCCCGCTCGGCCCGTGCCGCGCTCAGCCGAGCCCTGCGGCACATGAGCGACGGTTTCCTGTCCGTGGACGACGACTGGCGCATCACGTTCGTCAACCTCATGGCGGAGAACATGCTGGGCTCCCCCGAGGAGGAGCTCTTCGACCGCGTGCTGTGGACGCTGCCGTCGCTGCGGCAGATACCCGGCCTGGAGGCGCGCTGCCGCGAGGCCGCCGCCAAGGCGGTGCCCACGAGCTTCGACGTGGGGCTGCCCGACCGGGGGTCCTGTTTCCACCTGCGGCTCGTGCCGGTCCCCGACGGCGTCACCCTGTACTTCACCGATGTCACCGACCGGCGGCGGCGCGAGGCCGAGCGGGTCGCCTCCGAGCGGGCCTCCACCGAGCGCTCGGCCCGGATCGCCGAACTCACCGCGGCCCTCGCCGCGGCGACCACGTCGCGCGACGTGGTGGACGCGGTGGCCCAGCGGGTGCTGCCCCCGTTCGGCGCCTCCGGTCTGCTGGTGCAGGCGATCGAGGGCGACCGCGTCTACACCGTGGGCTCCGTCGGCTATCCGCAGGCCTTCCTGGACGGCCTCGAGGGCCGTCCGCGGGCCGTGGAGGACCCGGGATGGCAGTCGCTGTCCACCAGTGAACCGCTGTTCGTCTCCTCCGCCGAGGAGTACGCGGAGCGGTACCCCACCATGGCCGACCGTCCGGGCATGATCGGGAAGCAGTCGTGGGCCTTCCTGCCGCTGATCGCCTCCGGTCTCACCTTCGGGATCTGCGTGGTCGCCTTCGACGGGCCCCGCCGCCTCACCGACGAGGAACGCACGCTGCTGAGCACCATCAGCGCCCTGGTGGCCCACGCCCTGGAACGCGCGCGGCTGTACGACGCCGAGCACACCCGGTCCAGGGAGCTGCAGAGCGCGCTGCTCCCCCAGCAGCTGCCCACCCTCCAGTCGTGCTCGCTCGCCGCCCGCTACCTGCCGACGGAACAGGGCGCGGACGTCGGGGGCGACTGGTACGACGTCATCCCGCTGTCGGCCGGCCGGGTCGCGCTCGTGATCGGCGACGTGATGGGCCACGGCCTGTCCGAGGCCGTGACCATGGGCCGGCTGCGCACCGCCGTCCACACGCTCGCCGGCCTGGAGCTGCCCCCCGACGAGATCATGAGCCACCTCAACGACATCGTCAGCGGTCTCGGCGAGGACTCCTACGCCACCTGCCTCTACGCGCTGTACGACTCCACCACCGGTTCGTGCAGCATCACCCGCGCAGGGCATCCGCCACCGGCCGTCGTGCATCCGGACGGCACGGTCCATTTCCCCGAGGCAGCCCCGAACCCGCCCCTCGGCGCGGCGGAGCCGCCGTTCGAGACCGTCGAGATGGAGATCCCGCGGGAGAGTCTGCTGGTGCTCTTCACCGACGGCCTGGTCGAGTCGTCCGAGCGGGAGATCGACCAGGGCCTGTCCGACCTCGCGCACCTGCTGCGCAGCTCGGGCGGCGAGGACCTGGACCGGCTCTGCGACACCGTCATCACCAACCTGCTGCCCGCCGGGCGGACCACCACGGACGACATCGCGCTCCTGATCGCCCGTATGCACGCCCTCCCCGCGGACCGGATGGCCTCCTGGCCGCTCCCCCAGGACCCGCAGGCGGCCGCGCTCGCCCGCGGGCTCGTCCGGGAGCAGCTGTCGGACTGGGAACTGGACGAGCTGACGCCGACGACGGAACTGCTCGCCAGCGAGCTGATCGGCAATGTCGTCCGGCACGCGAAGGGGCCGATGCGGCTGCGGCTGCTGCGGGACACCGAGCTGATCTGCGAGGTCGCCGACGGCAGCCTGACGATGCCCCGTATCCGGCATCCCTCCGAGACGGACGAGGGCGGCCGGGGGCTGCAGCTCGTCGCCTCGCTCTCCCAGCGCTGGGGCACCCGCTACACCTCGAACGGCAAGTGCATCTGGACGGCGCAGCAGGTGCCCGGCAACGGCGCGCCCGTCCCGCCGCTGGAGGAATTCGACGTGGACGCCGTGCCGCCCCTCGCTTGAGCACCCCGGACCCCACAGAATGGGCTCTGTATGCATTTGTCCGTTCCTGGCGAGGTGCGAGAGGTGGTGCCATGGAGGGAATCGCCGACATGGGCGGCACGGACGGCTGGGGCCGTGTCCCCCCGTCGCGCGACGACGAACCGGTCTTCGCGGAACCCTGGCAGGGCCGCGCCTTCGCGCTGGGGATGGCCTCCATCCGGCTCGCCTGCGGCGGCCTCAACACGGACGCCTTCCGCCACACGGTCGAGCGGCTGGACCGGGCGGCCTACCTGGACGACGGCTACTACGGGCGCTGGCTCAACGGCGCGGAGCTGATGCTCACCGAGACGGACTTCCTCGCGCCGGGCGCCGTCGACGCCCGCGCCCGCAACCTGCTCGGCGGGCACACGGCCGAGCCTCCGGCGCCCGAGCACCCCAGGCCCGCCCCCGCACCGGCCCAAGACGGCTGGATGCGCGCCGTGGACACCCCGCCCGCCTTCGCCGTCGGCGAGCGCGTCCGCGCCAAGGACATCTCGCCGCCCGGTCACACCCGGATGCCGGGCTATGTCCGGGGGCACGCCGGCGTCGTCGAGGCGGTCCAGCCCGCCGCCGTACTGCCGGACACCAATGCCCACTTCAAGGGTGAGCATCCGCAGCACGTCTACTCGGTGCGCTTCGACTCACGGGAGTTGTGGGGCGCCGGGTCGGAACCCTTCGAGGTCACCGCCGAGTTGTACGAGAGCTATCTGGAGACACTTTCATGACCACCGCCGGACCGGGCGTGCGCCCGCCCGTGGCGCTGCGCGCCGAGGCCCTGGAGCAACTCCTCACCGAGCGGGGCCTGATCGACCCGAAGGTGATGGACGGGCTCATCACCGAGTACGAGACCACCATCGGCCCCCTGAACGGCGCCAAGGTCGTCGCGAGGGCATGGACCGACCCGGAGTACCGGCGCCGGCTGCTCGACGACGGGACCGCCGCCATCGCGGAACTGGGCTTCACGGGGCCGCAGGGTGAGCACATCGTGGTCGTCGAGAACACCCCGGCCATCCACAACGTCATCGTGTGCACGCTGTGTTCGTGCTACCCGTGGCCGGTGCTCGGGCTGCCGCCGAGCTGGTACAAGGACCCGGCCTACCGCGCCCGCGTGGTCAAGGAGCCGCGCGCCGTGCTGTCCGAGATGGGCCTCGACCTCGACGACGGCGTACGGATCGTCGTGCGCGACTCCACCAGCGAGGTGCGCTGGCTGGTGCTGCCCGAACGCCCGCCCGGCACCGAGCACCTGACCGAGGAGCAGCTCGTGCCGCTGGTCACCCGGGACGCCATGGTCGGCGTGGCCAAGGCGAGGACCCCGTGACCGCCCCGCTCGACACCGAGGGGCCGGCGGCCCCGCCTCGTGCCAATGGGGAGTTGATGTTCGCCGAGCCGTGGGAGAGCCGCGCCTTCGGCATGGCCGTCACCCTCTACGAGGCCGGCGCGTTCACCTGGCCGCGGTTCCAGGCCGCGCTGATCACCCGGATCGCGGTCTGGGAGGCCGCGCACGACCAGGACGGCGAGCCCTGGAACTACTACCAGCACTGGCTCGGCGCCCTGGAGGACGTGCTCGCCGGCCAGGGCACCGTGTCCGACGACGAGGTCACCGCCCGCGCCCGGGCCCTGGACCGGCGCCCCGCGGGCCACGACCACCCGCACTGACCTCCGCCTCCGGGCCGGCGACCGTTCCGCCGCCGGCCCGGAGGCTTCGTCAGGAGCGGTAGGTGTTGCGGGTGTAGGCCAGGCTCAGCGGGGCCGTGTTGCCGAAGTACACCGAGACCAGGTACGCCGGGTCCGGCGCGATGGAACCGCGCTGGAGGTCGCTGCCGTCGTTGGTGTCGTCCCAGCCCCACGGCGTGTGCGCCGCGTTGTCCTTGCCGTTGTCACCGGCGAAGGTGCCCCATGAGGCGTACGGCGGGTTGGTGTTGCGGCGCTCCCACAGGCCCCCCGCGCCGAAGATGTCGACGAGCTGGTAGCTCGCGGCCCGGTCGTTGCCGCTCCTGGGCACGGTGCCGCCCGTGCGGCTGGGGCGGTAGACGATGCCGTCACCGCCCGCGAAGTCGGCGCCGTCCCAGTTGTACATGCCGTGGCCGCGGGCCTCCTGGAACACCAGCGGGTGCTGCGCACCGTCGTACGCCTGCGTGAACAGGGTGCCGTCGACCGTCTCGCGGTTGCCGGTGAAGGGACTGCCCGCCGGGACGTAGGAGTAGTAGTTGTCGTGCGCCTGGGTGACGGCCGCCTGAAGGCTGCCGTAGGTGCTGCCGTCCTTGCGGACGACCTCCAGCACGCCCTCCATGTCGTTCTCGTGGCCCGTCAGGTTGATCGGGTAGTCCTTCCAGTCGCGGGGGTGGAAGAACGCGTACGTGATGAACCAGTGGGTGGAGGTCTCCACCACCGAGTAGTACGCGGTGCCGGTCAGCCGCTGGGTGTTGGCGTCGAGGTTCTCCCAGTTGTTGCGGGTGTTCCAGTCGCCGTCGTAGTCGACGGGCGAGAGGTAGTCCGCGGTGTAGTACGCCGACGACGTGTCCTGGTAGTGGAGGGGGGCCCAGCGGTAGGCAAGGTCCGCGTCGGTCGGCGCCGCGGCCCGGGCCGGGCCCGCGGCCACGAGGGTGGCGACGGAGAGGAAGAGCGTCATCGCAGCGGCGCCGAAGGCTCGCCAGGGCTTCATGGGGGGGGGCTCCGAGTCAGGAGGAGGGACGCGCAACGAGGCGGCGCTACTCTCCTGGCGCCCAATGACGCTTTGTACGTGGCTTGTTGACCCGCGCGTTAACGTCGGCGGGACGGTGTGGGCGGCGGCGGGCCGACACAGGGGACGTACCGTCAGATGTCCCCGTACGGCGGGCCGGCGGGCCGGGACGCCGCGGAGGCCTCAGCCGTCCGCGGTGCCGCTTCCTTCCCCGCCGCCGTGGCCGCCGCCCGCGGACGTCCTGCGGCGCCGCACGGGCGCCTGGTCCACCTGGCCGAGGCGCCGGGCGCTCCACATGGCGAGGGGTTGCAGGGCCTCCACGAGTGTGCGGCCGTCGGGGGCGAGACTGTAGCGGATCTGCACGGGAGTGGTCGGCACCACCGTGCGCTCGATGAGCCCCTCCGCCTCCAGCTCCTTCAGCCGCTGCGCGAGCAGCCGGTCGGAGATTCCGGTGACCATGGCCCGGTACTCGCCGAAGCGTCGGGCCCCGTGCGAGGCGGCCTCCAGGATCCCGCCCGTCCAGCGGCGCCCGACCAGTTCCAGGGCGCCCTGCAGGTTCGGGCAACTGCTGTCGTCGATGCCGCGGACCTCGCGCGGCCGGGGTGACGGGGTACTCGCTTCCACTTACCCAAGATTAGCACCTAATACTTTCTTTGTTCCGGAGCGGCTGTCCGACCGACTGTGGACGCATGGCCGGTCACGGACCCCCGCTTCCCGGAGCACCTACCGCTCAGGGGCGGAATCCGCTGATCAGAGGCCCTGGACGCCGCCGGCGGCAGCCGCTGCCGGCGGCGCGCCCAGAACCGCCCTCCACCCCGGAAGAGACCATGGCAACCCTGCTCCACATCGACTCCTCCCTCCACGCCGGTACGGACTCCGCCTCCCGCACCGTGGCCCGGACATTCCGCGACGCCTGGCAGGCCCAGCATCCCGACGGCACCGTGCTCCACCGCGACCTCGCCGCCGACCCGCTGCCCCACTTCGGTCTGCCCGCCTTCTCGGCGGCCCTGGTGGACGCCCATGCCCGCACCCCCGAGCAGGCGGCGGCCTTCGCCGGGCGCCTGGCGCTGATCGAGGAACTGGAGCGCGCCGACGCGGTCCTCCTCGGCGCCCCGATGTACAACTTCACGATCCCCTCGACGCTCAAGAGCTGGATCGACCAAGTGCTCCTGGTCGGCCGCACCACCGGCGAGGACTCCACCGTCAAGGACCTCCCGGTCACCGTCGTCGCCAGCCGCGGCGGCTCCTACGCGCCGGGCACGCCCCGGGCCTCGTCCGAGTACGTGCAGAACTACCTGCGCTCCATCCTCGGCGAGTACATGGGCCTGGACGTCGACTTCATCGTCCCCGAGCTGACCGCGGCGGCGTCCAACCCGGCCATGAGCGAGCTCGTCCCCCTGGCCGAGGCCTCGTGGGCCAGGGCCCTGGAGGACGCCGCGGTCAAGGGCAAGGACATCGCGCTGCGCGTCGCCGCGAGCTGACGCCGCGGCGCGCAGGCGACGACGGCGCTCGCGTCCGGAACGGGATTCCGGACGCGAGCGCCGTCTTCGTGCTCAGCGGATACCGGGCCGCAGCACACCGTCGGGGTCGTACCGCTGCCGCAGTGCGGCCACGCGCGCACCGGTCTCCCCGGGGTAGGTGCGGGCGAAGGTCTCCGCGTCGGGATGGCTCTCGAAGTTGACATAGGCACCGTCGGTGTACGGAAGCAGCGGCTTCCACCCGGCCGACAGCGTCCCCCGGTCCCCGGGAGGAAAGGCCGTTGCGGTGACGAGGGTCCGCTGGTGACGGTGCGGGTAGGCCGTCGCGGCGGGGTCCATGTCGTTGACCGCGCCGCCCAGCGACCGCATCTGGATCAGCACGGGCTCCGGGGCGGTGACCGCCGCGACCAGACCGCGGGCGGCCTCCGGCGTCATCCGCGTGAGCAGGCCGTTGGTGGTGACCACGGGCATCTGACCGCTGTGTCCGTGCAGTTGGGCGGTGGAGAGCAACTGCGGGTACGGGAGGACGTAAGCCTGCTGGAGGACGGTGTCGCCCAGGCCGGCGAGCGGTTCCAGCGCGCGCCGGACGACGGACTCGCTGTCGGAGGCCACGACCGCGGTGACGGAGGCGACCGCGAAGGACCCCTGGCCGGAGAGGTTCACCGCGGTGGACAGCTCCCGGGGCGCCGCGGCCATCATGGCTGCCCAGCGGCGCAGGGCCGTTCCGGCGGGGTCCACCACGACGGTCGCCTCGGCGTACCCGACCCTGCCGAGCTCGACCGCCTCGATCTCGAAGGCGGTCGCTGTCGCCGTGCCCGCTCCCGCCCCGCGCATGACCCACAGCAGATCGGGCTCGTGCTCGGCGTCGGCGCGGACCACCGAGCCGTCGGCGAGCACCACTTCGACGGCGCGCACGTGGTCGACGGTCAGCCCGTACGAGCGCACGAGCCAGCCGATGCCCCCGCCGGTGGCCAGCCCGCCCACGCCGACGTTGCCGTGGTCGCCGGAGCTGATGGCGAGCCCGTGCGGGGCCAGTGCCCGAGCCACCTCGGCCCAGCGGGCACCGGCCTCCACCCGTACCAGGCGCGCCCCTCGGTCGAGGACCCGTACGCCGCGCATCGCGCTCAGGTCGACGACCAGTCCCCCGTCGTTGGTCGCGGCGCCCGACAGCCCGTGACCGCCGCTGCGGACCGCGACACGCAGCCGCTGGTCGGCGGCGAAGGCCAGGGCGCGCGCCACATCGCGCGGGGACTCCGGCAGCGCGACCAGGGCCGGGCTGCCGACCCGGGTGTACGTCGACCGGAGCGCGCCGTAGCGGCGGTCCCCGGGCCCGACGAGTTTGCCCGCGAGCCCGGCGGGCACCGGGTGCGGGACGGCGTTCATCGGGCGCTCCGCAGGCGTGCGACGCGCTCGCGCACCGCCGGGACGACCTCTTCGGCGAACACCGCGAGCTGCCTCTCCGGCTCGGCGGCCGGCCAGAAGACGAAGGTGTCGAAGCCGAGGCCGACCGCCCACTCGCTGAGGGTGTCCGCCCAGTGCCCGGCGTCGCCTGCGAGCCCGGGCAGCCCGCGCGGCTCACCGATCGTCCCGATGACGTTGTAGACGCGGCGGATGGACGCCGGGGCGCGCCCCGCCGCCTCGGCTGCCTCGTCGATGACACGCTGGGCGCCGGGGACCCGCTCGGGCGGCACGTAGATGTTCAGCGGGGAGATCCAGCCGTCGGCGGCGCGGCCGGTCAGGGCGAGCATCCTCGGCTTCTGCGCGCCGAGCCACACCCCGACCGGCGTGGGGGGCACCGGTCCGGCCCGGTAGCCCTCGACGGTGTGGTGCGCGTCCCGCAGCCGCACCGGCCCGCCGCCGAGGGCGCCGCGCAGCAGGCCCAGCGCCCCCTCGGTGAAGCCGACCATCGCCGCGCCGCTGCGGGGCACACCGCCCATGGAGGCGATGGCCTCCGGGAAGGCACCGCCACCGACACCGAGCTGGACCCGTCCGCCGGTGAGCACGCCGAGCGACGCGGCCGCCTTCGCCAGCATGGTCGGTGGTCGCAGCTGGAGATCCGCGACGTCGGTGAGGAACGAGATCCGGCGGGTCGTCCCGGAGAGGTGCCCGATCAGGGTCCAGGCGTCGAGGTGGCCGGGCTGGTACGGGTGGTCCTGGACGGCAAGGTAGTCCAGGCCGCGCGCCTCGGCTTCGTGCGCGAGTGCCCTGGTGCGGGGCAGCACATCGGCGTCGGGATCGAGGCTGAGCCCGAACGAGAGGGGGTGTCCGTAGTCATTCATGCCTCCACGCTGCGCACCGCGCCCCGCGGCACAAAGTCGGAGGTGAGTTACTTATCCGAAGTAAGTGGCCGCGCAGGCGGAGGCAGGCCCGTCGCTCGCTTCGCGGGCCGGGCGCGGTGCTGGGAAAATCAACGGAAAGGCCTGTTCCGGGCGGGAGTCCGGACCGGCACCACCCCCCACCCGGAGCGACCCCGCCGGGTCGCCGGGGACCGGCGACGGGACACCGAGCTGTGGACCAGTTACTGGCGAAGATCCTCCAGGCGCACGGCGGCAGTGACCGCTATGCGCAGTTCTCCGAGGTCCGCGCGACGATCGTCACCGGAGGCGGGCTGTGGGCGATCAAAGGGGTGCCGCAGGATCCCGACCCGCGGGAGATGACCGTCCGGCTCCACGAGGAACGGGCGTCGGTGCGGCCCTTCGGGGCGCCCGACCAGCGGACCGCGTTCACCCCCGGGCGCGTGGCGATCGAGCGGACCGACGGGACCGTGGTCGCGGAACGCCCGGACCCGCGCGCGTCCTTCGCGGGACACGAGTTCGCCACGCCCTGGGACGGCCTCCAGAGGGCCTATTTCAACGGCTACGCGATGTGGACCTACCTGACCACCCCCTTCCTGCTCGCCATGCCGGGAGTGACGGTCACCCCCCTCCCGGACCTGCACGAGAACGGCGAACGGTGGCACGGGCTGCGGGCCGCCCTTCCCGAGGACATCGCCAGTCACAGCCGCGAGCAGGAGTTCTGGTTCGGGGACGACCTGCTGCTGCGCCGGCACGACTACCGCGTCGACGTGGCGGGCGGGTTCCCCGCCGTCCAGTACGTCCACCACTACATCGAGGCCCAGGGGCTGCGCATGCCCTCGAAGCGCCGCGCCTACCGCTGCGGCGACGACGGCAGGGCCCTGCCGGACGAGTTGATGGTCGCGATCGACATCAGCGACCTGCGCTACAGCTGAGGCGGATGGCCCTGCGTCCCGGGATAGTGCTCGTCGGCCCAGCGGCTCAGCGCGGTGAGGGCGGGGCGCAGGGCGGCGCCCGCCTCGGTCACCTCGTAGCGGACCCGCAGCGGGGGCCCGGGGTCGACGTCCCTGACGACGAGGCCCGCCTCCACCAGCTCGGTCAGGCGCTCGGAGAGCATGCGCTCGCTGATCCCGGGGACCGCGCGGCGCAGTTGGGCGAAGTAGGTCGGCGACCCGGTCAGCACGGCCAGGACGAGGCCGGTCCAGCGCTTGCCGAGCAGCCCGAAGACGCGCGCCAGGGTGGCGTCCACCTCACGGCACGGCTCCTCGGGTTCGGCCGGTCCCGGCTCCCCGCTCATCCCGGCACCGGGAACGTCCGGGCCGGGCGTCCACGAGCTGCGGCCGGCACGAGGGCGGCGCCCCTCATGCGACCGGGTCGCCCGGGGCCGGGACCGGAACGGTCGAAACGGGCGACCACGAGCCGAAGACCGCGGCCTGGCCGTGCCGTTGGCCGTCGGCGTCCACGAGGTTCCACATGCAGACGTCCTCGATCCAGAAGCTGCTGCCGTCCTTGGCCAGCCGCAGGCCCCGGTAACCGTCGGCGTAACCGCGGTCGTTGACCGCCGCGAGCAGTGCCTCCCGGTCCTCCTGGCCGCCGGGACCGGCCGACAGGCGCGAGGGCAGGCCGACGAATTCCTCCCAGGAGTAACCGAAGCACTCCTGCGCCGTGCGGTTCGCGTAGACGAACCGCGGGTCGGCGGAGGTGTCGTGCACGAGCAGCCCGAACGGCGCGTCCTCGTAGAGCCATGCCGCGGCCTCGTCCTCCGAGGACCAGACCGGCGGGCACAGCCCGACCCCGACCAGGCTGCGGTGGCTGTCCAGCAGCAGGGACGCGAACCGGGAACCGCGCACCGGATCGGTCGACACGGGCGCGGCCGCGGGCGAAGCCACCGGCGTACGCCCGGGTACTCCGGTCCCCGCGCTGCTGTTCGGCTCGGTCACGGACATCCTCCACTGGATCGGCGGCACGGCACGGGCACGTGGTCGCGACGCGGCCCGCAGTGATTCTAGGTCGCCGGATCCGGGGGCGAGCAGGTGTGCGAGGCGTGGGCGGACCTCGCCTCGCCCCTGCCGGGTGCCGGCCGCTCCGTGTTCACGTCGTCGCATCCGGGGCGTCATCCTCGTCGCCGTGAGGGCATCGGGGGCGGGTGACGGAGCGCCAAGACGTGGCGTGGACCCCCCATACCGTTAACCGGGGATTCTTGGGAAAAGCGGAGGTGATAGATGTACTGGGCCGGTATTCGCGTGATCGGCCGCTTTTCCACAAAGCTCGATACGGAGATGAAGACGCAATGTTCCAGCGCATCATGGTCGCCATCGACCCCACCCCCGCCCGCCACTCCGCCCTGCGCATGGCCCACGGTCTCGCGCGGCTCTCCGGCGCCCAGGTCCACGTCGTGCACGTCGCCACCTCCGCTGTCACGTACAACACGGTCCTGCCGTTGGAGGACGACGACGAGGCCAAGGCCATCCTGGCCGAGGCGCTCGCCGGGTTCCGCGAGGACGGCATCGAGGCCGACGGCGCGCTCGCGACCGGCCTCGTCCAGCAGGTCCCCGACACCATCGCCGAGGAGGCCGAGAAGTTCGGGGCCGACCTGCTGGTCCTCAGCCCGCACCACCGCAACTCCCTGGCGGCGCTGTTCAACCCCCGTGTCAGCGACGCGATCGCGCACCGCGTCGACATAGCCGTGCTCCTCGCCCCCGAGGACGCCGAGGCCGCAGAGGCCGACGCCGGCTGATCGTGCGACGCACGGGCCGGTCGGTGAACCGGCCGTGAAGGCAGCAGGCCCGGTCCCGCGCACGGGACCGGGCCGCTCCTCCTCCGTGGTCACACAGGCCGCTCGCGTTCGGGGCGCGACCCGAGCCAGGCGTACAGCGCGGAGCCGAGGACGAACAGCACCGCGGCCGTGGTCCACGCACCGGGGACCGGCCCCGGCTGCAGCGGCCAGGCCCACACCACCCTGGTGCCGCCCGGTTCCCCCGGCGCGCCGGCGAGGTAGACGGCGCTCAGGTACACGGTGGCCGGCAGCCAGCTCAGCCGCGCCCCGAGCAGCGCCGCACCCGCGGCGCAGATCCCCGTGGCCCCCAGCACATTGCGCACCGCTGCGGACCACCCGAAGTCCGGGGAGTGGCCGGGCAGGGCGAGGGCCAGCAGCGCGGCCGCGCACGCGGTGAGCGCGAGCAGATGGGCCAGCCGCCGAGGCCACCAGGCGCGTACCGCGGTCCGGTCGAGGTCGTCGCTGTACGTGTGCAGACCGGTTCCGATCGCCCCCGCCGCGAGCAGCGGGGCCAGTACCACCACCGGCACCAGCGCGTTCGCGCCGAGGGACGGCAGGTCGAGGAGCCGGCGCGCCGACCAGTAGGTCACGGCGGCGGTTCCGATCAGTGCGGCGGCACTCGCGGGCAGCGCACGGGAGCGCAGGTAGAGGCCGGGCCCGCGGTGGGCGAGCCGCGGCATCACGGTGCTCACGGAACCGGTACCGCCTTCAGGTCGCACCGGTCGGCGGCGAGGTAGCGGGTGAGGTACGCGCGTCGCTCGGCGGCGTCCTTCTCCCGCAGGTGGCGCAGCATCGTCCTGGCCCCCTCCCCGTTCATGTCCTCGAAGCCCGGCTGCGGCGCGAGCCACTGCACCACGGCACCGTCCACGTCGTAGGCACGGCTCGCGGCCGCGGCCGCGGCGTCGTCGGTACCGGTGTCGGCGGGGCAGTCCCTGACGAAGAGGTTCGCGACCGCGTTGTGGGCGTAGCGGGCCGGATCCCGCAGTTCGCCGTGGCGCATCCCGTCCCCGAGGTCCGCCAGCCGGGCATCGTGCGGCCCGAGGGGCGCCGGCCCCTCGACCCAGCGGGTGGGAGCGCCCGGTACCCCGCGCAGTTGGCCGCGGACCCCGGTCAGCGCCTGTGAGACGGCGGCGAGTGCCTTGCTGTCGGCGGCGCTGACGCACACCTTCGGGACCCCTGTGTCGCACACCGGTCGTGCGGCGCCCGGATCGGGCCGCCACAGTCCGTCGCCCGTCCGCGCGACGGGCACCGCGGCGGCGACGGC
Organism: Streptomyces sp. NPDC088732; assembly: GCF_044751205.1. Taxonomy (NCBI): domain Bacteria; kingdom Bacillati; phylum Actinomycetota; class Actinomycetes; order Kitasatosporales; family Streptomycetaceae; genus Streptomyces; species Streptomyces sp. NPDC088732. The sequence continues at coordinate 360,209 of NZ_JBIVLI010000003.1, forward strand.
GAGCGCCAGCGGGATCACCGCGGTGGCGCGGCGCCGTGCCGCCAGGGCGAGCAGCGCGGCCGCCGCGAGTCCCGCGGTCCAGACCGCGCTCGCGGGACCGAACCACCACTGAGGCCGGTCCCAGGCGAAGGTGTGCTCCTGGACAGGGCCGAGCCAGCGCGCGTCCTCGGTCAGGTACGACGGGAGACCGAGTACGACGTAGGTGATCACGGCGACGAGCAGCGGCAGCAGACGCCACGAGGCCATCCGCCCGACGACGAAACCGAGCAGCCCCATCGCGCCGAGCGCGACCGCGTCGGCCAGCAGGAGCGTGCCGAACGGATGCCCGTACCCGGCGAACGGCAAGGTGGCGAGCAGGCTGACCGCCGCGGCCAGGAGGTACCCGGCCACCGGCCACAGGGCTGCGGGGGCGGCGGCGAGCAGCGTCCTGCGCAGTGCGGGGCGGGGGGTGGTCGCCAGCAGGTCCCGCAGGCCCAGCCGGCGTTCCCGGCTGCCCTGCCGGCAGCCGGCCGCCGCGGCCAGCGGGCCGCCCAGCAGCAGGCCCGCGATCCGGAGCAGGTCGGTGGTGTCCGTCCAGCGGCTCTGCCAGGCGGGCGCCTTGGCGAACATCGCGATGCAGACGACGACCGCGATCGCCGCCCCGGTGGCCGGTCCGATTCCGCGGATCAGCTCGGTACGCAGGACGCGTCCCGACCGGGGACGCGGCCGCGCCGGTCCGCCGGACGTTCCCCGGCCACCGGAACTCCCGGTCCGCACGTCGACGGCGCTCATCGCTGCCCCCCGGTGGCCACACCCGCGCGGTGGGCGCGCAGTGCGGCGGCGTAGCCGCGTTCGACCGGACTGACATCCGTCTGCCCGTCGCCGTCGCTCTCGCCGAGGCGGATGAGTTCGGCGGTGGTACCCCGATAGGTGACACGGCCCGACTCCAGGAGGGTCACCTCGGAGCACGCGGCGGCGACGTCCTCGACCAGATGGGTCGACACGATCACCGTCGACGTCGTCCCCAGCTCCCGCAGGAGCGACCGGAACTCCATGCGCTGCTCAGGGTCGAGGCCCGCCGTCGGCTCGTCGAGGAGCAGCAGCCGGGGCTCGTTCACGATCGCCTGAGCGACGCCGACCCGCCGGACCATGCCGCCGGACAGCGTCTTCACCTTCGCGTCGATCCGGTCGGACAGCCCCACCCGGTCGACCGCCCGCGCCACGGCCTGCGGCACGTCCGCCGCGGGCATCTCCTTCAGCCAGGCCACGTACGACACGAACTCGCGCACGGTGAAACCCGGGTAGTAGCCGAACTCCTGCGGCAGGTAGCCGAGGCTGCGCCGGATCTCCGCGCGTTCCCGGTGCGCGGACAGGTCACGCCCGAGCAGTTCCACCCGGCCGGCCGCCGGGGCGGCCACCGTCGCCAGCACGCGGATCAGCGAGGTCTTGCCCGCGCCGTTGGGTCCCAGCAGGCCGTGCACGCCGGGCCGCAGGCTGAGGTCGACCGCGTCGAGCGCGATCCTCTTGCGGTGACGGACCGTCAGTCCGGTCACCTCCACGCCCGTGCCGGTCGCTGTCATGTCGATCCCCTCGATGGTTCCGTTCGCGTTCACATGTGCCCCCGGCGGCCGGAGTGGGCGACGTCGAAGGAGCGCCTGCGCAGGACGAGCAGTCCCGCGCACACGGCGGCTCCGGCCGCCCACCCGCTCTGGGCGGCAGGGGCGGACAGCAGTGTCAGATGGTGTGCCAGCGCGTCGGCCGACACGGTGAGGCCCCGGGACAACCTGAGTACGGGCGTGAGCACCGCCAGCGCCCAGCCGCCAGAGACGATCCCGGCGGCCGTCCGGCCGTCCAGGAACGAGCCGAGTGCCGGCACCGCCAGCGTCAGCGCGAAACCCGGCAGCAGCCACGTCGCCGCCCCCGGACCCGGCGCCCCGGAGGGCAGCAGTGCCCCGGCCAGGGTCAGCGCGGGCATGCTGACGGCCAGCACGACCGCGGTCCTGGTCAGCAGCAGACGCAGCCCGCCGCCGGGAGTGGAGGCGTTGATCTCGTGCATCGGGTCCGCGTGCCGCCCGTACGACAGCGCCACCCCCGCCACCGGCAGGAAGGGAGCCAGTGCCAGCAGCAGCGGACGGCTCACGTCGGACGCGCCCGCGAGGGCCAGCCCGAACGCGACCGCGATCACCAGCAGCAGCGCCACGGTCCAGGGCCCGCGCAGAGCCGGCCCCCCGGCCCTGACCAGGCGGGCGACCGGGCCGGGACGCGGCGCCCCCGCCACCGTCGGCACGCCGGCTTCCGATCGCGCGGCGACGCGGGGACCGGCGGCCTCCGCGGGCTGCCGCCCCGCGGTCACGGCCCGTACGTCCGCGAGGACGGCCGTCAGCACCGGACCGGCCGGTCCGGACCGTACGGCGGCCGACACCAGGCCGGCGCATGCCTCGCAGACCTCGACGTGCTTCTCCACCGACCAGGCGTCGGAGTCCGGGACGGCCCCGGAGGCGTACCGGGCGGCGAGCGCACCGCTCACGTGCCATGCGTTCATGCCGTTCCCTCCAGTCCGCCCAGCGGGCCGATGTCGCCCAGCAGCAGCCGCAGCTCCCTGCGGGCCCGCATGGCGCGGGTCTTGACCGTGCCTTCCGGGATGCCGAGCAGTCGTGCGGTCTCCCGGGTGGTGAGCCCGTCCACGACGGTGGCGCGCAGGACGGCGCGCAGCTCCGGGGAGATGCGGTCGAGTGCCGCTCCGACGTCGCCGAACTCCAGGCCCGAGAGCACGTGCTCCTCGGCGGAGGGGATGACGCCGGGCAGTTGGTGCGGCACGCGCTCCGAGCGCGCCCGCGCCCGCTCGGCGTCCACCAGACGCCGGGCAGCGATCACCCACAGCCAGCCGCCCGCCGGGCCGCCGTGATGGGCCGCCGCCGACTGCCACACGCTCACGAAGGTGTCCTGCAGCACATCACGCGCGGTCTCGGGATCGGGGCACCGCCGGAGCAGCCGCGCGTACAGCCACCCGGCATGCCGCTCGAACAGCTCGGCCAGTGCCCCCTCGTCACCGGCGGCCACGGCGCGCAGCAGCGCGGCGTCGTCCTGATGGGCCCCTGGGGGGCGGAAAACTCTCACGTTCCCTCTGTCGCTCCGCCGCGCGCCGACGGTTCACGGCGGGGGCGGCGGGCTGCGGTGCGCGGGGCGGCGGCCGGTCTGCCGGCCCCCATCCTCGCAAAGGACCGGTCGGCGAAGAGGCGGGAAAGCGCACAAATCGAACGATGTCCGAATGGAGGGGGCGGATCCGGGCCGGAGAGAGGGTGGCAACGATGTCAAAGCTGCCGCCGCCTGCCTGGACGGCTGTGCCGCCGCGCCCCGCTCGGCGGGGGCGGCGGCACCGGTACTCCGGCGGACGGCGGGAGGAAGCGCCGTCAGCAGTCCTTCTCGCGCAGCGCGTGCAGGTACGCGCTGGAGCGGCGGGCGAAGGACAGGGAGTCCGCCGGGAAGTCGTGCTCGGTCTGCCAGTGGTGGGACTGCCGGCCGCCGCGGGTGCGCGTGACGGCCGAGATGAACCCCTCGTAGTCGATGTCGCCGTCGCCGACGTCCACCATGTCGTAGCCGTCGCTTGCGGCGTCGTTGCGCTCGCCGTCCTTGACGTGGAAGAGGGGGTAGCGGTCGGGCTGCCGGAGGACGTAGCGCAGCGGGTCGAAGGGGGCGGGGGTGCCGTCGACGCGCTCGGAGAAGCGGTACTGCCCGACAAACGCCCAGTAGATGTCCATCTCCAGGTACACCAGGCGCGGATCGGTCTCGGCGAGGAGCACGTCGTAGAGCCGCACGTCGGGGCGGTCAGTGGCGAAGGAGAACTCCTCGGCGTGGTTGTGCTGATAGAACTTCATGCCGCGCGCCTTGGCGGCGGCGCCGAACACGTTGAACTCCTCGGCGCAGCGCTTCCATCCGTCGACGGTGCTGCCGTAGCGCCAGGGGCCGGAGGCCGTGCCGATGTGCTTCAGGCCGAGGGCCTCGGCGTCGTCGAGGACCTTGGCGAGGTTCTGGGCGAAGGTGTAGGCGCCGGGGTTGCCGTCGTCGTAGTAGCCGACATGACTGCCGATGGCCGTAAGCCCGTGGTCCCGGGCGAGCCCGCGCAATTGGGCGAGGGTGATGGCGCCCGCGGAGCCCTGGGTGTAGCCGGCGTACTCGACCTCGTCGTAGCCGTATTTCGCGAGCTCGGCGAAGACCGGGGCGAAGCCGAGGGTGGAGACCTTGTCGCGCAGCGAGTAGAGCTGGATGCCGAGGCGGCCGGGGGGCAGTACGGGACGTCCGTGGCCGCCCCTGCCGTGGCCCTTGTGGTGATCCTCGCCGTGGCCCTTGTCGTGGGCGGCGGCGGTGGGGGCGGTGGCACCGAGGAGGGCGGCCGCGGTGGCGCCGGCGGCCACACCGAGCATGCCGCGCCTGCTGAGCCTGCTGAGCCTGCGGCTGAGCTCCGGGCCGGGCGTGCCGCTTGTACGACTATTGCCGCGCATTGTGGATAACTCCCTGTCGTCGATGGCGTGTGGTTCAGTGAAGTCCTGCGAGGCGCAGGAGCAGGGACTTCACATCGGTGGCCGCGACGCGACCGCTGAGGGCACGGGGGACGGAGCAGAGGATGAGGGGACCTTCGTCGTCGCTCGCCGGGAGGCGGCCGTGGCTGCCGCGAATAGGCGAGGGATCGAGCGGTACGACCGCCATGCGGTAGCGCATGCCGAGCTTCTTGCGGGCGAGCGCCGTCGCCGCCTTGACGCGGACGTAGGGGTCGACGGGGTCCATGAACAGCTCGACGGGGTCGTAGCCGGGCTTGCGGTGGATCTCGACAAGCTGCGCGAAGTCGGGCGCCCGGTCGTCGTCGAGCCAGTAGTAGTACGTGAACCACGCGTCGGGTTCGGCGACGGCGACGAGTTCGCCGGAGCGGTGGTGGTCGAGGCCGTGCCGCTTCTTGCCCTCGTCGTCGAGGAGTTCGGCGATCCCGGGCAGGTCCGCCAGGGCCGCGCGGGTGGCCTCCAGGTCCTCGGGGCGGCGCACGTACACATGGGCGATCTGGTGGTCGGCGACGGCGAAGGCACGGGAGGCCATCGGGTCGAGGTACTCCATGCCGTCCTGGGTGTGGACCTCGAGCAGGCCGGCGCGGCGCAGGGCCCGGTTGATGTCGACCGGTCGGCTCACCGGCGTGATGCCGTACTCCGACAGGACGACCACGGTGCGGCCTTCGCGCCGGGCGTCGTCGAGGAGCGGGGCCATCGCCGTGTCCAGGTCGGTGGCGGCCCGGCGGGAGCGCGGGTCGTCCGGGCCGTAGCGCTGGAGGTCGTAGTCGAGGTGCGGGAGGTAGCAGAGGGCGAGGTCGGGAGTGCGGGTGCGCAGGATGTGCCGGGTGGCGTCGATGATCCAGCGGCTGGAGACGATGTCGGCGCCCGGGCCCCAGAAGCGGAAGAGGGGGAAGGTGCCGAACCCCTGGGTGAGTTCGTCGTGGAGGTCCGGCGGGCGGGTGTAGCAGTCGGGTTCCTTGCGGCCGTCGGCGTAGTAGACGGGGCGCGGGGTGACTGTGATGTCGGTGTCGGCACCCATCGCGTACCACCAGCAGATGTTGGCGACGGTGTAGCCGGGGTGGGCGCGGCGGGCGGCGTCCCACAGCTTGTCGCCGGCGACCAGACCGTTGTGCTGGCGCCACAGCAGGACGTCGCCGAGCTCGCGGAAGTACCAGCCGTTGCCGACGATGCCGTGTTCGGAGGGAGGTGCGCCGGTGAGGAAGGTGGACTGTGCGGCGCAGGTGACGGCCGGCAGCACCGTGCCGAGCGGGGCCCGGGAGCCGGCGTCGGCGAAGCGTGCCAGGTGCGGCATGTGCTCCAGCAGCCGCGGTGTGAGGCCGACGACGTCCAGGACGAGGAGCGGGGTCGGCCCGGCGGTCGCGTTCATGGCAGTTCCTTGAGGCCGAGGTCGTGCAGGAGGTCACGGGCGAGGCCGAGTTCGGCGGCGATCCCGTCGGCGAGCTGGGCGCGGGTGCGCGGCCGCAGTTCGGCGGGGAGTGCCTGCCAGGTGTAGGTCTCGACCTCCAGGTGGTGGGTGAGCGGTACGGGACCGCCGACGAGGCGGCCCAGGGCGTCCTTCAGGACGCCGAGAGTGGAGGTGAGGGGTGGTGCCGGTGGTGCGTGCAGGGGCACGTGGAAGTGCGAGCGCCATGGTGCGCCGGTGGGGAGGGCGTCCGGGGTGAGGGCCTCGTGGAGGTCGTCGGTGCTGAGGAGGCCGCCGGCGGTGCGGGTGCGGGTCTGGTGCAGGAAGCGGGGTTCGGCGAAGGCGGCGAGTGCGTCGCGCACGCCGGGGAGTTCGGGGTGTTCGGCGTGCAGTGCGGCGGAGAGCTGGACCTTGGGAATGGCGATGCCGGCGGCGGCGAGTGCGTTCAGCGCCGCGACCGGTTCTTCGAAGGAGGTGGCGAGATGGCAGGTGTCGACGCAGATGCCGATGCGGGGCTGGGCGAGGTCCGTGAGAGGGCCGATCGCGTCGGCGGTGGTCTCGATGGTGCAGCCCGGCTCGGGTTCCAGGGCGATCCTGATGGACTTCCCGGTGAGCTCGGCGAGCGCGTCGAGACGCTGGGCGAGGGTGGTGAGGGCGGCGCGGGCGGTCGCGGCGGCGCGCTCGTCGAAGAGGGTGCGCCAGGCGAGCGGGAGGGTGGAGACGGACCCCTCGGTGACGTCGTCCGGGAGCAGGGCGGCGAGCAGGTCGGCCAGGACGCTGGTGTAGGCGAGGCGCTCGGGTTCGGTCCAGTCCGGCCGGTAGACCCGGTACTTGACCTCCTGGGCGCCGAACCCCTCGTACGGGAAGCCGTTGAGGGTGACGACCTCGAGGCCCCGGCTGTCCAGGGCGGCGCGCAGTCCGCGCAGCGACGCCGGATCGGTGTGCAGGGCGCGCGCGGCGTCCTTGGCGAGCCACAGGCCGATGCCGAGGCGGTCGCGGCCGAGGCGCTTGCGCACGGGTTCGCAGTGGTCGCGGAGCTGGGCGAGGACGCCGTCGAGCGTCTCGGCGGGGTGCACGTTGGTGCAGTAGGACAAGTGGACGACGGAACCGTCCGGGTGGCGGAAGCGCATGGTGGCCGTCCCCTCATTCCCCGCCGCGGAGCAGGGAGTTGCCCTCGTGCAGGGCCCCGGTTTCGGGGGTGTCCAGATGGAGCCTGCCGCTGCGGCCGTAGAAGGCCACCGGGTTGCGCCACAGGACCTGGTCGACGTCGTCCGCACCGAAGCCGGCGGCGAGCATGGCGTCGGCGGTGCGGCGGGTCTTGAGGGGGTCGCTCTTTCCCCAGTCGGCCGCGGAGTTGACGAGCACCTTCTCCGTGCCGTGGGCCTTCAGCACGGCGACCATGCGGTCCTCGTCCATCTTGGTGTCGGGGTAGACGGAGAACCCGAGCCAGCAGCCGCTGTCGGCGGCCTCTTTGACGGTGGTCTCGTTGAGGTGGTCCAGGAGGACGTGCTCGGGGTCGAGCGACGACTCGCGGACGACGTCGATGGTGCGCCGCATCCCGGCGAGTTTGTCGCGGTGCGGGGTGTGCACGAGGGCGGGCAGTCCGTGGTCGGCGGCGAGCTGGAGCTGGGCGGCCAGTGCCGTGTCCTCCGCCGGTGTCATGGAGTCGTAGCCGATCTCCCCGACGGCGACGACGTTGTCCTTGACGAGGTAGCGGGGCAGGGCGTCCAGGACGGGGGTGCAGCGCGGGTCGTTGGCCTCCTTGGGGTTCAGCGCGATGGTGCAGTGGTGGGCGATGCCGTACTGCGCGGCCCTGAAGGGTTCCCAGCCGAGGAGGGAGTCGAAGTAGTCGAAGAAGGACTCGGGCGAGGTACGGGGCTGTCCGAGCCAGAAGGAGGGTTCGACCAGGGCGCGGACACCGGCGTCGTACATCGCCTGGTAGTCGTCCGTGGTGCGGGAGGTCATGTGGATGTGGGGGTCGAAGATGCGCATCAGGACTCCTCCGTGGGGGACGTCAGGGCGAGGAGGCGGTGCAGGTCGGCGGGGACGGGCCGGCCCGCGGCGGTGCGTTCGGCGGCGTAGTCGCCGAGCATGCGGGCCAGTTCCGTGTCGCCTCTGGCGCGGTCTTCGAGCCGGTCGGCCGCGTCCAGGGGCACCCCTGTAAACAGGCACTTCAGGAGGGCCTGACGCCAGGCGGGCGGGTCGAGGTGCTCGGCGGCGTAGGGGCCGACGGCGGCGGCGACCAGCCGGGTGTCGTTGGTGCGCAGCGCGTCCTGGACGAGGGGCAGTCCGTCCGCGGGGGCGGGTGCCAGGTGGGGCAGGGCCAGGAGGACCGCACGCCGTTCCGCGGCGGCGCCCTGCTGGTACAGCCGGGTCAGGGTCCGGGCGTCGGGGCGTGCCTCGCGCAGCAGGAGGACGCGCACGGCGTCGGCCTGCTCCTGGCCGCAGTGGCGGCCGGCGGAGGCGAAGCGCAGTTCCCAGGGGGCCACGGTGCGCCTCGGGCCGGGGGCGTCCCAGGACGCGGCGGCACTGAGTGCGGCGTCGGCGAGGGCCGTGTCGAGCCAGGTCCGGGCGTCGTTGTCGAGCCGGTTGCGGAGGTTCTCGCGGGTGGGTGCGGTCATGCCGTTGCTCCGATCGTGGGGGCGTGGGAGCGCAGGAAATCGAGGGAGGTGCGCGCGAGTTCGGGGCCCGCGTGGGAGTGGCGGGGCAGTTCGACCACGGTCAGGCCCTGGTAGCCGGTGGCGGCGAGGGCTTGCAGGACGGGCGGGAAGTCGATCTCGCCGTCGCCGAAGGGGAGGTGTTCGTGGACGCCGCGGCGCATGTCCTCGATCTGGACGTGCCGCAGCCAGGGTGCGGCCTGTGTCACGCAGTCGGCCGGGGTCGCCGGCTCCAGGCACTGGCAGTGGCCGATGTCGAGCGTGAGGCCGAGCGGCCCGGGGTCGCCGAGGAGGGAGCGCAGGTGGTGGAAGTCGTCGAGGCACGACAGGAGATGACCCGGCTCGGGTTCGACGGCGAGCGGCACGTCCGCGGTGGCCGCGGCGTCCAGGACAGGGGTGAGGGCGGATCGGAGCCGGTCCCAGGCGACAGCGGACGGGGTGCCGTCGGGCGTGATGCCGCTGAAGCAGTGCAGGGCGTGGGCGCCGAGGTCCGCCGCGACCTGGACGGCCCGCACGAGAAGGCGGGTGCGGGCGGCACGGGCGTCTGGGTCGGGGTCGAGGAGGGAGGGGCCGTGCTTGCGCCGCGGGTCCAGGACGTAGCGGGCGCCGGTCTCGACGGTGACCTGGAGACCGAGCCGGTCCAGACGCCCCGCCAGGCGGCGGGTGCGGTCGGTGAGATCGGGCGCGAGGGGGTCCAGGTGCATGTGGTCGAGGGTGAGTCCGAGGCCGTCGTAGCCGAGGTCGGCAAGGAGGGTGAGGGCGTCGTCGAGGCGGAGGTCGGTGAGGCCGTTGGTCCCGTAACCGAAACGCAGGGTCATGTGGGGCTCACCTTCCGGGCCAGCCGACGGGCGAGCGGACCGAGCGCGAGAACGGCCAGCGCGGTGGTTCCCGCGCCCGCCCGTGCCGCGAGAGCCGCCTGCAGCGGGATCATGGCGCGGATTCCGGCGCCGACTCCCCGCTGGGTCAGCTGCGGGGAGGGGTTGAGCGCGGCGTGGACGAGAGGAGTGAGGGCGGTACGGGCGTACGAGGCCGCCGCCAGGGCGGCGACGGCCCGGGGCGCGAGCTCCGGTCGTCCGGTCACGGGTCGGGCGGGAGGGAGGGCCCGCGCCGCACCGGCATCGGGGCGGCGCGGGCCCGCGGACGCGGGGAGGGCCGCGTCGCGCGCGGACCGCCGGTAGCCACGCAGTGAACGGAGCGCCCCGGCACCGCCGGCGGTGACACCGGCGATGCCCGCCGTCACGGCCACCGCCGCCAGCGGCGCCGCGGTGGAACCGCCGTGTGCCTCGTGCCGGGACACCGAGGTGACGGCGTAGGTGTGGGCGCCGAGGATTCCCGCGTGGGGCAGGGCGGCGGCGAACGCGCGGGGCCGGGTCGCCGTCGCGCCGAGCAGCAGGTCCAGCGCGCGGGCCGACGCCATGGCGGCCGGGCCTGCCGGGGTGTGCTTCAGTCCCAGGTCGTACGACCAGACCGTCGCCGCCAGGGCCGTGGCGGCGGCCAGCGGGGCGCGCCCCGCGCGGCGGGCGAGTGCCAGCCCGGCCACGGTGAGCACCCCGGCCGCCGTCAGGGCGGCGGCAGGTGTGATCCGGCCGGACGGGATGGGGCGGTGGGGGCGGTCGACGGCGTCCTCGTCGCGGTCCGCGTAGTCGTTGAGGGCCATACCCGCGTGGTACAGGCACAGCGAGGTGCCGACGGCGAGCAACGTGCCGCGGTGCGGGCGCCTCCCGGCGGCCGCCGCGCCCGCGAGGGCGTCGCCGGGCACGGTGAACAGGGCGGAGATGCGCAGCAGTTCGGCCCAGGCCCAGAACCGCGCGGCTGGTGCCGGGGCATCGGCGACCGGTGCGGGCGGCCGTGCGGCGCCGACCGCCGGCCTGCCGTCGTCGCGTACTTCGGCCCGCCCCTGCGGGGCGCGCGGATCCCCCGTCGTCGGGGCCCCGTCGTCGGCGACGGCGGAGGCCCGCCTGCCCGGTGGGGGCGTCACCGTGACTCCCCCAGCCGTTCGGCGAGGGTGAGGAGCGCGGCGTACTGGTCGGCGAGGGCCGCGGGGGCACCCGGGTCGGGGTCCTTGAAGTAGAAGGCGAATTCCGGCAGCGGGCCGGTCAGCCCGGCTTCGTGGGCGCGCGCGACCAGCCGTGCGAGGTCGAGGACGAGAGGAGCCGCGAGGGCGGAGTCGCACCCCTGCCATGTGGTCTGCAGCACCATGCGGGTGCCGAGGAAGCCGTCGAAGGCGATGTGGTCCCAGGCGGTCTTCCAGTCACCGAGGGCCGGGACGTCGTCGATGTGCACCTCGCCCTCGGGGGCGCCGCCGAGGATGTCGGCGAGGACGCGTTCCTTCCCCGCGTTCTTGGCCGCGGCCGCCGCGGGGTCCGCGAGCGCTGCCCCGTCGCCGCCGCCGAGCAGGTTGGTGCCGGACCAGGACCGTACCGAGAGCGCGCGCTGGACGAACATCGGGGCGAGGACGGAGCGGAGCAGGGTCTGCCCGGTCTTCCCGTCCCGTCCGGCGTGCGGAAGCCCGCGTGCGCCGGCCGCGTCGGTGAGCGCGGCGGTCCGTATCCCGGTGGAGGGGGTGAAGTTGACGTAGGAACATCCCGCTTCGATCGCCGCGGCGGCGTACAGGGAGCTCGCCGGCAGCCGGGTGCTGCCGGGTTCGGGCACGGGCTCGGTGGAGGCCACGTTGACGACGACCGTCCGGCCGAGGGCGTGGCGGCGGGTGAAGGCGGTGATGTCCGCCGCGAACGCCGCGATCAGTTCGTCGTCGCCGCGGGTGTCGCCGGGCAGGGGTCCGCCGCTGCGGATCTCACTGTCGGCGGCGGCCAGTTCGGCGTGGAGTGCGGACGGCAGGCCGTGCGGGAGGACGCCGGCCTCCGCGAGGAGTTCGGCCCGCTTGCCCAGCGGGCAGGCAGCCGTGTCGTGTCCGCCGAAGACCAGGGAGGACAGCGCCGGCAGCCCGGCGTCAGCGAAGGGTGGGGTCTCGGTCACCATGCCGGTCGCCGGGTGGAGCCCGGCGGTGACCGCCGCGCAACCGGCGACGGCGGTGGTGGCGACGGAGCCGCGGGCTCCGATGAGCCACACTCCGGTGCGGTCGGGCGACGGGCGGTCCAGTGCCTGGGCGTGCGGATTCGTCACGGCTGCCTCTCCCTGCTGCATGGGGTGGGGGCGGCGGGCGGGGGCACGGCGTCTCCCCGCCCGCCGCCGGCTCATGGGGTGCCGGCAGGGACTGCCCTACGAGGAGGGCAGCTCCTTGATCTGGACGTTGCGGAAGGACACCTGGTCGTCGGCGCCGTGGTTCTGCAAGCCGATGTAGCCGTCCTTCAGGCTGCGGACAGGGTCGGTGTTGGTGAAGTCGTTGATCTTGACTCCGTTCAGGAAGACCTGGAGTCGTTCACCCTGGACCTTGATCTCGTAGCTGTTCCACTGGCCCGGAGGCCTCAGCACCTGGTCGCGGGCCTTGAGGTTGGCCGACTTGAAGGTGTAGACGGAACCGGTGGTGCGGTCCGGGGTGTCGGTGGCGTCGATCTGGATCTCGTAGCCCTTGTTCACCGCGGACCACGGGTCGTCCGAGGCCGGGAAGCCGAGGAAGACACCGGAGTTGTCGTCGCCGTCCATCTTCCAGTCGAGCTTCAGGGAGTACGAGCCGAACTGCTTGGACTGGTACCACAGCAGGCCCATGCCGCCCTCGGTGCGCAGTTCACCGTTGGCGACGTTGAACTTGCCGGGGCCCGCCTGCTTCCAGCCTTCCAGGGTGTGCCCGTTGAACAGGTCGCGGTAGCCGGTCTGCGGCTTGCAGTCGGCCTTGACCTGCCCGACGGCGTAGCGCAGTCCGCCCAGGAGGTGCTGGCGGAAGGCCGGGTCGACGTAGGACTCCTTGGTGTGCCCGAGACCGGTGTAGAAGGACCGGCCGGACTGGTAGTTCTGGCACCACGCGATGGGGTGGTCGCCCTTCATCGTGCCGCCCTGGTAGGTGGTCTCGTCCAGGGTGGCGAGGACGTGAACCTGACCGCGCGGGTTGGTGCGGTAGTTGTACAGCTCGTCGGTGCGCTGCCAGCCGGCCTCGTCGAGGTGCGCGGTGGCGGGGTGCTCGTGGTCCTCCGCGCGGACGGTGACCGGCTGGATCTGCGGGTGCCCCTGGAAGTAGGCACCGACGAGGCCGCCGTAGAAGGGCCAGTCGTACTCGGTGTCGGCGGCGGCGTGGACGCCCATGTAGCCGCCCCCGCCCTTGATGTAGTTCTCGAACGCCTGCTGCTGCTCGGCGTTGAGCACGTCACCGGTGGTCGACAGGAACACCACGGCGTCGTAGCGCGCCAGGTTGTTGCTGGTGAACTGCTTGGGCTCCTCCGTGGCGTCGACGGTGATGTTGGCGGTGGGGCCGAGCTCCTTCAGCGCGGCGATCCCGTTGGGGATGGCGTCGTGGCGGAAGGCGGCGGTCCTGGAGAAGACCAGGACGCGCTTGGCGGCGCGGTCGGCCGGGACGTCGGAGAGCTCGAAGTCGTCCAGGTCGTAGAGCGCCCCGGAGCCCGAGCCGCCCTTGAAGACCAGGAAGAGTTCGGTGGTCTTCTTCGGCACGGCGCGCAGCGGTACGTCGATCTCCTGGAAGGTCTCCCAGCTACCGGTCACCGGGACGGGTGCGGAGCCCAGGATCGGGCCGGTCGCGGAGCCGGTGCGCACCTCGAGGAAGCCGCCCGCGCCACCGGAGGAGACCCGTGCGGTCAGCCGCACGGAGCCGGTGAGGTTGTAGGGCTTGAAGGAGATCCAGTCGCCGTCGTCGATGTTGCCGACGGTGCGGCCGCCGTGGGCCTCGGCCTTGTCGAAGAGGTCGATGCCGGACGAGGAGGTGAAGTGCTCGGCCTGCCGGTGGCGCGGCTGGAGCTGCGCCTGGTCGTGGCCGGCGAGCGCCTCCTGGCCGCCGCCCCCGCCGTCGGTGTACTCGGCGTCGATGACGCCGAAGATGTTGGCGTTGGGGTCGTGCCCGCCGTCCGCGGAGGTCTTGATGGTGCCGGAGCAGCCGTTGACGGAGGTCACGGGGTGGCCGTGGCTGTCATGGCCGAGGATGTAGGTGACCTTGACCTTCGAGCAGTCGACGGTCCCGTCCTCGGGGTCGGTGACGGTGACGTCGAACGGGATCTCGTCACCGAAGCTGAACAGGGCGCCCTCGGCGGGCAGGTTCAGCGTCACCTTGGGCGCGGTGTTGCCGACGACGACCTGGACGCTCGCGGACGCGGTGCGGCCGGTCGGGTCCTTGACCGTGAGGGTCGCGGTGTAGGTGCCGTTCGTGCGGTAGGTGTGCGCCGGGTCGGCCGCGGTGGACGTGCCGCCGTCACCGAAGTCCCAGGCGTAGGTGAGGGCGTCGCCGTCGGGGTCGACGGTGCCAGCCGACGAGAAGCCGACCCTCAGCGGCGCGACGCCGGAGGTCTTGTTCGCGGAGGTCTCGGCGCTCGGGGAGCGGCCGCCGGTGGCGTTCTCGATGCGGTAGAGGGCGGAGTGCTCGTCACCGCCGAACCAGGCGGTGCCGTAGTCCAGCACGTACAGCGCGCCGTCCGGGCCGAACGCCATGTCCATGATCTGCGTGCCGGTCCAGGGGACGTCGTTGATGGACTGGACGGCACCGTTGTCGTCCTGGTCGATGCGCTTGATCCAGCGGCGCCCGAACTCGCCGGCGAAGAAGTCGCCGTCGTACGCCTCGGGGAACTTCACCGGGGAGTCCAGCGCGGGGTCGTACCGGTAGACCGGGCCGCCCATCGGGGACTCCGAGCCGCTGCCGAACTCGGGCACCGATCCGCCGTCGTAGGGGATCCACGCCGCCTGCGCGGGCGGCAGGTCGGTCAGGCCCGTGTTGTACGGCGAGTCGTTCTTCGGCGCGGCGCAGTCGAAGGTGGATCCGGACTGCCCGGTCGCGAAGTCGTAGTCGACGTACGGGTCGTTCTTGCCCGTGCAGAAGGGCCAGCCGAAGTTGCCGGCCTGGGTGACGCGGGCGAACTCGACCTGGCCGCCGGGTCCGCGCTTGGGGTCGGCCGCACCGGCGTCGGGTCCGTAGTCGCCGACGTAGGCGATGCCGGTCTTCTTGTCGACGCTGAAGCGGAACGGGTTGCGGAAGCCCATGGCGTAGATCTCGGGCCGGGTCCTGTCGGTCCCCGGGGCGAAGAGGTTGCCCGCGGGGATCGTGTACGACCCGTCGTCGGCGACCTTGATGCGCAGCAGCTTGCCGCGCAGGTCGTTGGTGTTGCCCGAGGTGCGGCGGGCGTCGTAGGCGGGGTTGCGGCCCGGCCGGTCGTCGAGGGGCGCGAAGCCGTCGGAGGCGAACGGGTTGGAGTCGTCGCCGGTGGACAGGTAGAGGTTGCCCTGGGCGTCGAAGTCGATGTCACCGCCGACGTGGCAGCAGATGCCGCGCGTGGTGGCGACGTCGAGGACCTTCTTCTCGCTGCCGAGGTCGAGGCTCCAGTCGGCCTTCAGCGTGAACCGGGAGAGCCGGTTGACGCCGTCGAACTTGGCGAAGTCGGCCGCGGTCCCCTGGTCGGGGGCGTCGCCCGCGGGGGTGTCGAGCGGGGGCGCGTAGTAGAGGAAGATCGCCCGGTTCTGGTCGAAGTCCGGGTCGATGCCGACGCCCTGCAGGCCCTCCTCGTCGTGGGTGTAGACGGGGACGGTGCCGATCACCGTGGTGGTGCCGGCGGCGTCGGTCCTGCGCAGCTCGCCGTCGCGCGAGGTGTGCAGCACGCTGCGGTCGGGCAGGACGGCGAGCGACATGGGCTCGCCGGTCTCGGGCTCCCCCTTGGCGAGGGTGACCTGCTGGAACTGCTCGGCCGCCGCGGCGGCCGCGGGCTCGGTGTCGAGCGGGCTGGCCACCGCCCCCATGGGGGCTGCGACGACGAGGGAGGTCGCCGCTAAGAGGCTGCCGGTGAGGAGTGCGAGTCCTTGTCGGATCCGCGAACGGTGTGCTCCGGGCCGTTGTCTGTGCACGTGTGTCCTCCGGAGGAACGGTCGTACGGGCGGATGTGCTGCCGTGCGGTATTTCCCGGGGACCGGCGTGCGCCGTCACGCTGGTCGGGTCACGCGAGCAGGACCGGCCTCATGTTTCGGGCCCGTGTCCTGTACACCTCAGGGACGGTAGCCGGGTTCGTCCGGGACCGAAAGCCCTTGAGTGGCAGATAAGTTGAACTTTCTCCCGGGTCAGGACAAAGCCGGGCCCGGGCAGCCCGACAGGCCCGGCGGCGGTGCCGCCGGGCTGCGGGCTGCTGCGCTCCTGAGCTGGGAGAAGGGCCTAGTCGTTGCCTCCGAAGGCGGCGTCGAACGACGCCGCCGGCGGGTCGAAGTCGTACCTCTTCAGGAGGGAGAGCGCTTCCGGGGCGCCGGCGAGGCGGTCCATCCCGGCGTCCTCCCACTCCACCGAGACCGGGCCGTCGTATCCGATCGAGCGGAGCATCCGGAAGACGTCCTCCCACGGAACGTCGCCGTGTCCGGCCGACACGAAGTCCCAGCCGCGCCGCGGGTCGCCCCACGGCAGATGGGAGCCGAGGCGCCCGTTGCGGCCGTCCAGCCTCTTGCGGGCCTCCTTGCAGTCGACGTGGTAGATGCGGTCCTTGAAGTCCCACAGGAACCCGACCGGGTCGAGGTCCTGCCACACGAAGTGGCTCGGGTCGAAGTTCAGCCCGAACGCCGGCCGGTGGCCGACCGCCTCCATCGCGCGGTGCGTGGTCCAGTAGTCGTAGGCGATCTCGGCGGGGTGGACCTCGTGGGCGAAACGGACCCCTTCGGCGTCGTAGACGTCCAGGATCGGGTTCCACCGCTCGGCGAAGTCCTCGTAGCCGCGCTCGATCATCCGCTCGGGAACCGGCGGGAACATCGCGACCAGGTGCCAGATCGACGAGCCGGTGAAGCCGATGACGGTCCGAACGCCGAAGGCCGCCGCGGCGCGCGCGGTGTCGGCCAGCTCGCGGGCCGCGCGCTGCCGGACGCCCTCGGGTTCGCCGTCGCCCCAGATCCTGGCGGGCAGGATCGCCTGGTGGCGCTCGTCGATCGGGTTGTCGCAGACGGCCTGCCCGACCAGATGGTTCGAGACGGCCCAGCACTTGAGCCCGTACTTGTCGAGCAGCGCCCGCCGCCCGTCCAGGTAACCGGGGTCGGCGAGGGCCTTGTCGACCTCGAAATGGTCGCCCCAGCAGGCGAGTTCGAGCCCGTCGTAACCGAAGTCGCGGGCGAGGCGGCAGACCTCCTCCAGGGGAAGGTCGGCCCATTGGCCGGTGAAGAGGGTGAAGGGACGTGGCACGGCGAGGACCTCCTCTAAACGGTTGCGCGGTCAGGCGGGGACAGGGGTGTAGACGGAGTTCTTCTCGGCGCTCTCCTCCACGGCCGCGAGCACCCGCTGCACCTGCAGCCCGTCGGCGAACGTCGGCGCCGGGGCCGTGCCCTCCGCGACGGCGACCAGCAGGTCGCGCGCCTGGTGCGTGAAGGTGTGCTCGTAGCCGAGGGCATGGCCCGGCGGCCACCACGCCGCCAGGTACGGGTGGTCCGGCTCGGTCACCAGGATCCGGCGGAAGCCGGCCGTGGCGGCGGGCTCGGTGTGGTCGTGGAAGAACAGCTCGTTCAGGCGCTCCAGGTCGAAGGCGAGCGACCCGCGTTCGCCGTTGATCTCCAGCCGCAGGGCGTTCTTGCGGCCCGAGGCCATCCGTGTGGCCTCGAAGTTGGCGAGCGCCCCGGAGGCGAGGCGCCCGGTGAACAGCGCGGCGTCGTCGACGGTCACCGGTCCCCGCTCGGAGCCGACGGCGGAGCCCGACAGGCCCGACGACACCCCGGCGAGCAGCGGCCGCTCCCGTACGAACGTCTCGGTGAGCGCCGAGACACCGACCAGGGGCTCCCCCGCCAGGTACTGCGCGAGGTCCACGGCGTGCGCGCCGAGGTCGCCCAGCGCCCCGGAGCCGGCGTACTCGCGCTTGAGCCGCCAGGTCAGCGGGAAGTCCGGGTCGACGAGCCAGTCCTGGAGATAGGTGACCCGCACATGACGGATCGTGCCGAGCCGGCCCTCGGCGACGAGCCCGCGGGCGTACGCCGCCGCCGGCAGGCGCCGGTAGTTGAAGCCGACCATGGCCACCTGGCCCCGCGCGGCGGCCCGTTCGGCCGCCGCGACCATGGCTTCCGCCTCGGCGACCGAATTGGCCAGCGGCTTCTCGCACAGGACGTGCTTGCCCGCCTCCAGCGCCGCGATGGCGATCTCGGCGTGGCTGTCCCCGGGGGTGCACACGTCCACGAGCTGGACGTCGTCCCGGGCGATCAGGTCCCGCCAGTCCGTCTCCGCGGCGGCCCAGCCGTGCTGGGCCGCCGCGGCCCGTACCGCCGCCGCGTCCCGGCCGCCGATGGCGGCCAGGACCGGCCGCACCGGCAGGTCGAAGACGCGGCCCACGGTGCGCCACGCCTGGGAGTGGGCAGCGCCCATGAACGCGTAGCCGACCATCCCGATGCCGAGGGCCGGCGCAGCGCCCTCCGCTCCACGGGTCTCGTTATCGGCCGTACCAGCCATGCCTTGCTCCTCGTCGGTTGCTCGGATCGGACGGGCGGGGCACTGCCCGTTAGTTGAAGCCCGTCGGCAGGTACTGGTCGACGTTCGCCTTGGTGACGACGGCCGAGTAGAGGGTGATGGAGGCCGGGATCTCCAGCTCGGCGAGCCCGCCGATGCCCTTCTTCTGGCCGAGGGTGCGGGCCAGGTCGATGGCGGAGGCGGCCATGGTCGGCGGGTAGAGGACGGTGGCCTTCAGCACGCCGTTGTCGGCCTTGATGGCGTCCATGGCCGACTTGGCGCCCGCGCCGCCGACCATGAGGAAGTCGTCGCGGCCGGCCTGCGCGATGGCGCGCAGGGCGCCGACGCCCTGGTCGTCGTCGTGGTTCCACACCGCGTCGAACTGCTTCTGCGCCTGGAGCAGCTGGGCCATCTTGGCCTGGCCGGACTCCACGGTGAACTCGGCCGCCTGACGGGCGACCTTCTTGATGTTGGGGTAGTTCTTCAGGGCGTCGTCGAAGCCCTGGGTGCGCTGCCGGGTCAGCTCGAGGTTGTCCAGTCCGGCGAGCTCGATCACCTTGGCGTCGGCCTTGTCCTTGAGCTGCTCGCCGATGTAGTTGCCGGCGTTGAGGCCCATGCCGTAGTTGTCGCCGCCGATCCAGCAGCGGTACGCCTGCGGGGAGGCGAAGATCCGG
The DNA here is from genome assembly GCF_044751205.1 of Streptomyces sp. NPDC088732. Lineage (NCBI taxonomy): Bacteria > Bacillati > Actinomycetota > Actinomycetes > Kitasatosporales > Streptomycetaceae > Streptomyces > Streptomyces sp. NPDC088732. Next base: position 378,976 of record NZ_JBIVLI010000003.1, read on the forward strand.
TCGAGGTTGATCACCGGGATGCCGGCCTTCATGGCCTGGAGCCCCACCTGGGTGAGGGCCTTGCCGTCGGCCGGCAGGATCACCAGCACGTCGACCTTCTTGTTGATCAGGGTCTGGACCTGGCCGATCTGGGCGGCGGTGTCGTTGGAGCCCTCGGTGATCTCCAGGGTCACGTCGGAGTACGTCGCCGCGCGGTCCTTGGCGTTCTGGTTGATGGCGTTGAGCCAGCCGTGGTCGGCCTGGGGACCGGCGAACCCGATGGTGACGGGCGTGCCCGGCTGGTTGTCGGTGGTGGCGGTGGAGGGGGCGTTGGTGGCGGCCGCCTCCTGCTTCTTCGGCTCGTTGCTGGTGCAGGCGGTGAGGGCGGCGCCGGCGGAGACGGCGGCGGCGCCGAAGAGCAGGCTTCTGCGGCTGGTGATCGGGTTTTGTGGCATGGCGGTGAAACCCTCCTGGGTTTGGGCACACGGGGCGGGTGCGTGCTCTGCGGTGAGGTGGGTCGAGGGCGGGACAACGGGACGGCTGCGGGGGCCGGCGCCACAAGCGGCGCCGGTTCGGGAGACGTACGGGGCGGGAACGGTGCGGCGGCGGTCCGCTCGCGTCAGCTGTCGCCGCCGCGTGCGGTGCCGCGCTGGACCAGGACGGCGGCCACGATGATCGCTCCCTTGGCGATCTGCTGGACCGCGCTCTCCAGGTTGTTCAGGGCGAAGATGTTGGTGATGGTGGTGAAGACCAGGACACCGAGGACGGATCCGACGATGGTGCCGCGGCCGCCGCTGAGCAGCGTGCCGCCGATGATCGCGGCGGCGATGGCGTCGAGTTCGTAGAGATTGCCGTTGGTGTTCTGACCCGATCCGGCCAGGATGATCAGCAGGAAGGCGGCGATCCCGCAGCACAGCCCGGACAGCAGGTAGAGGTACAGCCGCTGCCGGCGGACGTCGATGCCGGCGAGCCGGGCCGCCTCGGCGTTGCCGCCGACGGCGACGGTGCGGCGCCCGAAGGTGGTGCGGTTGAGCACCAGCCAGCCGATGACGGTGACCGCGGCGAAGACCAGGACCAGCGGTGGGATGCCGAGGATGTAGGAGTCGGGGACGCCGAGGTCGAGCACCGACTTCTCGGTGACGATCTGGGTCTTGCCGTCCGTGAGCTGGAGGGCGAGTCCGCGGGCCGACGCGAGCATCGCGAGGGTCGCGATGAACGGCACCATGCCGCCGTACGCGATGAGCACCCCGTTGACGAGTCCGCAGCCGAGTCCCACCAGGACCGCGGTGAACAGGATGCCGGCGAAGCCGTACTCCTGCGTGGCGACGGTCGTCGCCCACACCGAGGACAGCGCGACGATCGCGCCGACGGACAGGTCGATGCCGCCGCTGGTGATCACGAAGGTCATGCCGACGGTGACGACGCCGATGACGGACGCCTGGGTCAGCACCAGTTGGAGGTTGGAGACGTCGAGGAACGAGTCGGGCTGCGTGATGCCGCCGACCGCGACGAGCACGGCGAGGACACCGAGCAGGGACAGGTTGCGCACGTCGGCACGGAGTCCGGCCGCCGGACGCCGGCCGCCCTTGACGGCGGAGGGCGCGTCCGCGGGCGGCAGCGGTGCCTGCGGGACCTGGGAAGCGGGCTGCGTCATCAGCTCGGGCTCCCTTCCATGACGAGGTCGAGTACACGGTGTTCGTCCAGCTCCTGTGCGGGCGCCGTGTGCACGACACGGCCCTCGCGGAGCACCAGTACGCGGTCGGCGAGGCCCAGTACCTCGGGCACCTCGCTGGAGACGAGGAGGACGGCGAGCCCGTCGTCGGCGAGCCGGCGGATCACGGCGTACAGCTCGGCGCGGGCGCCCACGTCCACGCCGCGGGTCGGCTCGTCCAGCAGCAGGACGCGGCAGCCGCGCAGCAGCCAGCGGGCGAGCACGGCCTTCTGCTGGTTGCCGCCGGACAGGGTGCGGACCCGCGCGTCCGGGTTGTCGGGCCGCAGCGACAGCGACCGGGTGGACTGCTGCGCGGCCAGGCGTTCCTGGCGGCGGTCGAGCCAGCCGCCGCGGGAGAAGCGGGAGAGCGAGGACACCGACACATTGCGGGTGACCGACTCCAGCATGAGCAGGGCCTGGGCCTTGCGCTCCTCGGGTGCCATGCCCAGTCCGGCGCGGACAGCCGAGCGGACGCTGCCGGGCTTGAGCGGGCGGCCGTCGACGGTGACGCGGCCCGCGGTGGGCCGGCGCGCGCCGTAGACGGTCTCCAGGATCTCCGAGCGGCCGGAGCCGACGAGGCCGGCGAGCCCGACGATCTCGCCGGGCCGGATCTCCAGGTCGACGGGCGCGAACTCCCCGTCGCGGGCCAGTCCTTCGACGGTCAGCACGGGTGCGCCCTCGCGCGGGCCCGCCGGACGTTCGGGGAAGACGTACTCCACGTCGCGGCCCGTCATCAGGGCGACGATGTCGCGGGTGGGCATCGACTTCGCGGGCAAGCCGCCCGCCACCGCCCGGCCGTCCTTGAGCACCGTGACACGGTCGCCGATGCGCCGGATCTCCTCCAGCCGGTGGGAGATGTAGACGACGGCGACGCCCTCCGCGGTGAGCTGGGCGACGATGCGCAGCAGGTTGTCGGTCTCCTCCGGGTCCAGCGCGGCGGACGGCTCGTCCATCACGATGAGCCGGACGTCGTGGGAGAGTGCCCGGGCCATCGAGACGATCTGCTGCTGGGCGGCGGACAGTTCGCCGACCTGCCGGGCGGGATCGATCTCGGGGTGGCCGAGCCGGCGCAGCAGGACCTCGGCCTCGCGGCGGGCCTGGCGGCCGCGCACCACGAACCCGGCCGTGGTGGGTTCGTGGCCGAGGAAGACGTTCTCCGCGACCGACAGCCCCTCCACCAGGTCGAGTTCCTGGTAGATGGTGGCGATCCCCAGGCGCATGGCCGCGATGGGCGACCTCAGCGCGACGGGTTCGCCGCGCCAGGTGATCTCCCCGTCGTCGGGCTGGTGGGCCCCGGCGAGCACCTTGATGAGCGTGGACTTCCCGGCGCCGTTCTGGCCCAGGAGGCAGTGCACCTCGCCGGCCTGGACGTCCAGGTCGACGCCGTCGAGGGCGCGGACACCGGGGAAGGACTTGGTGATGCCGGACATCGTGAGCAGCGAGGCCGCGGACGGCGGTGGCGGGGCCGGTGGTACTGGTGCCATGACGGATCCCCTCGGCGGGTGCGGGTACACGTGCGCGTGCGGAGCGTGCAGGTGGAGCCAGTGGTGCCGTGGTGCCGATGACTCGGTGGTGCTGTGCCTGTGGTGCCGTGCCGGTGGTGCGGGCCGGTCAGGCCGGGGAGAAGACGTGGTCGCTGATGAGCCGGGCCGCGCCGATCACGCCCGCGGTGGGGCCCAGTTCGCCCAGGACGATGGGGAGGTTGCCGGTCGCCAGGGGCAGCGACTGGCGGTAGACCTGGCTGCGGATGCTGGCCAGCAGGGTGTGGCCGAGCCCGGTGACACCGCCGCCGATCACGACGAGTCCGGGGTTGAAGAAGCTGACGAGTCCGGCGATGACCTGCCCGACGCGATTGCCGCCCTCGCGGATGAGTTCAAGCGCGGTCGCGTCACCGGCGGACGCCGCGACCGCGACATCGGCCGCGGACAGCCGTCCCGCCGCCTCCAGCCGGGCCGCGAGCGCCGGTGAACGCCCGGAGGTGGCGGCCTCTTTGGCGTCGAGGACGAGTGCCGCCCCGCTGAAGTGGGCCTCCAGGCAGCCGGTGTTGCCGCAGGCGCAGGGCCGCCCGCCGTCCACGACCTGGATGTGGCCGATGTCGCCGGCGCTGCCCGTCGCCCCGCGGTAGACCTCGCCGCCCACGACGATGCCGCAGCCGATGCCCGTACCGATCTTGACGCAGAGGAAGTCCGCGGCGGAGCGGGCGACTCCCGCGTGCTGCTCCCCCATCGCCATCAGGTTCACGTCGTTGTCGACCATGACGGGGCAGCCCAGTTCCTGGCTGAGCGCCTCGCGGACCGGGAAGCCGTCCCAGCCGGGCATGATGGGCGGCGCGACCGGGACGCCCTCCGGGTAGCGGACGGGCCCCGGCACGCCGATGCCCGCGCCGTCGAACCCTTCGGCGAGTCCGGCGGCCTGGAGCTTGGCGGCCATTTCGAGGATCCGCTCGAAGACGGCGACCGGGCCCTCGCGGACGTCCATCGGATGGTTGAGGTGGCCGAGCACCTCCAGTTCGGCGTTGGTGACGGCGACGTCGACCGAGGTGGCGCCGATGTCGACGCCCAGGAAGCGCAGGCTCGGGGCGAGTCGTACGTTGTGCGAGCGGCGGCCGCCGCGCGAGGCGGCGAGACCGTCGGAGACGACGAGACCGGTCTCCAGCAGGCGGTCGACCTCGACTGCCAGCTTGGAGCGCGAGAGCCCGATCAGGTCCCCCATCTGGGCGCGGGAGCTGGGCCCGCCGTCGCGGAGCAGCCGCAGCAGCCGCACCTGGTGCGCATTGGCGGGTCGAGCCGTCATACGTCTCACGCGCCCCTCCCCTCCCCCTGCCCCGTGGCACGGGGATGTGCGGCCGGCCACCGGCCGGCCCTGTCCTTGAGGCTTTCGAGGGGAAAGTAGCAGCGGCTGCCCGGAGGGGGAAGAAGTTGCGCAGGAATCAGCTCTCTCTTTTTCCGATCGCGGGACAAAGTCCGGTCGCAGCGCCTGCCGTGGTGTCCGGCGTGGTGATGTCATGACGGGCACGGATTGGTTGCGGCACGGGTTCCCGGTGCCCGATCCACCTGCGGTGAGGGCAGCATGACGACGCATGAGCAGAGACCGTTACGTCGACTTCCTCCGCGCGTGGGCGATCGTCCTCGTGGTGCTCGGCCACTGGCTGATCACCGGGCTGGTCAGGGAACCCGGCGGGGCGACCAGCGCACCGGAACTGCTGGCCGTCGTTCCCTGGACCCAGTGGCTGACCCTGGGCTTCCAGATCATGCCGCTCTTCTTCCTCGCCGGGGGCCGGTCGGCGGGCGACTCGTGGTCGCGCGCCCGGGCTGCGGGAGGCACGGCCGCCGGGTGGGTGGGACGGCGGTCCCTGCGCCTGCTGCTGCCGACCGCCGTGTACAGCGGGCTGGTGCTCCTCGCCGTGGGGATCTGCGCGGCGGCCGGCGTGGACGCCGGCACGCTCTCCCTGGTGGGCTGGGCGATGGGCATGCAGTTCTGGTTCCTCCCCGTGTACCTGGTCCTCGGCGCCCTGACACCCGTGCTGCACGCGGCACATGGCCGCTGGGGGCTCCGCGCGCCGCTGGCCGTGGCAGCGGCGGCCGTGGTGGCCGACGTCCTGGTGCTGACCGTGCACGCGCCGTACGTGGGCCTGCTCGACTACGTCCTGGTGTGGGGTGTCGCCTACCAGCTCGGCTTCTGCTGGGGGGACGGTCTGCTGACGCGGCGCCGGACGACTCCCGTGGCGCTGGCCGCGGGCGGCGCGGTGGTCTTCGCGGCCCTCGTCGGTCCCGGGCCGTTCCCGGTCAGCCTGATCCTGGTGACCGGGCAGGACCCGGGCAACACCGACCCGCCGTCGGTCGCCATGCTGGCCTGGGCGGTGGCGCAGGTGGGGCTGTGCGTGCTGGTCGCCCCCGCGGTGCGGCGGTGGCTGGCGCACGACCGGGTCTGGCGGCTGGTCCGTCCCGTGGGCGGGGTCAGCATGACCCTGTACCTGTGGCACATGCTGCCGGTGCTGGTGGTCGCCGCCGCGTTCTACCTCACCGGGCTCGCCCCCGAGCCCGCGTTCGGTTCACCGTCGTGGTGGGCGCTCCGCGTGCCCTGGCTGCTGCTGCTCGGCCTCGTACTGACCGGCGTCGTACGGCTGTTGCGCCCCGTGGACCGCGGCTTGGCGGCAGCGTCCGGGCGGACCCGCCCCGCTGCCGCCCCGCCTCGCCCCTGGCTGGTGTGGCTCGGCCTGGCCGCCGCCGTGCCCGCACTCGCCCGCTTCGCCGTGCAGGGCTTCGCGCCCGACGGCCGGTTCCCCGTCCTGCCCGCGGTGGGCCTGGCCGTGGGCACGGCCCTCGTCGTGCTGCCGTGGGACCGGGCCCGTCGCGGCAGTCCGGAGGCCGAGGACGCGCTGGAACCCGCGGCCTGACAGCCGCTCAGGAACCGCGGAGCGGCTACGCGGTGACGGGAGCGGCGGGGTCCGGCCAGTCCACCGCGGTCTCCACGGGGCGGCCGTAGTCGACACCGTCCACGTCGAAGCCGTACAGGCGGCGCACTTCGGCGCCGAACCAGTCGAGGTCGGCGAGGCCGGCGATGGTGCCGGTGGTCGCCCGGTCCCAGCGGTCGGCGACGGCGGCCTGGACGTCGTCCCCGAGTTCCCAGGTGTCCAGGCGCACCCGTCCTTCGTCGTCCAGGGGCAGTTCCGCCGCACCGGTCAGACCGTCCCACAACTCGGTGAGCTGAGCGGCCGGCGGCACGAGCCGGTCGCCGAGCACGCCCCGCAGCAGGCCCACGTACAGGGCGATGCCGGGGATGGCGGTCGAGGACTGCGTGACGGCCGCGCCGTTGACGGACGTGAAGGCACGGCCGCGGACGGAGGTGCCGAGCCGTTCGTCGAGGCGGCGGGCGGTGGCCTCCAGGTGGGCCTTGGCGGCGCCGATCGTGCCCTGCCGGTAGATCGCGGCGGTCAGCGGGGAGCCGATGTAGGACAGGGCGACGGTGCTGAAGCCGTCGGCGAGCAGCCCGCGGCCCGCGAGCCGGTCGATCCACCGCTCCCAGTCGGCGCCGCCCATGACGGCGACGGTCTGCTCGACGTCGTCGCCCTCGGCGGGCGCCGTCTCGACGTCGCGGATCTCGGGTGCGCCGTCGGCGCCGAAGACGAGGGTCTTCGTACGGTGGGGCGCGCCGATCGGTTTGAGCACCGAGGCGAACGTGGTGCCGGTGTCGGGGTCGGTGCGCCGGGGCGCGGCCACCGAGTAGACGAGGTGGTCGAGGCGTCCGCCGAACCGCCGCGCGAGCAGATCGGCGACCTGGTCCTTCATCGCGTCGCCGAAGGCGTCGCCGTTGAGGAAGACCATGTCGGCGCCGGCTTCGCGGGCGAGGCGGGCAGTGGTCGCCGTGCGGTACCAGCCGGCCGTGGCGGTGCGCCGCTCGGTGGGCCCCTTCTCGAAGCAGACGCCGATGCCCCGGATGCCGGCCCGCTTGAGCCCGGCGACCGTGGCGGCGAGTCCGTATCCGGCGGACGAGCCGATCACGAGGGCGACCGGCCGGTCCTCCGGGGACGCGGCAGGGGCCGCGGGGACGGAGGACCACATGGCCTCGACGACGCGTTCGCATCCGGCGGGGTGCGCGTCGAGGAAGAGGAATCCGCGGCTGCGGGGGGCGATGGTGCGCTGGGTCACCTGAGGTCCCTTTCAGGGATCGGCGGAGCCGAGACGGCCGCCACGTGCTGCCAGTCTCCGGTGCCGCGGCCCCGGATCCGGCTCGCGCAGCGCACAACAATCGCCGGACGATCTTGGAGCGTTCCCACGAGATCCCCCGGCGCGAGGCCCGCCGGAGTGAACTCGGCGGCACGGCCGGGCGCGGGCCCGGCCGTGCCCCCGGGCCCGCGGTCGCACAGCGCCGCTACGCCAGGAACCCGGCGGTGGCCGCCACAAAGCGCTCGGGGTCGTCGAGCCACGGGTGGTGCCCGGCCCCCGGCTGGACAACGAGCCCGGCCGCGGGGAAGAGCGCGGCGAACTCCGCGACCGCCGCGGGCGGAGCACCCGGGTCGACCTCTCCGGCCAGCAGGAGCACCGGCGGCGCGAAGTCGGCGAGCGCGGCGCGCGTGGCGTCCGGGGTGAAAGCGCCGTCGGCGCCGAAGGCGGCCATGACACCCTGGTTCATCTGGTTCATCTGGTTCATCCGCTCCTCCGCGGCGGCGTGATGGGTGCGCGCGGCTTCGTCCCACCGCCCGTAGGAGAACGGTGCGACAGCCTCCCAGTGGCTGTCGTCGCCCCGTCCCGCAGCGATGGCCTCCAGCGCCGCGTAGGCGGCGGGGTACCAGGGCTCGTCCTTGCGCAGCCGCGCGGTCGCGAGACGGAGGTCGCCGGCGATCGGGATGCCGACCGCCCTGACGCTGGGGGTGACCAGCACCATCGCGCGGACCCGTCCGGGACGGAGCGCCGCGTACTGGACGGCCGGATTGGCCCCCGCGCAGTGGGCGAGCAGGTCCATGCGATCGAGCCCGAGATGCTCGCGCAGGGCCTCCACGTCGTCGACGAGCCGGTCGCACCGGCAGGAGGCGAGGTCGTCGGGGACCTGCGACCGGCCGGTGCCGCGCAGGTCGAGTCGAATCACCCGGCGATGCGCGGAGAGACCTCCGAGGTCCCCCAGGTACGCGGAGTCCGTCGGCCCGCCGGGCAGGCAGACGAGGGGATCGCCGTCACCGGCGGAGTGGTACGCGAGCCGGGTTCCGTCGTGGGCGGAGAACGAGTCCGAGGAAAATGATGGAGAAGCGGCGAACTCGGGCATGGCAGAGGTCCTTTCGGCGAGTGCTCGGAACAAGTGCCGCCCTCACCGGACGGCTTGACGCGCGCAGATCACCCGCGGGAGTGCGGGGCGCAGGCATCCGGCGCGACATGCCGAGGGCAGGGGTCCGCGGGACCTGGGCGGCGAGGAGTTCCGAGACGCCGTTCGAGGTCGTCCCTGTCGTGGAGCGCATGGCAATGCGGCCTTCCGGGATGCCTGAGGGCGCTCCCGGGGCCGGCCGTCTCAGATGGACAGCGCGGCCGTACAGGAGGAGAGCGCCCAGCGTGCGACTGCGTTGATGGGACTCACCTCCTCGGTCGGTCACGTGCACGGTGACGCTATCAGGCCCTCACCGCCGGGAACAGAGCGCCGGAACGATCCCCGGGGACGGGCGTCCTTGACGTCCGGGATGCCGCCGCGCATCATCCTGTGACCCGGTGACGCATGTCGTCCATGTCACGACAGAGCCGCACGTCACGGCCATCCCATGCGCCAACCCCGCCACCGACGTGAGCGTCACCACCTTGACGGGTGACGCAGCCTGTGCGAGCGTCGTCATCAACCACGACCGGCATGGCCGGTGCCCCCTGGGCGAGGGACACGGAGCGGAATCCCGGTCACGGCTCCCGAGAGAAAGGCGCGCGCAGCATGCCGAACACACGCAGTACCCGCAAGGTACGGCTCCTGAGCGCGGCGGCCGGCGTGGCCGCCCTCCTCACCGGTGGCCTGGCCGCGGCCCCGCTCGCCTCTGCCGCCCCGGCGGCCCCTGCCGCCGCACACGCCGCCCCGTCCCGCACGGAAGTACTCGCACTGGTCGCCCGGCAGACCCAGTCCACCTCGGTGGACCTGGGCACGAAGGGGCTCAGCCTGGGCGACGAGCTCGTCATCGCCGAGGACGTCTACCGCGACGGCAAGAAGATCGGCGACCACAGCGTGGTCTGCACCTACGTCCACCTCGAACCGAGCGCGCTGCAGTGCGTGGGAACGTTCGCCCTGCCCAAGGGACAGATCAGCGGTCAGGTGCTGCTCCACCTGCCGCCCGCCCCGTCCATCGACATCCCCATCACCGGGGGTTCCGGCGCCTACGACACGGCACGCGGCTACGTCCACACGGTGCCGGCCGGCAAGACGGAACGGCATCTCACCTTCCACATCATCCACTGATCACCGATGGCCGGATCGACCCAGCGGACCCAGCGGACCCAGCGGACCCAGCGGACCCAGCGGACCCAGCGGACCCAGCAGACAAGGAAGCGGATCGTGTCGAAGACCTCGCGGAACATCACCAAGGCGCCCGAAGCTCCCGCCGCCACCGCGGCGCCCAGGGTCACCGTCGTCGCCGCTGCCGTCCCGGCCGCGGATGCCGACGCGGCGGCCCGTCGGGCCAGGTTCGGGGCACTGCCCGAGCGCATACGGCCGCAGGACACGACGGAGGTGGTCCCCCTCGTGGACAGGTATCCGTCGCAGGACCACTACGACCACGAGAAGTGGCTCACCTGCCGGTTCGTGTAGAGGTATATCCGATCGACCCGCGCGGGAGACCGGGCTAGGTTGGCGCGATGACCGAACTGCGCACCGAACGCCTCCTGCTCCGCGGATGGCGGGACTCCGACCGCGCGCCCTGGGGCGCGCTCAACGCCGATCCGCGGGTCCGCGAGTTCTTCCCCGGGGTGCTCACCCGGGAGCAGAGCGACGCGTCCGCGGCCCGGTTCCAGGCCGACCTCGAACGGCGTGGCTGGGGGTGGTGGGCCGTGGAGGTCGCGTCCACCGGGGAGTTCATCGGGTTCACCGGGCTCGACCCGGTGGACGAGGGCATGCCGTTCACCGGGGTGGAGGCCGGCTGGCGCCTGGCCCGTTCGGCGTGGGGCCACGGCTACGCCACCGAAGCGGCCCTGGCCGTGCTGGCCTTCGGTTTCCAGGACCTCGGTCTCGACGAGATCCTCGCGGTCACGACCGCGACCAATCTGCGGTCCCAGGCCGTGATGCGCCGCGTCGGCATGACGCGTGACCCGGCCGACGACTTCGACGACCCCGAGGTGCCGGACGGCCCTCTGCGGCGCAGTGTGGTGTACCGCCTCCGGGCCGGCGACCCGCCGTCGCCGAGCGTGCCGTAGGCCCGTGCGTCCGGACCGGACGCCGGCGGTCACACCTTGTCGAGCCAGAGCACGATGCCGGTCATGTCGCTGAGCACCGCCGCGACGCCCGCCCTGATCGCCGCCTCGCACCGCTCGGTGGTGAACGAGGCGGCGTCGTAGGTGGACGACATGCCGAGTCCTTCACCGCGGAACGAGGCGCCGGACCAGTCGACCGCCGTCACGTTGTGCGTGGGTTCGGCGAGTTCGGCACCCACGACCAGGAACCGTTGCGACAGGTGGTTGGGGGTGACCATCGCGAGCGGGTCGATCAGGTCGTTGCCCGCGCTGACGATGAGGTCGGCGTGCATCTTCAGGGCCCTGCTCGCCGCCGGAATGTAGTCGGACGAGCCGTCGGCGGCCACCGTCCTGAGATCGACGTGCTCCGCCTCGGCCCAGCCCTTGACCGCCGCGACGAGCGCCTTGGTCGGGGCGTCGTCGCCCGCGGTGAGCAGCACGACGCGGTAGCCCCGCGGCGGGTGGACCCCGCTCCAGGAGCCGGGCCGCGGGGTGGCGGTGGCCTCCGGTCCTGGCGGGTTGGCGGGGTCGACGAACCCGGGGCCGAGCGTGCCGACGGCGGTCGGCTCGGGGTGCGGCCGTGACCAGTCGTCACCGGAGCCGCATCCGGTGAGCAGCGCGACGGCCACGGCCAGCGTGGCGAGGGCGCGAAGCGGGGCGCGCAAGGTGATCGTCCTCCGAGTGGTGAGGGTGGTGCGTCCCCCATCCTGCTCCCCCGTTCGCGTCCGCGGTCGTTCGCGGGTCCCGTTCTCGATGTTGTTGTTCGACGGTTCGCCGACAGGGCGCATCGTGTTCACCCGTGGCATGCACCGTGCACTGGCAACCTGAAGGAGCCACATGTCACAACGTGTCCGCCGCGCCGTCATCGGGACAGCCGCGGCCGTGATCGCTTTCCTGGGCCTGGCACAACCGGCGCAGGCCCACGGGTTCTCGTCGACCGTGTACGTCAACGTCACCTCGGGGGACGAGGGCCGGACACGGACGACGCTGCAACTCGAGTACGACCTCTTCGTCGTGTCGACCGCCGACTACCAGCACGACGACGCCCTCTTCAAGGAGGGCACCGCAGCGTTCGACGCGGGTGACGAGAAGGCGCAGGGAGCGGCGCTCGACGCCCACGCCGCGTCGGCGGTCGCCTATGTCACCAAGCGCTTCTCCGTCTCCTCCGCCGGCAAGGCCTGCACCCCGTCGCAGGTCGGCGGGTTCACTATGGGGCAGCGGGAGGGCGTGCCGTACGCCGGCCTGACGCTCGACTGGGCCTGCGCCGCGGAGGGCGACGACCACGCGGTGCGCGGCGGGCTGTTCGCCGACTCCGAGGGCTACGTCAAGGGTGTCAAGACGATCGTCACCTACGACCTCGACGGCCGCTCGGGCAGCGCGGCCATCGACGCGGAGCACCCGTCCTTCTCGATCAGCCAGACGTGGTACGAGCGGTTCTGGGAGTTCTTCCGCCTGGGCGCCGAGCACCTGCTGACCGGTATCGACCACATCCTGTTCCTGCTGGCGCTCATCGCGGGTTCGCGCCGGCCGCGGGAGATCGTGCTCGCCGCGACCAGCTTCACACTGGCGCACTCGGTGACGTTCATGCTTGCCGCGCTCGGTGTGGTCGATGTGCCCTCGCGGATCGTGGAGCCCGTCATCGCCCTGTCGATCGCAGTGGTGGCCGGCTGGCACCTGTGGCGGATCTGGCGTCGTCGCGGTCATGCCACGGACTTGGAGACCGCGGGAGGCGGGCACTTCAGCCTGGACCGCGCGGGCTGGTCGCGCCTGGGCGTCGTGTTCTGCTTCGGTCTTGTGCACGGACTCGGCTTCGCGGGCGCGCTGGGCATCGAGGCGGCATGGTCGTGGACGCTGCTGTGGTCGCTGCTGGTGTTCAACGTGGGCATCGAGACCGTGCAGCTGGCCATCATCGCCGTGGTCTTCCCGGTGCTGATCCTGCTCCGCCGTCGGTCGCCGGTTACCGGCCTGTGGACGACAGGTGTCATCTCCGCGGGCGTGGCCGCGATGGGTCTGGTCTGGTTTGTGCAGCGGGCGTTCGGCGTCTGAAACCGACATACCTTCCGTGTGTTGTTCAGACAACTCGAAGATCGCATTTGGCTTCCCTTTACCAACAGCCGACAGTTTATTGATCTCCATTCCATGCACACACATCGTGCACAAGAGGATCGAAAACTCATGAGATCGAGCAACTCCTCGCAGGCTTCCGGGCCTGTGCGGCGCCGTGTCGCCACTGGCGCCACCGCGGCATTTCTCGGCCTGAGCGTGGCCCTCGGCAGCGGCCTGGCGACCCCCGCCACCGCCGCTGACGCGTCCACGATCACCGGCATCGTGCTCGGCGTGGGCTCCAACGAGTCGCAGCGCACCGTCACGTGGTACTCCTCCGCCGACACGGCGCAGAAGGTCCAGGTCGTCCCGACCGCGGCGCTCGTCAACGGCGAGTTCCCGGCCGACGCCACCACCTTCGACGCCATCGGCGCGGCGAACATCGCGACCAGCGGCGGCTTCAACCGCCACGCGACGATCACCGGTCTGAAGGAGAACACGGCCTACTCCTACCGAGTCGGCACCGACGGCAACTGGTCGACGGCGTACGCCTTCAAGACGCAGGACTTCGAGGGCGACTACGACTTCCTGTTCTACGGCGACCCGCAGATCGGCTCCTCCGGCAACCTGGCCGCTGACCAGGCCGGCTGGCAGGACACGGTCGACGTGTCGCTGAAGGCCAACCCGAACGCCGAGATCCTGGTGTCGGGTGGTGACCAGGTCGAGACGGCGAACACCGAGTCCCAGTGGAACTCCTTCCTCGCCCCGGACGGACTCCGCCAGTACCCGTGGGCCGCCACCATCGGTAACCACGACGTCGGCGGCAAGGCCTACGAGCAGCACTTCACCACCCCGAACACCGACCGTTCGGCCCCGTACTACGACAACGGGAACCCCGACGGCACCAAGTCGGGCGGTGACTACTGGTACATCTACAAGGATGTCCTGTTCATCGACCTGAACAGCAACAGCTACAACTCCGCCAACGGCGCCGGTGACGCGGCACACGTGAACTACGTGACCGACGTCATCAACAAGCACGGCAACGAGGCCAAGTGGAAGGTCCTCGTCTACCACCACGCGATCTACTCGCCGGCCTCGCACGCCAAGGACGGCGACAACAAGCAGCGTCGTCTGGACTTCCCGACCACGTTCTCCAAGCTCGGTGTGGACCTGGTCCTGCAGGGCCACGACCACAGCTACTCCCGCAGCTACCTGATCAAGAACGGCGAGAAGGAGAACCCGGCCGAGAAGCCGGGTGCCGCCGACGTGTACCCGGGTCCCGGCGGCGTCCTGTACGTGACGGCCAACTCCGCCTCGGGCTCGAAGTACTACGACATCACCGCGCCGGACAACAGCGGCACGAGTGGTGCGGGCAACGGCGCCGACCCGCTGAACCCGAAGAACTACTGGTACAACTCGGTTCAGAACCAGGAGCACGTCCGCACCTACGTCAAGGTGCAGGTGCGCAACGACAAGCTCGTGGTCGAGAACATCCGCAGCGCCGCCAACGGCGCCGACCAGCCGGTCGGTTCGCACGTCGACGACGTCACGGTGCACCCGTACCACGGTGACGCGCAGGACCTCCAGGTCAACGTCCCGAACCCGGCTCCGGGCGAGTTCGGCTGGACGATCGACGGCTACAACGGCCTGGTGGACCTCGGCACCGCCGAGGAGAAGAACGGCAACCACTTCGAGGCCGACGGCCGGATCAACCCGATCGTCGTCTCCGACAGCCGCCGCTCGCTCGCCCCGTGGTCGGTCTCGGCCAGCGTCAGCGCGTTCAAGGACGCCGACAAGACGTTCGCGGCTTCCTTCCTCGGCTGGACGCCCCGCGTCCTGGTCGACGGTGCGGGCGCCACGGCCAACGCGTCGGTCGCCTCGGGCTACGACGACCAGGGCCAGGGCCTCGCGATCTCGCGTGGTCTCGCCTCCGCCGAGCAGGGCCACCCGCGCGGCGAGGCCAAGGTGGGCGCCGACCTGGATCTGAAGATCCCGGACAGCGTCCAGAAGGGTGACTACCGCGCCACCCTGACGATCACCGCGCTCAGCAGCTGATCGGACCCGTTCCACCTTGGCGGGGCGGGCACCGTCCGGTGCCCGCCCCGCCTCCCCGTTGCAGGAGAATCCCGAGATGCACGCACCCGTACCGCACCGGACGACCGCCGCCATCGCGCGCGTCCGCACCGTCGCCCTGGCCCTGCTCCTGGCCTTCGCGTTCACCGGCCTGAGCGGCGGCCCCGCGCGGGCGGCCGACGGCGACGTCACCTGGACGGTCAGGACGGCCGCGAACGGGTACGGCGACGACCGGTCCAGCTACAGCTACGACGTGAACCCCGGCGGCCAGGTCAAGGACGCCATGGTCGTGGCCAACCACAGCAAGTCCACGCTCCGCCTGGCGCTCTACGCCGCGGACGGCTACACCACCGAGACGGGTCAGCTCGACCTGCTCACCAAGGACAAGAAGTCCGTCGGCATCGGGGCCTGGGTCCACGCCGACCGCGACAGTGTCGAGATCAAGCCCGGCAAGACCGCGCAGATCCCCTTCACCGTCAGCGTCCCCGCCAACGCCACGCCCGGCGACCACGTGGGCGGCATCCTCACCTCCCTCAAGCAGTCCGACGACGCCGCGGGCATCAACGTGGACCGGCGCCTGGGCATCCGGGTCAAGCTGCGGGTCAGCGGCGCGCTCAAGCCGCAGTTGGCGGTCGAGGACCTGCACGTCGACTACGCCGGCACCGCGAACCCGTTCGCCAAGGGCGACGCCACCGTCACCTACACCATTCACAACACCGGCAACGCCACCTTGTCGACCCGCCAGGCGGTCTCCGTCACGGGCCCGTTCGGATGGCTGAGCGCCGAGGCCGGCAGCATCCCCGCCTCGCCGGAACTGCTGCCCGGCGAGACCTGGCAGGTGAAGGTGCCCGTCCACGGCGTCGCGCCGGCCGTGAGCCTGACGGCGAAGGCGACCCTCTCCCCGCTCCTCACCGACGCCTCGGGCACCACCACCCCGCTCAAGGCAGTCCAGGCCACGGCCCACGGCTGGGCCGTCCCGTGGACGCTGCTCGTGCTCGTCGTCGTCGTGATCGCGGCCCTCGTCGGCTGGTTCCTCCTCGCACGCCGCGCCCGCGCACGCCGCAAGGTGCGCGAGGACGCCCGGGTGCAGAACGCCGTCGAGAAGGCCCTGCTCGAACGCACGACACAGGAGAGCTGACCGACCGACCACCGCCGCGCGGTGCGCGTCGCCGGGCCGTCCGCGGCCGGGACGACGCGTGCCGCGCGGACGTCGTACGGGCCTGAGGCAGAGGGCGCGGGCATGACTGCGCGGCGCGGGCAGAATTACCCTAGGGAGATCACATCATCCGCCCGCGCCTCCACCGAAACCCTGTGCCCCGGTGGTGCTTTCACCCTAAACCAGCACGTTCCGGCCGACACACCCAGGTCCCGGGCTCGGGCACCGGGAAGCCCGCCGGGAACGGACCGGACGTCAGCGCGCCTTGTCGTACGCGGCCACGACGAACGCGATGACGTCGCGTTCCAGGGCGGCGCCGCGCCGCCCGCGCCGGATCATGTCGGTCCCGTGGTAGCCGCTCTGATCGATGACGAGCCGCTTCTGCGTGGCCGCCGACGCCGCGTAGACCTCACGCACCTGCTTCTCCACCGCGCCCAGCATGTCCCCCGGGGACACGACGAACAGGGACGGGGCGTCGATCTTCCGCGCCGCCGCCACCGCGTCCACGCCGCCGCACCGGGCGGGTGAGGACATCATCAGCAGCCCCACCACGGGAAGTTCGCCCTCGGCCCCGACGACGGCGGCCGTGCTGCCGCCGCACGACGCGCCGCCGAGGAAGACCCGCTTCGCACCGAGGCGCTTGAGTTCGGCGAGGCCCGCACGTGCGTCGCGCTCGATGTGCTCGTTGTCCGCGAGGTGCTCGGACGCCCCGTGGTTGCGGTACTCCGGGATCACCACACGGTAGCCGCGCGCGGCGAGCTTCCTCCCGATGCCGAGGAACGAGCAGATGTTGTAGCCCTGTTCGTGATCGAGGAGCACACCGTCGGGGCCGTCGCCGAGTTCGAGGGCGGACAGATGGACGCCGTCGCTGGTGGTCAGCGTCGTCGCCTTGTCGCGGAGTGACTCCGGGACACAGGTGTCGACGAGGTACCCGGCTTTGGTGCGGGTGGTCCGGTCGGGCCAGCTGGGCTTGTAGGCGACGGGCGGGTGGGCACTGGGCGGGCGCAGGCCGGGCCGCTGCGAGGGCTTGCCGGCCGACGACTGGCGCACCGACGCCTTGGTGGGCTCCGGCACGTCGGCGGCCTCGGGTGCGGAGGAGCAGGCCGACAGTCCGCCGAGGCACAGCAGGGCAACCGGGATCGCCCAGCGGGTTGTTCTCACGTTCGTCCTTGGGTGTGGGTGCCTGGGAGCACCGTCGCGCGGGCACGGCGCGACGGTCCATTCGTCCACACAGACGCGCGGCGCCCGCGGGCGTTGCGGCCGCGGTGCCGATTTTTTCCCGGGCGGGAGAGGCGAGGTCCCGGCTAGGGTTCCGCACACAGGACCGAGGGGGTGGGGCGGGATGCGCCCGGTACTGATGGTGGACGTGGACGGACCGCTGAATCCGTACGCGGCGAAGCGGCACCAACGGCCGCACGGCTACGGGACGCACCGGATGCTCACACCCCGCTGGGCGGCGGCCGAGCAGGCCCGGCGGTCCGCATGGGGGCTGACGGGCAGGCGGATCAGGCCCCTTCGCGTGTGGCTCAATCCAGAGCACGGGCCCGCGTTGCGGGCGCTGCCCTTCGACCTGGTGTGGGCCACCATGTGGGAGGACGAGGCCAACGACTTCATCGCCCCGGTGCTGGGGCTGCCCGCGCTGCCGTTCGTCGCGTGGGCCTCGCCCCGTGCGGAGCCGGGCGGCGGTGTGTTCTGGAAGACCCCGGAGATCGTGGCATGGGCGGAGGGCCGTGCGTTCGCGTGGGTGGACGACGAGATCACCGATGCGGATCGTGCCTGGGTGGCCGCCCACCACGAGGGTCCGGCCCTGCTGCACCGCATCGACCCGCGGATCGGGCTGGCCCCCGGCGACTTCGCCGCGCTCGGGGAATGGGCCGCGGGCGTGGGCTGAGACCGCCGGGCAGCGCGGGCCGCGCCCGTGCCGGCCCCCGAAAGATGGACTTGCGGGTCCAATTTCCTCGACGCAAGGTGGACCCCGTTCCGTCCGCACCCAGAGGGGCAGCACGATCATGACCGCACGTCTGCAGCACAAGACCGCCCTGGTCACCGGGGCCACCAGCAACATCGGCCGGGCCATCGCCCTGGCCTTCGGTGCGGAGGGGGCGCACGTGGCCGTCTCGGGGCGCAGCAAGGAGCGCGGGGAAGAGGTCGTGGCGGAAATCCGCGCCCGGGGCGGCGCCGCCACGTTCGTCCCCGCGGACCTCGACGGCAGCGCCGCCGCCTCGCGGCAGCTGGCCGAGGAGGCCGGCCGGGCCCTCGGCGGGCGCATCGACATCCTGGTCAACAACGCGGGCATCTACCCGGGCCCGGCGACACCCGAGACCGACGAGGAGACCTTCGACCGGGTCATCGCCGTCAACATGAAGGCGCCGTTCTTCCTCACGGCGGCGGTCGCCCCGGCCATGGCCGCGGCCGGCGGTGGCGCGATCGTCAACCTGGGTTCGTGGATCGCGCGGTTGGGCCTGCCCCGCGGCGCGCTCTACAGCTCCACCAAGGGCGCGGTGGAGACGCTCACGCGCGCGTGGGCCGCCGAGTTCGGGGCGAGCGGAGTACGCGTCAACGCCATCTCCCCGGGAGTGATCCTGGCCCCCGGGCACAGCGCCGAAGCGCTGATGGTGGGTACTCCGGCGGGAACCGTCGGCTCCCCCGAGGACATCGCCCAGGCCGCGGTGTACCTCGCCTCCGACGAGGCGCGGTTCGTCCACGGGATCACCCTCGACGTGGACGGCGGCCGGACGACCGCGGCCGTGATCGCCGCCTGACCCGCGGACGGCGTCGGCGCACGGCGGGGCGGTCCCGGACGCCGTCGTCCAGGACCGCTCCGCCGTGCGCCGCGGGGGACGTCAGACGGCCGGACCGGCGACGAGCTTCGGGTTCACCCCGTACTCGTTGTCGCCGGGCTGGCTGTCGCCGCAGAAGAAGACCAGCAGGATGATGCCGCCGACGCACGGGATCAGGCCGAGCAGGTACAGCCAGCCGGTACGGCCGGTGTCGTGCAGCCGGCGGACACCGACGGCGATCGTGGGCAGGAGCACCGCGATCCCGTACAGGGCCGGCAGCAGGGAGAAGCCGATGGCGCGACCCACGAGGAGCAGCACGACGTAGATGATCACGTTGAACAGCGTGAACATCCAGTACTCGGTGCGGCGCGCCCGCCCGTTGAAGTCGGCGTACTTCTTGAGCACGTCGAGGTACCAGTTCATGCGATTGCCCCCAAGGCCATGTGTGAAGCTCGTCTTGAAATGATCGAGCAGGCGGAAGTTACGAGCCTTGTGCTGTGCAGGTCAAGACACGTTTCGATAACCGGTCCAGCGGCCGGTACGAACTCCCGCCGGGCGCCTCCCGCGCAGCGCCACACACCGGCGCGCACAGCCGCGTTCGCCCGGCCGACGCCCTGCGGCAATCCCCCCGTCCCCGGCGTCCGTTTCGATGCGGACACGGCATCAGCCGGCCCTCTTGGACAACCTCAGGACTCCCCGTGCTCCGCGATCTCGCCGTCCGTTCCGTCCTCGGCGTCCTCAAGGGGGTGGGCTACGCGTACTGGTACCTCTGGCGCCGGCGCCGGTATGTCCCGTACCACGATGTGCGCAGCGCCGATTACCACGGTGTGACTCGACACGGCGCAACGATGGAGGGTGCCGCACCGCCGCGGCCGTCCGGCCCCGGTGACGGCGATCGCCGTACGGTTCCGGGGCCGGACGGGCACACGGATCAGGCCAGCCGGGTCCGGTAGACCTGCTGGGTGACGTCCCGCTGGGTGCGGGTGGCGTCGCGGTCGGTGGTGAAGACGACCGTGCCGCCGTGCAGGGCGGGCCAGGTGTTGTTGCCGAGCGTGGTGACCTGCTCGGCCGCCGACCAGGTGCCGGCGGCGTCGACGGTGGCAGTGAGGACCTTCCAACGCCAGTCGGCGGAGCGGGAGTCGTACCAGACCGCCCGCACGCGGCCGTCGGGGTCCTGGGCCAGCCGCGCCCGCTGGCTCATGGCGTTCGGGTCGAGGGCGACCTGCCGGTACGGACCCCAGGTGGCACCGCCGTCGGTGGAAGTGCTGGACCGCAGCTGGAGGTTGGCGCCGGAGCTCTGCAGGGCGCCGGACTCCCAGACCGCCACGAGCGTGCCGTGCGCGTCGACCGCGACGCTCGGGTGCCGGTCCGCGCGGTCGGTGACCGCGCTCACCGCGACCGGGGTGCCCCAGGGGCGGCCCGGTGCGGTGCGGACCGCGGCGAGGATCTGCCAGTTGTCGGGGTCGGTGCCGCCGCTCGCGGGCTGACCGGCCGGCGGGGTGTGCCCGGTCCACAGCGGGTCCGGGTCGTAGCGGTCGTCCTGCCAGGTCACGACGGCGCGCTTGCCGTCGACGACGGTGACGGCCGGGAAGAGCGAGGCGGGGTAGCGGGGTGACCGTGCGTCGGCGGGGGTGCCGGGGCTGGTGGTCTTGCCCGCCGCGGACACGTTCACCGCGGCCTTGTCGACGCCGACGATCTGCGCGTACACGTCGAAGGCGCCGCCGCTGTTGTCGGACCAGACGACCAGCGGGTGCTTGTCCTCCACGAGAGCCAGCGCCGGCTGGATCGCCCGCCCCTTGCCCTTGCTGATCTTCTGGGGGGCCTTGAAGGACTGGCCGCCGTTGCCGCTGGTCGCCATCAGGACCACCGGCCGGTGCGGCTGCTCCTTGCCGAGTTCGTCCTGCCACACCACCCACACGTCGTCGCCGTGGGCGGCGATCCGCGGGAAGCGGGCGGTCGGCGAATCGCCGGACAGGGTACGGACCTTGCCGGGCCGGCCCTTGCGGTCGAGCATGACGTGGACGACCCGGGTCGCCTGGTCCTCGTGCACCTCGGCGACGACGTGGGTGACGTCACCGACCACCGCCACGTCGGCGAAGCCGGTGAACAGGCCCGTCTCACCGGTGACCCGGTCCGCACGGTCGGCGGTGGTGTCCGCGGCGGGCAGCGGGATCTCCGGGGCGGGTTCGGCGGGCGCGCCGACCGACAGGAAGATCGGGGAGGTCGCGGCGCGCAGCTGGTCCGGGAGGGTCGGGTCGGCCTCCGAGCCCGACGCGCTGCCGGGCGAACGGACCTCGACCCGGTACCAGGTGTGGTCGCCGCCCTTGATGTCGAGCGGCAGTTCGTACGTCTCGTTCGCCGTCCGCGGGACGAAGGTGGCGACCGGGCCGGCGGAGCGTCCGGGCGCGGCGTACACGTGCACGGTGGTGCCCTTGCCGGACTTCACCTTCACCCGCAGGCTCGCCTTGCGGGGGAGCTTGCGAGCGGGGACCACGATCTCGTCGCCGCCGATCGCCTCGAAGACGCCGTCGCCGTCGGCGTCGGCCTCCAGCGTGACGAACGGACCGGTGATGTTCTGCGAGACGCTGGTGCGGCCGGCCTGGAAGCCGTCGAGGATGCCGCGGACCGACCGCTGCGCGGCGAAGACCCGGGTGGTGGGCTCGCCGGGGCTGTCGATGTCCCACAGCTCGCGGAAGTGGCAGTCGCTGGCGGCGGCCACACCGAAGCGGAAGCCGTGGTTCCAGCGGTTCTCGGCGTACTCCATCTCCACGTCGGGGTCGCTCGCGACGTTCAGCACCTCGACCAGGTCGCTGCCCTGCACACTGGCGTTGGCGTTGACGCCGCCGGCCCGCGTGTACTCGCCGTCGTCGGGGTGCGCCTGCGACCACACGGCGTTCTGGGCGTGGACGTCCCACACCGACTGCTGGACGTGCCGGTAGGCCGCCGAACCGGGCGGGTTGGCGCCGTCGACCACCACGTCGACGTTGCCGAGCACGATGGCGTGCGGGGAGCCGTTGGCCTCCTCACCGGGCAGCAGGAGCAGGGCGGAGGAGGCCCACTGCGGGTCCCACACCTGGTCGTAGGTGCGGTGGTCGGTCAGCGGCATGAAGTCCAGGCCGACCTTCTCGCCCTGCGCGATCTGGTCGCCTACCGGGAGGTTGCCCGGGAGGGTCTGCTTCGAGGTCTGGCGGGGACCGCTGCCGTCGGAGGAGTGGTCGTCGTGCACATGAGTGTCGCCGGCGAGCCACGTGCCCTTGGGGGCCTTGACCTTGGCCTTCTTCGCAGCCACGTCCTCCGGGGCGGGGCTCCCCGGACCGCCGGTGGCCGTCGCGGCGTCGGCGACGCCCGCGCCTATGGTCGCGACGGCGACGGCCGCACCTGCCGCGACGAAGAGTTTCCTTCGGGACAGGTGGCCGCCTGCCGGCTCTTGGGGAGCGTCAGGTCGCATTGGGGCCTGCATCAGGACTACCGCCTTTCGTCCACTGCCCTGGGTGAGCAGTGCGGTCCCGACGCTAGAAAGATGCATGCGCAAATACATGAATTCGCCGCGAAGAGCCCCTTCCGGTCGGCCTAACACCGTGGGCCGCGGCCAGACGCCCTCCACGGGCCGCGGCCCGTGCCCCGCCGGCACGGATGACCGGTGAACAGCGCGTGACCTGCGCCGATTTGCCCCTCCATGGGGCGCTCCTACGGTCGTGGGACACCCCGCCGCGCGCGCCACCACGGGAGGAGCGCGGTCTTCGGCGATCCCGGGCCCAACGGCGCTTCGCCCTGTGAACCGCCGCGCGCTACCGGGTACCGGTGACCCACGTCGTCCGCGTCAACCGCACATGCGGGGCCCGCCGGAGTTCTCGGAGCTCCTGCGCGTCCCCGGCGGCGACTTCCTCGACATCGCGGGCGTCGACGTGCTCGCCCTGGCAGGCGCGGTCACCCGGGGCTGCCGCCGGGGTCCGGCGCCTGGCCGGCCAGGGCCGCGTCCAGCAGCACCTCGGCGACCGCCCGCGCCGCGGAGCCCGCGCCGGGGTCCCCGTCCATCCGGACGGAGACGGCGGAGCCGTCGTAGAGCAGCTGCAGCCGGCGCCCGAGGGCCTCCGCATCCACGACACCCGCCTCCCGCGCCAGCCGGGTCAGCAGACCGCGCACCCAGGCCCGGTAGTCGTTCGAGGCCTCTTCCGTCCTGCTGCCGGGCTTGGCCTCGGCACCGGCCGCGATGAACGCGCAGCCGCGGTACCCGGGGCCGGTGAACGCCTCCGCCTGGGCGTCGAAGACGCCGAGCAGCCGGTCGCGCGGGGTGTCGTGCCGATCGACGGCGGCGAGCACGCGACGGGCGGTGGCGGCGTGCCTGGCCTCCAGGTAGGCATGGACCAACTCGTCCTTGCTGCCGAAGGTGTTGTAGAGGGACGCCTTGGCCACACCGGCCCGGTCGATGACCCGGTCGATGCCGACGGTCTGCACTCCCTCGTCGTAGAACAGCTCGTTGGCCGCCTTCAGCAGGCGCGCGCGGGCGGAGGGCCTCGCCTCGGCGTGCCCGGCGGACGATCCCGTGGCCTTGGCTGCCATCGGCACTCCCTCCGGTTCCGTGTGGTCCGCGTGCTGCCTGCCCGCATTCACCCTAGTGCTGTGCGGGGCCGCCGACATGGCGCTTCTCCGTCAGCAGGCCGGCCAGCGCCAGCAGGGCGAGGACGATGACCGCGACCCCGTACTCCCGTGCCGTGGTCAGCAGACCCCCGGCGTGGACGACGAGGTATCCGGCGACGACCGCGGGCAGGCCCATGCCCAGGTAGGACACGACGTACAGCAGCGACAGCACTCCGGACCGCTCGTGGGCCGCGGTCAGCGGCATCACCGTGCGGATGCCGCCCTGGAAGCCGCTGCCGAAGCCGATGCCGGCGATGGCGGTGCCGGTGAAGAACAGGGCGGTGGAGCCGGTCCCGATCGCCAGCAGGGTCAGCGCGACGCCCGCGACGAGGGTCCCGATACCGGTGAGCATGACCCCGCGCGGGGGTGCGGTGCGCAGCACGAGGGTCGCCGCGGCGGCCACCCCGGCCAGTACGAACAGGGCCAGGCCGCCGTAGACCGCGGACGTGGAATGGGTCATGGTCCGCACCAGGGCCGGGCCCAGGGAACCGTAGAAGCCCGCCAGCGCCCAGACGGCTATCAGGACCGGGGCGGCGTTGAGGACCGCCCGCCGCACCGTCCGGGGCAGCTTGATGTCCGGCACCAGGGTGCCCAGCGCCCCGGGGGTGGGCTTCAGAGTCTCCTTCATCAGGAACACACCCACGGCCTGGAGGGCGAAGACCGCGACCAGGACCAGGTAGACCAGGTGCGTGGGCGCCGGGAGGTACTGGACGAGGAAAGCGGAGATCAAGGAACCGCTGGCGGTGCCGAGACCGGGGGCGAAGGAGTTGGCGACGGTCCCCCGCCGCTTGTCGACGTCCAGCATTCCGGCGCCGACGGCGCCCAGCGCGGCACCCGTGGACACACCCTGGACCACTCGGCCGATCATCAGCTCCGGCACGCCGTGAGCGGTCGCGAACACGACCATCGCGGCCGCCTGGGCGGCGAGCGCCACCAGCAGGACCGGGCGCCGGCCGAGGTGGTCCGACAGCCGTCCCAGGGTGAGGAGGGACACGAGCACGGCGATCGCGTACACCCCGAACACCAGGGTGGTCGTGACCGGGCTGAATCCCCATTCCTGCTGGTAGACGGCGTAGAGCGGGGTCGGCGCACTGGATGCCGCAAGGAACGACACGATGATCGAGGCCAGCAGGTAGAGCGCCGCCCCCTGGGGCAGTACCCCCTTCGCGGACCGGTGCCGACCCGCGGAGGGGACGACGGGAGCGCCCGTCCGGCGGGCGTCTTCCACGAGGTCGGCCTCCGCCGTCAGCGTGGCGGTGCCGCCGTGGTCGTGTGAGGTGCGCTGCTCGGGCATGCCACCGTCCTGTGGTGAGTAGATCGGTCTCTCCGTATTGAGTAGACAGGTCTGTCTAACCACGGCGGAACGGGATTCCTTCCCACTACACGAAAAAAGTGGAAGACGATCGTCCGGTGACCGAAGGGCCAATACCTGCTGTCCGGACGGGGAGGGCACGGCGGGCGCCTTGCCACAGCGGGCACGTTGTGCACAGTGGGAGCTGTAGGGCGCCACGGGGAGGCGGATGGGGGAGGGAAGGCGCCATGGCGAGGTACGCACACCTTCATCTGAAGCTGTCCATCCTCTGGTGCTGCGCCGCCATCGGCGCCGCGGCAGTGACCTTCGGCGTGCGCGGGAGCCTCTCGGCACCGGTCAGTTCTTCTACTCGACCCCACGGACACCGACGACCACGTGACCCCGGGCCGCCGTAAAACCCCGGGCGGGGCCGGCGTGCCGGATGGCAGACTCCCCGCATGATCGAACCGAAGCAGAAGTCCGACCTCTGCCGCTACCTGCAATCCGGGCGCAACGCGCTCCTCTGGAAGCTCGACGGACTCTCCGAGTACGACGTGCGCCGCCCGATGACGCCGACCGGCACGAATCTGCTGGGTCTGGTGAAGCACGCCGCCGGCGTCGAGGCCGGGTACTTCGGCGACACGTTCGGGCGCCCCTTCGGTGAGGCGCTGCCGTGGATCGCCGAGGACGCCGAGCCCAACGCGGACCTGTGGGCGACCGCGGACGAGTCGCGCGAGCAGATCGTGGGCCTGTACCAGCGGGTGTGGCGGCACGCGGACGCCACGATCGCCGAGCTGGACCTGGACGCGACGGGTCGTGTGCCCTGGTGGTCCGAGGGACGGCAGGAGGTGATGCTGCATCAGATCCTGGTGCACGTGGCAACGGAGACGCACCGGCACGCCGGGCATGCCGACATCGTCCGTGAACTCATCGACGGTGCCGTCGGGATGAGCGAGGGCAACGACAACCTGCCCGCGGGTGACCGGTCGTGGTGGGAGAGCCACCGGGACCGGCTGGAGCAGGCCGCCCGGGAGGCCGGCCGCCGCACGGACGCCCCGCCCTCCTGAGAAGGGCGTGGCCCCTTGTGGCCACTGTCCGGTATCGGAAACACCAACTCTTGGTCATCGGAGGATCATCCGGCTAGAACTAGTGTGCGCCCGCGCGGCGTTCACTCCGCCGGTACGGCCGGCCATCCCCCGAAGAAGGAGCTTTGGTGGCACTTGCACCTCCGCCAGCCCGCCTCCCGGTGAAGCGGCGATCCGTCGCCGCGGCCGTCGCGGCCGTCGGCCTGCTCTTCCCCCTGGCCGTCGCCGAGTCGCCCGCCGTCGCGGCACCGCTCCCGGCTCCGTCGGCCACCGGCACCCCGCCCACCACAGGTCAACCGCCCGTCGCGGGGCGGTACATCGTCACCCTGCGCGAGCCCGCCGCGGCGACGTACACCGGTGGTGTGGCGGGCAAGGAGCGCACCGCGCCGCGGGCGGGAGAGGGCCTGAAGGCCGACTCCGCACCGGTCCGTGCCTACCGCGACCATCTGCGGCAGGGCCAGCGGGACGCGGCCGCCTCGGTCGGCGCCCGCGTCATCTCCTCGTACTCCGCCGCCCTCAACGGCTTCACGGCCGAACTGGAGCCGGAGCAGGCCGAACGGCTGCGCACCGACCCGACGGTGGTGTCGGTGGTCAAGGACGAGCTGCGCAAGCCGCTGGCCGCCACGACCTCGACCGACTACCTCGGCCTGAGCGGCGACCACGGCGTGTGGGCCGCCAACGGCGGTGTCGGGAAGGCCGGCCAGGGCATCGTGGTCGGCGTCGTCGACACGGGCATCGCCCCCGAGAACCCGTCGTTCGCCGGCGCCCCGCTCGGCACGGAACCGGGTTCCGAGCCCTATCTCGACGGCACCACCGTCAAGTACCGCAAGGCCGACGGCGGCACGTTCAGCGGCACGTGCACGCCGGGCGTGCAGTTCACCGCCGCGGACTGCTCCACCAAACTGGTGTCCGCGCGCTACTTCGTCGACAATTTCGGCGCCGGCAACACAGGCGGCACCGCTATCGGCGAGTACCTCTCGCCGCGCGACGGCGAGGCGCACGGTTCGCACACGGCCAGTACGGCCGCCGGCGCCAACGGCGTGGAGGCAGACCTCGGCGGTGTCGCGCTGGGCAGGATCTCCGGTGTCTCCCCCGCCGCCAAGATCGCGGCCTACAAGGCCTGCTGGAGCGGTCCCGACGCCGCGAGCCCCGAGGACGACGGGTGCGCCACCGGCGACCTGCTCGCCGCGATCGACGCGGCCGTGGCCGACAACGTCGACGTGATCAACTACTCGATCGGCTCGGCGGGCGGTGCCCAGAGCACCGACTCGGTCGTCGACGAGGCGTTCCGCAACGCCGCCGCGAGCGGCATCTTCGTCGCCACGGCGGGCGGCAACGCGGGCCCCGACGCCAGTACCGTCGACAACGCGTCGCCGTGGATCACCACCGCCGCGGCGAGCACCATCCCGACCCGTGAGGCCACGGCCGAGCTGGGCGACGGCGTGAACCTGCTCGGTGCCTCGGTCTCGGTGCCCGCGGGCGGCCGCGGTGTCAGCGGTCCGCTGGTGGCGGCGTCCGCCGCCGGGGCCGACGGGGCCGGCCAGCCGCAGCTCTGCGGCCCGCAGACCCTGGACCCGGCCAAGGTGACCGGCAGGATCGTGCTGTGCGAGCGGGGAACGGTCGACCGGCTGGCCAAGTCGGCCGAGGTCAAGCGCGCGGGCGGCACCGGGATGATCCTGGTGAACCCGACGCCCGACTCGGTGGACCTGGACGCGCACTCCGTGCCGACCCTCCACATCGACGCGGACGGCTACGACACCCTCGTCGCGTACGCCGGCACCGCGAACCCGACGGTCACGCTGGTCGACGGCAACCCGCACCACCTCGCGTCGGCCGCCGCCCCGCAGATCGCCGGATTCTCCTCGCGCGGACCGCTGACGGCCGACGGCGGCGACCTCATCAAGCCCGACCTCGCGGCCCCCGGCGTGGGCATCCTGGCCGACGGAGCGAACCCCGCGGGCGGACGTCCCGGGTTCACCTTCATGTCGGGCACCTCGATGGCGTCGCCGCACGTGGCCGGTCTCGCCGCGCTGTACCTCGGAGTCCATCCGCAGGCGACTCCCGCCGAGATCAAGTCCGCGCTGATGACGACCACTTCCCCGACCGTCGGCGGCGACGGGAAGCCGTCCGCGGACGTGTTCGCGCAGGGCAACGGCCAGGTCGACCCGACCCGCTACCTGAACCCCGGGCTGCTCTACCTCAACGGCCCGGCCGACTGGGCGCGGTACGTCGCGGCCCTCGGCGGCGACCCCTCCGCACCCGCCCCGTCCGACCTCAACCTCGCCTCGATCGGTGTCGGTTCGCTCGCCGGACAGCAGACCGTGACGCGTACGGTGACCTCGACCGCGGCCGGGACCTTCACCGCGGACGCGGTGCGGATCCCCGGTGTGGAGACCAAGGTCGAGCCGTCGGTCCTGAGCTTCACGGCACCGGGCCAGTCCAAGAGCTTCCGGGTGACCTTCACCCGGACCACGGCCCCGCTGGACGAGTACGCGACCGGCTACCTGACCTGGCGGAACGGTTCCCAGAGCGTGCGCAGCGCCCTCGCGGTGCGCCCGGTGGCCCTGGTCGCGCCGGCGGCACTCGCGGCCGCGGGCAGTACCGGCCGCGCCACCGCGGCCCTGCGCGGCGGCGACGCCCGCGACGTGCCGGTGACGGTGACCGGCCTGGCCCGGGGCCAGCGGGTCCAGGGCTCCGGGACCGTCGGCAGCCCGGCGCAGAACCACATCGTGCAGATCCCGGCCGGGACGACGCACGCGCGGTTCGACCTCGACGCCGCCGACAACACCGCCGACCTCGACCTGTCGGTCTACCGACTGAACGCCTACGGCGACAAGTCGCTTTTCGCCCGGGCGGCCACCGACTCCGCCGACGAGCGGATCGACCTGGACGACGTCCCCGCCGGCCTCTACCAGGTCGAGGTCGACTTCTTCGCCGGGACCGGACCCTTGGCGTTCACCGTGACCAGCTTCGCCCTGAACGACAAGGGCGCAGAAGGCACGTTCACGGCCCGGCCCGCCACGGCGCACCTGACGATCGGCGGCTCGACCCCGGTCACCCTGGCCTGGAACGGCCTGCGCAGCGGCGGGGTCTACCTCGGCCGCGTCGGGTACGGCGACACCGGCCGCAGCACCTACGTGACGGTCACGAGCGATCCGCGCACCGGCCCGCCGACCGGCACCCCCGGCGCCCGGCCGACGGTCACCGTCACACCCGACTACGCGGTGCCCGGCCGGCCCGTGATCGTGGTCGCGACCGGCCTGACCCCTGCCGTGGACTTCCAGATCCGCCTCAAGGGCTCGGGGAAGGTGCTCGCGAGCGGACGCACCAGCGACGACGGCGGCGCGGCCCGCTCGGTCACCCTGCCGACCGGACTCACCGCCGGGAAGCAGACCATGGAGGTCCGCTACGCCGGCCGCACCGCGGCCGACTCCTTCACCGTCAGCCCGCTGGTCCTGCGCGACCTCGACCACGTCGACCAGCAGGCCTTCGACGGCAACCCCTTGGTCGCGCTGACCGGCGGGGTCCAGGGCAAGGGCAAGGTCAAGGTCACCATCCGGAGCGTCTGGCACACCTACCTGAACCGGACCGTCCCGGTCGACTCCACCGGCTGGCCCTGGCTCAGCTGGAAGTCGGACCTGGTCGAGACCAGGGCCGAGAAGCTCACGGCGACCCTCACGGTGGTCCAGGCCGACGGCCGTGCCGGACAGAGCAAGTCGGTGAGCTGGACACCGGTCGCGTCGACCCCGAGCTCGGCGTCGCTCGTCAAGGACGCGAAGGCGGCGCACGCCGCGAAGCTGAGCTACACCAACAGGACCGACCGCACCGCCTTCCCGACGCTGCGCTACAAGCTGACCGGCGGGGACGTGGTCTTCACGACCCTGATGATCGACCCCGGCGTCACCTTCACCCGTTCCTACGACACGACCGGCGTGGACCACCTGGACCTGGTCCTCGACGGGGTGGCCGTCGCGACCTACCGCAACGGGCAGCAGAGCGGGCTCAGCGGCCGGCCGGCCATGGCGGAGCCCTTCTACGCGACGTTCCACCGCGGTACGTCCCGGCGCGCGGGTGACCCCGTGTCGATGACCCTCACCAACCGCCCGGCGGCCTACAGCGCCGAGTTCATCCTCACGGCCGGTGAGGGCACCGAGGTCTACGCGGGGACGAGCTACTTCCACAACGAGAAGATCCCCACCCCCCGCAGCACGCAGGAGGGCGCACCGGTCTCCCGCACCCTCTCCGTGCCGTCCGGCCGGCCGCTGTGGGCGACGGCGGGCTTCGAGGTCCACGGCCCGATCGTCTCCTACGTCGCGGACCGGTACCTGCTCATGACGCCGATGACCGCGGACGACCTCCAGCCGGTGCGCGCGTCGCACTCCGGCACGCCGTTCGTGGTCGACGTGTCGCCCCGGCAGTCGCCCGGGGGCACGACCGTGTCGGTGACGGCGGCCGGACTGGCCGCGCACGAGGCGTGGACCGTACGCATCGGCGGCCGGG
Organism: Streptomyces sp. NPDC088732; assembly: GCF_044751205.1. NCBI lineage: Bacteria > Bacillati > Actinomycetota > Actinomycetes > Kitasatosporales > Streptomycetaceae > Streptomyces > Streptomyces sp. NPDC088732. The sequence goes on from NZ_JBIVLI010000003.1 coordinate 409,141, forward strand.
TCGCCGTGACCGGCCGGGCCGGGGCGACGGGCTTCGTGCACGCCTTCGTGCGGGTGCCGGCCGCGCACGGACGGACCACGTCGGTCCGGGTGACGGGCAGCCGGTCCGACCGCTTCGGCGAAGCCGTCCTGGAGACACGCCAGTAGCCGGTTCGCCGACCGCCCCGGGACCGCCGGCCGACCTCGCGTCGGCCGGCGGTCCCGTGTCGTCCGGGGCCCCGAACGCGGCGTCCCGCCGGTGTCGCCATCGTCCGTTCGGGTGAATCGTCACGGCGCGGGCAGCCGCCTCTGCCCTCGGTGTCCGCTGACATCCCGCCGTTCGACACCGGCTTGTAACGCGGCGTTACCCGCCCGTGCCACACGCGGGGAACGATGGGGGTGACGAGGCCGTCGCGTGACGTTTTTCCACCGAATGCGGCAAGGCCGTCATACTCGCCGGAATCGGGGGTAGACGCGCGCCGGACGGCCGGACACCGGCCCACGAACGACCGCCGCGGAGGTTCCTGATGTTCCCCCAGCCTCAAACGGGACGGCCCGCTGTGGCCATGACGTTCCACCAGATGCTGGAAAGGGTGCGGTACGACGGCGCCCACCCCACGCTGGAGCGGGCCGAGGAGGCGGTGCGCAGCGTGCTCGCCGGGCTCGGCCGGCAGGTGACCGGTGACGAACGCGTCGACCTGGCCGCCTGCCTGCCCGTCGAGGCCGCGCTGGTCCTCACCGCCGAGATCCCCGCCACCGTGCCGCTTCCCGGGGACGCCTTCGTCCGCGAGCTGGCGGTCCGCACCGGCGGCACGCCCGCCACGGCGCGCTGGAACGCCTGCACCGTCCTCGCGGTCGTCGCCCGGCTGGCCGGGACCGCCCTGGTCACCCGGATCCTCGAACAGCTCCCCGAGGGCTACGCCCTGCTCTTCGGCCGGACCGAACTGGCGCCCGCCGCCTGACCGCGGCCCCGCCGCACCGTGCTCCGCCGGAACACGCCCTAGATTGGGTGCGTGATCGCTCAAGCCGGCGGGGCACGCCGCGGGCGGGCCTCGTACATCGCCGCCGCGGGGGTGTTCGCGGTCGGTATGGCGGGCACCACGCTGCCCACGCCGCTCTACGGGCTCTACCGCGAACGGATCGGGTTCTCCGAACTGGTCGTCACGGTGGTCTTCGCGGTGTACGCGATCGGAGTGATCGCCGCCCTGCTGATCGCCGGCGACTTCTCGGACGTCCTGGGGCGGCGGCCGGTGCTGGTGGCCGCACTCGTGCTGTCGCTGCTGAGCGCGGTGTGCTTCCTCTTCCAGAACGGGCTGCCGCTGCTGTTCACCGGCCGGCTGCTCTCCGGGTTCTCCGCCGGGCTGTTCAGTGGCGCCGCCACCGCCGCCGTCCTCGAACTGGCGCCTCCCGGGCGGGAGGCGCGGGCGGCGTTCGCGGCCACCGCCGCCAACATGGGCGGCCTGGGGTGCGGACCGCTGCTGTCGGGAATCCTGGCCCAGTACGCGCCGTGGCCGCTGCGCCTGCCCTTCCTCGTGCACATCGCCCTGCTCCTGGCGGCCCTCGCCGTCACGTTCGCGCTGCCCGAGACGGTGGCACGCCGCACGCCCCGGCCCCCGCTGCGCCCGCAGGGCATGGTCGTGCCGCCGCAGACCCGGGCGGCGTTCGTCCCGGCCGGGCTGGCGGCGTTCGCCGGCTTCTCCCTGCTCGGACTCTTCACCGCGGTGGCACCGAGCTTCCTCGAGGAGACACTGGGCGAGGACAACCTGGCCGTCATCGCCGCGGTCGTCTTCTCCGTGTTCGGCTCCTCCACCGCCGGCCAGCTGCTGACGGGACGCGTGGGCCCGCGGCGCGCGCTGCCCGCCGGATGCCTGCTGATGACCGCGGGGATGGCCGTGGTGGCGACATCGCTGCTCGTGGAGTCCCTGGCCGTGCTGGTGGTGGGCGCCATGATCGGCGGCCTCGGCCAGGGCATGTCGTTCCGTGCGGGCCTCACCGGGGTGAGTGCGGCGGCTCCGGAAGAGCACCGGGGCGCGACGATCTCGGCCTTCTTCGTCGTGGCCTATGTCGGCATCTCCGTGCCGGTGGTCGGAGTCGGCGCCCTCGCCCTCGCGCTCGACCTGCGGGACGCGGGAATGCTGTTCGCCGTCTACGTGGTCCTGATGTCGGCCGCCGTGGGCGTACACCTCCTCCGCAGGCCGCCCTCTCCTCGCTCGGGACTCCCCCGGCGGGGTCCTCGGACCTAGGACCTGCGCCGGTTACACGGGGCGGGCGCGCGCCCTAACGTCCGCTGCATGGACGGAACAGGGGTACTCGACGAGGCACTCGAACGGCTGCACCGGACCGGGCCGGAGCGCCTGGGCCGGCTCAGCAACCACGCGCCGATGGCGGTCGAGGCACTGGCCGCACACGGGCTCGCGGGGGATGTGCACCGCTGGCTCGACCGGTACGCCCCGAAGCTGGAGGAGTTCCCCTCGGGCACCGCGCCCGTGGCGGCCGCCGACTGGCGGGAGGCGCTGGGCGACCCGCGCCGGCTGGCCGACTGGATCGCCTTCTTCGGGCGGGAGGTCGCCGAACGCCCGTGGCGGGACGTGCTCGGCCAGTGGTGGCCGCGGCTGCTGCCGGGCATGTACGGCGGGTCGACGCATCCGGTGATCAGGGTCGGCCACGCGGTACGCACGCTGCTCGCCGGGGAGGAGACCCGGCCGCGGCTCGGCGAACTCGCCCAGGGCATGGGCTACTGGGCCGCACGCCACCGGCCCGTCACGGGGCTCGGTGTGCTGCGAGCGGGGGCGGACAGCGCCGGCGCGGCCCTCGACGCCGTGCCGCCCCTGGCCGAGCGCACCGGGGGCTTCGCCGACCGGCTGGCCCGCGTGACGGCCGTCCCCGCATGGGCCGACGGCGCCGGCGACCCTCAGAGCGCGCGGCAGCGGCTCGCCGAACTCGTCCGGGCGGCGACCCACCGGTACGCCACCCACGGGCACGGCGAGGAGACGATGCTCGTCCACGCGGCCACCGCGCCCAACGCCGTGCTGCGCACCCTGCCCGCGCTGCCCGAGAGCCTGTGGCTGCCGAGCCTGCGTGCCGCGTGGGTGGCCTCGGCGGCGGTGACCGCGATGTACGCGCCCGCCGCGCCCGTCGCCTGGTCCCCGCCCGGCCGGATCGCGCCAGGGGAGATCCTGGCACTGGCCCTGGCCCATGGGGACGAACACGTCATCAAGTTCGCCGACACCGCTCTCGACGTCGGCGACGAGCGGGCCCTGGCCGCCGCCCTGCGCTGCATCGAACTGAGCGAACCACTGCCGTAGCCGTCCTGTGCCGCCGCTCGGGGGCAAATCCCCGCACCCCGTTCCGTCCCGGCAGGTCAGCGGGGTACGGTGGCACAACGGTCAAGATCGGCACACGTGGAGGAACCGGCATGGACGCGACCAGCGGAGCGGGACCTGGCCGCCCGCCCGGCGACAGAGTGCGCCCGGACGGCCTGACCACCCGCCAGGCCCGCATCGTCGAGGCCGTTCTGCAGTCGGTGGCCCAGCGCGGCTACCCGCCGTCGATGCGGGAGATCGGCCAGGCCGTGGGGCTCGCCAGCACCTCGTCCGTCGCCCACCAGGTCGGCGCGCTGCAGCGCAAGGGCGTGCTGGAGCAGGACCCGCACCGCCCGCGGGCGTACCGGGTGCGGTCCGCGTCGCCGGAGGGGCGCGCCGCGGCGGAGACCGCGGAGCTGCCCGAGCCCGCCTACGTGCCGGTGGTCGGGCGGATCGCGGCGGGCGCGCCGATCCTGGCGGAGGAGGTCGTCGAGGACGTGTTCGCCCTGCCGCGGGAAGTGGTCGGCGAGGGCGAGCTGTTCGCGCTGGAGGTGGCCGGCGACTCCATGATCGGCGCCGCGATCTGCGACGGCGACTGGGTGACGGTGCGGCGGCAGCCGACGGCGGAGAACGGCGACATCGTCGCCGCCATGCTCGACGGCGAGGCGACCGTGAAGCGCCTCAAGCAGGAGGGCGGCCACGTGTGGCTGCTCCCGGAGAATCCGGCGTACGCGCCGATCGCGGGCGAGAACGCGACGGTACTCGGCAAGGTCGTCGCGGTGCTCCGCACCTTGTGAGGCGCGCGGCCGGTCAGCGCTCGTGCGCCCGCTGCCAGGCGTCGCGCGAGACGGGAACGGGCCGCGGCACGGGGGCGCCGTCGACCGAGAGGTCGACCTGCTCGTTGTAGAAGGCGACCATGCCGGCGATCGACGCCACCTGCGGGGTGGGGAAGTCGTAGGACCAGGCGATGTCGGCGTGCGTGGCGGTCCGCGAGGTGAACGACCAGTACCCGGTGGTCGTCCCCTTGTACGGGCAGGCCGTCACCGTGTCCGCGGGCTCGAGCACGGTCCAGTCGACGTAGGGCCGTTCCACGTAGTAGCGGGTGGGCAGGCCCGTCTCGAACAGGAGCACCGCGTGCGGCGCGTCCGCCAGGACCACGCCGTCCACCTCCACGCGGACGCCGCTGGAGGACCGCAGGGCGTCGACGCGGGTGTAGGGGCTGCGCGGGTGCACGAAGACCTGCTCGTCCTCCTCGTACCAGGCGTCGATCGCGTCCCACCGGAAGCGGGCCGTGCCGAGCAGCCGCTCGGGGGCGCCCTCCTCCCACACCCAGGCGGCGGCTTCGCGGACCTGTGACCCGGCGTGGAGCGCGTGCCGCCGCGCGGGCCCCGGGCTGAGCTTTCCGGTGCGGCCCTCGTCGGTGAGGGCACCCTCGGCGACGTCCCGCAGGGGGATGCTGTACTGCGGATAGCCGGGCCACTCCCACACGTACAGCGCGTTTCTGGTGTCGAGCACCGTCCGGCCGTCGACCGTGCCCCGGATGCGCCGCGGGACCGGCTCCACGTGCCCGACCGGGACGATGAGTCCCGGGTGGTTCACTCGCGCCTCCGACATGGACGTCCTCCTCGGCAAGTCTTCCGTGTTCCGTGTTGTCGCGTTGCCTCTCCTTCCAGCATGGTCCGCCGGAAGTACCCCTGCCCGGCGGCCGCACCGTACGGGGCGCGTCAGCGGTCCATGGACGGCAGGGACCGCGCGGCCCGTGTGCCACCGGGGACCGGCATGCCGGCCTCGGCGGCGGCGCGGTCCTGCCGGTCCGGGGACGAGCCGAGCCATTCGCAGAACAACACCGCGGCGTCGTCGCGCAGTTCGCCGTCGTGGCGGTCCACGACCGCGTGCATGAAGCGGCAGAGCGTCTCGGGAACGGAGAGACGGTCGGCGTGGCTCCGGATGAGGAAGTCCACGAGTCCGGCCGGCCCGAGTTCGTCGCCCGTGACCGATCGGGTCTCCGTGATGCCGTCGGTGTACAGCACGATCCGGTCGCCCGGCTCCAGTTGGGCCCGGCACACCTCGGGCGCCACACCCAGACCCGTGCCCATGGGATCACCGGGAGCGCACGCGAGCTCCCGGACCCAGCGGCGGCCCCTGATGAGCACCGGCGGATGGTGGCCGCGGTTGACCCACTCCGGGACCCCGGTGCGGGTGTCCAGCCGCGCCACGACGCCGGTGGCGTAGCGCGCGCCGCCGAACTGCTCCACGAGCGCCTTCTCGATCTCCTCGGCCGTCCCGGCCGGATCCGCCTGCCGGCGGCGGGCGTTGCGGCCGGCGGCCATCGCGAGTCCCGCCGTCACGCCCGCCGCGGTGTCGTGCCCCATCGCGTCGAAGATCGACAGATGGACGAGGGGGCCGTCGAGGGCATAGTCGAAGGCGTCCCCGCCCACCCGGTAGGCCGGCTCCAGCGCCGCGGCGATGACGACCCGGCCGTCGGCGTACGAGCGCGGGGGCAGCAGGCGCCACTGCATCTCGGCCGCCACGTTCATCGTGTCCGTGCGCACCCTGCGGGCGTGAGCGTCGCTGGAGTCGCGTTTGGCGACGACGATGAGCCCGACCGCGTCGGCGAGCATCCGCAGGTCCTCGCGGGTCCGGGCGTCGTCGGTGTACGTGGTGGCGCGCAGCACGCCCAGCCGCTCCGTGCCGCCGAGCAGCGGCACCCACCACCGGAATCCGCCGGGGCACGGGGAGGCGGCGGGCAGGAGCCGGCCGTACTGGTAGGCGCGTCCGGCGACGGTGCCCGCGATCCGCAGTTCGGCGCTGTGGGTGCGGACCCCGGCGCAGGTCCAGTCGGCGTCGCCGAGGTTGCGGAGCACATGGCGCTGGAGATCGGCGAGAAAGACCGCCACGTGGGCGAGACCCGCGGCGGCCGCGTACTCGGCCGTCCTGGCGGGCAGTTGCTCGAGGGGCATCAGACGGCTGTCGGCCGGCAGGCCCGCCACCATCAGGCGGGCGCACTGGTCCCTGTTCTGGAGCCGGACCCTGTCCTGGACTGTCACCCCTGCTCCTCACCGGCCGCCCCCGCCGCTCGGTGCCGCGGCCGTTCTGCCCGCTTTTCTCATGCTACGCGCGGCCGCGCGGCACAACCGCATGCCGCGTCAAGGGCACCCAGGGCGATGAAAACCTGGCGGACGGACACACACGAGCGATGAGTGGGCTTTCGTCCCTGTTACGGCGCATATACGGTGACGTGGGAGGTCTGCGATGACGGAATACGACCACATCGTCGTCGGCGGGGGAACCGCCGGATGCGTCCTGGCGGCCCGTTTGTCCGAGGACCCCCACGCGCAGGTGCTGCTCCTGGAGGCGGGGCCTGCCCGCGGTTCCGACGCCGTCGCGGAACCCTCGCGGTGGACGGGCCTCATCGGCGGCGACATGGACTGGGGACGCTCCACCACCATCGCGGAGCACGACGGCCGGCGGACCGTGGTCCCCTACCCCCTCGGGCGGACGCTCGGCGGGTCGAGCAGCATCAACGGAATGATCCATCTGCGCGGGCACCCGGCAGGCTACGACGCCTGGGAGGCGGCGGGCGCCACCGGCTGGAACTACCGGAGCCTGCTGCCGTACCTGCGGCGCAGCGAAAGCACCGAGGGCCGCGACCCCGAGTACCGCGGCACCCGCGGCCCCATGCGCGTGGCCCCGGCACCCGTCGCGCACCCGGTCTCCGCCGCCTGCCTCGGCGCCCTGCAGGCCGCGGGCCACCGGCTCACGACCGACATCAACGGCCGGCATCACCTGGGCGGCGGATGGCTGGACCTCAATGTCGTGGACGGCGTACGGCAGAGCGCCGCCGACGGCTATCTGCGGCCGGTGCTGGACCGGCCCAACCTGACCGTGCACGCCGACACGCTCGTCCGGCGCCTCCTGCTCGACCGCGGACGCTGCACCGGTGTCGCGTACGAACGCGAGGGCCGCACCGAGCGGGCGACGGCCGGTGAGGTGGTGCTCGCCGCGGGGGCTGTCGGCTCCCCCCACCTGCTCATGCTGTCCGGCATCGGACCGGCCGACGACCTGCGGCGGGCGGGCGTCGACGTCGCGGTGGACTCCCCCGGCGTCGGGGCCGACCTGCACGACCACCCCATCTGCGTCGTCAACTTCCGTGCGGCACGGCCCTTGCCCGCCCCCACCGGCCCCGCGTTCGACGCGGCCGCCACGCTGTGCAGCGACCGCTCGGGGACCGTGCCCGATCTGCAGATCCTCTTCTTCACCATGTCGTACGCGCCGCCCCCGCTGACCGCCGTGGACGGCGGTTTCAGCTTCGTCGTGGGCCTCATGGCGCCCCACAGCCGCGGATCGGTGCGGCTCTCGGGTCCCGGCCCCCACGACGCCCCCGTCGTCGACCTCGGTTTCCTGACCGAGCGGTCGGACGTCGACCGGCTGGCCGAGGGCATCGAGCTCGCGCGGGAGGTCGGGCGGCAGCACACCCTGGACGCCTGGCGCGCGGAGGAGGTGCTGCCCGGCGGCGACGTGCGCGACGTGGCCGGGCGGCGGGCGTACGTGCAGCACGGCGTCGGCAGCTACTACCACCCCGTGGGCACCTGCCGCATGGGCTCCGACGACGGCGCCGTGGTCGACCCGCGGTTGCGGGTCCGCGGCGTCGACGGCCTGCGGGTCGCCGACGCCTCCATCATGCCGTCCATCGTGTCGGCCAACACCAATGCGACCGTGCTGGCCGTCGCGGAACGGGCGGCGAACCTGATCAGGAGCCGGCGGCAGGACGACGAGGGCGAGGCCGCCGGGGCCTGAGCGCCGCCGCGCCGGCGGATCGGATCCTGTGCGCGGTCGCGGCGGTCAGACCGCCGCGGCCGGGTGCTTCAGCCGCTCGGCGACCGTCTTCAGCAGTTCGTCGGACAACTGCGGGTCGGCGACCGCCCGCGCCATCAGGATCGCGCCGACCATGGCGCTCAGGGTGAGCATGGCGTCGGCCCGCGTCTCCTCGGGGTCGTCGCCCTGTGCGGCCTCGCCGATGAGCTCCAGGTAGCCGAGCACCTGCTTCTCGTACGCCTCTTTCATCTCGACGACACCGCGGCCGGCCGCCGCGCCGAGCGTCACCAGGGCGCAGCCCGTTCCGGGGGCGTCGCGGTGGCGCGTGCTGAGGTAGGCGTCGATCAGGCCCGTACGCGGCTCCTCGGGGTCGCGGCGGGCGGCATCGGCCATCTTGGCCTCGCCGTCCTCGAGGGCCAGGGTCGCGGCCTGGACCATCAGTTCGTCGCGGGACGCGAAGTGCTTGTAGAACCCGCCGTGGGTGAGGCCCGCCTCTTTCATCAGGTCCGCGACACCCGGGGCGGTCATGCCTTCCTCGCGGATACGGCGGGCGGCGATCCGCAGGACCCGCTCACGGGATTCCGCCTTGGCTGCCTGGGAGTGACCCATCTGAAGACCTCCCCGATGTCGGTCAGGCTGCACCGGTCAAGTGTGGATGACGGGCATCATACACCTTGGGTCGCCGCGTTCACGCGGGCGCGGCGCCGACGGCCGGCAGGCGCTCCCAGACGAGGACGCCGTCACGCAGCGCGCCCCAGATGAGGGCGGGCTCGCGCAGCGCCAGGCGGAGCCTCGGCCCCTCCCAGCCGACCGCCCTCACCTGGGGGACACCCACCCAGTTGGGAAACAGGCTCAGCTCCACGTGGTGGACCACGAGATCGTCCTCGGGCACCTCGTAGGTCCCCCCGTAGGCCAGGTAGCCGACGGCCGCGGCCACCAGCTCCTCGGGCAGGCCCTTCTCCAGGCGCCCCTCGCGGAAGACGGGACGGCCGGGACGCATGATCTGGGCCGACATGCGGCCGTCGGGGGTGTAGACGATCAGCCCCTGGGGTCGCGGCCCGAAGGGCTCGACGACGTCACCGCCCTCGACCGCGGTGGCCCGGTACGACACCAGGCGCCACGCGCCGGGCAGCGCCTTGCGCAGCTCTTCGGGATTCATGTCCTGCCTCCTCGATCTCGTGACCCGCTTCGCCCGCCGGGCGCCCCGGATGCATTCTGGATGATGGCAATCATACAGATTCCCGTCGCGCACACCCCTCGCCTTGACGATCTGGATGACGCGAGTAATCCTGAATGCGGATGACAGGATGATATGCATCCTCCACATTTTTGGAGTCACACCGATGACCATCCCGTACGACCCCACCCGCACCGCCGTCCTCCTGGTCGACCCCTACAACGACTTCCTCTCCGACGGCGGCAAGGTCTGGCCCCTCCTCGAACCCGTGGCCGCCGACGTCGGCCTGCTGGACAACCTGCGCGCCGTCGTCGCCGCCGGCCGCCGCGCGAACCTGCCGGTCTTCTTCGTCCCGCACCGCCGCTGGCAGGAGGGCGACTACGAGGGCTGGGAACACCCCAACCCGACCCAGCGCATCGTCCAGGAGCGCCGCACCTTCGCCCTGGGCACCTGGGGCGGGGAGTTCCACCCGGACTTCCGGCCCGCCGAAGGCGACGTGGTCGTCCAGGAGCACTGGGCGCAGAGCGGTTTCGCCAACACCGATCTGGACTTCCGGCTCCGGCAGCGCGGCATCACCCACGTCATCGTGATCGGCCTGCTCGCCAACACCTGCATCGAGTCCACGGGCCGCTACGCCATGGAGCTCGGCTACCACGTCACCCTCGTCCGCGACGCCACGGCGGCCTTCCTGCCGGAGATGATGCACGCCGCCCACGAGCTGAACGGACCCACGTACGCCCACGCCATCACCCGCACCCAGGACCTGGTCCTGGCCCTCCAGGACGGAGCCCACCGCCATGGCTGACATCGCACTGACCGGAGACATGCTGATCGGCTCGGTGTCCGTACCGGCGGCCGGCGCCACGATGCGGGCGCTGAACCCCGCGACCGGCCACGAGATCGAGCCCCCCTTCGCGCTCGGCGGCGCGGCCGAGGTGGACCGTGCCGCGCGCCTCGCCGACGAGGCCTTCGACAGCTACCACCGCACCGGCCTGGACGAGCGCGCCGCCTTCCTCGAGCTGATCGCCGACCGGCTGGACGCCGTCAACGGCGAACTGGCCGAACGGACGGCACTGGAGACCGGCCTGCCCGCCGCCCAGCTCTCGGCGGAAGTGACCAAGTCCGCCGGCCAGTTCCGGCAGTTCGCGGAGGTAGTGCGGGAGGGCCGCTTCCGGCACGCCACCATCGACCCGGCGCAGCCCGGACGGCAGCCGCGGCCCCGCGCGGACCACCGCATGCAGAAGATCGCGATCGGCCCGGTCGCCGTCTTCGGCGCGAGCAACTTCCCCGTCTCGTACTCCGTCGCCGGCGGTGACACCGCCTCCGCGCTGGCGGCGGGCGCCCCGGTGATCCTCAAGGCCCACAACGCGCACCCGGGCTCCTCGGAGCTGCAGGCGCGCGCCATCCGCAGCGCCGTCGCCGACAGCGGGCTGCACGAAGGCGTCTTCTCCATGGTCCGCGGCGCGGGCAACGGGATCGGCGAGGCCCTGGTGGACCACCCGCTGATCAAGGCGGTCACCTTCACCGGCTCCGAGGCCGGCGGCATGGCGCTCTACCGGCGGGCCCAGGCGCGCCCCGAACCGATCCCGGTCTTCGCCGAGATGACCAGCGTCAACCCGACCTTCGTCCTGCCCGCGGCCCTCGCCGCCCGCGGCGCGGAGATCGGCGACGGCTTCGCGGAGCGCATGCTCGTCAACGTCGGCCAGGCATGCCTGAAGCCGGCCCTCCTGCTCGCGATCGACGGCCCCGGCTACACCGCCCTGCGCGACGCCGCCGCCGCCCGCGTGGGCGCCATGCACGCGCGCACCATGCTGACCCCGGGCATCCACGACGCCTACGAGCGGGGCGTCCGGCGGCTGCGCGACGCGGGGGCCGCCACGCTGGTGGAGGGCCCCGGGCCGCAGGGACCGGGTGAGGGCCGTGCCCTGCTCCTGGAGGTCGACGGCGACCGCTTCCTCGCCGAACCCGCGCTGTCCGGCGAGGTCTTCGGGCCGACCGCGATCGTGGTCCGGCTGACCGGCATGGACCAGCTGATGGAGGTGGCCCGGAGCCTGCGCGGCCAGCTCTCGGCGGCGATGCACCTCGACGAGCCCGACCACGCTGCCGCCGCGCGCCTGCTGCCGGTCCTGGAGCGGCGCACCGGCCGGATCGTCGTGAACGCCTTCGCCCACCCGCAGGAGGTCGGGCACGCCACCGTCCACGGCGGCCCGTTCCCGGCCACGACCGACAGCCGCTTCACCTCGGTCGGCATGAGCGCGATCGACCGCTTCCTGCGGCCCGTCACCTACCAGGGCTTCCCCGACGCGCTGCTGCCCGAGGCGCTGTCCGCCGGCAACCCCCTGGGCCTGTGGCGGCTGACCGACGGGCAGCTGTCCCGCGACTGACACCGGGGCCGTACCGCGGGGCCCTCCTTCCGGGAGGGCCCCGCGGGCTTGATCCTCCCGTGACGGGAGGTCGTAGCGTTGCGGACGTGATCGGGAACGACACCACCGGACCCCGGTGGACCATCGGCGAGCTGGCCAGGGCCAGCGGCGTCACCGTACGGACGCTGTACCACTACGACGAGATCGGCCTCGTGTGCGCGAGCGAGCGCACCGGCTCGGGGCACCGCCGCTATACCGGGCGCGACCTGCACCGCCTGTACCGCGTACGGGCGCTGCGCACCCTGGGGCTGTCCCTGGAGGAGATCGGCGACGTGGTGGACGGCGCCCCCGACGACCTCCCGGCGATGCGCGCGGTCCTGGGCGCCCAGCTGGAGGAGCTCCAGCGGCAGGGCGAGCGGATCGGGCGGATCGCCCAGCAGGTCCGCGGGCTCCTGCGGCAGTTCGACGGGGAGGCGGCGCCCGATCCGGACCAGTTCATGACGACCTTGGAGATGATCTCTGTGCTGGACAGCTACTTCACCCAGGAGCAGCAGGACCAACTGGCCCGGCGCCGGGCCGAGCTCGGACCGGCGGCCGTCGAGACGGCGCGGACGCGGTGGGCCGGCCTCGTCGGGGAACTCCTCGCGCACGTCGACGCCGGCACCGCGGTGGACGACCCCGGGGTGCGGGAACTCGTGCGGGAGTGGGACGCGCTCGGGTCCGCGTTCCACAGCGGCGACCGGCAGACCGAGGACGCCGCGCGGCGGATGTGGCAGGACCACGGCGACGACCTCAGCCGGGGACTGCCCTGGCCCGCGGAGCGGATGGCCGCCCTGGTCGGCTACCTGGAGCGGGCCCGGCAGGCGCGCTGACGGACCGTCATCCCGGCCGCCGCCGGTGTCCGCTGCGGCGATTCGCCGCCCCGGGCGCCACACTGACCCCGTGAACGATGAGTTGAGGGCCGTGCACAACCGGCTGGCGCGGATCGAGGAACTGCTCACCACCTCCCCGGAGGGGGCCGCGGCGGAGCCGGCCTGGCGCCGCCGCACGCGGGTGGAGGGGCGGGGGGCGGTGTCGGTGGCGGTACTGGTCGCCATCGTCCTGCAGTTGGTGCTGCCGGACCGCCTGGCCATTCATCCGCGGTGGCTCCTGCCGGGGCTGGAGCTCCTGCTGCTGGTCGCGCTGCTGCCCGCCACCCCCTCCCGTGCCCGCCGGATGGGTCCGCTCCTGCGTGCCGGGGGGCTGGCGCTGGCCGCGGCGGTCAGCGTGGCCAACGGCTGGTCGGCGGTCCGGCTGATCCAGCACCTGGTGCGCGGGACCGAGCAGAGCGACGCGCAGGCGCTGTTGCTGGGCGCGGCGTCCATCTGGGTCACCAACATCATCGTCTTCGCCCTGTGGTACTGGGAGTGGGACCGCGGCGGACCGGTCGCCCGCGCCGCGGGGACGCGGGACACCCCGGACTTCCTCTTCCCGCAGATGCAGAGCCCGGACCCGGTCCACCAGGAGTGGGAACCGGCGTTCGCCGACTACCTGTACGTGTCGTTCACCGACGCGACCGCCTTCAGCCCCACCGACACGATGCCGATGTCCCGTTGGGCCAAACTGCTGATGACCTTCCAGGCCATGGTCTCGCTGCTGACCCTGGCCCTGGTGGTGGCCCGGTCGGTGAACATCCTCAAGGCGTGAACCGCAGGCGTACGGCCTCGCACCACGACCCCGTCCCGCGCACCGCGACGTCCCCGGAACGGGCGGCGGGGGCGAGGCCCTTGAGGACGGCCGCCGCGACCACCGCGTACGCCACGTGCGGGACGAGGTCGGCGGCCCAGTCCGACGCGGACCAGGTACGGGGATCCGTCACGCGCAGGACGGTCATCGGCCCGTTGGTGCCGATCAGGGCCAGGGCACCCGCCGTCGCGGTAAGGGTGGCGTTGCCCGGCCGCCAGCCGGCCGCGGTGAGCAGTCCCAGCGTCGCGCCCATGCCCACGCCCGCGGCGATGCCGGTGAGCGGACCCAGTCCGGCGACGCGGTTCGCGCGGACACCGGGCGAGCCCGGTACCGGCACGTGCACGGCCTGCGACAGCCGTTCGGCCGTCACGTCCGGGGTGGTGCTGGCGCCGCGCCCCCGCACGACCATGTCCAGGTAGCCGACCGTGTCCAGGGCCGTGCACCCGGCGGCCCCCGCGGCCGCTCCCCGCAGCATGCCGCGCAGGAGCCGGCCCGCGGTGGGGGCCGTGGCCGCGCCCTGCCGCCCGCACGGTCCGTACGTGCGGCGGACGAGGAACAAGGGACAGGTGACACGCATGGGATCCAGTAAGGCACCGAACGATGCCCCACGCCACCGGACCCGGGAAGCCCCCTCCGCCGGTCCCCGCACGGCACGCCGCCGGGGACACTCCGGGGCTCAGGCGTCGCCGCGGACCGCCTCCACGGCCTCCCGGACGTCCGGATGCGGGTCGTCCGCGAGGGCGTCCAGCAACGCGGCGACCCCGGGGGTGGCCCACCCGGCGACCGCCCACACCAGGTCCTCCCGAACGCCCGGGTCCGGGTGGACGGCCAGCGGGCCCAGGTGCCCGAGGGGCCCGCGCCGGCGCATCCCGAACCAGTGCAGCGCCTCCCGCAGGACGACGGGGTCACCGGGGTCACCCGCCGCCGCGATCCTGGCCAGCAGGACCGGGACCGGCGGCGGGGGACCGTCCAGCGGGTGCGGCATCCGCTCGCGCAGGCGCCGCGACCCGTATTCGCCCCGCACCCGGCAACCGGCGCAGGTGCAGGGCCGCGTCCCGTGCGCGTCCGGCCAGTAGCGCCAGCCCGTCACCTGGGGTGCGGTGCGCGTGCGGTGCACTTCGTGCGGGCGGATCGCCCGGGGGACGAACACCTCCCACCCCCGCGGGTCGGGCAGCGCGGCGATCCCGCGCACCGCCTCGGCCGCACTGACGGCGGCCTCGACGCCCCGCGCCCGGTCCGCGTAGTGGCCGGCCCGTACCGGCTCGTCGTCGGCCAGGCGGATGTGCACGGCCACCAGTCCTCCCCTGGTGCCGGACCGGGCCAGTTCCCGCAGCCATTGATGGGTGAGGGTGTAGGAGGTCAGGACCGGGAAGCAGTACACCCCGCGTGCGCCGCCCGGTCCGCGTCCCGCGCGTATCCCGGACCGCCGGATGCGGGGCGCGTACGCCGCCGACGTCAGGTGCACGAACATCGCCACGCCGCAAAGGGTAGTCGGCGACGTGCGACGAGCAGGGTGCGGGGCGCCGCCGGGAACCGGTCGTCCGACGTGGCTGTGGCACCGGTCAGTCGGCGCCGGTCATGGAGGCGAGGTACGTGAGGGCCTGCGCGCTGCGGCTGCCGGGTTCGGGGCTGCCCACCAGGAGTTGCTGGCCCGGGGCGTCACGGACGTCGAAGGTCTGGTAGGTGAGTTCCACGCGGCCCGCGTCGGGATGGACGAAGACCTTGTAGGCGCGGGTGAGGCCGGCGGCCATCTGGTCGTTCCACAGTGCCGCGAACTCCTCGGAGCGGACGAGGAGTTCCGAGACGAGGTCGCCGATGTCGGCGTCGTGCGGGAAGCGGGCGGCGTTGAGGCGCAACGCGTGCACCGTGGCACTGGTGACCAGCGGCCATTCCACGAACACCGTACGGGCCGCGGGGTGGGTGAACAGGATCCTGGGCATGTTGGTCTCCGCCCCGAAGGGCGCCAGGAGCGCGCGGGCGAGCGTGTTCGCGGCCAGGACGTCGAAGGCGGGGCCCAGCACGTAGGCGGCGGCCGAGGGGAAGGAGTCGAGCAGGCGCAGCAGGTCGGGGTGGACGTGGTGCCGGGTGCGGTCGGCGGGATGGCCGGGAACGAGCCCGGCGAGAAGGAAGAGGTGGCCGCGCGCGTCGACGTTCAGCCGCAGGGCACGCCCGAGGGCCTCGATCACCTGGGCGGAGGGGCGGCGTTCACGGCCCTGTTCCAGACGCGTGTAGTAGTCCGCGCTCACTCCCGTCAGGACGGCGACCTCCTCCCGGCGCAGTCCGGCGACCCGGCGGCGTCCCCCGCCGGCCGGCAGGCCCACGTCGGACGGCTCCAGACGGGACCGCGCGGCCCGCAGAAAGGCGCCCAGGTCGTTGTCGGACGGATCGGGCATACGGCTCATGCTACTGCCGTCCCGGTCACCGGCCGGTGGACGGGCCGGGGCGTACGGGTTCATGGCTCTCCTCGGCGGAACGGCGCGGCAGGGGTGCTCGCGAGGTCCCAGCCTGCCGGGGCGGCGGCGTCCGGTGCAGGCCGCGGTGGTCCTGGGTGTGCCGCACCCAGGTACCCCGCACCGGGCCCGGCACGGCCTTCCCGCGTCGCTCCGGCGGGTCGAGGCTGTCGGGGCGGCGGCGTTGTCCGGGCCGCCGCGCCCGCCCCCTTCCCGGAGAGGACCTCCGCCTTGGACCACGCACGGGAGATCACGACCCTCGCCCCGGCGCCCGGCCGCACGGCCGCCGACTTCGTCGCCGGCAACCAGGACGGCACCGTCGTCGACATCGTGGCCCGGGACACCCCCGAACAGGCGATGGCCGCCGCCCGCGGGATCACCACGGAGACGGGCGGCTCCCCCGTCCACGCCACCATCGGCCGGCGGACCGTCGACCGGCAGGTGGCCCGCATGGCGGACACGGCCTGATCGCCGGCCGCTCGGCCGGCGCGACCCCGGCAGGCCGTCCCCGGTCCCCTTCCGGTTCTTGTCTCTCGCATCCTCTCGTTCCCCTCGTTCCTCCCGTTCCTCCCGTTCCTTCCATTCGTTCGGAGATCGTCGTGCAGCACCCCACCCCTTCCCCCCGCCGCAAGACCGTCCTGGTGACCGGCGCGTCCAGCGGCATCGGCGAGGCCACCGCCCGCCATCTGGCCGCCGCCGGCCACCACGTCGTCCTCGGTGCCCGGCGCGTGGACCGCCTGGCCGGGCTGGTCGCCGAGCTGACCGCCGCAGGCCACAGCGCCGAGTACGCGGAACTGGACGTCACCGACGCGGGCAGCGTCAACGCCTTCGTCACCGGCGCGCTCGCCCGTCACGGACGCGTGGACGTCCTCGTGAACAACGCGGGCGTGATGGCCCTCTCCCCCATGGCGTCCCTGCGGGTCGACGAGTGGGACCGGATGATCGACGTGAACCTGCGCGGTGTGCTGCACGGCATCGCCGCCGTCCTGCCCTCCATGCGCGAGGCCCGGTCGGGGCACATCGTCACCGTCGCCTCGACCGCGGCGCTCCGCGTCGACGCGACCGCCGCCGTGTACTGCGCGACCAAGTACGCGGTGCGGGCCCTGTCGGAGGGGCTCCGGCAGGAGAACTCCGACATCCGCGTCACGGTCGTCAGCCCGGGCTTCACCCGTTCCGAACTCACCCTCGCCGGTGGCGATCCCGAGGTGCAGGGCGCGGCCCGGGCCGCCACGGACATGATCGGCCTCCCCGCGTCCGCCGTCGCGGAGGCCGTCGGTTACGCGATCGCCCAGCCGGACGGGGTCGACGTCAACGAGATCGTCGTACGCCCCACCGTCCAGAACTGAGGGAGCATCAGCTCCGCTCCGTCAACGCGTGCCCGTGGGCCGCCGCGAGCGGGACGAGTTCGGGTTCGCCGAACTCGGCCCGCAGGGCGTGGAACCCGGCGACCTTCTCCTCGCCGTACCGGCGGAGCCGTTCGGTGTACGCGGGGAAGGAGAGGAAGCGCGGCGGCGTCGACTTGCTGTGGAACTTGTCCGCGTACATCACCAGCCGCTCCTCGCGGGTCACCGGTACGTAGTCCGCCGGGGGCAGGGGCAGCCCCTGTGCCAGCACGTCGGCCGCGGTGAGGCCCACCCCCGTGTGGCAGGAGCAGAACCGGCACAGCACTTCGGGAAGGCCCTCGGCCGCGAGGAGGTCATGGCCGAGAAGGCCGTGGCGCACGTACCCGCCGTGGTCGAGGCGGCCGGCGTCGTCGAAGAGCCGGTAGACGCCGATGTCGTGGAGCAGGCATCCCGCGCGCACCAGTTCCGCGTCGACGTCGTCCCGGCCCGAGGCGGTCAGCAGCTGCTCGGCGATGCGCCACACGATCTCGCAGTGCGTGAACACGAGGTCGAAGGCCTCGGCGGTGGGCGCGTGCTTCTCGTGCAGGGCACGGATCCGTGCGGGGCTGGGGATCGGCATCCCCGGAGCCTAGTGGGCACGGCAGGGCCGTGACCCCGGCGGCCCCCGGCGGGCGGGCGAACGGGGGCCGCGCCGAGCGGAGTCGGTCCGGGCGGCGGAGTCCCCGATCCGTTCATGGGGCGGGAAACCGTCGTTCGCGGTGGATCCGCCGCGCGGACGCGTGTGATGCTGGTGGGGCAGATTCACCCCAGGTCTCCGACCGGATCGAGGAGGGTATGGAAGCCGCCGCGTCACCGGCTGATTTCCCGCCCGCGCCCGGACCCCGTACGCCGGACGGTCCCCCGGCCCCGGCCCTCGACCTGGAGAGCGTCCGGGCATCGTCCCTCGTCGTCGACAACGAGGGACGGATCGTCGCGGCCAACGCCGGGGCCCGGCAGCTGTTCCGGAAGTCCGCCGGCGAACTCGCCGGGCAGGACGCCCACGACCTGCTGCACCGCGACAGCCACGGGCACCCCCTGCCCCGCTCCCGCTGCCCGATGCGCGACGCGCTCCTCACCGAGACCACCACGCAGGGCGACCTCGGCTGGTTCGCCTGCGGTGACGGCACGCTGCTCGGGCTGTCCTGGCTCATCACGCCCTACACGCTGGCACCGGGGACGACGGGGGCGCTGGTCCTGCTGCACGAGGTGCGGCAGGGCGAAGGGGCGACGCGCGGCGCCGGCACCGCGCCCCCGCCGCTGTCCGAACTCGACCGCCTCGCGCTGCTGGCGGAGACCACGACCGGGCTCACCTCGACCCTCGACGTGGACGAGGCCCTGCGGCGGCTGGCGGCCCTGACCGTGCCCCGGCTCGCGGACTGGGCGGTCGTGGACCTGCTGACCGAGGGCGACGAGGTTCGGCGGGCCCTGGTCGTGCACCACGACAACGGCGTCCTGATCGAGCGCACGGACCTCCAGGGCCCCATGCCGCCCCTGCCGCAGGAATCCCCGATGCCGTTGTCGCGCGCGCTGCGCGGCGCCGCGTCCGCCCTGGCCGGCCCCTCGACCTACCAGGGGCCGCCCGACTCGGGCATCGCGGTCGAGCAGCACCGGCTGTTCGCCGCGACCGGCATGCACTCGGCGGCCATCGCGCCCGTCCGCGGGCTCCGGGACGTGCTCGGCGCGCTGACGCTGGGGCGCTCGCAGCGCCCGGACGCCTTCACCGCGGCGGACCTCCCGCTGCTGGAGGACCTGACCCGCCGGGCCGGACTGGCCCTGGACAACGCGCGCCTGTACCAGCGGCAGCGCAAGGTCGCCGAGACGATGCAGCGCCATCTGCTGCCGCAGATGCCGATCGTCCCGGGCCTGGAGATGAAGGCGCGGTATGTGCCCGCCCCGGACGCCTCGCAGGTCGGCGGGGACTGGTACGACGCCTTCCCGCTCGCCGACGGGGCGACGGCCCTGGCCATCGGCGATGTCGTCGGGCACGACCTGGAGGCGGCCGGCGGCATGGCGCAGCTCCGCAACATGCTGCGCGCCTTCGCCTGGTCGCAGCCGGAGAGCCCCAGCACCGTCGTCACCCAGCTCGACCGGGCCGTCATGCACATCGCGGAGGTCCCCATGGCCACGATGCTGCTCGCCCGGCTGACCTGCGACGACGGACTGTGGCAACTGCAGTGGACGAACGCGGGCCACCCGCCGCCCCTGCTCATCACCCACGACGGCCGGGCCCGCTACCTCACCGACGCGCACGGCATCCTGCTCGGCACCGGCAGCACCAAGCCGCGCCGTGACGCCGTCGTCAGCCTGCCGCCCCGGTCGACGCTGATGCTCTACACCGACGGACTGATCGAGTCCCCCAGCCACTCGCTCGACCACGGCCTCGACCTGCTCAGCAAACACGCCGCCTCCCTCGCCCGCCGCGCCCTGGACTCCTTCAGCGACACGCTCCTGGAGCAGGTGCGTCCCGCGGACAACGACGACGACGTGGCCTTCCTCGCGGTGCGCACGCCCGACGCGGCAGGATGAGCCGGCGGGCCGCGGGGGGCGGCGGGCACGCCGCCCGCACCGCGGCCACCGTCCGTCGGCCCGTCAGGCCTTGAGGGCCCGGCTGTGCAGAGCCGTGACGGCCTTGCGGGCCGACAGGATCGCCCCGTGCTGCCAGGCGTCCATGTAGGACAGCCAGTCCCCGGCGAAGAGCACCCGCCCGGCCGGCTCGTTGAGCGGCTTGTACACGGCGGCGTCGGGGCCGCCGGGGATGCTGTGCCAGGCACCCTCGAGATGGCGTACGCGCTTCCAGGCGATGGAGAAGGAGTGGGCCAGTTCGGTCCGGTACTTCTCGCCGTGGATCTTCACGCCCTGGAGGACGGCGCGGGCCTCGCGCTCGGCGGGGGTGAGGGCCGCGTAGGCGTCGGCGTTGGCCCCGGTGTTGTAGTAGCCGACGACGACGCCGCGTTCGCCGTGGTGGCCGTAGGACGGGTACCAGATGTGGGAGAGGTCGAGGTCGGTCTCGGTGATGCCGCCGTAGATCCGGTGGTCGGTCTCCCACCAGCGGCTGCGGTACTCCAGCCCGATCTTGCCGGCCGACGAGGGCCGGATCGTGGTGAGCGCGGTCTGCACGTCGGGGCCGAGGTTGTGCGTCAGCTTGGCGAGCAGGTGCGGCGGCATGGCCGCGACGCAGTAATCGGCCTCCAACTGCCGCTGCCGGCCGTGCGGGTCGGTGTAGCCGACGGTCACCCCCCGCGCCGACTGGACGAGCGAGGTCGCCTGGCACCCGTACCGGAACCGGTGGGATCCGATGGCCCGGGCGAAGGCCTTCGGTATCCGGTCCATGCCGCCGACCGGCTGGAACATCAGCATCGCCTGGTCGAACTCGAACTCGAAGGCGAAGTGCCGACCCACGCCGGAGGCGAAGACCTCCGAGGCACTGGGCAGACCCCCGAGCAGCGTCCCGGGAGTGCCGGCGGCACCGGGCCAGGTGGTGTAGCCGCGGTTGGCGCCCCCTGTGTACGTCCAGGCCTCGTTCCGGCCGCCGATCTCGCCGAAGCCCTCCAGGAAGGACAGCAGCCGCTCCTTGTCGTCGGCGGTCAGCTCCTTGTCGAGCGCGCCCTGATCGGTCGCCTTGGCGAGCAGTTCGCTGACGTACCCGTAGGTGTCGGCCTTGGCCGTGCGGTAGCGCATCGGGTTGCCGGGCCGCATGCCCGCCGACTCGTGGTAGATGTACGCGTCGGCATTGGCATTGGTGAAGACCTCGATGGGCACGCCGAGTTCGCGGCAGTAGTCGAGGGTGACCATCCACTGGGCCAGCCGCGCCGGTCCGGCGTTGAGGTACTGCCCCTCGGAGAACCGGGCCTTCTGCGTGCGGCCGTCGAGGTCGGTGTGGGAGTCCCCGCCGCGGACCGTGTAGTTGCGGCCGCCGGGCCGGTCGCGCGGCTCGAGGATCGTGCAGTCGTAGCCTGCCTTGCCCAGTTCGTACGCCGTCGTCAGGCCGGCGATGCCCCCGCCCAGGACGACGACCTTGCCCGCGGCCCGTCCGGTGAGGTGGAAGTCGGCGGCGCTCGGCGCCCGGAAGTCGCTGTCGCGGCCCGCCGCCTCGGCGGTGGGCGCCAGCCCCATCGCGCCCATCGTGGCAAACATCGCGCCCGCACCGCCGGTGATGCCGACGGCGCGCAGAAATCCCCTGCGGTCGAGTCCTGTTGGCTGCCCCTGCGTCATGAGTCGCCCTCTCTCGATCTGCCGGTGTGCACGCCGATCTTCGAGGGGGGCTGTTACGGGCGGCGTGGCCGGGGCGTCACGGGCTGATGTCGGGGCCCGCGCGCGTGTGAACGGCGGGAAAACGCGACCCAGGGCTGACGGTCCGTCACGACGGCTGGCGGAACAGGGCGCCGCGGCGGCGATGAGTCCTGCGTCGCCCATGGGTCTACCTGCCGAACGGGACAACCGACGGACCAGGAGCACCCCATGGGCCTCATCCACATCGAGCTGTTCGCGACCCTCGACCTCGTCGGGCAGGCACCCGGCGGCCCCGACGAGGACCCGGTGGGGTTCCCGTTCGGCGGCTGGCAGGCGCCCTTGATGGACGAGGTCGCCGGGGCGCAGATCGCCGCCGCCTACGAGGGCACGGACGCCCTCCTGCTCGGCCGCCGGACGTACGACATCTTCGCCGCCTACTGGCCGCACCAGAAGGGCGGCGAGGACGGCGACATCGCCACGCTGTTCAACGGCGTCCCGAAGTACGTCGCCTCCCGCGGCAGGCCCGACCTCTCGTGGGCCGGGTCCACGCACCTCGGCCCCGATCTCGCCACCGCGGTGCACGCGGTCCGCGACCGGCACCGGAACGTGAAGGTCGTCGGCAGCCTGAACCTGGTGCAGACCCTCCTGCGCGAGCGGCTCTTCGACCGTCTCGACCTCTGGGTGCACCCGATCGTGCTCGGCGTCGGCAAGAAGGTCTTCGACGGCGGCGCGGTCCCCACCAACCTCACCCTCCTGGACCCCCCGGCGACCAGCCCGAAGGGCACCGTCCACCTCCGCTACGGGCTCGCGGACGGCACCCCCGCGACGGGCGACATGACCGCGCCCCGCCGCGGCACAGGGCTCGACGCCTGAGCCGCCGGCGCAGTGCCCGGTGAGGTTGTTCAGGTGCTCGTGCTCACGTGGCTCCACAGGATTCCACTGCTCAGCAGCACATTGTGAGCGAAGCGGAAGCCCCACAGGACCATGAGGGATCCGATGACGAGCGCGCCCGCTCGCTTCAGCCGGTGGTGCCTGCCGTCCACCACCGGGACGACGACGAACGCCTCGTTGAGAAAGCGTGTCGTGCGGCCGGGTATCACCACCAGGCACAAGCCAAGGCCCAGGAGCGTCAGGGCAGCCAGAACGGCCACCAGCGTCGCGCCCGCGAATCCGCGCATCAGGCATCCTCCGTCTCGCCGAACAGCGCCACGGTAGGGGGTCCCGGCGGTTCCTCCGCGTCTGTTGACGCCGCTCTGACGGCCGGGTGATCGGTCTTCTCGCGCCTCTGTCGGACAGACGCCGGCCTCGCACCGAAGACCCGGCCGCCGTCGCGGGGCCGCAGCGGCCCGCAGCGGTCAAGGACTGACGGGGCGTGCGGTACCGTGCCGTATGGCGTGATGGAAGTCAGCGCCTGTGCAGCACCGTGCGGATGCGATCTGCCGTGCCCTCGCCGCCGATTCGGCCGCGCGTGCGAGCACCGCTGCGCCGGGTGTGCCCGCTCTCAGGATCTCCGGAGCGCGTTCTTCCGACAGTGCGCCACCGGCCGGCATCGATCCGCACTGCCCGCACGAGCCCCGCCGGTCCGCACGCGGTCGCCGGGGGCTCTCCCTTGGAGACGACATGAGAATCCTCCCCGAGATCTCGCGCACCCTGAGCGAGTTCCTCCTGATTCCGGGCCTGACCACGGAAGACTGCACGCCGGACAATGTCGATCTCGGGGCGCCCCTGGTGCGTCACCGGGTCGGCGAGGAGGCGGGGATCCGCCTCGCCACCCCCATGGTGAGCGCCATCATGCAGGCGGTCTCGTCACCGACGCTGGCGGTGGCGCTGGCGCAGGCCGGCGGGCTGTCGTTCATCCACCAGAACCAGCGGATCGAGGACCAGGCCGCCGACGTGCTGACGGTCAAGCGGCACAAGGCCGGCTTCCGGACCGGCGACGTCACCGTCGCCCCGGAGACACCGCTCGGTGAGGTCGCGCGGCTCCTGGCCGGCACCGAACAGGGCGTTGCCGTGGTCACGCGGAGCGGTGAACCGGACGGCGCGTTCCTCGGGGTCATCAGCCTCGACGACTTCCACCTGGAGCGGCACGGCGCCTCCGGCACCGCCCGCGACCGGATGCGCGGCCGTGACCACCTGGTCACGGCGCCGGCCTCGGTGTCGCTGTCGGAGGCGAACGAGCTGATCTGGCATCACCACGTGGACGTGCTGCCGGTACTCGAGGACGACCGGGCCGTCTCCCTGGTCCTCAAGAGGGACTACCAGGCGCACAAGACGTATCACCGTGCCACCGTCGACGGCGGCAAGCGCCTGCGGGTGGGCGCCGGTCTCAACTCCCGTGACTTCAAGGACCGGATTCCCGCTCTGGTGGAGGCCGGTGCGGATGTCCTGTGCCTGGACTCCTCCGACGGCTATTCCGTGTACCAGGCGCGGACTCTCGAATTCGCCCGGGAGGCCTACGGCGACGACGTCTTCGTCGGCGCGGGGAATGTCGTCGACGGCCGGGCCTTCCGCTATCTGGCCGATGCGGGCGCGGCGTTCGTGAAGGTCGGGATCGGGGGCGGGGCCATCTGCACCACCCGGGCACAGAAGGGCATCGGCCGCGGGCAGGCCTCCGCGCTGCTCGACGTGGTCGAGGCCCGGGACCGCTACGCGCAGGAGACCGGGGTGTACGTGCCGCTGTGCTGCGACGGCGGCCTGCTCAACGACTCGCACATGGCGATGGCCCTGGCCATGGGGGCGGACTTCATCATGCTCGGCCGATACTTCGCCCGGCTCGACGAGAGCCCGTCGCGGAAGCTCCAGATCGGCGGCCAGTGGTACAAGGAGTACTGGGGTGAGGGCTCGCGGCGGGCGCAGAACGCGGCGCGCTACGGTCAGCGCGGCGAGATGGTCTTCGAGGAGGGCGTCGACGGCTACGTGCCGTACGCGGGGAGCCTGTACGACAACGTGGAGCGGACCCGCGCGAAGCTCACCGCGACGATGATCAGCTGCGGGTCGACGAACCTGCGGGACTTCCACCGCGACGCGGTCCTCGTTCCGGTGTCCGCGGAGTCGTTCAAGCAGTCCGGGGCCGAGGTGCAGCTGCGGCGGCCCGCCATCGACCCCGGGGAGTGACCCGGCCGGAGCGGGCCGACGGGGCTCCCGTCCCCGCTCCCCGATCGGCGCTGCACAATATGTCAAGATTTGCTGCATTTTGTACGCTGGTCCCATGGAGCGTCGCAAGCAGGCCGCCGACCGTTCCGCGACCGCCCTGGACGCACCGC
This sequence comes from Streptomyces sp. NPDC088732, assembly GCF_044751205.1. Classification (NCBI taxonomy): domain Bacteria; kingdom Bacillati; phylum Actinomycetota; class Actinomycetes; order Kitasatosporales; family Streptomycetaceae; genus Streptomyces; species Streptomyces sp. NPDC088732. The sequence continues at coordinate 433,826 of NZ_JBIVLI010000003.1, forward strand.
GTCCGGCCGGTCGCGGTCCGCGGGTGAGCCTGCGCGAGCAGCAGCGGGACCTGACCCGCAACCGGGTGCTGGACGGGGCGGTCACCGTCTTCACCACGACGTCGTTCGTGCACGCCACGATGGAGGACATCGCGGCGGCGAGCGGTGTCACCAGGGCCACGGTGTACGCGCACTTCGGCGGCAAGGCGGCGATCATCGCGGCGCTGTCCGACCGGGTGTACGCGGTCGCCGACAGCCTGTACGCGGATCTCGCCGCCGTCCCCGAGTGGACGCGCGCCACCGTCCGCGCGTGGCTGGACCGCGCGGCGGCGGACTGGCGCGCGCTGGCGCCCACGATCCGGGTGCTCTTCGCCGCCACACCGGCGGCGGCCGGTGACGACCAGAGCGTCCGCGAACGCTACGTGGCCGCGCACGAACGGTACGTGGACCTGCTGACCCACGACACCGCGCGGTGGCGGGGCGTGTCCCGCGAGGAGGCCCGGCAGCGGGCGCTGATGGCCGCGCTCCAGACGGGTTCGTTCCTGACCACATGGATCGCGGGCGGTCTGCCGGTGGGCACCGCCGACCCGCTGGACCTGCTCGCGGACGACCTCTGCCATCTGCTCGGCCCCGCGCTGCCGCCGTGAGGGCTCCCGCAGCGTCCGCATCCTCCACCCCCTGAGCGCAGGAGTTGCCATGGCCGTCACCGAACCGAGGACCTACCCCTTCACCGCGGCCGACCGGCTGACCGTGGACCCGGTGTTCGCCGAGCTGCGCGACAACGAGCCGATGTGCCGGGTCCGCTTCCCGTACGGCGAGCCCGCCTGGCTCGTCACCCGGTACGAGGACGTCAAGACGGTCCTGAGTGACCCTCGGTTCAGCCGGACGGAGGCCGCCCGCCGCGACGAACCCCGAATGCGGCCCGGCCGGGGCCTGCCAGGCAACATCCTGGAACTCGACCCGCCCGAGCACACCAGGGTGCGCCGGGTCGTGGCGAAGGCGTTCACCGCACGCCACGTCGAGCGGCTGCGGCCCCGCACCGAGCAGATCGCCGCCGGCCTGCTCGACGCGATGGTCGCCAAGGGCGCCCCGGCCGACCTCGTGGAGGACTTCGCGCTGCCGCTGCCGGTCACCGTCATCTGCGAGCTACTGGGTGTGCCGTACGAGGACCGCGCCGCATTCCGCGAGTGGTCGGACGCCCTGCTGTCCACCACGAAGTTCACCCCCGAGCAGGTCGAGGAGCGCACCCGTCGGCTCACGGAGTACATGGCCGGCCTGATCGCCCGGCGGCGGGACGGCTCCGCGCCCGGGGACGACCTGCTCAGCTCGCTCGTCGCCGCCCGGGACGAGGAGGAGCGGCTCTCGGAGCAGGAACTGGTGGTCCTGGCCATCGCGCTGCTCGTCGCGGGCCACGAGACGACGGCCACTCAGATCCCCAACTTCGTCTACACCCTCCTCACCCACCCCCGGCAACTGGAGGCGCTGCGCGCCGATCCCGGCCTGGTACCGCAGGCGGTCGAGGAGCTGATGCGCTTCGTCCCGCTGGGCAACGGCGCCGGGATGCCGCGCTATGCCACGGAGGACGTCGAGTTGAGCTGCGGCACGGTGCGGGCCGGGGATGCGGTCGTGGTCGCCGCCGTGTCCGCCAACCGCGACGCGTCGGTGTACTCCGATCCGGACCGGCTCGACCTGCGGCGCGAGGAGGCCACGCACGTCGGCTTCGGGCACGGACCGCACCACTGCCTCGGCGCCCAACTGGCCCGCATGGAGCTCCAGGTGGCCCTCGGCTCCCTGCTGGAGCGGCTGCCCGGTCTGCGGTTCGCGGACCGGGAGGAGTCCGTCGTGTGGAAGTCCGGCGTGGCACTGCGCGGCCCGGAGTACCTGCCCGTCACGTGGGATCGCCCCTGATCCCCCAACCCCACCCACACCAACCGGCGACCGAGGACACGACCATGACCTGGCACATCACCGTGGACGAGCACACCTGCATGGGCACCGGCTCCTGCGCCGGCATCGCCCCCGAGCACTTCGAGGTCCGGGACGGGGTCTCACACCCCCGGCACCCGCAGACCGAACCGGCGGACGTCCTCGTCGACGCGGCCGAGTCCTGCCCCGTCGAGGCGATCATGATCCGGGACGCGGGCACGGGCGAGGTCGTCGCACCCGAGGAGTAGCGTTCCGCCCCGGCCGACGCGCGCACCGCCGGGGGCGGTGTCCGTGCGACCCCCTACCCTGCGCTCATGACCGCCACCCTCGGGGACCACCTCTCCCTGATCGATAAGCTGCTCGCAGGTCTGTTCCCGGAGACGGAGGCCGACGACGCGAACGGCTACGGCGGCCCGCACCACCGGGTGTGCGTTCTGTGGAACAGCCGGGACTTCTGGGACGACGACGGGCAGGCGTGGCGGGAGGCCGAAGCGGATGGGCGGGCCCGCCTGGACGCGCTGATCGCCGCGCTCGCGCCGCGTTGGGGCGCTCCGGTGGAGATCGACCTGTGGCCGTATCTCAAGGCCAGTATCGACGGCGAGGAAGTGCCCGAGCCGCTGTTCTCCCTCAGCCAGCAGTTCGTCAGCCTGCAAGCAGCGTGGCCGGTCCGGGATCGTGACCGCTGGCTCGCGCTCGCCGTGGGCCAGGCGGACAAGGAGCTGCCGTTCGAACTGCTGGCCGCGGTCGGGCGGGGGCCTGTGCCGGCCTGAGGTGGGCGGTGGTCACGTGGGAGGCGGGAGCTCTCCCGCCAGCCATGCTCGCAGCACCGCGAAGTCCCGTTCCGTCAGGCCCCGTCGAGGGTCGACGCGGTGCAGCAGGGCGTGCGCGCCCTGGGCGGCGACCCAGTCGCGGTCGGCGCCGGTGATCTCGTCGTCGGCCCACGCGAAGGGCCGTCCGGCCGCCCGGCACAGCAGAGTGCGGGTCTTCCAGTGCAGCCCCGCCCGTTCGTCGCGCACCTCCTCGGCGGACGGCTCCGGCCAGGTCACCGACGGCAGGGCCGGCAGGCCGAGCCGGGGTGCCACGGAGGTGTTGGCGTCCTCGGCCGTCCAGGAGGTCGCCCAGACCGGTTCGCAGGGCAGTGCCAGCAGTTTCGGACCGAGGGCGGGATCGATCCGGTCCAGCAGCGGGTTCGCGTCCTCCCCCGGGAACGCGGGAACCGCGGGGAACACGGGGTGGCCGGTCGGGGAGCCGAAGGGGATCAGCGGCCCGTCGATGTCGAGGAAGAGCAGCGGGCGGGACATCCGGGCAGGCTAGCGGCTGCCCGCACCCGTCAGCCCGTGCAGCCGGTCCCGAGCGGGCTGACGGTGAGCCGGTCGCCCCTGTCGGTGCGGGTGGCGGTGTCGTAGGTGGCGGCGTCGACGCGGTACCAGACGTCGTCGAGGCGTACGCACCACCGCTCGGTGTGCACGACGCGGCGGTATGCCTCGGTGCCGCGCGGGACCTTGCGGCAGTCGCGCTCGTGCTCGGTGGTGTACCAGGTCCGGGTTGTGCGGCGCTTGCCGGAGCCGCTGGACGAGGTGTGCCGCACCCGGCGTGTGCGGTCGGTGCACGCGTCGACCATGCGGGTCCGCGTGGCGGGGACCGTCTTCCGGGGGTCGTGCCGGTAGGTGTCGAGCACGCCGGTGACGGTGTCGTCCGGGGCCGCCTGTGCCGTGCCGGAACCCGAAGGGGAACCGGCGCACGCGCCCAGGAGGGCGGCCAGGATGACGGCTGCCACAGCGGTGGCGCCCGCTCGGAGACGTCTGTGCACGGGTGTCGTGTGTCCTCTGTGTGACGGGGCCGCCCGGCTCGCGCGGCGCCGATCATGACCGGCACCGGCCGGGCGGCTGTTCCGGGGACCCCGGTGCCACCAGGCCGGTGACGGTACGTCAACTACTGCTACCGAGGCCGGTCAGTGGTCGTCCCAGTGCCCCTCGTGGGCCGCGTGGCGGTGGCCGTCGTGCACGAAGTCCGTGTGGTCGCCGTGCCGCACCGCGACGTGGCCGCAGTCCTCGCCGTGCTGGTGGGCGTGCTCCCCGTGGGTGACGTGGGCGTTCTTGTCGCACTCGTCGACGTGGTCCTCGTGGGAGCGGTGCACGTGCCCGTCGTGGGCGTAGTCGGTGTGGTCGTCGTGCCGGAAGCCGACGTGGCCGCAGTTCTCGCCGTGGACGTGCTCGTGGTGGTCGTGGGGGTGGTGCGGGCTGGCCATCATGGACTCCTGGTTCCTCGGTGGCGTCCGCCGGCCGGGCGGCGGACCGCGATTCGGCGGCGACCTTAGCTCGTCCGCGTTCATGCCGTTATGTCCGACACGGCATCCCGGTCGGCGGTGCCCGCCGGACGGTGCGTCAGATCACACGGATGCCGATGACGCAGGTGTCGTCGTCGGTGTCGGAGCGGCTGCCGGCGAGGAGCCGGTCGAGGCGCTGCTCCAACGAGGATGCGGCGGCGTCGCGGGCGGTCGCCAGCAGGTGGGCCACCGAGTCGGTCACGGAGCTGTCCCGGCGCTCGACCAGGCCGTCGGTGTACATCAGCAGCGTGTCCCCGGGGCGCAGGCGCGTCTCCTGCTCCTCGTACGCGGTCTCCGGAACGGCGCCGAGCAGGATGCCCTGCCCCGGCGGCAGGGTCGTCGCCTCCTCCCCCCGCAGCAGGGCAGGGGGGAGGTGGCCGGCCCTCGCCCAGCGCAGCGAGCGCGTGGCGGGGATGTACAGGCCGCAGACGACGGTGGCCGTGACGCGGTCCGTCAGGTGGTACGCCACGACGTTGAGCCAGGACAGCAGTTGCCCGGGGCCGGCGCCGGTGACGGCGAGTCCGCGCAGGGCGTTGCGCAGGACGACCATGCTCGTCGCGGCCTCGATCCCGTGCCCCGCCACGTCGCCGACGCACAGCAGGACGTGCCCCGACGGCAGCACGACCGCGTCGTACCAGTCCCCTCCGACCAGGGACTCCGTCTCCGCGGGCCGGTACCGCACGGCGACCTCCAGGCCGGGGGCGTCCAGCGGTCCGCGGGTGGGCGGCATGATGGCGTGCTGCAACTGCAGGGCGAGCCGGTCGCTTTCCGCTGCCTGCTCCTCGGAGTGGGCGAGCCGGTCCTGTGTCGCGGCGAGTGCCACCTCCGTCCAGTGCTGGGAGGAGACGTCCTGGTAGGCCCCGCGCACGGCGAGCAGCCGGCCGTCGGTGTCCAGCACCGGTTCGGCGACGACGCGGATGTGCCGGGTGACGCCGTCGGGGCGCCGCAGCCGGAAGGCGACGGAGGCGGCGCGGTGGTGGCGCGAGACCGTGCGCAGGAAACGGCCGATCGCCGCGGAGTCGTCGGCGTGGGCGTGCAGGCGCAGGTCCTCCAGCGGCACCGGGGCGGAGTGCTCGTTCTTGCCGTACAGCGCGAACAGTTCGCTGTTCCAGGTGATCTCGCCGGTACGCACGTTCTCCTCGAAGCCGCTCAGGCCGCCGAGGCGCTGGGCGTGCTGCAGGAGGTCGTCCAGCCGGGCGGTCTCGTCCTCGGGGCGCCAGACCAGCAGCAGGTGCGCGCCGTGCCGGCTGATGCCGACCTCGGCGACGACGGTCAGCTCGACGTGCTCGATGAGCGAGGTGAGCACCATGTGCCGGGCACGGAAGGGTTCGCCGGTGGCCAGGACGCGCACGGCCGCGTCGAAGACGTGGCCGTCGCCCGCCCCCGAGGGGTAGGCCTCCAGGAGGGTGGCTCCGCTGACGGCGCCGCGGGGGCGTCCGGCGGGGTCCACGAAGCTCGCGTTGGTGTGGCTGATGCGGAAGTCCGTCACGTTTCCGTCGCTGCCGGTGAGCGGTGTCAGCACCACCGCGGGGTCGTGGAGTGCGTCGCAGATGTCGATCAGCTCGTCGACCGGCAGCGGACCCGGCACCCCGGGGACGGGGACCAGGGTGTGCGCGCACAGTCCGGCCATCGCGTCGATCTGCCGCAGGACCGCCGGGGACAACGGGGGCGGCTCCTCCGGCCAGCAGATCTCCAGGACGACGTCGACACGCCCGCCCGCGCCCGCGGGCACCGCGATACGACCGCCCGCGCCGCACTCCGGCCGCATCGAGGGGACGTCCTCCCGCGGGGCCGGAGCAGCGCGGAAGGAGAGCGCCGCGCGCGCCTCCAGGGCCCGGCGGGCGACGGTCGCCACGGCGGGCGGCACGTACCGCCAGCGCCGTGCCTCGGGTTCGGTGTACCCGGCGTGACCGGCCAGGGTGAGGGAGCCGTCCGGTCCCGCCGCCCAGATCGCGACGGCGCAGGCGCCCAGCGGGGCCAGCGCGTGCTCCAGCAGTGACGACGCGGCGGTCTGCGTGTCCGTGGCGGCCAGTGCGCCGCTCTCCGCGGTGCGCAGGCGCACCCCGGGAGGGGGGCCGCCGGCGTCCGCCGGATCCGCCGCGGGCCCGTGCGCCGCGACCTCGCCGACGGCGTCGGCGGCGTCGCCGATGCGGTCGTGCGCCGCGTCGTTGACCACGTCCGCCGCCAGTTCCAGGCGGGGAACGCCCGCGGCGGCGGCGAGCCGGGTCAGTTGCCGGTCCGCCTCGGCGGGGCCGCAGCCCAGCCGTGCGACCAGTACCCCCTTGGCCAGTTCGATGAGGGCGCGGCCGTCCGCCACGGCCTGGGCCTCCTGGAGTTGCCGCCGCAGGCTGTCCACCGTGGCGGCGAGCCGTCCGGCAGCGGCCGCGGACGGCGTCACGTCCGGGCGGGCGGGTTCCGGATCCGGCCGGGCCGGTCCCGGGCGGTCGGAGGCGGTCACGTCGGCGGCTGTTCCCCGGCGGTCGGTGCGGGTCGTTTCATGGGGCCAGCCAGTAGCGCACGCGGGAGAGCAGGTCGTCGGCGTCGAAGGGCTTGGTGACGTAGTCGCTCGCGCCGGCGGCCAGGTTCTTCTCGCGGTCGCCGGGCATCGCCTTGGCGGTGACCGCGATGATGGGCAGTCCGGCGTACTCGGGCATCCCGCGGATCTCCGCGGTCGCGGCGTAGCCGTCCATCTCCGGCATCATCACGTCCATCAGGACGAGGTCGACCTCGGGGTGGGCGATCAGTGTCTCGATGCCGCTGCGGCCGTTGTCCGCGCGCAGCACGCGGATGCCCCGCAGTTCCAGGATGCCGGTGATGGCGAACATGTTGCGGGCGTCGTCGTCCACGACCAGCACGGTGCGCCCGGCCAGGGACGGCGCCGCGGGCTCGTCGTCGGCGGCGGGCCGCGGGGCCGGCCGGGGCGGCGCGGGTGGTGCGTCCGCGGGCCGGCGGGGCGACAGGTGCGCGGCGATGCGTGCGCGCAGTTCGTCGAGACCGGTGAGGAGTTCCACGCGTTGTGCACCGGCCTGCGCCCGCAGGACCGCGTCCGGCTCGGTGTCGCCGGAGCCGCCGCGGTACGCCAGGACGGGGACGGACGCCAGCGCGGGGTCCTGCCGCATGTCCCGGACGATACGTGCGGCCTCGCCCTGCGGCAGTCCGAGGTCGAGCACCACGCACTCGACGCGCCCTGCGGGTACGCCGGGTTCGGCGGGTTCGGCGGGTTCGGCGGAAAGCACCGCGGCCGCCTCGGGCGCGCCCACGGCGGTGACGATGTCGACGGTCTCCTCCGGTGGCGGCGCGCCGGGACCGGTCACCAGGTCGGCGAGGGCGCTCTCGGCGACCAGGGACAGCAGCCCGCGGGGCCGCGGTTCGACCACCAGCAGGCGGCGTTCGCGTCGTGGCGCCGCCTCCGGGGCCGTGCCGCCCGCCGCGTCAGATGCCGTGGTCGCGTCGGTGGTCGCGCCGTCGCCGCCGCAGGGCTCCATCGCGGCGGCGCGGCCGAGGGCCGGCTCCGGCGCCGGTTCCTGTGCGGCGCGCGGCACGCGGGCGAACGGCAGGTAGAGGGTGAAGGTGCTGCCGCTGCCGAGAGTGCTCCGGGCCGTGACCGCGCCGCCCAGCAGGTGGGCGATCTCCCGGCTGATGGACAGACCGAGGCCGGTGCCGCCGTACTTGCGGCTGGTCGTGCCGTCGGCCTGCTGGAAGGCACCGAAGATCGTCTCCAGTTGCCGCTCGGCGATGCCGATCCCGGTGTCGGTGACCCGGAACGCGATCGCGCCGTCCTCCGCCTCGACGTCGGGGGGCAGTTCACCGGCCGCGACCGCTTCGACGCTCAGCCCCACCTGTCCCTCCTCGGTGAACTTCACCGCGTTGGACAGCAGGTTGCGCAGCACCTGCCGGAGCCGGGCCTCGTCGGTGCGGAGCGCGTCCGGGACGCCGGGCCCGGCGGCCACGTCGAACGCGAGTCCCTTCTCCGTGGTCATCGGCCGGAACGTCGCCTCGATGTACTCCACGATCCGCCGCAGCGGGATCGGTTCGACGTTGACGTCCATCTTCCCGGCCTCGATCTTGGACAGGTCGAGGATGTCGTTGATCAGCTCCAGCAGGTCAGAACCGGCCGAGTGGATGATGCCGGCGTACTCGACCTGCTTGGGCGTGAGGTTCCGGGTCGCGTTCTGCGCCAGCAACTGGGCGAGCACGAGCAGGCTGTTGAGCGGTGTGCGCAGTTCATGGCTCATGTTGGCCAGGAACTCCGACTTGTAGGTCGAGGCGAGGTCCAGTTCGCGGGCCCGGGCCTCCAGTTCCTGGCGGGCCTGCTCGATCTCCAGGTTCTTGATCTCGATGTCGCGGTTCTGCGCGGCCAGGAGCGTGGCCTTCTCCTCGAGTTCGGCATTGGACCGCTGCAACTCGTCCTGCTGCACCTGGAGTTCCTCGGAGCGGGCCCGCAGCTCCCCGGCCAGGCGCTGGGACTCCTGCAGCAGTTCGTCGGTGCGGGCGTTGGCCAGGATGGTACTGACGTTGACGCCGATGGTCTCCCTCAGCTGCTCCAGGAAGTCGCGGTGCACGGCGGTGAAGGCCGCGAAGGAGGCCAGTTCGATGACGCCCAGCACCTGGTCCTCGACCACGACCGGCAGCACGATGAGGCCGGCGGGGGCCGCCGACCCCAGCCCGGAGGAGATGACGTAGCCCGCGGGCACCTCGTCGACGGCGATCGTCCGGCGACTGCGCGCGACCTGGCCGACCAGGGACTCGCCGAGCGCGAAACGCTCCCCCGCCCGGGTCCCGGAGGGCCGGCCGTAGGAGCCGACCATCCTCAGGACGGTGCTGTCGCCGCTCTCCTCGGCCAGGTAGAAGGCTCCGTACTGGGCGTCGACAAGGGGGGTCAGCTCGTCCATGACGAGCTCCGCCACCACGTCCAGCTCGCGGTGGCCCTGGAGCAGGCCGGAGATGCGCGCCAGGTTCGTCTTGAGCCAGTCCTGCTCGCGGTTGGCGCGGGTGCTCTCGCGCAGGGAACCCACCATGGCATTGATGTTGTCCTTGAGCTCGGCGACCTCACCGGAGGCGTCCACGGTGATCGAGCGGGTGAGGTCGCCCTCGGCGACCGCGCTGGCGACCTCGGCGATCGCCCGGACCTGCCGGGTCAGATTGCCCGCGAGCTCGTTGACGTTCTCCGTCAGGCGCTTCCAGGTGCCGGACACGCCCTCCACCTCGGCCTGGCCGCCGAGCCGCCCCTCGCTGCCGACCTCACGGGCGACCCGGGTGACCTCGGCGGCGAAGGCGGAGAGCTGGTCGACCATCGTGTTGATGGTGGTCTTCAGCTCCAGGATCTCGCCCCGGGCGTCGACGTCGATCTTCCGTGAGAGGTCGCCCCTGGCGACCGCGGTGGTGACCTGCGCGATGTTCCTGACCTGACCGGTCAGGTTGTTGGCCATGGAGTTGACGTTGTCGGTCAGGTCCTTCCAGGTGCCGGCCACCGCGGGAACGCGGGCCTGGCCGCCGAGCCGCCCCTCGGTCCCGACCTCGCGGGCCACCCGGGTCACCTCGTCGGCGAACGCCGAGAGAGTGTCGACCATGGTGTTGATGACCCCGGCCAGGGCGGCCACCTCGCCCTTCGCCTCGACCGTGATCTTCTGCGAGAGGTCGCCGCGGGCCACCGCGGTGGCGACCTGGGCGATGGAGCGGACCTGCCCGGTGAGGTTGGAGGCCATCACGTTGACGTTGTCGGTGAGGTCCTTCCACGTCCCGGACACGCCGCGCACGGTGGCCTGGCCGCCGAGGTTGCCCTCGGTGCCGACCTCGCGGGCCACCCGCGTCACCTCGTCGGCGAAGGCGGAGAGCTGGTCGACCATCGTGTTGACGGTCTCCTTCAGCTCCAGGATCTCTCCCCGCGCGTCCACCCTGATCTTCTGGGACAGGTCGCCCCCGGCGACCGCCGTGGCGACCTGCGCGATGTTCCTGACCTGACCAGTCAGGTTCCCCGCCATGAAGTTCACGGAGTCCGTCAGGTCCCGCCACGTGCCCGAGACGCCCTGGACGTCGGCCTGCCCGCCGAGATTGCCCTCGGTCCCGACCTCGCGGGCCACCCGCGTCACCTCGTCGGCGAACGAGGAGAGCTGGTCGACCATCGTGTTGACGGTCTCCTTCAGCTCCAGGATCTCCCCCCGCGCGTCGACGTCGATCTTCTGGGAGAGGTCGCCCCTGGCGACGGCGGTGGTGACCTGCGCGATGTTCCTGACCTGGGCGGTCAGATTGCCCGCCATCGCGTTGACGGAGTCCGTCAGGTCCGCCCACGTCCCGGAGACGGCGGGCACGTCCGCCTGGCCGCCGAGCACGCCCTCGGTGCCGACCTCGCGGGCCACCCGCGTCACCTCGGAGGTGAAGAGCGACAGCTGGTCGACCATGCCGTTGAACACGGTGGCGATCTCGGCCAGCAGACCGTCCCCGCCGTCGGGCAGACGGGTGCCGAAGTCGCCGTCGCGCACTGCCGTCAGGCCCGCGAGCAGTTGCCGCAGTTCCGGCTCCTCCACCGACATGCCGCCTCGTTCCCGTCGCCTGCTGGGTGCGTATGGCACATATGGCACATGAGTGGCGCATGGGGTCGCCGCCCCCGCCCGGTCGGTGCGGGGCGGACGATCGGCAAGGCCATCTCCCAGTAGACCGCCGGGAGGACGCGCGTGCCAGGCCAGTCCCGGGGACGGGGATCGGCGGAGGGCGCCACCGGCATGCGGTGCCGCCCTCCGCCGATCCCCGTCCGGCGGTCCAGGTGACCGCCCGGCAGGGTTCCCGCGGGATGCCGCTCAGATGCGCCGGCCGCCGCCCGGCGTGGGGTCGGGCACCTCGCGGCGCATGCGCTTCGTGCCGGGACGCATCGTCGCCGCCGCCAGCGCGAGGACGAGCATGATCACGCCGACGACCACGTTGTTGGTGATCGTGCGGGTGGTGGCGACGCTTCCCGCGATGCACCACGGCGAGATGATCGTCCACAGACCGATGATCGCCGCGGCCCACGCCATGGAGTGCGTGCGCTCGAACCCCCGCCCGATACCGCCCATCAGCAGGGCGTACGCGACGCCGGCGATCAGGTTGGCGACCGCTATCGTCGACAGGCCGTTGAAGCCGACGATCCATGGAGACGCGGCCAGGTAGGTGCCTGTGACCAGGCCCATGGCCTCGATCGCCTGCCCCCGGTTGGTCGCTGTCGTCCGCTCGTACTCGGCGCGGAGCTCAAGAAGGTCCGGGTGCTCCTCGATGCTCGGTCGCGTGTAGGCCATCGAAACCATCTCCGCTCATTTCGGGCTTTTCGACCATCAAATACCCCTGTTGGGGCAATTGAGTCGTCCGAATCGACATGGATTGGCGTGGGCACGGCGGTACGGGGTGAAGTAACGGCCAACGATCACGGGAGGCTCGGCGGGCATCACGTACGGTGATCGGTTTCGGTGCGGAGAGCCCGGCAGGGAGCGGCCTTCGACCGCCGGTCCCGAGCCGGTTGGGCATATGCCAATATTCCGCATCTACGAGATAAAGGTTTCATTACGTACGTTTTCGTCACAGAGGGTCGGGCAGACGCCGTTCGTCCAGGCAGCCGCATCCGCGGCACTCAGGAAAGGCACCACCATGGCCGATCATCCCCTCAGCGGTCACCGTGTCCTGGCGATCGCCACCAACTACGGCGTGGAGCAGGACGAACTCGTCGTCCCCACCGAGCACGTACGCGACGAAGGCGCCGAGGTGACCATCGCCGCCGCCCTGGACGAGCCCATCGTGACCCTCGTCGGTGACAAGGACCCGGGCAGGACCGTGCGGCCGACCACCACCTTCGACAAGGTGGACCCGGCCGACTTCGACCTGCTCCTCATCCCGGGCGGCACCATCAACGCAGACGCGCTCCGCCAGAGCGAGGAAGCGATCGGCATCGTCCGGTCGTTCGTCTCCTCCGGCCGGCCCGTCGCCGCGATCTGCCACGGCCCCTGGGCGCTGGTGGAGGCCGATGCCGTGCGGGGCAAGACCCTCACCTCGTACGCGTCGCTGCGGACCGACATCGGCAACGCCGGCGCCGCGTCCTGGGTGGACGAGCCCGTGGTGAGCGACAGGACCGGCGGCTGGACCCTCGTGACCTCCCGTACGCCGGACGATCTCGACGCCTTCGTCGCGGAGGTCGACAAGGCGCTGACCGGCACCGGCCGCTGAACCGGCACCTTCCCTTCCAGGTCCCTCCCCGGCCCGTGGGGCGGATGGCACGATGAGGGACTGCGCGGACTGCGCTCGCCGAGGGGAAGGCTTCACGGGAATGTCCTTGATCCACCGCACCACACTGTCGCCCACCAAACTGGAACTGCTCACCCAGTGGCTCCCCGGACAGCCGTGGTACGCGGGCACGGACCGGCTGCCCGAACTGACCAGGTCGGGGGGCTTCCGCCTGGACGACCCCCGGGGCGAGGTCGGCCTGGAGTTCATGGTGGTCACCGACGCCGGCGGGGACGGTGACGGGGCGGCGTACCACGTGCCGCTCAGCTACCGCGGGGCCCCGCTGGCGGGGGCCGAGCACGCACTGATCGGCACCACGGAGCACGGCGTGCTGGGCACGCGCTGGGTGTACGACGGCACCCATGACCCGGTGCTCGTCGGCCAGTTGGCGGCCTTCGTGCGCGGCGAGGCCGAGGCGCAGGCGCAGAGCGTGAGCGACACCCCCGATCCCACCGTGGGCCGCTCCTGGTCAGGGCCCGCGAGCGTCCCGGCTCCCGGTCCCGGCACGGTGGCGGACGGGCCCGACGGCACCACGGACGTGCTCCTGGACGGCGGCGCGGACGGGCGGCTGGTGCTGCGGGTGGCCCGCGCGCTGCGCCCGGTCGCGGACCCCGGGGCGGCGGGCAGCGGCGGCCTCGGGCATGTCGACGCCCGCTGGCGGTTGCCCGGCGGCGGCGAGGCCCGCGCCGTCTTCGTCACCGTCCACGACGGGACGCCCTCCGAGTAGGCCGCGGTTGCGGGTCGGAGAACGCCCGGCCCTCTCCACAGATCCACGGCGGCGGCGCACAATGCGGGTCGAACGACGTTCCGCGGGGCAGGGATGTCCCGACACGGCGACGCAATCTGGAGGCGCCCGTGAAGGTGGCCCTGCTCACTCGCGAATACCCACCGGACGTGTACGGCGGCGCCGGCGTCCATGTCGAGTTCCTCGCCCGCGAGTTGCGGGCCCTGACGGACCTTCAGGTGCACTGCTGGGCCGGGTCGGGGGCGGACGACCCGGCAGGGGTGCTCCGGCACGCCGCGGACGCCGGCCTCGCCGGGGCCAACGAGGCGCTGCGGAGCCTGTCCGTGGACCTGTCAATGGCCGCCGCCCTGGCCGGGCGCGACCTGGTGCACTCGCACACCTGGTACGCCAACCTCGGCGGTCATCTCGGCAAGTTGCTGCACGGCATCCCGCATGTGATGACCGCCCACTCGCTCGAACCCCTGCGTCCCTGGAAGGCCGAGCAACTCGGCGGCGGGTACGCCCTGTCCGGCTGGGCGGAGCGCACCGCGATCGAGGCGGCCGACGCGGTCGTCGCCGTCTCGCACGGCATGCGCGCGGACATCCTGGAGTCCTATCCGGCCCTGGACCCGTCCCGCGTGCACGTGGTGCACAACGGCATCGACACGCGGCTGTACCGGCCCGACCCCGACGAGTCCGTCCTGCACGCCCACGGTATCGACCCGACCCGCCCGTACGTCCTGTTCGTCGGGCGCATCACCCGGCAGAAGGGCGTCCCCCATCTGCTGCGCGCCGCCCGCCGCCTCGATCCGGACATCCAGCTCGTGCTGGCCGCCGGAGCCCCCGACACACCGGCCGTCGACGCCGAGTTCCGCGATCTGGTGGAGCAACTGGGCCAGTCCCGCAGGGGGGTGGTCTGGATCCCGGGCATGCTGCCGCGCCCGGAAGTGGTGCAACTGCTCACCCACGCCGCGGTGTTCGTGTGCCCGTCGGTGTACGAGCCGCTGGGCATCGTCAATCTGGAGGCGATGGCCTGCGGGACCGCGGTCGTCGCCTCGGCCGTCGGCGGCATCCCGGAGGTGGTGCGGGACGGCGTGACCGGGGTGCTCGTGCCGTACGAGGAGAAGGACCCGGCCGGCTTCGAGGAGGGCCTGGCGGCCGCCGTCAACGCCGTCGCCGGCGACCCCGCCGCAGCGGCCCGGATGGGTGCGGCGGGCCGGGAGCGCGCGGTGGCCGAGTTCGGCTGGGACGCGGTGGCCCGCCGCACGGTGGACGTGTACGAGCGGACCCTCGGGTGAGCGGGCAGGGAACGTGCGAACAGCAACGGACCAGGGGTAGGGGGAAGCGATGCGCGGCGGACCTTCAGTGCTCGGAATCGTTCTCGCGGGCGGGGAGGGAAAGCGGCTCATGCCGCTGACCGCCGACCGCGCCAAACCGGCCGTGCCCTTCGGCGGCGCCTACCGGCTGGTGGACTTCGTCCTGTCCAACCTCGTCAACGGGGACATCATGCGCATCTGCGTGCTGACGCAGTACAAGTCGCACTCCCTGGACCGGCACATCACCACCACCTGGCGGATGTCCAATCTGCTGGGCAACTACGTCACCCCGGTCCCGGCGCAGCAGCGGCTGGGCCCGCGGTGGTTCCTCGGCAGCGCGGACGCCATCTTCCAGTCCCTGAACCTCGTGTACGACGAGCAGCCGGACTACATCGTCGTCTTCGGCGCCGACCACGTGTACCGGATGGACCCCCGTCAGATGCTGCGCCAGCACATCGAGAACGGCGCGGGCGCCACGGTCGCCGGGATACGCGTCCCGCGCGACCAGGCGTCGTCCTTCGGCATCATCACCCCGGCGGCCGGCGGCATCCGCGTCGAGGAATTCCTGGAGAAGCCGGCCGACCCGCCCGGCCTGCCGGGCGACCCCGACCACGTCTACGCCTCCATGGGCAACTACATCTTCACCACCAAGGTCCTGCTCGACGCCCTCCACCAGGACGCCGAGGACGACGACTCGGTGCACGACATGGGCGGCAGCATCATCCCCCTGCTCACCGACAAGGGGCAGGTGCAGGTCTACGACTTCGACGACAACCACGTCCCCGGCGAGACCGCCCGCGACCACGGCTACTGGCGGGACGTGGGCACCCTGGACGCCTACTACGACTCCCACCTGGACCTGATCTCGATCAACCCGGTCTTCAACCTCTACAACAACCAGTGGCCGCTCTACACCCACTCCCTGCGGCTGCCGCCCGCCAAGTTCGTCGCCGGGGGCATCGCGAGCGAGTCCATGGTCAGCCCGGGCTGCATCATCTCCGGCCAGGTCACCCAGTCCGTGCTGTCACCCGGTGTCGTGGTCGAGGAGGGAGCCGTCGTCCAGGGGTCGGTCCTCCACGACAACGTGCGTATCGGCCGCGGGGCGGTGGTCCGCCGGGCCATCCTCGACAAGAACATCACCGTGCCGGCGGGCGCCACGATCGGCGTCAACCCCGACCGCGACCGCGAGCTGTACCACGCCTCGGCCAACGGCATCATCGCCCTCGGCAAGGGCCAGCGCGTGCTGTGATCCGCTCCGGGCGGGCCCGGATCCGCGCGCGCCGGCCGACGCGTCGCGCGCGTGCCGGACGGATGCCAGCGATTACTTTGGGATCGGTGTGGGAGGTGAGGCAAAGGAGATCCCCGGGTGCAGACCGTCCTTGCCGTGCTGTTCGCGCTCCTCGCGGCTCTCAGCAACGCGCTGGCCACCGTACTGCAGCGCTACGCCGCCCGCACGGTGCCGCTCACGACGGGGCTGCGGCTCGCCCTCATCGGGGAACTGCTGCGCAAGCCCGTGTGGCTGGTCGGCTTCGGCGCGGTGATCGCCGCGGCCGCGTTCCAGGCCCTGGCCCTGCTCAACGGGGAGCTGACCCTCGTCCAGCCGCTCTTCGTCCTGGAGCTGCCGTTCGCGATGTTCCTCGCGGGAATCGTGCTGCGCCGGCGGCTGCCGCCGCGCGGCTGGGCGGCCGTCGCCTGCATGGTCGTCGGGCTGGGCGTGGGCCTGTGGGCGGCGTCGCCCAGCGGCGGGGTGAACCAGCCGCGTCCCGAACTGTGGGCGGCGGCCCTGCCGGCCTGCTGCGCC
The DNA here is from genome assembly GCF_044751205.1 of Streptomyces sp. NPDC088732. Lineage (NCBI taxonomy): Bacteria > Bacillati > Actinomycetota > Actinomycetes > Kitasatosporales > Streptomycetaceae > Streptomyces > Streptomyces sp. NPDC088732. The sequence goes on from NZ_JBIVLI010000003.1 coordinate 450,142, forward strand.
GCCGTCCTGCTCCTCGTCGCGGTCGCCGCCCGCCGCCCGGAGGGGCGGGTGCGTGCCACGTGCTTCGGAGCGAGCGCGGCCATCTGCTACGCGCTGACCGCGGGGCTGCTGAAGGACGCCACGCAGGTCTGGAACGACGAGGGCCCCGGGGCCTTCTTCACCGCGTGGCAGACCTACGGCTTCGCCCTCGTCGGGGTCGCCGCCGTCTTCCTCCTGGAGAACGCCATGCAGTCGGGGCCCCTCGTCGCCTCGCAGCCCGCGCTCACCCTCGGGGACGCCACGGTGAGCCTCGCGCTGGGCGTCACCGTCTTCGAGGAGCGGCTGCGGGGCGGCTGGTACGTCCTGCCGATGCTGCTCGGCGCGTTCCTGGTGATCTGCGGCGCGCTGATCCTCGTCCGCGTCCCGCTCATCCACACCCTCGTCGGACCGGGCGCGTCGGACGGTGAGAAGGACGGCCGGAAGGACGGCGGGAACGGCCAGGACGGGCAGGCCGCGGGCGCGCGCTGACAGCCGACAGGCCGTTCCGGTCGCGGTGCACGAAAATGGAACGGACATCCACACCCCCGCCGGTCGCCCACCGGGCGACGCGCAGGAGGGAGCACCATGTCCGTGGCGAACCGTCCCCCCGTCCGGCCCCTGATGGAGCCGCATTACGACGCCTCGATCGTCGACATCCGCGACTCGCTGCTCACCGTGCCCGTCCTGCTGATCGGCGGATGGCTCTTCGTGGCGGGCTGGCCGCTGGCCTACCCCAACACGCCCATCGCCAACGGCGCGCGCATGGTGGACCTGGTCTTCGCCACCGTCCTCATCCTGAACGGGTTCTCGCGTGTGTCGAGAACCCGCGGCGCGGGCAGCGACATCCTGACCGTCTTCTGCGGCGCGTGCCTGGTGGCGGCACCCTTCGCGTTCGGCTACTTCGGCGAGGACTCGGGGGCGGGGCTGGCGTACCTGAGCCAGATCGTGACCGGCGCCGCCCTGATCGTCCTGGGGCTGGCGAGCCTGGCCCTGTTCCGGCGCGGCCAGGCGGTGGCCCGGCGCGCCGCGGCGGACGCGGCGCGGGCCGGCGACCGGAGCGCCGACCGGCCCCGTACCCGGACCCGCAGCCACTGACCTGCCCGCGCCCCGGAACGTCGCCGGAAAACGCCAGGTGTGATCGTGCCCCCTCGGGGGCACACGCATCGGAGCAGGTGTGGAAGCGGCACGGAGGCGGACGGGATGCACGAGGCTGTACACGGCGGTGACCGGACGTTTCCGGACACGCGACCGATCGCGGTGACCGCCGCCTACGAGGGCAGTGAGCAGATCGCGGAGGCCCGCGACCTCGCACGCGACTTCCTCACCGATGTGCAGGCGGTGCACGGACTGCCGGTCTCGGACCGCGTGATGGTGACGGTCCAGCTCGTGGTCAGCGAGCTGGTGACCAACGCCCGCAAGTACGCCCCGGGGCCGTGCCTGCTGACCCTGCAGATCAGCGAGGGCACGGTCGAGGTGACCGTGTGGGACAGCGACACGACGCTCCCGGTGGCCCGCGCCGCCGACGCCGACCGGGTCGGCCAGCACGGCCTGGAGATCATCATGGCCGTCTGCCAGAGCTTCGAGGTCCACCGGCAGCCCGTGGGCAAGCGCATCACCGCCCGCGTCGTGCTGGCCGACGCCCCGGACGGGGACATCGCGGGCCGCCACCCCTGACCGCCCGTACCGCCGCCGAGGCCGGACAGCCGGAACGCTTCGGACAGGAACCGCAGGCCGATCTGGACCGCCGCTCCGGCACCGGGACGACCGATGGTGTCGGCCGGCAGCGCGGCCGCGCCGAGGGCGAGCAGCAGGACGCCGAACGTCCTGTCCCCGTCCTGTTCGGAAGGCCGGGGGACGGAGACCTCGAAGGGGTTCTCGGGGCACCGCGGACCGCCTCCGCCGCGTAAATGACTCAGCCGGACGGCCCGCGGGTAGGCGAGCCGGAGAACGTCATCGGCACGCACGCGGTCGCGCGCCTCCAAGCAGGCGCGCAGTGACGGGCGGCCGCCGCACGGCACGGCCGGACTCCGGCCCGCGGCCGCCGCTCGGGTGGGGCGAAAGGAGAGCCCACGATGAGCGAAGTGGATCGCCGGCCACTCGACGTGGGCCATCGCGAGGCCGCGGCGCTGGGCCCCAGCGGGCTCATGGACATCCTCGGCGTCGCGGCGGTCCTGCTGGACGACGACGGCCGCATTGACATGTGGAGCCCCCAGGCCGAGGAGCTGTTCGGTTACCCGGCGAACGAGGCCGTGGGGCAGTACGCCGCGCTGCTGCTCGTGGACCCCCGGGACCAGGACGCCGCGGTCCGGCTGTTCGCGGAAGTGATGGAGACCGGCCGCAGCTGGGCCGGGGCGTTCCCGATCCGCTGCAAGGACGGCAGCACGCGGCTGGTGGAGTTCCGCAACGTACGGCTGTCGGACAGCGCCGGCGGCTGCCACGCGCTGGGGCTGGCCACCGACCGGTCGCGGCTGCAGACGATGGAGCGGGGCCTCGCCCTGGCCTACCAGCTGGTCGAGCAGTCGCCGATCGGCCTGGCGGTCATGGACACGGGCCTGCGGTACCTGTCGGTCAACCCCGCGCTGGCCCGGATGCACGGCCTCACCGAGGACGACCACATGGGCCGCGCCTTCCGGGAGGTGCTGCCGAGGGCCGAGTTCGGCCAGGCCGAGCGGACGCTGTGGGAGGTCCTGGACACCGGCGTCCCCGTCGTCGACCGGTACGTCGTCGGCCGCACCGCCGCGGACCTTGACCACGACCACGCCTGGGCCGTCTCGTTCTACCGGCTGGAGGACCAGAACGGACTCGTGCTGGGTGTCGCGTGCTCCGTGGTCGACGTCACCGACCGGCACAGCGCCACATTGGAGGCCGACCGTGCCCGCCGCCGCCTCGCCCTGATCGCGGACGGCTCGGCCCGGCTCGGCACCACCTTGGAGGTGGTGCAGACCGCGCGGGAGCTGGCGGACGTGGTCGTGCCGGAACCGGCCGACATGGCCGCGGTGGACGTGCTCGACGCCGTTCTCGAAGAGCAGGACGCCGAGCCCGCGGAGGACGCCCCGGTCTTCCGGACCCTGGCCTCCAAGACCACGCACTCCACGCGGGTGGCGCGTCTGCGCGCGGAACCGGAGACCGTCGTGACGTACCCGCCCGCCCATCTGGCGGCGCTCTGCGTGCGCACCGGCCGTCCGCAGTTGATCACGCACGTGGGCGACGGGGACCTGCTGCGCATCAGCCGCGACGAGGACGAGGCGGCCGACCTGGCCGAGGCGGGCGTGCACACGGCCATGGCGGTGCCGCTCATCGCCCGCGGCCGCGTCCTCGGAGTGCTCGGGCTGGGGCGTGCGCGCGATCCGCAGCCCTTCGACGAGGACGACGTGACCGTCGCCTGGGAACTGGCCTCCCGCGCCGCCGTGTGCATCGACAACGCCCGTCTGCACCAGCGCCTGCGCAGCACCGCGGAGACCTTGCAGCGCAGCCTCCTTCCGCAGCTGCGCCCCTGCCACCCCTGTCTGGAAGTCGCCGCCCGCTACCGTCCGGCGCAGGCCAGCAGCGAGGTCGGCGGCGACTGGTACGACGTCATCGCCCTGGAGGACGGCAAGGCCGTTCTTGTCGTCGGCGACGTCATGGGCAGCGGGGTCCCCGCGGCCACGACCATGGGCCGGCTCCGCACCGCCGCCTCGACCCTCGCCGTCCTCAACCTCGAACCGGCGCAGATCCTGGGCGAGTTGGACAAGAGCATCCAGGGGCGGGAGCACGCCGACCACTCCATCGCCACCTGCGTGCTGGCGGTCTTCGACCCGGAGCGCGGCGAATGCCGGGTCGCCAACGCCGGCCACCTCCCGCCGATCGTCGTGCGCGACGGGGAACGGCCCGAACTGCTCGACCTGCCGACGGGCACTCCGCTCGGGGTGGGCGGTGTGCCGTTCCAGAACACCGTGGTGCGCCTGGGTCCCGGCGACGCACTCGTCCTCTACACCGACGGGCTCGTCGAGACACGCGACCAGCCCATCGACGAACGCCTCTCGGTGCTGGTCGACCTCCTGCACCGCGAGGACCGCTCGGTGGAGGAGACCTGCGACCGGCTCCTCGCCGAACTGCGCCGGCCCGGATGCCGCGACGACGTCGCCCTGCTGATCGCGCGCTCCCGGCCCCGCCCGCCGGCCACGACGACGCCGTGCTGAGGACGGACGGCCGCACGCCCGGCCGCGGGCGGCACAATCCGGTCAATCGCGCCGTGGGCCCGCTCAGGGGGCGGTCCGGGGGTAGAAGTGAGCCGGGTGGCCGGACGGCCCGGACCCCGTGGCACCCGCCGTGGAGGCGTCGATGCGGGAGGACTGCGCGCTCAGCGTCGAGGAAGTCCGTGCGCTGAACGGGATCGAGGGCCTGCTGCGGCGCGACCGCGAACTCGCCCGGTGCCTGCGGACGATGCGGCCGCACACCCGCCGGCGGGACGCGGCGGCGCGCGTCGCCCGCCGGCCGCGCGCGCTTCTGGTGACCTTCCTGGGCGGGGCGAGCCTCGCCCTGCTGCCGGCGGCCGCGACGACCAAGGACGGTCCCCTGCTGTGGGCGTTCGGGGCCGCGTGGGTGGCCACCCTGCTCGCGGCGACCTGGCCGGCCACCGCCTGGTGGCGCCGGCGGGCGCGCCGCACGCGGGTACCGCGTCCGCGGCGCGGCACGCGCGGCGCCTGACGGGCGCGGACCGGGGCCCTGCCCGGCGGGCCCCCGGCGACGTGGCCCGCACCGCGGGCCGGCGCCGAATTGCGGCGGGTTCGTGAACGGGGCGTGCGGGAAGTGTACGGATGGTCCGGAGGGAACGCGACGCCCCGCGTACCCCCGGCCCCGGTGAACCCGCAGGCGGGGGGCGGGGGTTAGGGTCCGTCCCCACGTGCGACCGGCGCTTTTCCGCGGATCGGGGCCCTGGCCCGCCCGGTGCCGCGGTGGGAGGGTGAGGGGACATCAGCCTGGTTTGGTACTCGTTCCGCGCCGTCCTCCCGGCCGCTTCACGGCCGGCGGAAAGGTACGGGCCACTTACTGGACTCCGCGTGCGCCGGTATGCACGCGGATGGCGGCAGTCGACCCCGACAGATGCCGCGATGGGCTCCGGCTCCCCGAAGGAGCAGGAACCATGACCACCGCCCTGACCGTGGAACCCGAGCGTCACGCCGATCGCCTCACCCTCAACCTGACCGGCGAGATGGACATCGACAGCTGCTCGCGTGTCAGCGACGCGCTCGATCTGGACGGCTGCACCTCCGTCGTCCTGGATCTGGCCGGACTGACCTTCATGGACTCGTCCGGGGTGAACCTCGTCCTCCGGCTGCGGCAGCGGCTCGCCCCCGAGGGCGTCCATCTCGCCCTCCACGGGGTGCAGGGCCAGCCCCGCCGCCTCGTGACGCTCGTCGGCCTGGAGACCGTCGTCGAGGTCGAGCCCGCGACCCGGACCGCACAGGCCTGGGCGCAGTAGCGGGCCCGGAGCCCGCGCCGCCGACGTTCACCCGATCGGCGTAGGCGAAGGTGCCTCCGGGCGGGCGGGACCGGATGGTGTTGAGAGGCTTCCGCCACGTGTGACCGGTATCCGCCCCGACGGGAGGAGATCGAATGGCACGCCCTTCCCCGTTCCCCGGAAACCACACTCCCGCCCCCGGCCGCACCCCTCGCCGTCCGCGAGCGGTCCGGCCGTGACCAGCCGCTTCGGCACCTGGAACACCCACGGCCCCCCGCTTCCCTCCCCCGGGCCGTGGCTGTTCCCGGGAGCCGTACCCGCGGAGCCCCCCATGGGGTTCCCGCAGGCGGTGCTCTTCGACCGCGACGGGACCCTCGTCGTGGACGTGCCCTACAACGGCGACCCGGCGCGCGTCGTCCCCATGCCGACCGCCCGCGAGGCCGTGGCGGCCGTACGGGCGCAGGGGATCCCGGTGGGTGTGGTGAGCGACCAGTCGGGGGTGGGACGCGGGGTGCTGACGTGGCGTCAGGTCGTCGCGGTGCAGCGGCGCGTGGAGGACCTGCTCGGGCCGTTCGCGCTGTGGGCGGTCTGCCCGCACTGGGACGAGGTCTGCGACTGCCGCAAACCCGCGCCCGGCCTGGTGCTCGCGGCCTGCGACTGGCTCGGCATACCCCCCGCGCAGGCCGCCGTCATCGGGGACATCGGCGCCGACACGGCCGCCGCCCGGGCCGCGGGCGCGCGCGGGGTGCTCGTCCCCACCCCGGTCACCCTGCCCGAGGAGGTCCGGGAGGCCGAGGTACTCGCCTCCGACCTGCTCCAGGCCGTACGGCTGGTGCTGCCGGAGCCCGCACGGTGAGCACGACGGGATGGGAGGTGCGCCCATGAACAGCCGCAGCACCGCCGACTCCATGGCGATCGCGCTCGTCTCCGAGCACGCGAGCCCCCTGGCCGCGCCGGGCGGACCGGACGGCGACGGGCCCCACGCCCATGTCGTGCGGCTGGCCGCCGCCCTCGCCGGGCGGGGCCACCGGGTGACCGTGCACGTCCGGCGTGACGCGCCGGGCCTGCCGGACGTGGTGCCGCTGTGCGAGGGCGTCGAGGTCCACCACGTCCCCGCCGGGCCGCCGCGGCCGCTGACCGAGCACGAACTGCTGCCCCACATGGCGGAGTTCGGGCGCGCCCTGACCCGGCTCTGGCGCCTGCGGCAACCGGACATCGTGCACACGCACTTCTGGATGTCGGGCCTGGCCTCGCTGCGGGCGGCCGGTCAGCTGGGCATTCCGCTGGTGCACACCTTCCACGCCCTCGGCACGGTCACGCGGCGGTACGAGGCGACGCCCGGCGGCGCCCACCGGGCCGACCTCGTCGTCCGCGAGACCGAACTCGGCCTGGCCTGCGACCGGGTGATCGCCGTCTGCCGTGAGGAGGTCGGGGAACTGGTGCAGATGGGCATTCCGGTGCACAGGATCAGCGTCGTCCCCCGGGGCGTCGACACCGACCGGTTCACCCCGATCGGCCTCGCCGCCCAGCGCGGCCCCGCACACCACCGGCTGCTCCAAGTGGGCCCGCTGGCCGCACGCCGGGGCATCGCGGTCTCCGTCGCCGCGCTGACCCGGCTGCCCGGGACCGAGCTCGTCGTCGTCGGCGGTCCGGCCGCGGACCGCCTCAGGGGCGACCCCGAGGTGCGCCGGCTGCTCGACCTGGCACGGGACATGGGGGTCGGCGACCGGGTCCGGTTCACCGGCGGCGTGCCCGGCACCGCGGTGGCCCCGCTGATCCGCAGCGCGGACGTCGTGGTCTGCCCCGCGGACTACGCGCCGTTCGGCAGCGTGCCGTTGGAGGCCATGGCCTGCGGCAGGCCCGTGGTGGCCAGCGCGGTGGGCGGCCACCTGGACACGGTGGCCGACCCGGGCACGGGGCGCCTGGTGTCGCCGCACTCCCATGCCGCCCTGGCACAGGCGGTCGGCGGGCTGCTCGCCTCCCCCGGCACCCGCAGGGTGTGCGGGGCGAACGGGCGCCGACGTGCCCTGACCCGGTTCGCCTGGCCCCGGGTGGCGGCGATGACCGAGCGGGTCTACCAGGGCGTCCTCGTCCCCGACGAGGTGGCCTGGGCCGTGACGCCCGCCTGACCGCCCCTGCGTACGCCCTCCCTTGACAGAGCCGTCACCGGGCGGTTTGGTGGGTTTTTACGTAATAAGCGGCTTACGTCCGTCCCGCGAGTGCGGCCTTCGGGCGGCGGGCACGCGACGAAAGGGGCAGCCGATGGGTGTCGGCGCGACGGCACACCCCGCGGCGACCGACGGGGCCTGCGCATGACCGCTCCCGACAGCGACCCGGCCGCGGTCCGCGTCACGCGCCCGCTGACCGGGGAGGAGTACGTGGAGAGTCTCCGCGACGGCCGGGAGATCTACCTGTACGGGGAGCGCGTCCGGGACGTGACCACGCACCCGGCGTTCCGCAACACCGTCCGCATGGCGGCCCGCCTCTACGACGCGCTGCACGACCCGGCCGCAGGGCCCGTGCTCACCTGCCCCACCGACACCGGCAGCGACGGGCGCACCATGCGTTACTTCCGCGCGGCCCGCAGCGCGGCGGACCTGGTCGGCGACCGGGACGCCATCGCCGCGTGGGCCCGGCTCACGTACGGCTGGATGGGCCGCAGCCCCGACTACAAGGCGGCGTTCCTCGGCACGCTCGGCGCGAACGCGGACTTCTACGCCCCCTACCAGGACAACGCCCACCGCTGGTACCGCGAGTCGCAGGAGAAGGTCCTGTACTGGAACCACGCGATCATCCATCCGCCCGTCGACCGCGACCGGCCTCCCGACGAGGTGGCCGACGTGTTCGTGCACGTCGAGAAGGAGACGGACAACGGACTGGTCGTCAGCGGCGCCAAGGTCGTGGCCACCGGATCGGCGACCACGCACATGAGCTTCGTCGCGCACTCCGGCCTGCCCCTCAAGAAGCGCGCGTACGCGCTGGTCTGCGCGATCCCGCTGAACGCACCGGGGACGAAGCTCATCTGCCGCCCCTCGTACGCGATGAACGCCGCGGTGACCGGCAGCCCCTTCGACCACCCGCTGTCCAGCCGCCTGGACGAGAACGACACCGTCCTGGTGCTCGACAAGGTCCTCGTGCCCTGGGAGAACGTGTTCGTCCACGGCGACCCGGAGAAGGCGGACGCCTTCCTGCCCGCGTCGGGCTTCCTGCCGCGCTTCGCCTTCCAGGGATGCGTCCGGCTGGCGGTCAAGATCGAGTTCCTGGCCGGGCTGCTCCTCAAGGCCCTGGACATCACCGGGACCTCGGACTTCCGCGGGGTGCGGACCCGGGTCGGCGAGGTGCTCGCCTGGCGGAACCTGATGTGGGCGCTCACCGACTCCATGGCGCACAACCCCGACCCGTGGGTGGGCGGCAGCGTGCTGCCCAACCTCGACGCGGGCCTGTCCTACCGCTGGTTCATGACCCAGGGGTACCCCCGGATCAGGGAGATCGTCGAACAGGACCTCGGCAGCGGGCTGATCTACCTCACCTCGCACGCCGCCGACTTCAAGAACCCTGACGTCCGCACCTACCTCGACCGCTACATGCGCGGCTCGAACGGCTACGACGCCGTGCACCGCGCCAAGGTCATGAAGCTCCTGTGGGACGCCGTCGGCACGGAGTTCGGCGGCCGGCACGAGTTGTACGAGCGCAGCTACAGCGGCAACCACGAGGCGGTCCGGCTGGACATCCTCACCGCGCAGGACGCGACGGGCCTCACCGAGGCCTACCGCGGCTTCGCCGACACCTGCCTCGCCGAGTACGACCTCGACGGCTGGCTCTCCCCCGACCTGATCGACCCCGACGACGTGAGCGTCATCGGCGGCTCCTGAACCCCGGGGATCAGGCGCCCTGCGCCGCGAAGCCGGTGCGCCAGGTCGGGTACCCGGGCCGCCACCCCCGCGAGCGGGCCAGCGCGTTGGAGGCGCCCCGCGCCCAGTCCTGCCGCCCCGATGTCGCGACCGGTGCGGGCACGCCGAGGGCGTCCGCCAGGACCGGCAGCCACGCGCGGGCCTGCGCAGGCTCGTCGTCCACGATGTTGACCGGCCCGGAAGGCCAGTCGAGGGCGGCGACGGCGGCCCGTGCGGCATCGGCGACATGCAGGAACGAACTCACGGACAGATCCGCCTCGATGCTCCCGAGGAACCGCGCGGACGGATCGCCGGCCAGGGCCGCGGCCACGGCGCCGCCCGGCGCGTACCAGGTGCCGGGGCCGTACAGGACGCCGTAGCGCAGCACCACCGCCGCCTCCATGACGGCCGCCGTGTCCTCCAGCGCCCGCAGGCCGTCGACCAGCGCTCCGCGGGGTTGCGGCGCGCCGATGTCCAGCGGCTCGGACTCGTCGGCCGGCCCCTCCCCCGCCGCGTACGCCCAGGAGATCGACTGGGCCACGATCCTGGTGACGCCGGCGGCCACGGCCGCGTCCACCAGGTGGCGCGTGCCCTCCCGGCGGAGCCGGTTGGTCGCCTCCCCGTCGGCGCCGGACAGGTCGGTGAGCTGGTGGACGACCGCGTCGGGCGCGGCCGCGGCCACGATCCGCCGCAGACCGTCCCGGTCGAACACATCGCCCTGCACGGCCGACGCGCCCTGGCCACGTACACTCTCGGCGCCCTTGGGCGTGCGGGAGATTCCCGTGACCTGGTGCCCGGACTCCAGGAGCAGCGGAACAAGCAGCCGCCCGACCGCTCCGGTGGCACCCGCGACCAGAACACGCATGAGGGATCACTCCTTTTCACGGTCGCGGCGGCGGCCCGCCGACGGACAGGGGCGAGGGTAACAGGGAGGGGGAGATATCCCCTGAAACAGGGCTGCGACGGTGCGGGACCCGCGGCCCGTGCCGGACAGCACGGGCACCGCCCCCGACCGCCTTCGCCCATACACGGCCTTCCTGGGCGGACACCGCGCCCGGCGCGGGGTCACTCCCGCGTTCCCGCGAGTGCCACCGCGGGACGCCGCAGCGCGAATCCGGCCCCCACGGTCGACGCGAGGACGGCGAGGACCGCGCACGCGCCCGCGGCCGCCCCGACAGCCGCCCAGGGCAGCTCGATGGGAGCGCTCACCGACAGCAGGGCGAGCGCCCACCGCATTCCCGAGAGGTTGAGTACGGCCACGGCCAGGCCCAGGAGTGACCCCACCGCGACCACCACGAGGGACTCGGCGCCGACCAGCCGCAGCACCTGCCGCTGCGTGGCCCCGGCCAGCCGCAGCACGGCCAGTTCGCGGACCCGGTCGGAGGTGGCCATCACCGTGGTGTTGACCAGGGAGACGGCGGTGTAGAGCAGGGCGATGCCGAGGACGAGTACAAAGCCGAGCCACGTCGTACGGTCGTTCTCCGGCCGCGCTGCCGCGAGCCACTCGTCCCGGGAGAGCACGCGACCGCCGGCAGGCTCGACCGCCTTGCGCAGCAAGGTACTCACCTCGCCGGAATCCGCGCCCTTCGCCAGGGCCACGTCCACCCGGTCGACGACGGCACCGGGGGCGTTGGCGGGAGTGACCCAGACACCGTTGCCGCCCGTGCCGACCGCCATCACCGCCGCAATGCGCAGCGTCCTCCTGGTGCCGTTCCCGAGCCAGACCTGGACGCGCCCGCCGACGGAGTGCCGTTCCCATTCCTCGTTCACGACGATCGACCCGTCGTCGAGATCGGCCGCGTTCCCCGCGACGAGTGGCAGCCGGGTGGTGGCGGCGAGGGCCCCGGGGTCGGCTGCCCTCGCCTCGGACCTGATCAATGCCGGGCCGTCCTCCAGGACGAACACCTCGCTCGCCGCCGACGGCCACACCTGCGCCCCGGGCACGCCGCGCAGCCGTCGCAGGGTCCGCGCGTCGAAGCCCGCACCGTCCGGGGCGGTGACCACGTAGGCGGCGGTGGTCCGTTGGCGTATCTCGACGGCCCTGGCCCCGTCGAGGGTGGCGGTGCTGCCGAGCAGTGACCCCGTGAGGGCGACCATCACCAGGACGGGCGCGGCGACCGCGGCGGTGCGGCGCACCCCGGCTGCGGCGCCCTCTCCCACCAGCATGCCGACGGCACCGGGCAGCCGGCCGGACACGCCGGCCAGGAGGCGGGCCGGTGGACGCACCACGACGGGCGCGAGCAGGGCGGCCGCCGTGATCAGCAGCAGCGGACGGCTCACGTACGTCTTGCGGTGCAGAAGGTCGCCGGGGTCGCCGGCCAGGCCGGCACCGAGGGTCACCACGGCGGTCAGCAGCAGCCCGGCGCCGAACACCCACCGGCCCCACGTCATCGCTTCGGGGTCGGCGGAGGCTTCGCGCAACGCCTGCACGGGGCCGGTCCGGCCGGCCCGCCAGGAGGCCGCGGCGGCACCGCCCAGGGCGACGAACAGGCCCGTCCAGAAGGCCGCCTGGTAGGGCCAGCTGTGGTCCTTGACGGTGAACCAGCCCGGTGCCAGTCCGTGCTCGACCACCGACGCGGCCAGCCGCGGCGCCGCGTACGCCCCGAGCAGGCAGCCCGTCGTCGAGGCGACCACGGCGACCAGCAGGGATTCGGTCAGCACCATCCGGCGGAGCAGGCCGGGAGCGGCGCCGGCGGTGCGGAGCAGCCCGAACTCACGGCGGCGCTGGGCGACCGAGAAGGCGAACGTGGAGGCCACGACGAACACCGACACGAAGGCGGTGACGCCGCCGGCTGTGCCGAACAGGGCGTTCATCGCGGTCACCGCCTCGCCGTCGCGGCCGGGATCGGCGTCGGCGTAGCGCCGGCCGTTCCCAGTGAGTACCCGGGCGCCGCTGCCGCGGACCGCCTCCCGTACCGCGGTGGCGTCCGCGTCGACCACCGCCTGCCGGCTGACGGGACACAGCCGGGCGGCACGTGCGTCGGTATAGAAGACGGCATGCTCGAAACCACGCTCCGACACGGCACCCACGACGCGGACGGTGCCCCGGTCGGTGCGCACACGCGTGCCCGGCACGGCCCAGCCACCGCTCACGACGACCTCGTCGTCCGCGCGGGGCGCGCGTCCCGCGGTGAGCACGTAGGGGGCGAACGCAGCGGTGGACCAAGGGTGTCCCACAAGGTCACCGGGTCCGCCCTCGGCCCGAACGGGGAACGACCGGTCCTCGACGACCGGACCGAGCCCCCGCAGCACGGCGAGCGTCGTGACGGGCACGCCACGCGGCTGTGCGAGCGCGTGCGTCCGCACACCCCTCGGCGTGCTCACGCGCAGGGTGTCCTGCCCCCGGACCACGACCGGAGCCGCGGCGAAACGCTCGGGCCGCCGTTCGGGCGCGTCCTGGGAGGAGGCGAGGACCAGTCCGGTCACGGCCAGCAGCGCGACCCCCAGCGACAGCGCGACGAAGCTGCCGGCGAAGGTGGCCCAGCGGGTGCGCAGGGTGCTCAGGGCGACGCTCAGCACGGCACGGCCTCCAGCCCGGTCATCCGCGTGGCGATGTCGTCCGCGCTCGCCGCGGCCAGTTCGCCGTGGACGCGGCCGTCGACGAGGAACACGACACGGTCCGCGCAGGCGGCGGCCACCGGGTCATGGGTGACCATCACGACGGTGCGGCCTTCGTGGTCGACCATGCCGCGCAGCAGGTTCAGCACCTCGCGGCCGGCCCGCGAGTCCAGGGCACCGGTCGGTTCGTCAGCGAACAGCACCTCGGGGCGGGTGATCAACGCGCGGGCCAGAGCCACCCGTTGCTGCTGCCCGCCGGACAACTCCGAGGGCCGGTGCCCGGCGCGGTCGCCCAGGCCGACCTGCCGCAGCGCTTCGCGCACCGTGGCACGGGAGGGCCGGCGGCCCGCGAGTCGCAGCGGGAGCGCGGCGTTCTGCTCGGCGGTCAGCGACGGCAGCAGGTTGAACGCCTGGAAGACGAAGCCGATCCGCTCGCGGCGCAGCCGGGTCAGCCGTGTCTCGCCGAGCGACGTCAGCTCGGTGTCGCCGAGCCGTACCGACCCCGAAGTGGGCCGGTCAAGGCCCGCGGCGCACTGGAGGAGAGTCGACTTGCCGGAGCCGGAGGGTCCCATGACGGCGGTGAAGGTGCCTCTGGCAAAAGCAAGCGAGACCTCGTCCAGGGCCGTCACGGCACTGTCCCCGGAGCCGTGGCGCTTGCTGACGGAGCGCATTCTGATGGCGTCGTCGTTCATGTGTCCCCCTTCGTTCGGGCCGCATCTCCCCCCGCGGGGTGTTCCGGGGCGCGGCGTCTCCCGGGTGACTCCACGAAATCCCGCCGGGCGGCCGTGGCGCATTGGGGCAGGGGGGAGAGTCGGGGTGGGGCCAGGCATACCCCCGTTCCTCGCGCTGGGCCGATGGTCCGGCCCGCACGGGGGGCCTACGGTGATCCGCATGCATCCCGGAAATGTGTGGCAGGCGATGTCCGGACGCGGCTTCCTGCTGTCCGCGTGGCCGTGGCGCTCAGTGGCCTACCTGCTGACCGGGGTGGTCGCGGGCGCCGTCACCCTTGTGGGGATCGTCACCGCGGCGGCCGCCGGGACGGTACTCGCCGTCGTCCTCGTGGGCCTGCCGCTGCTCGCGCTCACCGCGCTCGCGGGCCTTCCCGTCGCCGTGCTGGAGCGGGCGAGGCTGCGCCTGATCGACCGCGAACCCGCACCGGGGCCCCATGTGACGCCCGCGGAAGGTGGGTTGTGGGCCTGGCTGACGACGCGGCTGCGGGAGCGGGCGACCTGGCGGGAACTCGGCCACGCCGTCCTGTTCGCGGGGCTGCTGTGGCCGGTGGAGGCACTCGTCGTCACCGTCGCACTGGCCGTCCCGCTCTCGCTGGTCGCCGCCCCGGTGCTGATGGCGACCGTCGGTGAGGGGCACGAGGTGAAGGTGCTCAAGCAGTGGACCGTCACCACATGGCCCGCAGCATGCGGCGCGGCCGTGCTGGGGCTGGTGCTGCTCGCGCTCGGCGCGTACGTCATGGGCGTCGCCGCGGGCGCACGGGCCGGACTCACCCGCCTCCTCGTCGCTCCGGGCGACCGCGATCCGGGCGCCCGGATCGTCGAACTGACCCGGTCCCGCGTACGCCTGGTCGACGCATTCGAGGCGGAGCGGCGCAGGATCGAGCGCGACCTTCACGACGGGGCGCAACAGCGCCTCGTCGCCCTGACCATGGCCTTGGGCCTGGCGCGCCTCGACGCACCGCCCGGCCCCCTGGCCGAACAGCTCGCCAGGGCCCATGCGGAGGCGGGCAGGGTCCTGGAGGAACTGCGCGAACTCATCCACGGCGTCCACCCGCGGGTCCTGGCCGACTTCGGCCTGGAGGCGGCCGTGGCCGACGCCGCCGACCGCTCCGCCGTCCCCGTCGACGTGGACCTCGAACTGCCCGGACGGCTGCCCCGCGCGGTCGAGGCCGCCGCCTACTTCGTGGTGCGCGAGGCCCTGGTCAACGTCGCCCGGCACAGCGCCGCCGACCGGGCGGAGGTGAGCGGCGGCCACCGCGACGGGCACCTCGTCCTCCAGGTGCGGGACGCGGGCCGGGGCGGCGCCGAGCCCGGTGCGGGCAGCGGGCTGACCGGGCTCGCCGACCGGGTCTCCGTACTGGATGGGAGACTCTCACTGTCCAGCCCGCCCGGCGGACCGACCCTGCTGCGTGTGGAGATTCCTTGCGAGTGGACCGAGACCTCCGCGTAGTGCTGGCCGAGGACAGCGTGCTGCTGCGGGAGGGGCTGACGGGCCTGCTCGACCGCTTCGGGCACCGGGTCGTGGCCGCCGTCGGCGACGCCGACGCGCTGCTCGCGGCCGTGGACGAGCACTCCCCGGACATCGTGGTGACGGACGTCCGCATGCCGCCCGGCTTCCAGGACGAGGGCCTACGGGCCGCGGTGCGGCTGCGGCAGACGCGGCCCGCCCTCCCCGTCCTCGTCCTCAGCCAGTACGTGCAACGGGCCTACGCCGCGGAACTGCTGGACTCCGGCGACGGAACGGGCCTCGGGTATCTGCTCAAGGACCGGGTCGGCCGGGTCGGGGAGTTCGTCGAGGCGCTGTGCGAGGTCGCGGCCGGCGGCACGGTCGTGGATCCCGAGGTCGTACGGCAGTTGCTACGCCGCCGCCGCGGTCCGCTGGAGCGGCTCACCCCGCGCGAGCGGGAGGTCCTGGCGCTGGTCGCGGAGGGCAGGTCGAACGGGGCGATCGCCCGCGAACTGGTCGTCTCCGAGGCGGCCGTGGGCAAGCACATCGGCAGCATCCTCTCCAAGCTCGACCTCCCCCCGGCCGATGAGACCCACCGCCGGGTCCTGGCCGTCCTGACCTACCTGCGGGCCTGAGAACGTGCCCGGGCCCGACCCTGCGGATCCGCCTCGTGCGGACGGGGCACCCGGAGGGTCCGGGGGCCGAAGGGCCGAGGCGTGCGGCCGCGCCGCGCGAGCAGGCGATGGAGCCAGGCCCCGGCGACCGCGCCGAGGACCGGCGCGACCAGGTAGATCCACAGGTCGGTGGTCTGCCCGGAGAGCACGGCGGGGCCGAACTGCCGGGCGGGGTTGATCGATCCCCCGCTGCGGGGCCCGAGGAGGACGATCACCAGCCCGACGGACAGCCCGATGGCACAGGGCACCCGGTGGGCCCGCCCGGGACGGGCCATGACGAACCCGACGACAAGGATCAGGAGCATCATGCCTGCGGCCTCCGCGAGGAAGACGGACGCGGGGTGCCAGCCGGCCGCGGGCCTGATCGCCGCATGGGCGACCGCCGGGCGGGAGATCGCGGGACCCCAGACCAGACGTCCCAGGCCGTGCCCGCTGCGGAGCCGGCGAACTGGGCGAGCGCGTAGGGCAGGACGGCACGGCCCGGGAAGGCGCCCATGACCCACAGGGCGACCGTCACCGCCGGATTGGTCGCGGCGCTGGCGCGCAGGGCCCCCGCCGTCCGCATGACCGGCATGGCGGCGGGACTCCAGGGAGTCCTCGAACTGCCCCGCGGGACGGAGCGCCCGGTGGTCGAGGCGGCGGCACGGCGGGGCCTGGCGGTCAGCGGGCTGGCGGAGTTCCGGCACGACATCGCCGGTTCCGAGGCTCAAGTGCCGGAGCGGGACGGGCTGGTCGTCGACTACGCGGCACCCTCGGAGAGCGCGTGGGCGGGCGCGCTGGACGCGCTCTGCGCCGTGCTGCCGTGAACCCCGCGCACCTCTCCGGGTGGGCGAGCGCGCCGGCGGCGGGGCCGTCCAGGAACGCCGGACCGGCGGGGCAGCGGCAGGAACCCCTCCGTCCGCATCCTTCGCGGTTGACAAGCCGGTCCGTCGTGGACAGCCCATCCCGGTAAGCGCGGGGCTAGGAAACGCCCTTGCGCAACGACGCGATGAGGCGGTCGAGATCCCCGCGTGCCGTGTATCTACGGATCGGGTCGATGTAGTCGCGTGACTCGATGATCTGACCGTCCCGCACACGCATGACGAAGACGCAGGGAACCTTGGCCACGGAGTCGTCCGGCAACGTGAACTCGTAAGCGAACTCGGCGACGATCACTTCAGGATCGGCGGTCTCGTGGACGACGACATCGACGACACGCCTCTTCGGCAAGGACTCCCGGACTTCCGGCGGCACCGTGAAGTGCTCCCGGAGCGCACGCCGACTCGTCAACGGCTCGGACTCCGGCATCGCCATCGGATGCCGGACATCGGTGACCTCGCCGTACAGGTCGGGCAACTCGCTTGAGTTCCCGTCGGCGACCCCGTGGACAAGCCGGAGGAACACCTCGCGCGGACTCGGACTCACAAGACCCCCCACGTCATACGCACAGGCGGCCAACGATCATTGTCGCCGGATGCCGGCCCGTACTGCCGACTGTCTCGAGCAGCAGTACCCCACCCGTCCGCCCCCCACCCGTGGCGCTGGACGCCGACATGCGGTCTTCACCTGAGAAGTGCTCCTTCGACACCAACGGCCAGGACCCTCCGCAGGTCTCATCGTTGCCGGTCAGAAGCACTACCCGCGTCTCCGAGCAAGCGGTGGACGCCGCCGCTCGTGGCAGCATGACAGCCCGAAGTCAACGCAGGCATGCTCCCGCCCTGGTACGGCAGCGGCCCCTCGGACAGGTCGGGTGACCTGTCCGAGGGGCCCGGTACCGTGCGGGAACCGCGTCAGCGGCCCGCGGGCTTCACGACGTGCAGGGCGACCGGGACCGGCGGCACCCAGTACGGGGTGTCGGTCCGCAGCAGCAGCGACGCCGTCAGGTCGCCGGGACGCCGGATGTCGCGGGCGTCGAACGCGACCGTGAACGTCGCGCTCCCGCCCGGCCGCAGCGTCAGCCGGCCGGGGTGCTCCGACAGCCAGGCCACGTCCGTCTCCGTCCGGTCCCAGCCCGGCAGTTGCCGGGCGGTGGCCACGGGGACCGGGAAGCGGCTCTGGTTGCTGCCGCCGACCTGGTACATCCCCGGGGCGCCGCCGCCGCGGTAGACCGCGGTGGGGGCGTCCGGCAGCCGGGTCCAGCTGTCGGTGCCCGGGTCGTAGGCGTAGCCCTCGGGGGTGAGGACGCGGTTCACGCCGACCCGCTTGAAGCCGCCGGAGACCAGGAGCCGTCCGTCGGCCGCGGCGTACGAGGCGGTCGCCAGGCCCACGGGCATGGCGGCGACGGGCTGCCAGCTGTCGGAGGCCGGGTCGTAGGCGTAGGCCGCGCCCGTCTCGACGTAGTCGTGGTTGCCGCCGGCGCAGTAGAGCTTGCCGTTGACGGCGCCGCACGACTCCCAGCTGATCGTCTGCGGGTAGTCGGCCGCCCGGGACCATCTGCCGGTGGCCGGGTCCAGCACGAAGACGGTGCTGGAGCAGTCCGTGTTGGTGCATCCGCCGACAACGTAGAGGCGGCCGTCGAGCACGGCGCCCGCCGCGCCGTAGTGGCCCTCGGGGATGCTCGGGCCGGCCGCCCACGTGTCGCGCACCGCGTCGTAGACCTGGGTGGTCGAGCTGACCTGCTCGCCGGGTCCCCAGCCGCCCACGGTGTAGAGGCGGTCGCCGACGAAGCCGTGCGCGGTGGCCTGGCGCGGTTCCGGCGCACTCGCGCCGCGGTGCCAGGTGCCCGCCCCCGGGTCAAGGACGTACAGGTCGCCGGTCGGGGTGTCGCCGTCGCCCGTGCCGAGCGCGGAGTACAGCCGTCCCGCGTGGCTCTCCACCGCGTTGTCCATCACCGCGGCCGGCAGGTCGGGCAGGGAGCGCCAGGCGGTGCCGGGCGCGGCGGAGTCCGGGCCGGTGCCGGTGCGCTCACCGAGCCGGAGGGTGAGCGGAGCGGTCCCGGTGTTGCGCACGGTGACCTTCCGGGTGACCTTGCCGCCCGGCGTGGTGGTCGCGTCGATGTGCGTCACGCGGGTCGTCAGCCGCCCGGCCCTCAGCGCGAACGAGGCCTGCGACGTCCGGTCCGCGGGGACCGCGACGGTGCGGGAGGCCGTGCTGTACGAGGGCTTGCCCGCGGCCACCTGGTGGCTGCCGCTGCCGGGGACGAACAGCCGGTACAGGCCGTCGCCGACCCGCGGGTCGCCCGCGGTGGCCAGGGTGGGCGCGACGTTGCCGGAACCGGAGCGCACCTGGGCGCCGATCAGCCCGCGCCGGGTGTTGGCGTCGGTGACGAGGCCGGTGAGCAGCCCGCCCCGGACCGGGGTCAGGACGCGCTCGGCGACCGTCACGTCGTCCACCGCCCACAGCAGGCCGGGACCGGTGAAGTGGAAGCGCGCCTGCACCGCGCGCTCGCCCGCCCAGTCGCTGAGCGGGATCTCCACCCGCCCGCTGCCCCACCCCTGGTCCTGGTGCCACACCGTGGTCCAGGTCCTGCCGCCGTCGGCGGTGACCTCCACGTCGCCGCGCTGCTCCGCGGAGCCCTCGTAGTCGGTGCTGAACGCCAGCTCCGGGTCACCGGCGCGGCCGAAGTCCCAGACCGGGCCAGTCAGTACGGTGTCCATGGCCACGTCCCAGCCGGCGTGGTCGTTGTCGGCGACGGCGAACCCGCCGGAACCGCCGGTGTTGTTGCCCCGGCCGGCCGGGTCGTCGAACGACCAGCCGTGCCCGGTGCCCGCGAGGTCCGTCACGCTCCAGCCCTTCGGCGGGCCGGACGGCGAGTCGAAGGACTCGGTGCCCAGGGTGTCCACACGCAGCCAGTACGCCGGGTTGCCGGTGGCCCAGGTGTCGGCGGGCAGTCCCAGCCCCACCCTCAGGTCCGCGCCCCGCACGGCGACCTGCCGGGTCAGGGAGCGGTAGTCCGGGTCGTCGCCGACCACGTGCAGGGTGTAGGTGTGGTTCTCGGGCAGGTCGAGGCGGTAGGCGCCGGTGACGGCGTCGGACCACACCGGGGCGCCCGGGACGCCGTCCACGGTGATCTTCGCGTGCAGCGGCCAGCCGTGCCCGGAGGCGTCCGTCACGGTGCCCGACACGCGGTGGGTGGCGAGTTTGCGCAGCACGAGGTCCCGTGTCGCGGTGGCGCCGTCGGCGACGTCGACCTGCGTGGCCGCGCCCGGCGCGTAGCCGTAGGCGGTGATGGCGAGTTCGTGGCGGCCTGCGGGCAGCGGGAGGGTGTAATGGCCCGCGCTGTCGGTGGTCGTGGTGAACAGGCCCGCCGTCACCGTGGCGTCGGCGACGGGGGCGTGCGAGGCCCGGTCGGTGACGGTGCCGGAGAGGGTGCCGTGCGGCCCCATCCGGAAGGCGTTCAGGCCGTTGGGGGTGCCGAGGCCGGTGGGACCGTCGTAGCCGGGGCCCGCCGTGCACAGGTAGGCGGGGGCGCAGCGGCCGTTGCTGCCGTCGGTGACGTCGTTCAGGCCGCCGGCGGCGTACGGGTAGACGTTGGGGTGGGTGCCGGCGACCGGGGTGCCGGCGTTCGCGTACACACCGGCGATGATCGGCGCGGAGGCACTGGTGCCGCCGGCCACGCCCCAGCCGCCGGAGCCGTAGCTGTCGTAGACCGCGACACCGGTGGCCGGGTCGGCCACGGCCGCGACGTCGGCGACGGTGCGCCCGGCGCATCCGGTGTCGTGCTGGAAGGCGGGCTTGGGCTCGTAAAGGGAGCAGCCGGATCCGGTGCCGCCGCCGTCGTGGTCCCACACGGACTCGGTCCAGCCGCGGGAGGTCCCGGCGCTCCTGGTGAGCGAGGTGCCGCCGACCGCGGTGACGTACGGGGAGGCCGCCGGGTAGGCGACGCCGTAGCGGGAGTCGCCGGACGAGGCGATGATCGCGACGCCCGGGTGGTCGTAGTGGACGTCGAGGGCGGACTCGGCCGGGTCCTCCGGGAAGAAGGCGTAGTTGGAGCCGTAGGAATTGGAGACGTACTGCGCGCCGAGCGCGACGGCCTGGTCCACGGCGGCACCGAGGTCGTCACTGGTCGGGGTGTCGGCCTCGACCAGGACGATGCGGGCGTTGGGGGCCACCGCGGAGACCATGTCGAGGTCGAGGGAGATCTCGGTGGCCCAGCCGGGGTCGGGGTCCGGGTAGTCGGTGCCGCCGCGCTGGTCGGCCTTGGTGAAGCAGCCGTTGGCGGTGGTGCAGGCGGGCAGGCCGTACTGGGCGCGGTAGACGGCGAGGTCGGCCTCGGCATCGGGATTGTCGTAGGCGTCGACGATCGCGATGGTGCGTCCCTGGCCGCCGTTCGCGGGCAGGGCGTAGGCGCTGAGCAGATCGGCGGGCCCGAAGCCCTCGGGGGCGGCCTGTCCGGCGGTCCGCAGGCCCTTCCGGGCCGGGACGTCGGTGCGCCGGAGGCCGAAACAGCTGAACTCGTGCGGCTTCGCGGGCCCGCAGAGCGGTTCGACATGGCCCGGCTGGGTGCGGGCGGACGCCTTCGGCGAGGCGGGGGCGGTCTCGGCGGCGGTCGCCGGAGCCGGCCCCGTGGCACCGAGCGCGGCCACCGCCGCGAGCACCATGGCACTCGCCGTTCCCGCGCCGAGGGCCGACCGTCTCCCTCGACGCGGCACGATCCGGTTCAATATGGACAAAGCACAACTCCCGTGGACATCCTGCGGCGGCGGCAGACACCGCCCCTGGATCAGTGAGTTGCGCGCGGGACCGGAAAAGTTCACGGAACCATCGATGTTTCTTTGCGGATTGCCCTTCCGCCCGTTCCCGGAAGCCCTCAGCCGGGGTCGGCCAGCCAGTTCCGCACCTGCCGGCGTGCGTTGTGCAGGCGGGACTTGACCGTGCCCATGGGGATGCCGAGCTGTTCCTCGATCTCCCGGTACTCCATCTGGCAGATGTCGCGGTACACCAGGGGCGCGACGAGTTCCGGGCTGGCGCTCTCCAGGCGCTCCAGCGCCTCCAGCAGGTCGACGCGCGTGCCGGCGATCATGCTGGTTCGGCGCGGGTCGGGCGTGTCGGTGTCCGCCGCCGACAGCGGCTGCTCGCCCCGCCGCCGCTTGAGTTCCCGGTACTTCTGCCGGCAGCAGTTGGCGACCACGGTGTACAGCCAGGTGTGGAACTGGCTGCGGCCCTCGAACGTGCCGATCTTGCGGGCGACTTGGAACAGGACGTCCTGCGCCGCCTCCTCGGCGTCCTCTCGCTGCACCAGGAAGCGGCCGCACCGCCGCAGCACCTCCGGCCGGATTCCCACGAGCAGCAGGTCCAGGGCCGCCGAGTCGCCGGCCGCCGCACGTGCCGCGAGCTCCTCTGTCTCCTGGGCGGGCGTCACGGGGGTCCTCCTCGGACGGGTGGGTGGCCGGTGCATGATATGCCTATGCCCCCTCCTGAACAGATCGGCCGCTACCGGCTCGTGCGGCCGCTCGGAGCCGGGGCGTTCGCGATGGTGTGGCTCGCGCACGACGACTCGCTCGAAGCCCCTGTCGCGGTCAAGGTGATGGCCGAGAACTGGGCGTACCGCCTGGATCTGCGCGAGCGCTTCCTCACCGAGGCCCGGCTGCTGCGCAAGGCGGCGTCCAGCCGTCTGGTGCAGGTCTTCGACATGGGCGAACTACCGGACGACCGTCCCTATTTCGTCATGGAGTACGCGGACCGGGGCACTTTGGAGGATCTGCTCGCAGACGGCCCGCTGCCCCTGGGGGACGCGCTGCGGCTGACCGCGGAGGCCGCCCGCGGTGTCGCCGCCCTGCACGAGGCGGGCGTGGTGCACCGGGACATCAAGCCGTCGAACGTCCTGATCGGCACCTCGCGCGACGGGGCGGAGCGGGTCCTGGTGGCCGACCTGGGGCTGGCCAAGGCGCTCGCCCAGGCCTCGGGCCTGACGACGGTCGCCGGTTCGGCCGGCTACATGGCGCCCGAACAGGCCAGGCCGGACGGAGGCGTCGACGTGCGGGCCGACGTGTACGGGCTCGGGGCCGTCCTCTACCACCTGCTCACCGGTACGGTGCCCGGCCCCGCGGGGCGGATCACCCGGCCCGACCGGCTCCGCCCGGGGCTGCCGGCCGACGTACGGCGGGCGGTGCTGCGCGCGCTCCAGCCGGATCGCAGGAAGCGCTGGCCGGACGCCGGGCGCTTCGCCACCGAACTGGAGGCACTGGCCGCACGCCATGGCCGGCCCGCCGCGGGCGTTGCACCGCGCGGGCTGCGGGCGCACCGCCGCGCGCTGGTCCTCGCGCTGTGCGCCGTGCTGGTGGCGGCGGGGGCCGGCGGTGGGCTGCTCGCCGCCCGCAGGACCCCGCCGCGGGCCCCGGCGACGAACACGGTGAGCGACGCCACCGGGCGGATCACGGTGACCGTGCCCGCCGCGTGGAGCCGCGAACTGGTCGGCGGCGGGTGGAACCCCGCGGCGCTCGGCCTGCCGGACGCCCGGGAGCCCGGGCTCGTCGTGGCCGGGGACGCCTCCCGCTGGCCGGACCTGGACACCCGGGTCGACGGCGTCTTCGTGGGACTGAGCGAGCACGGAGACCTCGCCGCCCGCGTCGGGGCCGTCCGGCACGACGTCTGCCGCCGCCAGGAGTCCCGCGGCTACCGCGGTACGCGGTGGAGCGGCCGGATCCGCCACTGGACGGAATGCGGGGCGGCCGGCGGCTCGATCGACGAGATCAGTCTGGGGCGTGACGGCACCGCCCAGCCGCAGGTGTACGTCCAGGTCCGGCAGCGCGGCGGCGGCGATCTGACCGGCCGTATCCTCGGCGGTCTCGACATCACTTCTTGATCCGTACCGGGTTGATCCATACCGGGCAAGACCGTGAACTTCTGCCCCGGATGTGGCATCCCACTAAGAGGGGGATCGCCCTCCACCGTGACACCCGCCGACCGGACGGGACGTCACGGCCGCACCACAGGACGAAGAAAGGCACAGACGTGGTGAACCACCTCCACGACGGAGACCCGGCGCAGCGGCACGGCGCCCGCCGCACCAGGCGGGCCGGTATCCCCCTGCTGGTGGGCGCGGCGCTCGCCATGGCGGTCCTCACCGGCTGCGGGAAGAGCGGCACCGGCGCGGGCGCCCCGCAGAACCTGCCCGGCTCCGCGAGCCCGGCCGGCGGTGACACGGCCGCCTCCGCCCCGGCCTCGCAGTCCTCCGGCACCTCGTCGGACGACACCGCGACGACCCCGGCGACCCCGGCGGCTCCGTCGAGCCCCGCCACCGGCACCGGCACGACGGCGGCCGCGAGCACCCGCTGCCACACCGCGGACCTGCGTGCCTCCATCGGCGCGAACAACCCGGGCGCGGGCCAGGAGAACTTCCCGGTCGTGCTCACCAACCGGTCCTCCCGCACCTGCACCGTCTACGGCTTCCCCGGCCTGGCGTTCGTCGACAGCGCGGGCCGGCAGGTGACCGTGGACCCCGAGCGGCAGACCGGCATGGCCAAGCAGCGGATCACCCTGGCCCCGGGCGCGAGCGCCTGGGCGCCGATGACGTTCAGCAACCCGGACATCTCCGGTGCGACCACGGTGGTCCCGGCCGCCGTGCTCGTCACGCCGCCGGACGAGCGCACGTCCCTGCGCGTGCCGTGGAACGGCGGCAAGGTCTCCAACACCGGCAAGGCCTCGGTGCCGCGGATCGGCCCGTTCCAGGCGGGCACGGGCGCCTGATCCCGCCGGCCCGCGCGCGACGGCCCGGCGGCCCTCACTCGGGCCCGGCGCCCTCGACCAGCCGGGCCAGGTTCTCCAGGGCCATCCGCGTTCCCGTCTCGTTGTCCTCGCGGGGCACGGCGTCGGGAATGCCCTCGTGCACGATGACGACGTCGGTCCCGCCCTCCACCGCGGTGAGCGACGTCGTCATCGTCATGGCGCCGCGCAGTGCGGCGTCGTCCGTCTCGAACTTGAGGATCTCGACGACCAGTTCGTCCGGCACGAGGCGCGCGAAGTGCCCGTGGTAGGTGTCCGTGTGCGCGCCGGACTTCCCCTCGCCCCGGTGCCCGTCGTACGTCAAGGACACCCGGAAGCGGCCGCCCTCGCGGGCGTCGAAGGCGTGGACGTGCCCGCTCATGCCGGCCGGTACGCGCCAGCGCGCCACCGCCCGGGGGTCCAGGAGCGCCCGGTACACCGCGGCGGGCGCCGCGCGCACGTGCCACGAGACCTGTGTGGAGTACATGCGGGCCACCCTAGGCCGTCGTCCGGGGCGGGCGTCGTCCCGTGGCGGCGAGGGGCATACCGGGCAGCCGAACCGTGACGAGGAGACCGCCGCCGGGCCGGGCGACGAGGTCGAGGGTCCCATCGTGGGCGCGGACGATGCTGTGCACAATGGCCAGACCGAGGCCGACACCCGCGTGCTCGTCGGTGCGTACGCGTTCCGTTCCGCGCCGGAAGGGTTCGGTGAGCGTCGGCACCAGGTCCGGCGGGATCGGGCGGCCCGTGTTCCCGACCCGGAGCACGCTCGTGCCGCCGTGCGCCTCGGTGCGCACGGTCACGGTGCCGCCGGCCGGGAGGTTGTGCACGACGGCGTTCTGGACGAGGTTCGTCACCACCCGCAGCAGCAGTTCCGCGGAGCCGCTCGTACGGGCCGCCCCGCCCGTGACGGTGAGCGTGATCCCGCGCTGTTCGGCGAGGGGGAGCAGCGTTTCCGCGGCCTCCTCGGCGACGAGGGAGAGGTCGATGCCCTCGCGGGGGAAGGTGCCGCGGTCGCCGCGGCCGAGCAGGAGCAGGGCCTCGGTGAGGTCGATCGCCCGTGTGTTGACGGCGTGCAGGCGCTCGATGAGTTCGTCCCGGTCCCGCGTGGGGTCCTTGCGGGCGACGTCGAGGAGCGCCCGCGAGATCGCCAGCGGGGTGCGCAGTTCGTGGGAGGCGTTCGCGGCGAAACGCTGCTGCGCGGCGACGTGGGACTCGAGTTGTTCGAGCATGGTGTCGAACACGTCGGAGAGTTCGCGGAATTCGTCCTGGCGGCCCTTCATCCGGATCCGGTGCGACAGCGACCCGGCACCGGCCCTGCGCGCGGCGTCCCCGATCTGCGTCAGAGGTGCGAGCATCCGGCCCGCCAGGAGCCATCCGCCGAGGAGGCCGAACACGAGCAAAAAGGCCATCGCGACGGCCGCGGCCGGGACGAAGGTGTGCACCAGGAGGTAGCGGTTGGGCGAGATCCCGAGCAGGCCCCGGGGCGTGTCGGGGACGTAGCGCAGCAGGAAGGCCCACACCACGCCCATCAGCAGGGCGCCGGCGACCGCGAGGAACCCGGCGTAGCTGAGGGTGAGCCGCATCCGGACGCTGAGCCCCGGGGGTCTACGCATGCGTGCCGCCGGCGTCGATGCGGTAGCCGACGCCCGGCACCGTGGCGATGAGCCACGGCTCACCGAGCCGCTTGCGCAGCGCGGAGACGGTGATGCGCACGGCGTTGGTCAGGGGGTCCGCGTTCTCGTCCCAGGCCCGCTCCAGCAGTTCCTCGGCGCTGACGACGCCGCCCTCGGCGGCGACGAGGATCTCCAGCACGGCGAACTGCTTGCGGGTGAGCGCGACGTACCGGCCGTCGCGGAAGACCTCGCGGCGGAAGGGGTCGAGCCGCAGGCCGCCGATCTCGTGGACCGGGGGCCGGGCGTACGCACGTCTGCGGTGGAGCGCCCTCAGCCGAAGGACGAGCTCCCGCAGCTCGAACGGCTTGGTGAGGTA
The DNA here is from genome assembly GCF_044751205.1 of Streptomyces sp. NPDC088732. Taxonomy (NCBI): domain Bacteria; kingdom Bacillati; phylum Actinomycetota; class Actinomycetes; order Kitasatosporales; family Streptomycetaceae; genus Streptomyces; species Streptomyces sp. NPDC088732. Next base: position 476,514 of record NZ_JBIVLI010000003.1, read on the forward strand.
GTCGTCGGCACCGAGCTCGAACCCGGAGGCCTTGTCGTCGATCCGGTCGGCGGCGGTCAGCATCAGGATCGGGATGCCGCTGCCGGAGGCGACGATGCGCCGGGCCACCTCGTCCCCGGAGGGGCCGGGGATGTCCCGGTCGAGGACCGCCAGGTCGTAGGAGTTGACGCCGAGCAGTTCCAGGGCGGAGTCACCGTCGCCCGCGATGTCGGCGGCGATGGCCTCCAGCCGGAGACCGTCCCGGACGGCCTCCGCGAGGAAGGGCTCGTCCTCCACGATCAGTACACGCATGCCGGAAGCCTAAGCAGCCCGGCATATCGCCGGTGTATCGCGGGGACGCGCGCAGCCGGCGGACGGGTCAGCCGGCCGCCGACGGCACGGCGCGGGAATCCTGCGACGGCGCTTCCGCCCCGGAGCGCCACCGGCGCCGCGACGCGAGCGCGGCCAGCACGGCGCCCGCGGCGTTGACGAGTACGTCGTCCACGGACGACACGCGGTCCAGCCACAGCACGTACTGGGCCGTCTCGACCAGGACCGAGCACCCCACCCCGAGGGCCAGGACCCTCGGCACGGACGCCAGCACCGCGAACCGCATCGGGGCGAAGTACCCCAGCGCCGCGAAGACCAGCAGATTCCCGGCGATCCCGAGCGGGCCCATGGTGACCAGGTCCCGCAGCGGGACCAGGCTCACCCGGCGGGGGGCGACCCCGGGCCCGGCGCCCGGCATCATCGTCAGCCAGACGAGCGGCAGCGTCCCGTGGACCATGCCCACCTCGGCCAGCGACGCACGCCACGCCCAGGCCCGTCCGGCGCCCGCGGCACGCCGGACCCGCGCCAGGACCCACACCACCAGCACGGCCGGCGGCACCGCGACCAGGGTCATGAGCACCACGCCGTTGAACGTGTCGTAGCAGCCGTGCCACCGCCCGGCCACGCACATCGGGGCGGACATCATGAGCGGCCTTCGCACGGCGAACACGGCACCTGCCAGGGCGAGGACCGCGAGGCCGGGGAACACGATCCCGCGTGCGCGGCGCGGCGGCACCGGCAGGGCTGCGTTGTGGTTCATGCCCCCATGGGAAACGAACGGCTGTTGCGAGGGCGTATGCGGTTTTCGATACGCCCGCGATACCCGGGGCCACCCGTGTACGGCTCCGGGCCCGACTTCGACGGCGTGATGGTCCCGCCCGCTCGCCGGGGCGTTCCACTGCGACGACCGCACCTTCGGCCGCGCCGGGCGGAACGGCGACGGCCCGCTCGTCCGGCGGCCGGTGCCCAGCCCCCCAACCCGGCCCGGCTGTGGCACCCGCCGGTGAGACGCGCGTCAGCGGGATCCGGCGGGCGGCCGACGGGGGCGCGCTCCACGAGACGTCCTGACGGCAGCAGCGCCGCGTACTGGAAGTCCCGTGCCAGGCACATGAACTTCCGTGCCACACTCGTCAGGATTCCGGCGAATGCACGGAGGACCGCCGCGCGCATTCCCCACGTGCCGCATCCCGGTCTCCCGTTGACGGGAATCACTTTTCCGGAATACGTCACCCCCTGATCGCACAGGGAAATCGGCGCAATCCGGCGACAGGCTGGGCCGGAATTGCCGGCGGGGTCGGGGAGGCGCCAGGCGGAAACGGCGGACGTCGTGCGGAATTGCGTGCCGTTGACGCGGTTCCGCCGGGCCGTCTCCCGAGCCCGGCGCGGCACTCGCGATTCGCTTCCGTCACGGCTGGAAGCACCTGCGTGCGGCGGCACCGATTTCCCGGAACCAACGCAGGTCACAAGCCCCATGAGGCCGGCAGGACCCTGATCCGCAGGGCCTGTTCACAGAATTCCGATGTCCGCTGGGCGGATCATTCCACTGCCCGGTTCCGCGTTTCCCGTACGGGGAATGCCTGTTGGGCACCTGTTCGGGCGCTCCGCAACTCTCCCGGCGTTGGAGACGGGCTCGCGTTTCGCGCGCGCGATCAACTGCGGGGAACCATCCGGCCGATGAGGACGCATTCGCCGCGCGCCCGCAAAACGCCGTCGGCATTGTTCCGGAGAACAAGGCCGCGCCCGTCCCGGTTCCGCTCGCGCACAGCGCCGCGGACCGCCCTTTCAAGGCTCCGGCCGGACGGCAGAGGGTCCTTAAGCTCTCGATCGCAAGATCAGCAAGGATCGGGAGGTTCTTCTTCATGTCCATACCCCGCATGTCCGCCCGCGCAGGGCGAGGGCGGGTGCGTGCCCGTGTGGCAGGGCTGGTGATGGCCGGACTCACGCTGGCCCTGCCCTCCACCGCCGTCACGGCGACGGCCGCACCGTCCGCGACCGCCGCGGCCCCGGTCGCCCCGACGGCCGCCGCGTCCGACTGGCCGTACGCGGGCGGCGACCTCGCCGACACCCACAACTCGGCGTCCGAGCGCACCATCGGCACCGGCAACGTGGCCGGCCTGAAGACCAAGTGGACCTTCACCACGGGGGACAGCGTCTCGGCGACGCCGACCGTCGTGGGCGGCTACGTGTACGCGCCGGACTGGGCAGGCAACCTCTACAAGGTGCAGTCGACGACCGGTCAGAAGATCTGGAGCCACCGGATCAGCGACTACACCGGGATCGCGGGAGACATCTCGCGGCTCACCCCGGCGTACTGGAACGGCACGCTCGTCACGGGCTCGGGCGAGCAGCGCAGCAACAGCACCGCCGGCGCGTTCCTCTTCGGGATCGACGCCGTGAGCGGTGCCGGGCTCTGGAAGACCCGGATCGACGCGGACCCGGCCGCCATCGTGACGTCGTCGCCCGTCATCGCCGACGGGGTCGTCTATGTCGGCGTGTCGTCCAAGGCCGAGCGGTTCGCCCCGCCGTACACGTTCCGCGGCAGCGTCGTCGCCCTGGACGCAGTCACCGGCAAGCAGCTGTGGAAGACCTACGTGATCCCCGAGGGCTACACCGGCGGCGCCGTGTGGGGCAGCAACCCGGTGGTCGACGCGAAGACCGGCCTGGTGTACGTCGGAACGGGCAACAACTACACGGTGCCGCCGGGCGTGTGCACCTCCCCCGACGAGACCGACTGCGATCCCGGGGCGGCCGACAACTACCAGGACTCCATCGTCGCCTTCGACCTGCACACCGGCAAGATCGTCTGGGCCACCAAGACCCTGACCGCCGACACCTGGACCGTCGGCCAGCGCTTCGGTGACGACTTCGACTTCGGCTCCTCGCCCAACCTGTTCACCACCACGGTCAACGGCAAGGCCACCGACCTGCTCGGCATCGGCCAGAAGAGCGGCGTGTACTGGACGCTCGACCCGGCCACGGGGAAGATCGTCTGGGCCACGGCGGTCGGCCCGGGCGGCAACCTCGGCGGTCTCCAGTGGGGCTCGGCGGTGGACGGCAAGCGCATCTACGTCGCCAACACCAACACCAACCACCTCTCCGTCACGCTGACGTCCGCGACCGGGCAGAAGTCGACCACCACGGGCGGCTTCTGGGCGGCCCTCGACCCGGCCACCGGCACCGTCCTGTGGGAGACCGCGACGCCCGACGCGGCGGCCCCCATGTCCTTCGTGTCCAGCGCCAACGGCGTCGTCTACGGCGGCTCCACGAATCCGGCCGGCAACAACATGTACGCCATGGACGCCGCGACCGGCTCGATCAAGTGGGGCTTCCCCAGCGGGGGCGCCGTCCTCGGCGGCGCGTCGATCGTGGACGGCTCGGTGTACTGGGGCTCGGGCTACCACACCCAGAACATGGGCCCGTTCTTCCCCGCCAAGGGCGACAACAACAAGCTCTACGCCTTCTCCCTGCCGCAGACCCTCCCGCAGACGGTCTACGTCTCGCCGTCCGCCGTCGCCTCCGCGGCGAACACCAGCTGCAGCACTCCCGCCTTCACCTCGATCAACGCGGCCGTCAAGGCGGTCGCCGGCGGCGGCCGGGTCGTCGTGTGCAACGGCACGTTCCACGAGAACGTCGCGGTCACCAAGCCGCTGGCCCTCGAGGCCCGTTCGAACGTCACCATCGACGCGAGCAACCTGATCAACGGGATCGAGATCAGCGCACCCGACGTCACGGTCACCGGGTTCACGGTGAAGAACGCCGTCGGCGAGGGGATCCTCGTCAACAGCGTGAAGAACACGACCATCGCGAACGTCATCGTCTCGGGCAACAACACCGGCACGGGCCCGCACGTGGTCGCCAACGCCTACACCTCGTGCGGGACGCCCGCCGAGCCCGGCGACTGCGGCGGAGGCATCCACCTGCTCGGCAGCTCCAACGCCACCGTGCTGTCCAGCACCGTCAGCGGCAACGGCTCCGGGATCGTCATCAGCGACGAGACCGGTCCCGCGACGGGCAGCAGCTTCAGCGGCAACTCCGTGCACGGCAACGCCTCGGGGTCCGGCTTCACCCTGGTCTCCCGCAACGGCGCGGCGGCTCCGGGCGGCGTGCGCGCCCCCGGCGCCGGTGGCGTCATCGGCAACACCGTCTCCGGCAACAACATCTACGACAACGGACTCGAGGCGGGCGGAGGAGGTGTCACCCTCGCGTCGGCCGTGCCCGGCGGCGCGGTCTACGGCAACACCGTGCAGAGCAACGTCGTGACCGGCAACGGCTGGGCGGCCGTGGCCGTGCACGGCACCGCGTCCGGCGTGGACCTGGGCGGCAACGTCATCGCCACCAACCAGATCGGCACCAACAACACCGTCGGGGACACCGCCACCGGCGCCGGCGACGCTCTGCGGACCACGGGTGTGCTGGTGAGCACCGTGGACCCGCTGTCCCTCCAGATCACGGGAAACACCATCGCCGGCAACGTCTTCGGCATCTGGACGCACGGCCCGGTCTCGGCGGGCAACGCCGCGGGCGCCAACACCTTCAGCAATGTCACCACCCCGGTGTCGGCCCACTAGGACCCACCCGCGCGCGCCGCCGCGTCCCGCCGAACCCCGGTTCGGCGGGACGCGGCGGCCTTCCGCTGCCGGCCCACGGGCCTCGCTCAGCGGGCGAGCGAGCTCGGGTTCTCGCCGAACTGCCGCTTGAAGGCGCGGCTGAAGTGGCTCACATCGGCGAAGTGCCATCGAGCCGCGACGGAGGAGACGGTGTACCTCCCGTCCATGGCGACGAGTTCTTCGCGGGCCCGCTCCAGACGGCGCCGCCGCGCATAGGCCATCAGGGATTCGTCGACGTCGGCAAACGCCCGGTGCAATGTGCGAACGGAGACCGAAAGCGTCCTCGCTATCTCGGCGGGGGACAGCTGCGGGTCCAGGAGCCGGGCTTCGACGCAGTCACGGGCGGCGGTACGGAGCGAAGGCCGGAGAGCGGAATCAGCGGATATCCCACGCGCCATCAGTGCGCCCGCCAGCAATTGCAGCACGGACTGCTGGGCGGCCCGGACACCTGCCGGACTCAAATCCGCCCGCGTCTCACGGATCAGATGGAGCTGTCCCATCAACAGCCGCGCCTCGGGGGCCTTCTGCGAAATGAGCGTGAGCGACGGCAGCCGGTCGAGTCCCGTCGCGGTCAGGTGCTCGGACGGCAGCAGCAGGACCCGCGCCCGCGAACCGGGCCGGTACGCGAACTCCCGCGGGACCTGCGCGTCCCGTACGCACAGCGTCCCCGGTGGGACCTGAACGGTGCGGCCCGCGTCCGTGAGGCTCAGCCCGCCGCTCCGCATGATGTGGACCACCGTGCGCCGCTCCGCGGCCCGCTTCATACCGACGACGCCCTCCACCGCGTCGCCGTATTGTTCGCTCACCCCGATATCCCCGATCGTGGACGATTCCAGCCAGCACCGGTAATGGCCCGTCGTGTACTGCCGGGGAACCCGCAACGAATGCACCTGCCAAGGGCGGTTGTCGTTCAGGGTCCGCCAGCGCTGTCCCAGCAACTCGTCGCGCCGCTCATGTGCCAGAGGGACCTCGATGTGCATACGAGGTGAACCGGAATGAGACGGAGGGCCGACGCACGTGATGCCTGACATATTCACGTCGAAATTGTATCCGCCCGCGAGCCGGCACCACCGGCATGCGTATCAGGAACTCATTCAGGCCCAAGGAAGGCTGTTTTCGGTCAGTTTTCCATCGGGGTCGTCGATTGAATCCGGACGGCACCGACGGGTCACCCCGTCACGCGGGGATGAAACCCGGCCACCAGGGCGGGACGTTGCCCGGGCACACGGGATCGGGGTAGGAGTCCGGCATGCCGAGCCACGTCACGAGGAACCAGGTGAATCCCACGGTCAGCACGAGCCCCGCGGCCAGTACCGCCCCTTGATGACGTCGGCCCAGGGTGCCCTGCAACAGCACCCACGGAACCGCTGCGGCGACCCGGACGACGGGGGCGAGCAGCAGCAACACCGTGCTGCCGGACGCGGCGTTGACGCCGACGTCGCAAGCAGCCCACGCCCGCCCGATCACGGTCACGGACACCCCGGCGGCCAGCCCTCCGAAGAGGGCGCCGTACCGGATCCCCCTGGACCACGGCGCCTTCGTACGCGACACCCCGTCCCCCACGATCGCCCCGTCTCTCCTCGTCGCCGGCACGGAGCCTGACGCGTGTGCGAGGCTCCCGCGTGTGGCTGATGCGGACGACGGCAAGCGGTACATCTTCCTGGACCCCGACGGCTCCGGCTCGGGCCAGGGCTGGGTGCACGTCATCGTGGCGGCGCCGACCGGCGTGGTCTACCAGAACCAGGGCGGGGGATTCGGTTGCGTCCAGTACGAGCAGGAGGGCTACCTGATCCCCCTGCTCGGGCGGGACCTGGACGACGACCTGAAGGCGATCTTCGTCGGGGAGTTGAAGGGGCGGGGTTCCAGGCGGCTGGACTGGCCGGCGGACCTGCTCGGCCGGCTGAGGGCCGCGGTCGCCTTCTTCGTCCGCGGCTCCGCGAACCGCGACGACCTCTTCCCGACGCCGCTGGTGCTCGACGAGTCCCGTCTGTCCGAGGCCGACGAGGCCTGGGTCCCGGTGCTGACCCCTGACGGTCCCGGGGTTCTGGTCTGGGAGAACTCCGACTAGTGCCGCATCAGGCAACGTTCGCCCTCTTGTGAGGCGCCACCTGGGTCGTATTCAGGGTGACCAGCCGGCTGGGGCCTGCGCCTTCTCCCGGGTTCCCCGTTGTCGACACCCCCACACGCGGGGCCCGTCCAGGGCCCGCAACGCAGCGGTGAGCCCCCTGCTGCCCGGCAGGGCTAAATCTCTTGCCGATCTTCGAAGGGGTGTGGGAATGTACGGGCTGAGTCATCCGGCTCACCTGACTCACGGATTATTCAAGGACTGAGGCCATGATCACGGCGTCCCCCAGCGGCCGCCGTCAGCACTGACCCGCCTGCCTCTGTGGCAGCGCGGGCGGCCAGTGCGACTGACGTCTCCTCACGGCGGCCCCAAAATGCGGTGCCTGACGCACCGCCGTCAATGTCACGCCTTTTAACGTGAGGTCATCATCACCGTGGACATCGATGTCCAGAGCTTTGCCGTCGCCAACCTCCGCCGCCGCCCCGTGGTGCGCGAAGTCTGCGGATTCGTCGTGGGATTCGACCCCGGTACCACCAGCCCGTACATCAACTACGCAACCCCGCTGCCGGGCGCGAGCCCCACCGACCGGGACATCGTCGCGCTGATCGGGGCGTTCCACGAGCGCGGTCTCAAGCCCCGGCTGGAGTTCGCCCCGGACTCCGCACCCGCCGTGGAGGCCGCCCTCCAGCGGTCGGGCTTCACCACCGAGGCAGTGCACCAGTACCTGACCTGCACTCCCGCTACGCTGACTCGGCCGCCGGGCCTTCACAACGTCGAGACCCCGGCCACCGACCTGGAGTACACGGCGATCGACGGCGCCCTGGCCGAGGCGTTCTCCGGAGAATTTTCCGCTACCCCGGAGGGTGCGGCCCGGCTGCGCCGCACCCAGGAGAACGGCGGGGCGGTCCGGTTCGTCCGGGCACCCGATGGCGGCTGCGCCGGTGCGGCCACCTGTTCCGCACCCGCCGTAGGCACCTCCGAACTGGCCGGGGTGGGCACCCGTCCCGCCCACCGCGGCCGGGGCATCGCCGCCTCGGTCACCGCCGCGCTGGCCGAGGCCATGTTCGCCCGGGGAGCCCGCTCGGTCTGGCTGGAGTACTCGGGTGACGGATCGCGCGGCGTCTACGAGCGCGTCGGCTTCCGGCCCGCAGGCACCCGTCTGTACATGTCGCTGCAGCTCGAGGTCTGACGTCAGGGTTGGGGACGGCGCAGCGCCGTCCCCAACCCTGACGCGGGCGCGCCACCTGGGCACCCGACGGTTCGCCCGCCGGTTCGCGCTGGCGGTCCACTCCCCGGCTCCTGTGTCATTGACACCCAGCGACAAAACGGGCGTGCCGGTGCTTTGTGCAGCAAGCCCCTATCGGGACACGTCCAGCGGGCCGGCGGCAGCGAGCACCGCGGGAGGCCGGGGCCGACAGATCTACTCCGAGGCAGCTGAGGCCAGTTGGCGTACGGGGCAAGCTCCGGCCCCATGCGGCACACCACGATCCTCACAGTTGTCGCAGACGATCGCGATGCGCACGTCCATCGGGTGCAGTGAGCGTAGGTAGCGGCAGAACTCGAGGAACTTCGACCTGTTCCTGGTCTTCTTGATGTGCCCATAGAGCTGGTCTTTTGCCAGGTCATAGGCGGTGAACAGGTGCCTGACCCCGTGCGGTCGGGTGCAGGTCGCCCGCCGCACGGCCGCGGGCGGTGCGGGCCCCCGCCTGCGCGGGGCTCCCTTTCAGGATCACCCGGTACGGGTGTCCCGGCAAGCGCGGTGGCCCACCGCAGGTGCCCGCCCGGTCCGCCTGCGGGAGTGATGCGAACCCGTGGCATGGCGCGCAGTCTGGAGGTGGGGCGCGCGGTGCGGGCGAGCGGCACGGCCGGGCACCTGCCGCGTCACGGCCGAGGGCAGGCAGCATGGGAAGAGGCCCCATGGACGAGCATCCGCTGATCGGGGACCACGGGCTGATCGGTGACCTCCAGACCGCCGCGCTGGTCTCCACCGAGGGGACGATCGACTGGTTCTGCAGCCCGCGCTTCGACTCGCCGAGCATCTTCGGAGCCCTGCTCGACAGCGAGAACGGCGGCCACTGGACGATCACGCCCCAGGCCCCGACGTATGCGGCGAAGCAGCTCTACCACCCGGACACCTGTGTGCTGCTCACCCGGTTCATGACCGAGCAGGGCGTCGGTTCGGTCGTGGACTTCATGCCGCCCGCGTCGCCGAGCCGTCCGACGGACCGTCACCGGCTGGTCCGTATGATGCGCTGCACACGCGGCGAGATCACCTTCGACATCGACATCGCCCCCCGGTTCGACTACGGCCGGCAACCGCACGAGGTCACCACGTCCATGGGCGGCTGGCATTTCGCCGGCCGGGACCGGGAGATGACCGTTCATGTGGTGGACGCCCCCGGCGACGAGTGCGTGGGCGACCGGCGGATCCGCGCCGGCGACGTGTGCATGACGGTGGAGCTGCGCGCCGGTGCGACCCGCGGCCTGGTGCTGGAGGCCTTCGCCGACGGGCCGCCCCGCGTCGTCCCGCCCGAGGAGTGCGAGCGGCTTCTCCGCCCGCAGGCCCCCCGGTGGCTCTCGACCCTGGACGCGATCACCAAGGACCTCGTGTCCGACGGCCTCGTGTACCGCTACGACCCCTCCGCCTCCCCCGACGGCGTGCTCGGGTCCGAAGGCACCTTCTCGGCCTGCACGTTCTGGTGCGTCGAGGCCCTCGCCCGTTCCGGCCGCCTGCACGAGGCCCGGCTCGTCTTCGAGAAGATGCTCACCTATGCCAACCATCTCGGCCTGTACTCGGAGGAGATCGGGCTGACCGGTGAGCAACTGGGCAACTTCCCGCAGGCGCTGACGCATCTGGCGCTCATCAGTGGCGCACTGAGCCTGGATGCCCATCTCGACGCCGCCAGGCCGGGCTTCCCTCCCACCTCGATGGTCCCGGTCCCGTTTCTCCACGCCTGGCCGATGACGCCGGCTGCCGGCGGTCCGCCCGTCTCACCGACCACGCCCTGTCCCCCGGGCCATGTCACCCGCAGGTGACGGCGGACCGGTGCCGCAGGCACGCAACGGGAGCACCGCACACAGGAGGAATCACCCATGAAGATCGGCATCGGACTGCCCAACCAGGTACGCGACGTGCCGCCTGCCGTGGTGCCCGCCTGGGCCGCGCAGGCCGAGCGGGCGGGCTTCTCCTCGCTCGGATCGGTGGGCCGGCTCAGCTATCCCGGCGTGCTGGACACCGTCGCCCTTGCCGCGGCCGCGGGCGCGACCGGCTCGATCGGGCTGATCAGCTCCATCCTGATCGGCGCGGTCTGGCCCCCGGTCCTGCTCGCCAAGGAGGTCGCCGGCATCGACGGCGTCTCGGGCGGCCGCTTCACCCTGGGGCTCGGCCTCGGCGGCCGCACGGACGACTTCCTGAGCGAGGACGCGAACCCCCGCAGCCGGGCGGCGCGTATGGAGAGCGACATCGAGGAGTACCGGAGGATCTGGCGCGGCGAGGCGCCGCCGGGGGCCGAGAACCGCCTGGTGCCCGCCGGTACCCGCGCGGACATCCCGATCCTGCTCGGCGGCCTCAACCCCAAGGCGTACCGGCGCGCCGCGCGGATCGCCGACGGCTTCATCGGGGCCTCGACGGGACCTGCGGCGGTGGCAGAAGCGTTCGAGGCGGTCCGGGCGGCCTGGCGGGAGGCCGGACGCGCGGGCTCGCCCCGGCTCGTGGCGCTGGCGTACTACGCCATCGGCGACCCGGACACGGGCCACGCGAACGTCCACGACTACTACAGCACCGCGGGCGAGGAGATGGCATCGGCCGTCGCCGCCGGCGTCAGTTGCGGGGCGGACGCGATCGGGTCGACCGTACGGGCCTTCGCCGGCATCGGCACCGACGAGCTGCTCCTCGTCCCCACCCTCGCCGATCCGGGCGAGGTCACGCGCCTCGCGGACGCCGTGCTGTGAGCCGGGGCCGCGCCTGCGCGGCCCCGGCGGGCGGGCGGCCGTCAGCCGATCTGGTCGTTGTCCTTCTGGGTGCCCCAGCCGTGCCAGCGGTCGACCTCGATCAGCGCGCTGTACCGCACGCGGTCCCGGATCGGGTACGACTTGCCCAGGTAACGCTCCGCCAGCCGGTCGATGTCGGCGAGGTCCTTGTCCTCCCGCAGCTCCGCGACGTGGCCGATGATCGTGACGTGCGTGTACCAGTCGTCCTTGTCCAGCACGGTCAGCGTGACGCGGGGATCGTCGCGGATGTGCTCGAGCCGCTTGCGGCCCTCGTCCAGGTTGATCAGGACCCGGCCGTCCTCCCACAGGTACCAGGTCGCGGTGGACACCGGCTGGCCGTCGGCCCGCAGCGTCGCGAGGACCGCGTGGTTGGGCTTGCTCAGCATGGCGATCGCGGCTTCGGGAAGCGGTGGCTTGGACACGGGGGCTCCTCTTCGGTGATGTGCCGGTCTGCCCGCCCACCGTGCCACACGCGGCCCCGCCGCACCGCTCAGGAGCCGCTGTGTCGTGCCGGGGGACGCGGCCCGCGACCTGGCCGCCCTCCGGGCGTTCAGCCCGCCGTCCAGCCCGCGTCGAGGCAGGCCTTGGCGAAGGCGTCGGCGCCCATCTGCCACGTCCGCGCGTCGTTCGTGGCGCCCCGCACGAGTGCGCCGGCCATCTCGCGGACCGGGTCGACGGAGGACGTCTTCGCGGCCGCGCGTACCCGTGCGGCCAGCTTCGACCGGGCGTCGACGGTCCCGGTCTCCTTGTAGCCGTGCGCGAAGAGGTCGCAGGCGTGCTGCGCCGGGCCGTCCAGGCGGTGCGCGGGCTCGACGTCGCCGTCGCCGCCGCATGACGAAACGGTCAGGACTGCGGCGGCCAGCGCGGTGGCCGCGGGGCGGGTACGCATGGGGGCATGATGACGCGCGCGTCGCGCGTTCCGTCGGATGTACGGGGTCCGCGACGCGTCGGGGCACCGGACCGGGCGCCGCGCCGCCGGGGTGCCGTCCCACCGGGGCGGACATAGGGTCCGAATGTGAGTGACGGCCGGTGCGAGAGCCGCGGTGCGGCAGGACCGGACTCCGCTGCGCGGGGCCGCCGGTGCCGGCGCGCCGTGTGTCCGCGCGCGGTGCCCCGGGTACCGGCGAGAACCCCGCGGGCGCCGGTTCCCCCGCTCGGCACGGCCGGGAGCCGGTGACACCGTGGAGGGCGTGCGTGGCGGCGGCGAGGGCGCGGACCGCGGCCCGGACGCGGTCGTCCCCGCGCTGATCCAGGTCGTGCGGGAGACCCGGGCGTCCGTGGGGGCGGTGTACCTGCTGGAGCAGGGCGCGTGCGTGCTGGGCCTGGCGGCGCTCACCGGACTGTCCTGGCGGATCGCCGCACCGTGGGCGAGGGTCGCACTGACCGACCGCGCCCCGGTGGCCGACGCCGTGCGCGAACGGCGCGTGGTCTGGCTGGGCAGCCCGCAGGAACTGGCGCGCCACTACCCGCGGCTGGCGCTGGTGCTGCCGCACCGCTTCCTGCTCGCGGCGGCCCCGGTCACCTCGGGCGGCACCGCGTGGGGCGGGCTGGTGCTCCAGTGGCCCGGCTCCCGTCCGTCGCGGATGAGCGCGCACGAGGCCGAGGCGATCGACCGCACCTGCCGCCGGCTGGGCGAACTGCTGCGGCAGGCCGCGGCGGACGGCCGCCCGGTGCGGGCCGGGGCGCATCCGCGGGTGCTGCCGCCCCCGCGACCGCGGACCGTCTGGCCCGCGGAGGCGCAGGCCGCGGCGGACTTCGCGGAGCGGCTGCCCGGCGGCAGCTGCACGCTGGACATGGACGGCCGCATCGCGTTCGTCACCACCGGCGCCGCCGAACTCCTGGGCACCGGCGTCCCCGAGCTGCTGGGCGCGACCCTCTGGCAGGCGCTGCCGTGGCTCGACGGGCCGGCTGTCGAGGACCACTACCGCCGCGCGCTCGTCAGCCGCGAGCCCGTGTCGTTCACGGCGCTGCGGCCCCCGGACCGGCGGCTGGCCTTCCACCTCTACGCGGACGGCTGGGGCGTCAGCATCCGCCTCGTGCCCGCCGACGTCGCCTCGAACCCGTCGGGGGTGCTGCGGCCCGCGCCACCGGCCGAGCCCGGACGGGCCGACGGCCTCTACCCGTTGATGCACCTGGCCGCCACCCTGACCGAGGCCGTCGGGGTGCAGGACGTGGTGGAGCAGACCGCGGACCAGTTGCTGCCCGCCCTGGGGGCGCAGGCCCTCGCGCTGATGACCGCGGAGGGGGGCCGGCTGCGGGTCATGGGCCACCGCGGGTGTCCCGCCGCGTCGGTGGACCGCATCGACGGGGTGCCGCTGACCTCGCCGACGCCCTCCGCGCAGGTCCTGGCCACCGGCGTCTCCTGCTTCTACAGCGACCGGGCGGAGCTGGAACGGGCACATCCGCTGACGGATGTGCGGGACGGCATGAGCGCATGGGCGTTCCTGCCGCTCATCACCTCCGGCCGTCCGGTGGGGTCGCTGGTGCTCGGCTACGACCGGCCCCGCCCCTTCTCCGAGGAGGAGCGCACCCTGCTGACCTCCGTGGCGGGGCTCGTCGCCCAGGCGCTGGACCGTGCCCGGCTGTACGACGCCAAGGACCGCCTCGCCCACGCGCTGCAGGCCGGGCTGCTGCCGCAGGTGCTGCCCCGCGTCGCGGGCCTCGACGTCGCGGCGCGCTATCTGCCGGCCGGTCGCGGCATGGGGATCGGCGGCGACTTCTACGACGTCATCCGCCTGGACGCGCACTGCGCGGCGGCGGCGATCGGCGACGTCCAGGGCCACAATGTGAACGCCGCCGTGCTGATGGGGCAGGTCCGCACCGCCGTCCACGCGACCGCGGGCGCGCCGCCCGGCGAGGTCCTGGCCCGCACGAACCGGGTCCTCACCGATCTGGACTCCGGCCTGTTCACCAGTTGCCTGTACGTCCACCTGGACCTGACACGCCATCGGGCCCGGCTGGCGACGGCGGGCCACCCTCCCCCGCTGCTCCGCCACCCCTGCGGCCGGACCGAGGTGCTCGATCTGCCGCCGGGGCTGCTGCTGGGCATCGATCCGGCGGCCGACTACCCGTCCACCGAGATCGCGTTGCCGCCGGGGGCGGTGCTCGCCCTGTACACCGACGGCCTCGTGGAGTCGCCGGGGGTGGACCTCGGGGAGGCCGTCGCCGGGCTCGGGGACCGGCTGGCGGACGCGGGGGACGCCGCGGACGGTGGCCTCGAACTCCTCGCGGAGACGCTCGTCCGCCCGGCCGCGCGGTCCACCGCCCGCAGTGACGACATCGCCCTGCTGCTCCTCCACCCGCACGGGGACGGCTGACGGCCGCCCCCGCTGTCAGCCGGCGTGCGGTCCGGCCGGGACGGTCTGCCGGCGGCGGGCGACCAGCGAGTCCAGGATCTCCCCGGCCCGTACGGCCGTGGTGGACAGCAGGGTCGAGGCGAGCCCGTGGGTGTGCTCGGTGCCGCCCTGGAGGTAGATGCCCGCGGTCACCTCGGGCGCGACCTGGACACGGTGGTCGCGGCCGACCCGGACGGCGTCGCCGTCGTCGCGCAGGCAGATCTTCGCGGACTCCCCGAGGAGGGTGGAGATGTCCTTGGAGCGGTAGCCGGTGGCGTGGACGAGGAGGTCGGCCGGCAGCGTGCTGTGCTCCCCCGTCGGCAGGAACTCCACGCTGATGTCGAGGCGTTCGTCCAGGACGTCCACCGCCCGGATGCGCGAGACGTTCAGGAAGCGGAGCCGTTCGCGGCCCTGGACCTTCTCGCGGTAGGAGGTCGCGTAGAGGGCCTCGATGAGGTCCATGTCGACCACCGAGTAGTTGGTGCTGCGGTGGTAGTCGAAGAGCGACTGCTTCACCTCGGAGGGGGCGTCGTAGTAGACGTCGACCGCCTCGGGGTCGAAGATCCGGTTGGCGAAGGGGCTGTCGTCGGCCGGCGTGTAGCCGTACTTGGCGAAGACCGCGCACACCTCCGCGTCGGGGAAGGTGCGGTGCAGGTAGTCGACCGCCTCGGCGGCGCTCTGGCCGGCGCCCAGGACGACGGCCCGGCGCACCGGCTCGCCGCTCGCGGCGAGCTCGGCGACGCGCGGCAGCAACTGGCTGTTGTGCCAGACGCGCTCGGACAGCTCGGTGCCCGGCGGCAGGTGCGGTTCGAGGCCGACGGCCACACTGATGTTGCGGGCCCGGTGGGTGACGGTGCGGCCGGGGTCCCTGGGGTCCCGGCACACCACGTCGAGGTGGTCGATCTCGCCGCCGGCGCCCCGGACCGGTGTGATCGAGACCACCTCGGAGGAGTAGTCGACCAGGTGCGCGAGACGGGCGGCGGCCCACTCGAAGTACTCGTGGAACTCGACGCGGAGCGGGAAGAGCGTCTTCTGGTTCAGGAAGTCGACCAGCCGCCCCTTCTCGCGCAGGTGGCACAGGAAGCTGAAGTCACTGGTCGGGTTCCGCATGGTGACCAGGTCCTTGAGGAAGGACACCTGCATCGTCGCGTCGTCGATGAGCATGCCGCGGTGCCATCCGAAGCGGGGCTGCCGCTCCAGGAATCGGGCCTCGATCCGCCGGGACGCCGGATGTTGGGCGTTGTACTCCTCGATGGCTATGGCCAGAGCCAGATTTGACGGCCCGAAACCGATTCCCAGGACGTCGTGAATGATGTCCGGCTCACTGCGCGGTGCTGTCACCGTTGCATCGCCTCCCTCAGCGCGCCACATAATAGATAAGGTAAGGCTAACCTTGCAATATTGCTTCCGTCGGAGGAGAGACCATGCGGGTCGTCATGTTCGGCTATCAGACCTGGGGACACCGGACGCTGCAGGCCCTGCTGGAGTCGGACCACGAGGTCGCCCTCGTGGTGACCCACCCCAGGAGCGAGCACGCGTACGAGAAGATCTGGGACGACTCGGTGGCCGAACTGGCCGAGAAGCACGGCGTGCCCGTGCTGCTCCGCAACCGCCCGGACGATGCCGGACTGCTGGAGGCGATCAGGACCGCGGCACCCGACATCATCGTCGCCAACAACTGGCGCACCTGGCTCCCGCCGGAGATCTTCGACCTCCCGCCGCACGGCACGCTCAACGTGCACGACTCGCTGCTCCCCGCCTACGCGGGCTTCTCCCCGATCATCTGGGCGCTCATCAACGGCGAGGACCGCGTCGGTGTGACCGCGCACCGCATGGACGCCGAACTGGACGCCGGTGACATCCTGTTGCAGCGCTCGACACCGGTGGGCCCGCGGGACACCGCGACCGACCTCTTCCACCGCACGGTCGACATGATCGCGCCGCTCGTGCGCGAGTCGCTGGACCTCATAGCGTCCGGCCGCGCCCACTGGCAGCCGCAGGACCGCTCCCGCGCGAGCTTCTTCCACAAGCGGTCGGTCGAGGACGGCCGCATCGACTGGAACTGGCCCGCCGAGGACCTGGAACGCCTGGTGAGGGCCCAGTCGGACCCCTACCCGAACGCCTTCGCCTACCACCGCGGCGAGCGCGTCAGGATCGCGTCCGCCGCCGTCTCCAAGGCCCGCTACGGCGGCACGCCGGGCCGGATCTTCATCCGTGAGGGCGACGGGGTCGTGATCGTCGCCGGCGCGGACGCGCGCGGCGGGCACCGCCCGGGGCTGCTGATCCGCACGATCCGCACGGACGACGGGACCGAGCACGCGGCGACCGACTGGTTCCGCACCATGGGCGGCTACCTGACGTCCCGTCCGTGACCACGGCTCCGGCGGCCCCGGGGCCGCACCCGGGGCTCCGCGCGCTCCGGGGGCGCACCGTCGTGGTGAAGGTCGGCGGCAACGCCATGGGGGACGACTCCCCGCTGCGCTCCGTCGCGCGGGACGTCGTCCGGATGCGGTGTGCCGGGGTGCGCGTCGTGGTGGTGCACGGCGGAGGACCGCAGATCAGCGCGCAGTTGGACCTGGCGGGAATCGAGGCGCGCTTCGTGGGCGGACTGCGGGTGACCACGCCCGAGGTCCTCGACGTCGCGCGGATGGTGCTGGCCGGCAAGGTGCAGCGCGACCTCGTCGGGCTCCTCAACGAGCACGGCCCGTACGCGGTCGGGCTCACCGGCGAGGACGCGCACACGCTGACCGCGGTCCGCCGCTACGCCGAGGTCGGCGGCGAGATCGTCGACATCGGCCTCGTCGGGGAGGTGACGGAGGTCAACACGACGGCCGTGGACGTGCTCCTGGACCACGGCCACATCCCCGTGGTCTCCCCGCTCGGCCGGGGCACGGACGGCCAGGTCTACAACGTCAACGCGGACGCGGCGGCCGGGGCACTGGCGGCCGCGCTCGACGCGGAGTCGCTGGTCGTCCTCACCGACGTGCCGGGGCTGTACGCGGACTGGCCGCACCGGGAGCGGGTCCTGGAGCGGCTGACGGCCGCCGAGTTGGAGGCGATGCTGCCGTCGCTCGGCGGCGGCATGGTGCCGAAGATGGAGAGCTGCCTGCGCGCGGTCCGGGCGGGCGTCCGCTCGGCGCGGGTCCTGGACGGCCGGGCCCCGCACGCCCTGCTGCGCGCGCTGTCCGCGGGGCCGGGCGGCGCGGGCACGACCGTCCTGCCGGGCTAGCGGACGCCTGCGGCGGCGGTCGCCGTGTGTGCCGCCGCCGGGCAACTCGGCGGCGGTGCCGCACCCCTGGCGGGTGCGGCCCGCCGTCAGGACCCCGCGATCCACTCCCCCTTGTCCCCCGGCTCGGGCAGGATGCGGCCGCCCTCCGCGGCGAAGCGGGCGGGACTGTCCTTGCCGATCACGAGGACGTGCGACTCCGGGACACCGGTCAGCCCGCCCGTGTGGTCGCCTCGATCAGCAGGGGACGCGAGGGGGCCGCGTCCGTGAGGACGCTGCCCCCGGGCAGTTCGGCGAACGTCACGTGCACGAACGACGTGGGCGCCCCGGTGATCGAGGCGTGGAGGCGGGTGATCTCCGCCGTCAGAGCGGCCTTCTGCCCGGCCGGGACCGTGTTCTCCGTGGTGACCACGTGGTGGACGGGCATGGACCGCTCCGATCACGCGTGCGGGCCGACGTCACGGGTGCCGCAGGTCGACGGGGCACGGCCCGCCGCCGGGTCACTCGGCGGCGACGGGGACCGCTTCGTGGTGGCGGCCCATCGGGATCACCAGCGGGGTCCCGCTCACCGGGTCGGTCGTGATCCGGCAGCGCAGGTCGAAGACGTCCTCGACGGTCGCGGCCGTGACGACCTCGGCGGGCGGCCCCTCGGCGGCGATCCGGCCCGCCTTCATGGCGATGACGTGGTCGGCGTAGCGGCAGGCCTGGTTGAGGTCGTGCAGCACCATCACCACCGTGCGGCCCTCGCGGCGGTTGAGGTCGGTGATGAGGTCGAGGACGTCGATCTGGTGGGCCAGGTCGAGATAGGTGGTGGGCTCGTCCAGCAGGAGCACCGGGGTGCCCTGGGCGACCGCCATGGCGATCCAGGCGCGCTGGCGCTGGCCGCCGGACAACTCGTCGACGGCGCGGTCCGCGAGGTCGGTCATGTCCGTGGCGGCCAGCGCCTCGTGGACGGCCAGCTCGTCCGCCTCGGACCACTGCCGCCACCAGTTCTGGTGCGGTGAACGGCCCCTGCTGACCAGGTCGAAGACGGTCAGCCCCTCGGGCGCGACCGGGGTCTGCGGCAGGATGCCCAGGCGCTGCGCCAGTTCGCGGGTGGGCAGGGAGCGCAGGGCGCGGCCGTCGAGCTCGACGGTGCCCTGGCGGGGGGCGAGCAGCCGGGCCAGGGCGCGCAGCAGGGTGGACTTGCCGCAGGCGTTGGCACCGACGATCGCGGTGATGCGGCCGGAGGGTATGACGAGGTCGAGGTCCTCGACGACGAGCCGCTGGTCGTACGCCAGATGCAGTCCGCGGGCCCGCAGTTCGGGCTGGGCGGACGGGGCCGCCGGGACGGGGTCGGTGGTCGCCATGGGTTCAGCCTCCTGAGCCCGCGCGGTTGGCGCGGATGAGCAGCCAGAGCAGGACCGGCGCGCCGATGACGCCGGTGACGATCCCGACCGGGAGTTCCGTGCCGGGGATCGCTTCACGCGCGATGAGGTCGGAGCCCAGTACGACCAGGGCTCCGGTCAGTCCGGAGGCGACCAGGGGCGGCCACGCGGTGCCGGCCATCCGCTGGGCGATCTGCGGGGCGGCCAGCGCGACGAACGCGACGGGGCCGGCCGCGGCCGTGCCGAAGGCGATCAGCCCGACGCCGACGAGCAGCAGGGCGAGCCGCACCGGCTGCACGGGGGTGCCGAGTCCGGCGGCCACGTCGTCACCGAGCTGGAGGGTGCGCATCCAGCGGGCCATGCCGAGGGCGAGCGGCACGAGGACGGCCATCGCGAGGGCGAGCAAGTCGACCTGGTCCCAGGTGCGGCCGTTGAGGTTGCCCACCAGCCAGCCCAGGGCGGCCTGGGCCTCGAACCGCTCGCCGCGCGCGACGAGGTAGTCGGTGGCGCTGGTGCAGATCCAGGAGACGCCGATGCCGACGAGGATGATGCGGTACCCGGTGGCGCCGCCCTTCCAGGCGAGCGCGTACACGACGAGCGCGGTGACCAGCGCGCCGAGCAGGCCGAGGCCCTGGGTGCCGAGCCCGCCGTCCCAGCCGAGCACGATGCCGGCCACCACGGCGGTGCCGGCTCCCTCGGTGAGGCCGATCATGTCGGGGCTGGCCAGCGGGTTGCGGGTCATGGTCTGGTAGAGCGCGCCGGAGATGCCGAAGGCGATGCCGACGAGCAGTCCGGTCAGCGCGCGCGGCAGCCGCAACTCCCGTACGACCAGGACCGTTCCGGGGTCGCCGGAGCCGGTGAGGGCCTTGACGACGTCGGTGAGCCCGATCGGGTAGTCGCCGAGGGACACACCCCAGCAGAAGAGCAGGAACACCGCGACGGCCAGTGCGGCGCACAGGACGACCAGCCGGGGCCGCAGCACGCCGGAGACCGGCGGGGCCGTCAGGCGGTAGGGCCTGCGGCCGCGGAGGGGGGCGAGGGCGGTCATGCTCAGACCTCCGCGAGTCTGCGCCGGCGGACCAGGGCGATGAAGAACGGGCCGCCGATGAAGGCGACGAGCACCCCGGCCTGGATCTCGGTGGGCCGTGCGACGACCCGGCCGAGGATGTCGGCGGTGAGCAGCAGGCACGGTGCGAGCGCCGCCGACAGCGGCAGCAGCCACCGGTGGTCGGGGCCGATGCCCGCGTACTGGGCGAGCACCCGCGCGACGTGCGGCACCACGAGCCCGAGGAAGACCACGGGGCCGATGACGGCGACCGCCGCACCCGTCAGCAGCATGACGGCGGTGACGCCCTGGAGGCGTACCAGGCCGAGCCGGCGGCCGAGCGAGGCGGCCACGTCGTCGCCGAGGGCGAGGCTGTTGAGCGCCGGCGCGGCGGCGAGCGCGAGCACCGCCCCGATCGCGAGGAACGGGAGGATGGCGCGGATCACGGCCCCGTCCTGGTCGGCGAGGCTGCCGGCGGACCAGAAGCGGTAGCGGTCCAGGGCGTCGGGGTCGGTGAGCACGATCGCGTTGGTGAGCGAGAACAGCAGGAAGGTGACGGCCACTCCGGCCAGCGCCAGTTTCACCGGGGTCGCGCCGGAGCGTCCCGTCCTGCCCAGCAGGAAGACCAGGACGCTGGTGGCGAGGGCGCCGGCGAAGGCGAACCAGATGTAGCCGTACAGCGATCCGGCCCCGAAGAGGGCGACGGCGACGACGATCCCGAACGAGGCGCCGGCGCTGACGCCGAGGACGCCGGGGTCGGCGAGCGGATTGCGGGTGAGGGCCTGCATCAGCGCGCCGGACAACCCGAGCGCGGCGCCCGCGGTCAGTCCGAGGACGGTGCGCGGGACGCGGACGGTCCACACGATGTTGTCGACGAGCCGGCTCGGCGGGTGGCCGAACACCGACCGGACCACTTGGTCCGGCGGGATGTCCACGGCCCCGAGACCGATCGACAGCAGGCAGAGCCCGGTCAGTACGGCGACGAGCAGGACGACGAGCAGGGTGGGACGCAGTCCCCCGCGCGCGGTCACCGGCCAGGCTCCACAGCCACCATCCTTAGGTTAGGCAGGCCTTAACTGTACCCCTGTGAGCTGTGCGGTTCCGCCATCCCGGTGGGGCTATCAAGTTAGGTAATGCTTACCTTAATATGGCGACCGGTCACGACTCGGCCGAGTCGGTTCCGCATGTAAGGGGAGGCACGGGCACCTGTGTCGGGTATCGAAGAACTGACGGCGACGGCAAGGGAATTCTGGCGCGGACGGCTCGTTCCGCTCGCACAGGAGACCGTTCTCCCCGTCGATTTCCCGTATCCGCAGCGGCCCTGCGGCCCCGCCCTGGTCCGCTCCCGCGCGCTGCCCGGCGCCGTGCCGGGCGAGGCGGCCCGCCTCGCCGCGTTCGCCGCCCTCCTGCACCACTACGGGAGCGGCGCCGGCGACATCGTCCTCGCCCACGACGGACTGCCGCTGCGGATCACCGTCGCCGCGGACACCGCCTTCGCCGACCTCACCGCGCACGTCGCCGACGCCGCGGCGCAGGCCCGCGCCCACCGTGTGCCCGTCCGCGCGCTCGCCGGCGAGCTGGGTGCCGGGCCGACCCGCGGCGGCGGACTGCTCTGCACCACCGGTTTCGCCGCGGGCGACTGGGCCGGAGGCCCGCTCGACCTGGAACTGCGGGTGACCGCGGGCGAGGTCCACGCGGCGTACCGGCCCGACCTGTTCGAGGCGGCCACCGTCGACCGCGTGCTCGGCCACTACGCGACGCTGCTCGCGGACGCCGGCGTGCACCCGGACCGGGCCGTCGGCGAACTGCGGCTGCTGGACGAGGCGGAACGCCACCGCGTCCTCCACGCGTGGAACGACACCGACCACGAGGTGCCGCTCGCGACCTGGCCCGCGATGTTCGCCGAGCAGGTCCGCACCCGGCCCGGCGAGACCGCCCTGGTCTTCGAGGACGTCCGGCTCACCTACGCCGAACTCGACGCACGGGCCAACCGCCTGGCCCACGCCCTGATCGCGCGGGGCGCCGGGCCCGAGGCCGTGGTGGCGCTGGCCGTGCCGCGCTCGGCGGAGCTGATCGTCGCCGAGGTGGCGGTGCTCAAGTCGGGCGCCGCCTATCTGCCGGTCGACACCGACTACCCCGCCGACCGCGTCGCCTACATGCTGGCCGACGCCGCGCCGGTCTGCCTGGTCACCACCGCCGACGTGGCCCGGGAACTGCCGGGCGGGGTTCCCGCGCTGGTCCTCGACGCCCCGGGCACCGTCGCCGAACTCGCCGCGCTGCCCGCCCACGGCCCCGACCTCGGCGGGCGGCTGTCCGTCGCGAACGCCGCGTACGTCATCTACACCTCCGGCTCCACGGGCCGTCCCAAGGGCGTCGTGCTCTCCCACGCGGGCGTCGCCAAACTCGTCGCCACCCAGAGCGAGCGGTTCGGCATCGGACCGCACAGCCGGGTGCTCCAGTTCGCCTCCCCCAGCTTCGACGTCGCCTTCTGGGACCTGTGCCTCGGCCTGCTCTCCGGCGGACGGCTGGTCGTCGTGCCCTCCGAACGACGCGTCCCGGGGCCGCCGCTCGCCGACTACGCGAACGCCCACGGCATCACGTTCATGATCCTGCCGCCCGCACTGCTCGCCGCAATGCCCGAGGACGTGCACCTGCCCGCCGAGGCGACGCTGCTCGCCGGCACCGAGCGCGTCTCCCCCGAGCTCGTCGGCCGCTACGCGCGCGGCCGCATGATGTTCAACGCCTACGGACCGACCGAGGCGACCACCAACTCCACGCTCGGGCTGTGCGACTCCGACACCCCGGCCGGGACGATCGTGCCCATCGGCGTGCCCGACCCCGGTACCCGGGCGTACGTGCTGGACGCCCGGCTGCGGCCGGTCGCGGCGGGTGTCGCGGGAGAGCTCTACCTCGGCGGCGCCGGACTCGCCCGCGGCTACCTCGGGCGGCCCGGCCTGACGGCCGAGCGCTTCGTCGCCGACCCCTTCGGCGAACCGGGGGAACGGCTGTACCGCACCGGCGACCTGGTGCGCTGGAAGGCCGACGGGCGGCTGGAGTTCCTCGGCCGCGTCGACAGCCAGGTCAAGATCCGCGGCTTCCGCATCGAGCCGGGCGAGATCGAGTCCGTGCTGCGCTCCCACCCCGCCGTCGCGCAGGCCGCCGTCGTCGTGCGCGAGGACCGGCCCGGCGACCGGCGCCTGGCCGCCTACGTCGTGCCGTCGCTGGACGGCGACGCCGAGGTCGCCGAGTGGAAGGACCTGCACGAACTGCTCTACGCCGCGGCGGGCTCCGAGGGCTTCCAGGAGAACTTCGCGGGCTGGAACAGCATGTACGACGGGCTGCCCATCCCCCTCGCCGACATGCGCGAGTGGCGGGCGGCCACCGTCGAGCGCATCGCCGCGCTCGCACCGCGCCGCGTCCTGGAGATCGGTGTCGGCAGCGGCCTGCTGCTGTCCCGGCTGGCGCCGGGCTGCGAGACCTACTGGGGCACCGACGTCTCCGAGGAGGCGGTCGCCGCGCTGCGCGCGCAGATCCAGGGGGTGCCCGAACTCGCGGGCCGCGTCGAGCTGTCGGCCCGCCCCGCGCACGACACCGCCGGGCTGCCCGAGGGCTTCTTCGACACCGTCGTGATCAACTCCGTCGCCCAGTACTTCCCGGGCGCGGACTACCTGGAGGACGTGCTCCGCAAGGCGGCGGCGCTGCTCGCGCCCGGCGGGACGCTCTTCGTCGGCGACGTCCGCAACCTGCGGCTGCTGCGCACCCTGCGCGCGGCCGTGGAGAGCGACCGCGGCGCCGGCCCCGCCACCGACAAGGAGGCGCTGCGCGCCGCCGTGGACCGGTCGGTGGCGTGGGAGGGCGAACTCCTCGTCGACCCGGACTGGTTCGCGGGCCTGAGCGGCTTCACCGCCGATGTGCGGATCAAGCGGGGCACGCACCACAACGAGCTGACCCGCTACCGCTACGACGTCGTGCTGCGCACTGCGGCGGCCGCCGTTCCCGGCACGGGTGACGAGATCGCGTGGTCCGCCCTGGGCGGCCTCGACGCGCTGGACGCGCAGCTCGCCGCGCGCCCGGAGCGGCTGCGCGTGACCGCCGTGCCCAACGCCCGCCTCGCCGAGGACCTCGACGCCCTCGCCCTGCTCGACGACAGCAGCCGCCGCGGCGCCGAGGGTGTCGATCCGGAGGCACTGCACGAACTCGCCGCACGGCACGGCCTGTCCGCCGCCCTCACCTGGACCGGCGACGCGGACGACGGCAGCGTCGACGCCGTCTTCACCTCCGGCGACGGGTGCGCGGAGCCGCTGTACCGGCCCGGTGGCGGCCGTCCGCCCGCCAACCGCCCGGCCCCGTTCCGCGACGTCTCCGCGCTGATGCGGGCGCTGCGCGCGCACGCCGCCGAGTTCCTGCCCGAGTACATGGTCCCCGCGGCCCTCGTTCCGCTGGACCGGCTGCCGGTGACGCCCAGCGGCAAGCTGGACGGCGCCGCCCTGCCCGTCCCCGACTACGCCGCGCTCAGCTCCGGCCGCGCCCCGCGCGACGCCCGCGAGGAGCTGCTGTGCGGGCTGTACGCACGCGCCCTCGGGGTGCGCTCGGTCACCGTCGACGACGACTTCTTCGCCCTGGGCGGCGACAGCATCGTGGCCATCCAGCTGCTCGTGCTGGCCCGCAAGGCGGGCCTGCGGCTGACCCCGCGCGACGTCTTCCGGCACCGCACGGTCGCGGAGCTCGCGCTCGTCGCCCGGAACGCGGTGGAGGACGCAGGGGACAGCGCCGAGCAGGACACCCCGCTGGTGGAACCGACGGACGCCGAACTCACCGCCCTGCGGGGCGGCCTGCCGGCCGCCGTCGAGGAGGTGCTGCCGCTCGGCCCGCTCCAGGAAGGCTTCTTCTTCCACGCGCTCGTCGACGGCGCCGACCACGACGCCTACGTCGTCCAGCAGGCCGTCGAGCTGTCCGGCCCCGTCGACGGCGCCGCCCTGCGCCGCGCCATGGAACGGCTCCTTCAGCGGCACGCCCCGCTGCGCGCCTGCTTCCGCCAGCTCTCCGACGGGCGGCCGGTCCAGGTCGTCGTCCGGGACCCCGGACTGCCGTGGCGCGAGGTGGACCTGTCCGCGCAGGAGGACGGTGTCCGCCGGGGTCTCGCGGACGCCGTCGCCGCCGACGAGCGCGGCCGCCCCTTCGACCTCGCCCGCCCGCCGCTGCTGCGCTGCGCGCTGGTCCGGCTCGGGGAGGGCCGCAGCCGACTGCTGCTGACGTTCCATCACATCGTCGCGGACGGCTGGTCGCTGCCGGTGCTGCACCGCGAGCTGATGGCCCTGTACGCGGCCGACCCGGAGCCGCTGCCCGAGGTCCCCGCCTACCGGGGCTACCTGCGCCGCATCGCCGGCACCGACCGGGACGCCGCCCGCGCCGCGTGGCGGTCCGCCCTGGCGGGGCTCGACGGCCCGACGCGCCTGGTGGACGTCCCCGCGGACGGCGGGCCCGTCGAGCCCGCGCAGATCCGCGCGGAGCTGTCCGAGCGGGTCACGGCCCGGCTCGCCGCACGGGCGCGGGAACTCGGGGTGACCCTGGGCACGGTCGTACAGGGCGCCTGGGGTCTGCTGCTGGGCCGGCTCACCGGGCAGCAGGACGTCGTCTTCGGCACCACCGTCTCCGGGCGCGACGTCGCCGTCGACGGCATCGCCTCCATGGTCGGCCTGTTCATCAACACCCTGCCGACCCGGCTGACCTGGGACCCGTCCACCGGCCTGGGGGCACTGCTGCGCCGTCTCCAGGACGAGCAGAGCGCGCTGCTGGACCACCAGCACCTGGGGCTCGCCGAGATCCAGCGGGCCGCGGGGCACGCGGGCGGCGGCGAACTCTTCGACACGCTCGTCGTCTTCGAGAACTACCCGGCCGGGACCGGCCTCGCCGACCCCTCGGGCACGGTGCGCGTGACCGGACACGCCTTCCACGACACCGTCCACTATCCGCTCGCGCTCATCGTGAAGCCCGGCCGCCGGATGGACCTGCGCCTCAAGCACCACGCGCGGCGCATCGACGCGGACGCCGTCCGCGCGCTCGCCGCCCGGCTCGTCCTGCTGCTGGAGGCCGTCGCCGACGACCCCGGACAGCTCGTGGGCTCCGTCGAACTGCTCACCCCGCACGAGCGGGACGCGGCCCGGCTCGACGGCGCCGCCCACAAGGTGCCCGCCACCACGCTGCCCGCCGCGATCGCGGCGCGGACCGCCCGCACCCCCGGCGCCACCGCCGTCGTGCACGGCGGCACCACCTTGACATACGCCGAACTCGACGCGCGTGCCGAGGCGCTGGCCGTACGGCTGCGCGCCCGCGGCGCCGGGCCGGAGCGCTTCGTCGCCGTCGCCGTGCCGCGCTCCGCGGAGCTGATGGTCGCGCTGCTCGGCGTCCTGAAGTCCGGCGCGGCCTATCTGCCCGTCGACCTGGACTACCCGGCGGAGCGCGTCGCCTACATGCTCGCCGACTCCGGCGCCGCCACCGTCGTCACCACGGCGGCCGACGCCGCGCGGCTGCCCGAGGTGGCGGGCCTGACACGGCTCCTCGTCGACGCCGTCGACGCCGTCGAGGAGGACACGGAGACCGTCGCGGTCCGGAAGGAGGCCGGGCCGGACGACCCGGCGTACCTGATCTACACCTCCGGCTCCACCGGCCGTCCCAAGGGCGTCGTGGTCACCCACCGCGCCATCGTCAACCGCCTCGCGTGGATGCAGGGCGCGTACGCCCTGACGGCCGACGACCGCGTCCTGCAGAAGACCCCCTCCAGCTTCGACGTCAGTGTGTGGGAGTTCTTCTGGCCGCTGTGCGAGGGCGCCGCCGTCGTCCTCGCCCGGCCGGACGGGCACCGCGATCCCGTGTACCTCGCCGGGCTCGTCCGCGAACAGCGGATCACCACCCTGCACTTCGTGCCCTCCATGCTGGAGGCGTTCCTCAGCACGCCGGAGGTGACCGCCGACGCCTCGTGGGCGGCGGGCCTGCGCCGCGTCCTCAGCAGCGGAGAGGCCCTGCCGGGCGTTGCCGCCGCACGCTGGCTGGCCCTGACCGGAGTGCCGCTGCACAACCTCTACGGGCCCACCGAGGCCGCCGTCGACGTCACCCACCACCCCTTCGACGGCGCCCCGGACACCACCGTGCCCATCGGACGGCCCGTGTGGAACACGGGACTTCGCGTGCTGGACGCCGGCCTGCGCCCCGTGCCGCACGGCGTGCCCGGCGAGCTCTACCTGACCGGTGTGCAGCTCGCCCGCGGCTACCACGGCCGCGCCGCGCTCACCGCGGAGCGGTTCGTCGCCGACCCGTTCGGCGCGCCCGGCGAGCGGATGTACCGCACCGGCGACCTCGTGCGCCGCCGTCCGGACGGGACGGTCGAGTACCTGGGCCGCACCGACCGGCAGGTCAAGCTGCGCGGCAACCGCATCGAGCCCGGCGAGACCGAGGCCGCCCTCGTACGTCTCCCGGAGGTCGCCCAAGCCGCGGTGACGGTGCGCGAGCAGCGCCTCGTCGCGTACGTCGTGCCGCCGCGCGGAACCCGCCCGGACACCGCCGCCCTGCGCGCCGCCGTGGCGGACGTGCTGCCCGCGCCGCTCGTCCCGGACGCCTTCGTCGTGCTCGACGAGCTGCCGCTGACCCCCAGCGGCAAGCTGGACCGAACCGCGCTGCCCGCACCGGAGGCGGAGCGTGCCGCGGCACGCGCGCCGCGCACCGACCGCGAACGGACGCTGACGGAGGTCTTCGCGGCCGTCCTTGGCCTGCCCGACGCCGGCCCCGACGACGACTTCTTCCTCCTCGGCGGCGACAGCATCAGCTCCATCGGCGTGGCCAGCCGCGCCCGCGCCGCCGGCCTCGAACTGACCCCGCGCGACGTCTTCGAGCACCGCACCCCCGCCGCCCTCGCCCTGGCCGCCCGTACCGGCGCCGCGGCCGCGGAGCGCACCGGGCCCCCGCGCCCCGGGCTGACCCCCGAGGAGACCGCGCGCCTGCACGGGCTCGCCGGCGGGGAACCGGCCGGGATCTGGCCGCTCGCCCCCTTGCAGGAGGGCCTGTTCTTCCACTCCGCGTACGACGACAACGCGCTGGACGTCTACACCGTCCACGAGTCCTTCGACTTCGCCGAGCGCCTGGACGAGGACCGGCTGCGCGCCGCCGCCCGCACCCTGCTCGCGCGCAACCCCGGGCTGCGCGCCGGGTTCACCAGTGACGGGCTGCGCCAGCCCGTGCAGTTCATCGTCGACGAGCCCGAGGTACCGCTGGAGACGGTGGACCTGTCGGCGCTGCCCGCCGCCGAGCAGGACGCGCGGCTGAGCGCCTTGATGGACGACGAGCGCACCCGCCGCTTCGACCTGTCGGCGCCGCCCCTGTTCCGCATGCTGCTCGTGCGGCGCGGAGCGGAGCGCGGCGACCGCCTCGTCATCGGCCGCCACCTGATCCTGTGGGACGGCTGGTCCGCCTGGCTCTTCCTCGACCAGCTCTTCGCCCTGTACGCGACGGCCGGCGACGACACCGGGCTGCCGCACCCCGGCTCCTACGGGGACTACCTGGCCTGGCTGGACACCCAGGACGACGCCGCCGCGACGGCCGCCTGGCGCACCGCGCTGGCGGGCCTGGAGGAACCGACCCTGCTCGTCCCGGCCGTGGCCGACGCGGGCCTGGAGCCCGTCGTCCCCGAGCAGCTGGACGCGCCGCTCCCCGCGGAGCTCGGCGACGCGCTGCGCGAGCGGGCCCGGGCCCACGGTCTCACTCTCAACACGGTGCTCAACGCGGCCTGGGGCCTGACCCTGGCCTCCGCAACGGGCCGCACGGACGTCGTCTTCGGCACCACCGTGGCCGGACGCCCGACCGAGGTACCGGACGTGGAGAACGTCATCGGCATGTTCCTCAACACCGTGCCCGCCCGCGTCGCCCTCGACCCGGCGGAGACCGTCCTCGGCCTGCTGCGGCGCATCCAGGGCGAACGCCTGGAACTGATGCCGTACGAGTACCTGGGCCTCGGTGTGCTCCAGGCCGAGACGGGCCACCGGCGGCTGTTCGACACCCTCTTCGTGCTGCGCAACAACGACACCGAGGAGCGGCTGGAACGGCTGCGCACCGAGCACGGCGCCACCGCCGTCGCCAACGTCGACGCCACGCACTACCCGGTCAACCTGATCGTGACGCCGGGCCGGCGCGTCCTCGTCACCCTCGCGCACCGCCCCGACGTCGTCCCGCACGACGCCGCACGCGCGCTGCTGGACCGCTTCGCGCTGCTGCTGGAGCGCATGGCCGAGGACCTGACGGCGCCCGTCGGCCGCCTCGACCCGCTGCTGCCCGCCGAACACGCCGCGCTGGAGCGGGAGTGGGCCCGGAGCCGGGTGCCGGAGCCCACCGAGACGATCGCCGACCTGCTCGCCGCGCAGGCGGCCCGCACCCCGGACGCCACCGCGCTGGTCTTCGGCGACCGCACCCTGGACTACGCGGAGCTGGACGCCGCCGTGAACCGCACGGCCCGGCTGCTGCTCGCCCGCGGCGCGGGACCGGAGAAGGTCGTCGCGCTGGGACTGCCGCGTTCCGCGGAGATGGTCGTGGCCCTGTTCGCGGTGCTGCGCACCGGCGCCGCCTACCTGCCGCTGGAGCTGGACCACCCGGCCGACCGGCTCTCCTTGATGCTGGAGGACGCCCGGCCGCTGCTGCTCCTGACGAACGCCGCCGTCTCCGCGACCCTCGACGCGGGCACCCCGCGCGTGCTCCTCGACGACCCCGCCGTGGCCGCCGAGCTCGCCGCGCGGTCCGACGCCCCGGTCGTCGCGGACTTCAGCCTGGAGCACCCCGCGTACGTCATCTACACCTCCGGCTCCACCGGCCGCCCCAAGGGCGTCGTCACTCCCTACCGGGGTCTGACGAACATGCGGCTCAACCACCAGAAGCAGATCTTCGCCCCGGCGATCGCGGCGGCGGGCGGACGGCGGCTGCGCGTCGCGCACACCGTCTCCTTCGCCTTCGACATGTCGTGGGAGGAGCTGCTGTGGCTGGTCGAGGGCCACGAAGTGCACATTTGCGACGAGGAGTTGCGCCGTGACGCAACGGCGCTGACCGCCTACTGCGAGCGGCACCGCATCGACGTCGTCAACGTCACCCCCACCTACGCGCGCCTGCTCATCGAGGAGGGGCTGCTGGAGGGCCACGTCCCGCCGCTCGTGCTGCTCGGCGGCGAGGCCGTCCCCGAGACGGTCTGGACGCGGCTGCGCGACACCGAGGGCACCTACGGCTACAACCTGTACGGCCCGACCGAGTACACCATCAACACCCTCGGCGGCGGCACCCAGGACAGCGCCACGCCGACCGTGGGCCGCCCCATCCGCGGCACCCGCGCGCACATCCTCGACGCGTGGCTGCGGCCGGTGCCGGACGGCGTCCCCGGCGAGCTGTACATCGCGGGCGTCGGCCTGGCCCGCGGCTACCTGGACCGGCCCGGCCTGACCGCCGAGCGGTTCGTGGCCGATCCCTTCGGGGAGCCGGGCGAGCGCATGTACCGCACCGGCGACCTCGTGCGGCGCAATGCCGATGGCAACCTGGACTTCCTCGGGCGCACCGACGACCAGGTCAAGATCCGCGGCTACCGCGTCGAGCCGGGCGAGATCGAGACCGCCCTCAGCCGGCATCCCCGCGTCTCGCAGGCCGCCGTCGTCGTCCGCGACGACCGGCTGGTCGGCTATGTCGTCCCCGCCGCCGCCGAACCCGCCGAGCGGGAGTCCGCCGAGCGCGCCCAGGTCGGCGAGTGGCAGGAGATCTACTCCGACGAGTACGAGGAGATCTCCACCGCGGTCTTCACCGAGGAGTACGCGGGCTGGGACAGCTCGTACGACGGACTGCCCATCCCCTTCGAGGACATGCACGAGTGGCGCGAGGCCACCCTGGCCCGCATCCGCGAACTGCGGCCCCGCCGCGTCCTGGAGATCGGGGTCGGCTCCGGCCTGCTGCTGTCCCGGCTGGCGCCGGAGGCGGAGGCATACTGGGCCACCGACTTCGCCGCCCCCGTCATCCGCAAGATCGGCGAGGAGCTGAAGCGGGACCCGGAGCTGGCCGCCAAGGTGGAGCTGCGCTGCCGGCCCGCCGACGACCTGGAGGGGCTGCCCTCCGGGTACTTCGACACGATCGTGATCAACTCGGTGGTGCAGTACTTCCCGAGCGCGGCCTACCTGGAGTCGGTCGTCCGCGGCGCCGTGGAACTGCTCGCCCCCGGCGGCGCGCTCTTCGTCGGCGACGTCCGCAACCTGCGGCTCGCCCGCACTTTCCACGCCGAGATCCAGCGGGCCCGCGGCACGGCGGAGGCCGAGTTCGAGCGGGCCGTGGACCGCGCGCTGCGGCTGGAGAAGGAACTCCTGGTCGACCCCGACTTCTTCGCGGGCCTCGGCTACGGCCTCGACCTGCGCACCAAGCGCGGCGTGCACCACAACGAGCTGTCCCGGCACCGCTACGACGCCGTCCTGTACCGGGGCGAGCCCGCGGTGCGGCTGGGCGGCGAACCCGCCACCGCGTGGTCGCCGGACCTCGCCGCGCGGCTGCGCGAGCGGCGTCCCGAGCGGCTGCGCGTCACCGCGGTCCCGGACGGGCGCATCGCACCGGACGGCGTCGATCCCGAGACGCTGCACGACCTGGGCACCGGGCTCGGCTACCGCGTGCTCACCACCTGGGCTGCCGAAGCGGGCTGCTACGAGGCGGTGTTCGTGCCCGCGGACACCGCCGGGACGACCGCCGGGCTGTACCGGCCCGGCGGCGGCAGCGCCCCGTACGCCAACGACCCGGCGGCGGGCCGCGACGCGAGCGCCCTGGTGCGGGTGCTGCGCGAGGACCTGAAGCGGGAACTGCCCGAGTACATGGTCCCGGCGGCCTTCGTGACCCTCGACCGGCTGCCGATGAACGCCAACGGCAAGCTCGACGTGCGGGCGCTGCCGGACGCCGAGCCGGCCGTGGCGCTCGGCGGCGGGCGCGGGCCGCGCACCCCGCAGGAGGAGGTGCTGTGCCGGCTGTTCGCCGAGGTGCTGGGCCTGCCGGCGGTGGGCGCGGAGGACGGCTTCTTCGACCTGGGCGGGCACTCCCTGCTGGCCACCCGCCTGGTGAGCCGGGCCCGCACCGAACTCGGCGCGGAACTGGCCATCCGCGACCTGTTCGAGGCCCCGACACCCGCGCAGCTCGCGCTGCGCGCGGACGCCGGGCGGCCGGCCCGCCCCGCGCTCGCCGCGGCGGCCGGACGGCCGGAACGGGTTCCGCTGTCCGCCGCGCAGCGCCGGCTGTGGCTGGTGGAACGCCTCACCGGGGGCGGCGCGGCGTACAACTTCCCGCTGGTCTTCCGGCTGCGCGGCGCCCTCGACCGTGAGGCGCTGCGGCACGCCCTGCACGACGTGGCGGCGCGGCACGAGGCGCTGCGCACGCTCGTCGGCGAGCACGACGGCGAGCCGTACCAGCGGATCGTGCCCGCGGACGACGCACTGCCCGGGTTCGCCGTGACCGGCGCCGCCGAGGCCGAGCTGCCCGGGCTGATCGAGGCGGCCCAGCGCCGCCCCTTCGACCTGGCCGGACAACTGCCGTTGCGCTGCGAGGTGTTCGCGGTCGCGCCGGACGACCACGTGGTGGCCGTCGTCCTGCACCACATCACCACGGACGAGTGGTCCGACCGCCCGTTCATGGCCGATCTCACGGCCGCCTACACCGCCCGCGCGGCGGGCTCGGCTCCGTCCTGGCAACCGCTGCCCGTGCAGTACGCGGACTACACGCTGTGGCAGGAAGAGCTGCTCGCCGCCGTCGGCGGTCCGCAGCTCGGCTACTGGAGCGAGCGGCTGCGCGACCTGCCCGAGGAGCTGGCACTGCCCCTGGACCGACCGCGCCCGGCCGACCCCGGCGGCGCCGGTGCGATCGTGCGCGGCGAGCTCCCCGCGGATCTCGCCCGGGAGTTGCGGGAGCTGTCCGCCGCGACCGGGACCAGCATGTTCATGCTGTTCCAGGCCGCCACCGCCGCGCTGCTGCACCGGCTCGGCGCGGGCGACGACATCCCGCTCGGCGCGCCCATCGCGGGACGCACCGACAGCGGCCTGGACGACCTCGTCGGCTTCTTCGTCAACACCCTGGTGCTGCGCACCGACCTCTCGGGCGCCGATTTGACGTTCCGTCAGCTGCTCGGCCGGGTACGGGAGTCCGCGCTGGAGGCCTTCGAGCACCAGGACGTGCCCTTCGACCGGGTCGTGGAGGCGGTGAACCCGCCGCGCGCGGCGGGCCGCAACCCGCTGTTCCAGGTGATGCTCGGCTACCACCACCGCCCGGACGGCGACCCCGACGTGTTCGGCCTGCCGACCGAGTGGTTCGACATGGACACCGGCACCGCCAAGTTCGACCTCGACTTCACCTTCGTCGACCACGGCGAAGCCCGCCCGCTCGCCCTGCTGCTGGAGTACGCGACCGACCTCGCCGACGAGGCGACCGCCGCACTGCTCGTCGCACGCCTGGTGCTGCTGCTGCGGCAGGCCGCGGAGCGGCCCGACCGGCCGCTGGCCGAGTTCGACCTGCTGACCGCCGCCGAGCACGAGGCCGCCGCGGGCGCCTGGAACGACACGGCGCGGCACCCGGCCGAGAACCGCGCGGTCCCCGAGATCCTCGCCGGCACCGTCCGGGCGCACCCCGGCCGCACCGCGCTGGTGACCTCCGAGGGCGCGCTGACCTTCCGCGAACTGGGCGACCGCGTCGACGCCCTCGCCGCCCTCCTGCGCCGCCACGGCGCGACGGAGGGAGCCGTGGTGGGCCTGGCCCTCCCGCGGCACGCCATGGTCCCGGCGATCCTCGGCGTGCTCGCCTCCGGCGCCGCCTACCTGCCGCTCGACCCGGCACTCCCGGCCGAGCGTCTGGCGTTCATGCTCCGCGACGCGGCACCGGTGTGCCTGCTGACCACCGCCGGCCTCGCCGAACGCCTCCCGGCCGCGCCGGGCGTCGCACGGCTGCTCCTCGACGGCCCGCTGCCCGAGGGCGAGTCCGCACGACCCGCCGGGTACCCGCCGCTCAGTGCCGCGTACACGATCTACACCTCCGGATCCACCGGCACCCCCAAGGGCGTCGTCGGCACCCACCAGGGCCTGTCCAACCTCTTCGGCGCGCACCTGCGCGACATGATCGAGCCGGCGGTCCTGGCCACCGGCCGGGAGGTCCTGAAGGCCGCGCACACCGCCTCGTTCAGCTTCGACGCCTCCTGGGACCCGCTGCTGTGGCTGCTGGCGGGCCACGAGCTGCACGTCGTGGACGAGACGACGATGACCGACCCGGCCGCGCTGGTCGCCCAACTGGACACACAAGGCGCCGACTACGTGGACCTCACGCCGACCTACCTGGCCGAGCTGATGCACCACGGCTTCCTCGCCCCCGGCGGCCGTGCGCCCGCCGTCCTCACCGTCGGCGGCGAGGCCACCCCGCCCGCCCTCTGGCAGCGGCTGGCGGCCCTCCCCGGCACTGAGGTGCACGACCTCTACGGGCCCACCGAGTGCTCCGTCGACGCCTACGGACGCCACAGCGGTCCCCCGGAGCGGTCCGCGCCACTGGACAACCTGCGCGCATACGTGCTCGACGCGCGCTTGCGCCCGGCACCGCTCGGTGTGCCCGGAGAGCTCTGCCTCGCCGGCGCCGGACTCGCCCGCGGCTACCTCGGCCGCCCTGACCTGACAGCAGAGCGCTTCGTCGCCGACCCCTTCGGGGAGCCCGGCGAGCGCATGTACCGCACCGGCGACCTGGCACGACGCAGGGCCGACGGCTCTGTGGAATACCTCGGCCGCACCGACGACCAGGTCAAGATCCGCGGTTTCCGCGTGGAACCCGGCGAGATCGAGTCCGTACTCGTCGCGGACCCGGGCGTGTCGGCGGCGGCCGTCGTCGTCCGCGAGGACACCCCCGGCGTGCCGCGCCTCGTCGCGTACACCGTTCCCGCCCCCGGCCACGAACCCGATCCGGCCGCGCTGCGCGCCCGTGTCGCCGCCGCGCTGCCCGAGCACATGGTGCCCGCGGCCTTCGTCGGGCTCGCGGCCCTGCCGCGCACCGTCAACGGCAAGCTGGACCGGTCCGCGCTGCCCGCGCCCGACCTGTCGGCGGCCGTCGGCGGCCGGCTGCCCCGCACACCGCGCGAGGAGCTGCTGTGCGAGCAGTTCGCCGCCGTGCTCGGCCTCGAACGGGTGGGCATCGACGACGACTTCTTCGTCCTCGGCGGCCACTCGCTGCTCGCGATGCGTCTGATCAGCCGCATCCGTGCCGTGTTCGGCGCCGAGCTGCCGCTGCGCGCCGTCTTCGACGCGCCGACCGCCGCCGGGCTCGCCGCCCTGCTGGACGGCGGGAGCGCCGTGCAGGGTCCGCCGCTGGTCGCCGCCCGCGCTCTGCCCGAACGGCTGCCGCTCTCCTCGGCCCAGCACCGCCTGTGGCTGCTGCACCAGGTCGACGCCGCCGACCCCTCCTACAACCTCCCGGCCGCCTGGCGGCTGACCGGCGCCCTCGACCGCGCCGCGCTGGAGGAGGCGCTGAACGACCTCGTCGCCCGGCACACCACCCTGCGCACGGTCTTCCCGGCCGTGGACGGCGTGCCGTACCAGCACGTCCTGGCCCCGGAGCGGGCGCGTGCGACGCTCGTCGGCGCCGCTCGGGACGAGCTGCCCGGGATCGCGGCGCGGCCGTTCGACCTGGAGCGTGAACTCCCGCTGCGCGCCGCCCTGTCCGCGACAGGGCCGGACGAGCACGTGCTGCTCCTCGTCCTGCACCACATCGCCACCGACGAGTGGTCGGACCGGGCCCTGCTCACCGACCTCGGCGCGGCCTACGCGGCGCGCGCCGCGGGCCGGGCCCCCGAGTGGGCACCGCTGCCGGTGAGTTACGCCGACTACACGCTCTGGCAGCGCGAGCTGCTGGACCAGTCCGGCGACAGCCTGCTCGCCCATTGGACGGAGACCCTGCGCGACCTGCCCGAGGAACTCGCGCTGCCCACCGACCGGCCGCGTCCCCAGGAGTCCTCGCACGCCGGCGGCACCGTCGGCTTCACCGTCCCGCCCGAGGTGGAACGTGCCCTGCGGGCGCTGGCCCGCCGTGAGGGCGCCAGCATGTTCATGGTTTCGCAGGCCGCCGTCGCCGCCCTGCTGCACCGCCTCGGCGCGGGCGACGACATCCCGCTCGGCTCTCCCGTCTCCGGCCGCGCCGACGAGCGGCTGGAGGACCTGGTCGGCTTCTTCGTCAACTCCCTCGTGCTGCGGACCGATCTGTCCGGCGACCCGGACTTCGCGGAGCTGCTGCGCCGGGTCCGGGCGACCGACCTGGCCGCGTACGAGCACCAGCACCTGCCCTTCGAACGGCTGGTGGAGGCCCTCAACCCGGCCCGCTCCCTCGCCAGGCACCCGCTCTTCCAGGTGATGGTCGTCCACCTCGCCGAGCGCGGCGGCACGCCCGTGCTGCCGGGCCTCACCGTCCGGCCGGAACCGGTCGGCCAGGACACCGCCAAGTTCGACCTCGGCTTCGACTTCGTCGAGCAGGGCGAGGGCAACGGCATCCAGGGCTGGATCGAGTACAGCGCCGACCTCTTCGACCGTCCGACCGCCGAGCTGCTCGCCCGGCGCATGGAACGCCTGCTGGAGCAGGTCGCTGCCGATCCCGGACGGCCGGTGGGCCGCATCGAGACGCTGGACGCGGTGGAGCGCGTCCGGGTGCTGGAGGAGTGGAACGCCACCGCTCACCGCGCGCCCGGGATCACCCTCCCCGAGCTGTTCCGCGCCCAGGCGGCGGCCACCCCGGCCGCGACCGCCCTGCTGGCCAACGGCTCGGCGGTCACCTACGCGGAGCTGGACGCCCGCGTCGAACGCCTCGCCCACGCCCTCGTCGGCGCGGGCGCCGGACCGGAGTCCACAGTGGCCGTGGCGCTGCCGCGCTCGGCCGCCCTCGTCGTCACCCTGCTCGCGGTGCACCGCGCGGGCGGCGCCTATCTGCCGCTCGACACCGGCTACCCGGCGGAGCGGCTGGCGTTCATGCTGGCCGACGCCCGACCGGTGTGCCTGGTGACGGCGGACGGCGTGGCCCTGCCGGACACCGGCGCGCCGCGCCTGCTGGTCGGCACGGACGGCTCGCCCGCGGCCGGCGCCGCCACGGGCCCGCTGCCCGCGGCGTACGACCCGCGCCACCCGGCGTACGTCATCTACACCTCCGGCTCGACCGGCCGCCCCAAGGGCGTCGTCGTGCCGCAGGAGGGCATCGTCAACCGCCTGCTGTGGATGCAGGACGCCTACGGCCTCACGCCGGACGACCGGGTGCTGCAGAAGACGCCGTCGAGCTTCGACGTCTCGGTCTGGGAGTTCTTCTGGCCGCTGATCACCGGTGCGACCCTCGTCGTGGCACGGCCCGAGGGCCACAAGGACCCGGCCTATCTGGCCGAGTTGATCCGGACCCACGGCGTCACGACGGCGCACTTCGTGCCGTCGATGCTGCGGGCCTTCCTCGACGAGCCGGCCGCGGCGGGCGCCACGGGGCTGCGCCGCGTGATGTGCAGCGGCGAGGCGCTGCCCGCGTCGCTCGCCGCCCGCTGCCACGAGGTGCTGGGCGCCGCGGAGTTGCACAACCTCTACGGCCCCACCGAGGCGTCGGTCGACGTCACCGCCCACGCGGTCCCCGCCGGCGCGGCCGCCGTCCCGATCGGGCGGCCGGTGTGGAACACCCGTACCTACGTGCTGGACGCCGGGCTGCGCCCGGTGCCGCCCGGCGTGCCCGGCGAGCTGTACCTCGCCGGCGTCCAGCTGGCGCGCGGCTACCTCGGCCGTCCCGGGCTGACCGCCGAACGCTTCGTCGCCGACCCGTACGGCGGCCCCGGCGAGCGGATGTACCGCACCGGCGACCTGGCCCGCTGGACGGGCGCCGGAGAACTCGCGTACCTGGGCCGGGTCGACGACCAGGTCAAGCTGCGCGGCTTCCGCGTCGAACCCGGCGAGATCGAGGGCGTGCTGACCCACGGGCCGGGCCTCGCACGGGCGGCCGTGGTGCTGCGCGACGAGCGGCTGGTGGCGTACGTCGTGCCCGCCCCGGGGCAGGACGCGGACCCGGCGGCCCTGCGTGCCCACGCGGCCGCCGCGCTGCCGGAGCACATGGTGCCCGCCGCCTTCGTCGTCCTGGACGCCCTGCCGCTCACACCCAACGGCAAGCTCGACCGCGCGGCGCTGCCCGCGCCGGACTTCGCCGCCGAGGTCACCGCGACACAGCCGCGCACGCCGCGCGAGGCCCGGATGTGCGAGCTCGTCGCCGATGTCCTCGGCCTCGAACGCGTCGGCGCGGACGACGACTTCTTCCGGCTGGGCGGCGACAGCATCGTCGCGATGCAGCTCGTCGTCCGGGCCCGTGCGGCGGGCCTGACGATCACCCCCCGCGACGTCTTCCGGCACAAGACGGCGGCCGGCCTGGCCGCGGCCGCCGTGGACACCGTCCGGCAGGAGGCCGCGGACACGACCGCGCTGCTGCCGGACCTCACCGACGCCGAACGTGCCGAACTCGCCGGGACCGGAGGTACGGAGGCGCTGCCGCTCTCCCCGCTCCAGGCCGGCCTGCTCTTCCACGCCTCCTTCGACTCCGGGGACCGGGGCCCCGACGTCTACACCGTCCAGGTGTCGTACGACATCGAGGGCCCGGTCGACGCCGAACGGCTGCGCGCCGCCGGGCAGGCGCTGCTCGACCGGCACGAGTCCCTGCGCGCGGGCTTCCGCTACCTCGCCTCGGGCCGTCCGGTGGCCGTCGTGCCGCGCTCGGTGCCACTGCCGTGGCGCCAGGTGAACACCGCGGCCGACGGCGCGGAGTGGGAGCGCCTGCTGCTCCAGGAACGGCGCCGCTTCGACCCGGCCGAACCGCCGCTGCTGCGGCTGCTGCTGGCCAGGACGGACGACGGCGGCCACCGCCTGGTGCTGTCGCACCAGCACCTGCTGCTGGACGGCTGGTCCGTGCCCCGCCTGATGGCGGAGCTGACCGCCCTCTACGACGGGAGCGCCCCGCCCGCCACCGCCCCCTACCGCGACTACCTCGGCTGGCTGGCCCGGCAGGACACCGGGGCCTCCGCCGCCGCCTGGGCCGCGGCCCTGGACGGGCTGGAGGAGCCCACGCACCTGGTGCCGGCCGACGTCAACCGGGCCCCGGTCGTGCCGAGCACCCACGTCGTCGAGGCCGGCGAGCGGCTGACCGAGGCGCTCGGCGCGCTCGCCCGCCGCCGCGGTCTGACCGTCAACACCCTGGTGCAGGCCGCCTGGGCGATCGTGCTGTCCCGGCTCACCGGACGCGACGACGTCGTGTTCGGAGCGACGGTGGCCGGCCGGCCGCCGGAGCTGGACGGCGTCGAGTCGATGATCGGCCTGTTCATCAACACCGTGCCCGTCCGTGTCCGGCTGCGCCCGCAGGAACCGGTCGGCGCCCTCCTCGACCGCCTCCAGGACGAGCAGGCGCGGCTCCTCCCCCACCAGTACCTGGGCCTGGCCGACATCCAGCGCGGCGCCGGTCTCGGGGACCTCTTCGACACGCTGATGGTCTTCGAGTCCTACCCGGTCGCGGACGACGGCGAGGAGACGGGCCTGCGCCTGTCGGTGCGCGAGCACGAGGACTCCACGCACTACCCGTTCGCCTGGGCCGTCGAGCCCGGTGAACGCCTGCGGCTGACGGCCGAGTTCCGGCCCGACCTGTTCACCCCGGCCGCGGCCGGACGGACGGCCTCGGCCGTGCTCGCCGTCCTGGAGGCGATGGCGGACGACCCCGGCACCGCCGTCGGACGCCTGGACATCCTCGGCGACGCCGACCGGCGCACGCTGCTGGAGACCTGGAACGACACGGCCCTGCTCGCGGCGACGGCGGACGCCACCGTCCCCGCCCTGTTCGCCGCGCAGGCCGCCGCCTCCCCGGACGCGGTCGCCGTCACCGACAAGGCGGTGACGTGGACGTTCGCCGAACTCGCCGCCCGGACCAGCCGGCTGGCCCGTGTGCTGGCGGGCGCGGGCGCCGGTCCCGAGGGCATCGTGGCACTGGCGCTGCCGCGCACCGCCGACCACATCACGGCGATCCTGGCCGTGATGACGGCGGGCGCCGCCTATCTGCCGCTCGACGCCGACCTGCCCGCCGACCGTGTGCGCGACATGCTGGCCGACGCCCGGCCGCGGCTGATCCTCACCACGGACGCCCTGGCCGGCTCCCTGCCGGACACCGCCGTCCCGGTGCTGAGCCTCGACGCCCTCGACGGGCTGCCCGAGGCGGAGCCGCAGGCCCCCGCCCCGGACCACCCCGCGTACGTCATCCACACCTCGGGCTCGACCGGCCGGCCCAAGGGCGTCGTCGTCACGCAGCGCGCCCTGGCCAACCTGTTCCACAGCCACCGCCACGACCTCCACGACCGCGCCAAGGAGCTGACCGGCCGACGCCACCTGCGGGTGGGCCACGCCTGGTCGTTCTCCTTCGACGCCTCCTGGCAGCCGCAGTTGTGGCTGCTGGACGGGCACGCGCTGCACATCGTGGACGACGAGACGCGCCGCGACGCCGAGCTCCTCGCCGCCCTGATCCGGGACGAGGCGCTGGACTTCATCGAAGTGACCCCCTCCCTGCTGGCGCAGATGGCGGACGCGGGCCTGATCCAGGGCGGCCACTGCCCGCTGGCGGTGGTCGGTGTCGGCGGCGAGGCCGTGCCGGACGCCCTCTGGTCCCGGCTGGCCGCGCTGGAGTCGACCGAGGCGTTCAACCTGTACGGTCCCACCGAGGCCACCGTCGACGCCCTCGTCGCCCGCGTCGCCGGCAGCGGCCGCCCGGTCGTCGGCCGCGCGGTCCACAACGCGCGGGCGTACGTCCTGGACGGCTCGCTGCGCCTGGTGCCGCCCGGCGTCACCGGCGAGCTGTACCTGTCCGGCGCCGGCCTCGCCCGCGGCTACCTCGGCCGCCCCGACCTGACGGCCGAGCGCTTCGTCGCCGACCCGTACGGCCCGCCGGGCGCCCGGATGTACCGCACCGGCGACCTCGCGCGGTGGACCGAGGAGGGGCAGCTGGAGTACACCGGCCGTTCCGACGACCAGGTCAAGATCCGCGGCTACCGGATCGAACTCGCCGAGGTCGAGCGGGCCCTGGCCGGACACGACGCGGTCGGCCAGGTCGTCGTCACCGCCCGCGAGGACCGTCCGCGGGTCCGGCAGCTGGTCGGCTACGTCGTCCCCGCCGAGGGCCGCGGCGCCGATCCCGCCGCCCTGCGGGCCCATGTGGCGGCGACGCTGCCCGAGTACATGGTCCCGGCGGCCGTGGTCGTGCTGGACGCCCTGCCGCTGCTGTCCAACGGCAAGCTGGACCGCAAGGCGCTGCCCGCCCCGGACTTCACCGCCGGCACGGGCGGCCGCAAGCCGCAGACCGGCACCGAACGCACCCTGTGCGGGATCGTCGCCGAGGTGCTGGGCCTGCCGGCCGGGGCCGTCGGCACAGACGACGACTTCTTCGCCCTGGGCGGCGACAGCATCGTCGCCATGCAGTTCGTCAGCCGGGCCCGCGCGGCCGGGCTGCGGATCACCCCGCGCCAGGTGTTCCAGCTCCGCGACGCGGCCTCGCTGGCGGAGGCCGCGATCCCGCTCGCCGGGGACGAGTCGGCCCGCACGCACGACGACGGCACGGGCCTGGTCCCGCTCACCCCGATCATGCACGCCCTGCGCGAGCGCGGCGGCCCCATCTGGGGCTACCACCAGGCCGCCCTGCTGCGGACCCCGGCGGACCTGGACGAGAAGGGGCTGCTGGCCGTGCTGCGGGCCGTCGCCGACCGGCACGACATGCTGCGCGCTCGGCTGGAGCGCACCCGCACCGAGTCGTGCTCCACGGGCGGGGCCGATGAGCGGTGGGCGCTGCGCGTGCCCGCGCCCGGCAGCGTGGACGTGGCGTCCTGGCTCGCCCGCGCCGACGTCGCCGGGGCGGACGACACGGGGCTGCGCGAGGCGATCGCCGCCCACGCGGTCACCGCCCGGGCCGGACTCGACCCGGACACCGGCGACATGGTGCGCGCGGTGTGGTTCGACGCCGGGCCGGGACAGCCGGGCCGCCTGCTGCTGCTCCTCCACCACCTCGTGGTCGACGGTGTGACCTGGCGCATCCTGCTCCCCGACCTCGCTGCCGCCTGGGAGGCCGTGGCCGCGGGCCGCACCCCCGACCTGCCGCCGGTGGACATCTCCTTCCGCCGCTGGTCGGAACTGCTCGCCGCCCGCGCCCAGGACCCGTCCCGCGAGGACGAACTGCCCTGGTGGGCCTCGGTCCTCGCGGACGGCGCGGGGCTGCCGCTGGCCCGCCCGCTCGACACCGCACGGGACACCGTCGAGAGCACCCGCTACCTGTCCCTGACCCTGCCCGCCGACGTCACCGAACCGCTGCTCGGCCGGGTGCCCGCCGCGTACGGGGCGAGCGTCAACGACGTCCTGCTGACCGCGTTCGCGCAGGCCGTGGCGGACTGGCGGACCCGCGTCCTGGGCGCGGCGCCCGGCAGCGCGGTCCTGGTCGACCTCGAAGGGCACGGCCGCGAGGAGGAACTGGCCGGCAACGCCGACCTGTCCCGCACCGTCGGCTGGTTCACCAGCGTCGTCCCCGTCCGCCTCGACCCGGGCGCGGCGGGGCTCGACCCGGAGGAGTCCGTCGCCCGGGTCCGCGAGCACCTGACCGCCCTCCCGGCCGCGGGCGTCGGGCACGGCCTGCTGCGGCACCTCAACCCGGTCACGGGTCCCGAGCTGGCACGCCTGGCCGAACCGCAGATCGAGTTCAACTACATGGGCCGCTTCGACGTCCCCGAGGCCGCCGACTGGTCGTACGCCCCCGAGGGCGACGCCGCCGATCTCGACGCCGACCCCGGGATGCCCATGTCCCACGCCCTCACCCTCAACGCCCTGACCGAGGACCGCCCCGGCGGCCCCGAGCTGGGCGCCCACTGGGCCTACGCCGGCGAACTCCTCACGGAGGAGGCCGTCCTGGATCTGGCACACACCTGGTTCCGGGCTCTCCGGGCCCTGGTCACACGGAAGGAATCCACCCGATGAGCAGCAACCCCTTCGAGAACGCCGACGGCGTCTACTCCGTCCTGGTCAACGCCGAGGGCCAGCACAGCCTGTGGCCCGACTTCGTCGACGTCCCCGCGGGCTGGACGGTCGCCCACGGACCGGCGGCCCGGCAGGAGTGCCTGGAGTACGTCGAGACCCACTGGACGGACCTGCGCCCGAAGAGCCTCGTCGAGGGAGCCTGACCGCACACGCCCGGACGCGAGGGG
This sequence comes from Streptomyces sp. NPDC088732, assembly GCF_044751205.1. NCBI lineage: Bacteria > Bacillati > Actinomycetota > Actinomycetes > Kitasatosporales > Streptomycetaceae > Streptomyces > Streptomyces sp. NPDC088732. The sequence goes on from NZ_JBIVLI010000003.1 coordinate 519,736, forward strand.
CCGGCCCGCACCGCGCGGGCCGGCCCCTCGCGTTCCCGGCCCACCCCTGTTCTGGACGGATGTTCAATCGACTCGACCTCGATGTGCTGCCGCCGTGCCCCCGATGGCCCGCCCGGCTACGGCTCCGGGTCGACGGTGAGGACGTCGTGGCGGAGGCGGTCGGCGAGGGAGGCCGCGGTCCGCTCGTGGACGAGGCCCTGCCCGCCGACGGGCGCAGTCCGCTCCGGGCCACCGCAGAGGGGCGACGGGTCGTCCTCGGGGAACCCGCCTGCACGGGCGGATGCTGCGGCCGGCTGTCGGTGCTCGTGCGGCGTCACGACGGCCTCGTCGAGTGGTCCGACTGGCAGGTGCCCGCCGGTCAGGTGTGCCCTCCGGCGTTCCACTTCGATGCCGAGGAGTACGACCGCGAGCTGACCCGGGCCTCGGCCGGCCGCCGCTGACGTCCCGTCAAGCACCTTGGCCCGCCCGGTCGGACGGCCGGTGGCGGGGCACGGAAAAACCAGTGGAACGGCGCCGCCCCGCGCCACTACCGTGCTGCCGACCCCGTCGTCGAGGCAAGGACGTCCCGTTGTACACCGTGTGAGACCTCCCGAGCGCTGATCTGTCGCGCGTCGCGCATGCCGTGCGCCGCGCTGCTTCCTGCTGCGGTCTTCTCACTGAAACCGGTGTACTTCTGTGCTCCAGAACTGGGTGGTCATGCCCACCTGCCTGCCGACCGTCCTCCGCCGTTGCCACACCTGCGCGTCCGGACGCTTCCGGGCGAACGGCAAGTTCCGTGTCAACGCCAACCACAAACTCATCGACGCCTGGCTGCTCGTGCTCTGCACCGAGTGCGGGGACACCGTGAAGCTCACGGTCCTGGAGCGTGTGAACGTACGCTCCGTACGGCCCGCGCTGCTGGACCGGATGCACAACAACGACCCCGCCCTGGCGGCCGAACTGCTCCAGGACCCGGTCCTGCTGCGCCGCAACCGCGTCGCGCTCGACTGGGAGAGCGCCTGGCGCCTCGACACCGGCGGACCGGACAGCCCGGACCGCGAGGTGATCGACGTCTCGGTCCGTTTCGCGGCACGCATTCCCGTCCGGCCGGTGCGGCTGATCGCCGAGGGCTGCGGTCTGCCACGGGCCGAGGTCGAACGACTGATCACGGACGGGAGTCTGGTGTCGGCGGTCCGGCTGACCGGCAAGCTCTCCGGCGACTTCAGCTTCTTGCTCAAGCGCCCCGGCGGCCGTACTCCGGATCTCGCTCCCGCGGAGGACTGCTGATGCGCGCCATGACACGTTCGACGGGCGTCCGGCTCGACGGCTGCATGGTCGGGCCGGAATTCACCGCCGGGATCCGCGGGGCGGGCTTCCACCTGCTGCGACGTCGGCTGTACGTCACGACGCTGTACGGGGGGACCGCCGGCCGGCATCCCTGGCTCGAGCAGGACGCGCTCCCGAACCCGGTGGTCTCCACCCGCCGGCGGCGGCACGGGGCCGGGCCCGCCTGGCCTCCGGTCGTCCGGCGGAGGAGGCCGAGCGGTTCCGTCCCGAGCCGGGGGACGGCGACATGGCGATCGGCGGCACGGCGCCCGCTGCCGAGGCGGTGGCGCCGGGTCTGACGGGCGGGTACCGGGCCGGGCTCCGCCCGGTACCGGTCAGCCGTGATGGCCCGTCCTCCCCCCGGCAGCAATGCCGGGGGGACCTCGGCGGGAGCCGCCCCTTCGCCTCGGGGGGCTGCGCCACCGCGTCGTGCGTCGGGGCCCGTTCCGCGAGCCGGGAGGGAGCCGTTCGCCGTAGGGTGAGTGGCGCCCGAAGGAGCAACCGGCCAGGGAGCTACGGATGACGCACTTTCTGATCTCGTTCGACGACGGCACGATGGTCATCCCCGAGGAGGAGTTGCCCGAGGTGGTCAAGGCCTCGCACGCAGTGGTGCGGGCGGCGCGAGAATCGGGCGTGTGGGTCTTCGGCGGTGGGCTGCACACGCAGCGCGCGAGCCACGTGGCCACCGACGGGACCGTCACCGACGGCCCCTACCCGGAGACCAAGGCGGTCCTCGGCGGGTTCTCGGTCATCGATGTGCCCTCGCGTGAGGACGCGCTGAAATGGGCCGCCGAGTTCGCCGCCGCGTGCCGCTGTCCGCAGGAGGTCCGGGAGATCATGTCCGACCCGGAGGCCTGACCGGCGGACGGGGGGCCGGGCGGTGTGCGCCGGGGCGCACACCGCCTGACGGTCACTCAGGAGGCGGGCTGCTCCGCCTTGGTGGCCGGGTCCCCGTCCACCGCCGCCGCGAGCTGCGGCACAAGGCGGTCGAGCACGTAGGGGATGCTGAGCACGGTCGAGAGGGACACGGCGTTGCCGTAGTCGCCGGACTCCTTGACGAAGACCTCGCGGCCCTCCTTCACCACCTTCAGGTCGGCGTACAGCTTGTCCTGGTGCAGCTTGGTGACGGCCGCGGTGGTGTCGGGCACGATCCACACGGCGACGCCCTGGTCGAGGAGGTCGGTGCGCTCCTTGCTGATGTTGGCGCCGAACTGGTCGCCGATCACCTTGTCCAGGTCGGCGGGGAGCTTCAGACCGAGGTCGGCCAGCAGGCGGGAGCGGGCGTCCTGGCTGCCGTAGACGAAGGTGCCCTCGTACGGGGTGGCCATGACCGCGGTGGCCTTGGCGAAGGCGGGGTTGGCCGTCTTGGCGGCGGCGAACTTCGCCTCGACGCCGTCCACGAGCTTCTTGGCCTCGTCGGCCTTGCCGAGCGCCTTGCCGACGGTCTCGGTCTGCTGCTGCCACGGAATGCCGTAGTCGTTGTACTCCTTGGGCTGGGCCACGACCGGGGCGAACTTCGACAGCGTGTCGTACTGGGCCTTGGTCAGGCCGGAGTACAGCGCGAGGATGAGGTCGGGCCTCAGCGCGGCGATCTTCTCGACCTGCGGCCCGGTGCCGGTGTCCTTCAGGACCGTGGGCACGGCGGCCGAGCCGAGCTTGTCCTGGGCCCAGGGGCCGATGGCGCCCTTGTAGCCGCCGATCCACTCGGTGGTGCCGACGGGCACGGTGCCGAGCGCGAGGACGGCGTCCTGGTCGGTGAGGCCCACGGTGACCACGCGCTTGGGCTCGGCCTTGATCGTGGTGCTGCCGTACTTGTGGGTGAGGGTGACGGGGAAGGCAGTGCTCACCGGCGCCTTGGCGGAGCCGGAGGAGTCCGGGGCCGGGGAGCCGGAGGCCGAGTCGGTGGAGCCGCAGGCGGCGACCGCGCCGATGAGCATCATGACGGAGGCGAGCAGTCCGGCGAACCGGGTGGCTCTGGTGGCGCGGGGCATCGCGTGATCCTTCTGTTCGTGTCGATTGGACGTACGGGTCGGACATGGGTCGGGCAAGCGTCGGGCAAGGGCCGGTGGAGGGTTACGGCCGGGCGCCGCTGCGGTGCTCCGCCCAGGCCCGCCACAGGGCGGCGTACGGCCCTCCGGCGGACAGCAGTTCGTCGTGGGTGCCGGTCTCGGCGACACGCCCTTCCTCCATCACCACGACCCGGTCGGCGGAGGCCGCCTGGCTGAGCCGGTGCGCGACGACGAGGGCGGTACGGCCCTCCAGCGCGCGTTCGGCGGCCTCTTCCAGGCGCCCGGCGCCGGCGCTGCCGGCTTCCGCGGTGGCCTCGTCGAGGACGGCGACCGGGGGATCGGCCAGCACCAGGCGGGCGAGGGCGAGTTGCTGCGAGCGGTCCGCGGTCAGCCGGTGGCCGCCCTCGCCGACGACGGTGCCGAGGCCCTCGGGCAGCGCCTCGGCCCAGCCGAGCGCGCCGACCCGCCGCAGGGCTTCGCGCAGTTCGTCGTCGGTGGCGTCCGGCCGGGCCAGGCGCAGGTCCTCGGTGAGCGGGCCGGAGAAGACGTGCACCTCCTGGGTGACCAGGCCCACCGCGGCCGCGCTCTCCGATGGTTCGGTGCCGCCGATGTCGACCCGGCCGGACGACGGCCGGTGGATGCCGACGACGATCTTGGCGAGGGTGGTCTTGCCCGCGCCGCTGGCACCGACGAGGGCGACCTTCTCCTTGGGCCGCAGCACGAGGTCCACGTCGCTCAGCACCGGCCGGCCCGGGACGTAGGCGTGCCCGACGCGCTCCACCGTGACGGTGGGGGGCACGCCCGCGGTGGCGGTGGGCAGTTCATCACGACCGGCGTCCGCGGGCGGCACGGGCTCGTCGACGACGCCGACCAGCCGGGCGAGGCCCGCGGTGGCCGACTGCGCGTCGTCGAGCAGCACCAGCGCGGTGTTCACCGGGCCGAAGAGGCTGTGGAAGTACAGGGCCGCCGCCGTCGCCGTACCGATGGACACGGAGCCGCCGCGCACCAGCAGGAACCCGGTCACCAGCACGGCGGCCAGTCCGGTGTACTCGGCCACGTGCAGCCGGCTGTAGAAGCGCAGCACGAGTTGCACTCCGCGCAGCGTCAGGGCGACCGCCGCGCGGGAACTCTCCGTGACGCGCGCGGTGTGGGCGGTCTCTGCCCGGTAGGCGCGGACCGTGGCGGCGCCGCCGATCGTGTCGAGCAACTGCTGCTGCTGGGCGCCGGTGGCGATGCGCTCCTTGGCGTACAGCGGGCCGGCGTTGCGGACGTACCAGCGGGCGGTGTACGCCTGCACGGGCGCCGCCAGCAGCGCCGCCGCCAGGAACCGCCAGTCCAGGACCGCGAGGGCGGCCAGCGTCAGCACGATCGCCAGCCCTGAGCGGACGAGTTCGGGCAGCGCCGTGCGGATGGCGTCGGCCACCCGCGAGACGTCGCGCGTGACACGGGCGTTGAGGTCGCCGGAGCCTGCCCGCTCCAGCCGGTCCAGCGGGAGCGACAGCGCCCGTTCGACGAAGCGTTCGCGCAGTTCGGCCAGTGCGGTCTCGCCGAGCCGCGACACCAGCGTCATGCCGAGTGCGGTGGCCGTTCCCTGCGCGAGCGCGACCAGGACCAGCAGGACCACGGGCAGCGTCAGTGCGCCCGCGGGGCTCCGCTCGGTCACCAGGTCGACGACGCGGCCCAGCAGGGGCTGTGTCAGCAGCCCCACCGCCGTGGCCGCCACCATCACCGCGGCCCCGCCGGCGGCCAGGGCCCGGTGCGGGCGCAGCAGTTCGCGCACCGCGGCCCGGGTCCTGGCGGGCGTCGCCGTGGGGAGGAGTTCGCGTTCCGGGGACAGGCTCTCCGTCGTCATGCCAGTACCGCCGTCCGGTAGGTCGTGTCGCCGTGCACGAGGTCGCCGTGCCGGCCGTCGGCGGTCACCTGGCCCCCGTCGAGGAGCACGACGCGGTCGGTGACGGACAGCAGCGCGGGGCTGTTGGTGACCACGAGGGTCGTCCGGCCGCGGCGGTGCTCGCGCAGCCCGGCGGCGATGCGGGCCTCGGTGACCGCGTCGACGGCCGTGGTCGGGTCGTGGACGACGAGCACCGGCCGCTCGGCCGCGAGGGCGCGGGCGAGCACGACGCGCTGGCGCTGGCCGCCGGAGAGCGAACGGCCGCCCTCGGTGATCCCGGTGGCGGTGCCCTGGGGGAGGGCCCGGGCGACCTCGTCGGCGCAGGCGGCTGCCAGCGCGCGGTCGGTGTCCCCGGTGCCGCCCAGGTTGTCGGCGAGGGTGCCCTCGAAGAGGTCGGCGTCGTGCGCGGCGACGAGGACCGCGGTGCGCAGGAGGGCCGGGTCGAGGTCCGTCAGGGGTGTGCCGTCCAGTTCGACGACACCGGTCTCGGGGTCCGCGGTGCGACCGAGGCAGTCGAGCAGCGCCTGGGCGGCGGCGGGGTCGGTGCTGGCGACGCCGAGCAGTTCGCCGGGGCGGACGTCGAGGTCCGCCCCGCGGAGCGCGCCGAGGCCGACGCCGCGCAGCCGCAGTGCGCCGCGCACGGGGGCGGGCAGTTCGGCCGGGCCGGCCGGTACCGCGGGTTCCACGGCGAGCACGGCGGCGACGCGGGCGGCGGAGGCCCGGCCTTGGGCGAACTCGGCGTTGACCCAGGCGAACACCTCCAGCGGCCCGAGCAGGAAGAGCGCGAGACCGACGGCGGAGACGAACTGGCCCAGGGTGATGTCGCCGGCCAGGGCGAGCCGTCCGCCGATCAGCGCGACGACGGCGATGAAGACGCCGGTGAGGGTGAGCACCACCCCGCTCTGCCATGCCTCCGCGCGGGCCGCCCGCACCGTGGCGCCCAGCGAGGCGCGGCTGGTGCGCCGGTAGCGTTCGACGGCGGCGGCCTGGGCGCCGATGCCCTTGAGCACCCGCAGTCCCGTCACCAGGTCGGCGGCGACTCCCGAGGCGTGCGCGGCCTGTTCCTGCTCGGCCTCGCTGCGCCGTTCCAGGGGCTTGCTGAGCAAGTGCCCGAGCCAGAGCAGCACCGGTGTGCCGAGGAGCACGACCAGGCCGAGCGGGACGGAGATCCGCAGCAGGGCCACGGCGCTCACCAGGAGTCCGGTGAGCGCCGAAATGCCGGTCATCACGGCCATGTTGACGGCGCCGACGCGCTTGGCGTCCTCCGTCGCGATGTTCGCGAGCTCGCCGGGCAGCCGGCCCTGCTCCGCGCCGCCCGCGGGGTCCAGGACGCGCCGGACGAGGGCGGTCCTGAGCTCGTGCGCGGCCTGTTCCGCGGCCCGTTCACCGGCGCGGGCGCCGAATCGGAAACTGAAGGAGAGCCCGACGTACACCACGGCGAGCACGGCGAGCCAGCCCAGCAGCGCGCCGCTGTCCCCGCCGGCCACGGCCCGGTCGACGACGACGCCGATCAGGACGGGGACCAGCGCCTCCCCGAACTGGTGCCCGGCCCCGAGCACGGCACCGGTCGCGACGTCCCGCCCGCGGCTCCTGACGGTCCGCAGCAGGACGTCACGCCCCGGTGGCACCTTCGTTCGCACTCCGCGCACCCCTCCGGAAACCCGGCCGGTCGCCGACCGGCCCCACCCAGCAATTTAGGTAAGGCTAGTCTAACTAGGAGGGCCGAGGTCAAGCGCGGACAGAGTCACCTGCGCGGAGCCCGGACGGGTATGGGGGGATTACGGCACGCGCGCGGTCCACTCCGCCGTGCCGAACTTCGTCGCGGCGAGCTCCTCGGCGCGGGCGAGTTCCTCTGCGGTGACCTGACCGGTGCTGAGCCCGTAGCGGGTGCGGAAGGAGTCGACCATGCGGTCGATGACCGTCTCGCGGGGCAGGCCGGTCTGCCGCCGCAGCGGGTCGACGCGCTTCTTCGCACTGGCGATGCCCTTGCCGGAGAGCTTCTCGCGGCCGATGCGCAGGACTTCGAGCATCTTGTCGGCGTCGATGTCGTAGGCCATCGTCACGTGGTGCAGCACCGCGCCGGCGCCGCCCTCGGGTCCCACCATGCGCTTCTGCGCGGCACCGGCGATCTTGCCGGCCTCCGTGGCGATGTCGTTGAGCGGCTGGTACCAGGCCTTGATGCCCATGTCGCCGAGCGCCTCCAGCACCCAGTCGTCCAGGTAGGCGTAGGAGTCGGCGAACGACAGCCCCGACACCAGTGACGCGGGCACCGACAGGGAGTACGTGATGGTGTTGCCCGGCTCCACGAACATCGCGCCGCCGCCCGAGATGCGCCGTACCACGGTGATGCCGTGCCGCTCCGCGCCCTCGGGGTCGACCTCGTTGCGCAGCGACTGGAAGCTGCCGATGATGACGGCCGGGGCGCCCCACTCCCACACGCGCAGGGTCGGCGGCCGCCGGCCCGCCGCGACCTCGGCCGTGATGACCTCGTCCAGCGCCATGTGGAGTTCGGGCGACTGGGGGGCCTCCCGGATCAGCTGCCAGTCGTAGTCGGTCCAGTCCGTCGCCTGCGCGACCGCCCGGCGCACCGCGACGGCGATGCCCTCGGCCGTGAGCCCGTACATCACGGTGCCCTCGGGGAGCGCGGCCTCGACGCGCGCCGCGATCCCGGCGGCGTCGGTGGTCACCGGCGTCCCTTCCAGGGCCCGGTCGATCGCGAGGATCGCCTCGTCGGGCTCCAGGAAGAAGTCGCCCGCTACCCGGACGTCCCTCAGGACTCCGTCCCGCTCCTCGAGGTCGACCAGCACCAGCTTGCCACCGGGCACTTTGTACTCGCCGTGCATGACGTTCCGCCTTGATCATCCGTAGTCCGCTGTCACGGTACCGCCCAGGCGGACCGCCCCCCTGCTGACCCGCAACGCTTCCGGCACCGGACCGATTCCGGACCCCGCCGGTGGCGCCGGGGGCCTCAGGCCCGCACGGCGGGTGCCGGGCCGGCACCCGCTCCCGTACCCGGCGGGCCGGGGCGGCGGTCGAGCCAGCCGCGCTCCGCGGCCAGCAGGGCTATCTGGAAGCGGGTCCGGGCACCGAGCGCGGTACCGGCCTCGCTCACGTGCTTCTGGACGGTGCGGCGGCTGACGCCGAGCACCCGGGCGATGGCGTCGTCCTTCATCCCCGTGGCCATGAGGTGCAGGATCTCGTGGGTGCGCTCGTCGATGTCCGCCTCACGCGTCTGGCGCGCGACCGGCCAGTCCTGGCGGCTCTCCAGCGACATGGGCACGGCGCGCTCCCACAGCCGCTCGAACAGCGCGACCAGTACGGCGACCATGGCCGGGGCGTGGATCACCAGCGACCCGGCCGCGGGGTGGTCGCTGTCGACCGGCAGCAGGGCGGTGGTGCCGTCGAAGACCACGAGTTTGACGGGGAGGCCCGAGCTGAGCCGCAGTTCACCGCCGCCCGCCGTGCCGCGCAGTGCGGTTTCGAGCGACATCTCGTCGGTGAAGCCCTCGGTGTCGTAGACGGAGCGCAGCCGCACCCCGTCCTGGACGGCGGCCTCCCCCGCGGCCCGTTCCCGCCCTTCGCCGTAGGCGGTCTCCGTACCGGTCACATAGGGCGGCTTCGCCAGGTGCAGCACCTCGCGGCGGCTGGCCCTGAGGAGGTGGGCATAGCGTGCGGCGACCTCCTCGGCGCGCTCCAGGACCTCCACGAGGTGCGGGGCGTGCGAGCCGGAGACGGCACGGTAGACCTCGTGGAGCTGCTCCATGTACAGCTCCGCCTGGGCGAGTTCACCGCGCCTGCGGGCGAGCAGCGACCCGAGGGACGAACGCGGCGGGCCGGCCCGCCAGCGGGTCGGTCGGCCCGCGACGCGGAGGACGAGCAGTTCGTCCTCCAGCGTCCGCAACGCGCGTTCGGCGTCCTCGACGGGTACGCCGACGCCCTCCGCCACCGCCTCGGCGCCGGCCGCGGGGTGGCCGACCAGGAACTCCAGAACGCGGCCGCTGAGCGGGTCCAGGCCGGTACCGGTCCATGGGCCGCCGGAGGTGATGTCCATCTGGCCTGCCCATCCGTCGATCGGGGAACGCCCGTTGATCGTACGCCCCGCATGTTTCCGCGCGTTGTCCGCCGGTCGCCCGCCGTTCGGTACGGCGCGCATGTGTGCAACTGCGCGAACCCGCGTCCGCGGACGCTTGTCCGTGCTGACGGGGCACCGACAAGGTGATCTCCGCCCCGCCAGTCCCGACGACGCAGCTGGCCCTGCACACACCCAGAAGGGCGTTGCATGTCCTCACGCCTCAGACGCACCCGGTTGACCACCCTCGCCGCTCTCCTCCTCACCCTCACCGCGACCCCGCTCGCCCACGCCGCCCCCGACGGCCCCGCCCCGCAGCGGGGTTCGGCACCGGCCGCGCACTCCCTCACCCTCGCCGACGGCTCGGTGGTGCACTGGTCCGACGACGGGACCGGCACCCTGACCCGGAAGGACGGCACCACCCGGGCCTTCCCCGTGCCGCAGCCGCAGGGCCGCACCGGGCTCGGCGAGCCGCTCGCCCCGTCCGCCGCGGTCCTCCAGCGCCGGGCCGACGCGGCCGCGCTGACGCCCTACACCCTGGGGGCCGCCTCCGGCGGAGCCCGTTCAGCGGTCCGGCCGCAGACCATGAACTCCGGCCCCGTGGCGCTGACGGACACCGTCCGCGCGTCGATCGACGGCCTCGGCTCCCGCCGCGGCGCCCGCGCCGCCGCACCCGCGGCGGCCGGGGCCGTGCCCGCCAACGAGGGCCTGACGACGTCCTTCCAGTCCTACCTCAACTCCGGTGGCGTGAACGTCGTCGGAGCGTTCCAGGACTCCGCGGACCTCCTGCACGCGCTGCCCGGCGCGGGCCAGATCATCACCAACGTCTCACTGGGCGACCTCACCGACCAGTCCATGGCGGACGCGGGCGACGACTACGTGCGCGGCTACGGACCCACCACCGTGGTCAAGGACGGCCAGCGCTACCTGGACTACCCCTCCCTGCCGCTGATCCCGACGTACACCAGCGACAACGCGGGCAAGCTCGACCCGACCGGGTCCATCGAGGGCCAGGACCCCAACCTCGGTGAAGTGCTCCTGGACTTCTCGATGATGGCGCCGCTGCCCCACGACCGGCAGCGCCCGGAGGCCACCGGGAGCGGTGCCACCGACCTGCTGGGCATCGCCCCCGGGGCGCAGTACCGGCTCGTCGTGCCCGAGGAGCCGTCGGCCGAGGGCATCGCGACGGCGCTGCGCGCCGCCGCCGCGCAGAAGCCGCGCCCGACCGTGATCACCGCCAGCCTGGGCTTCGGCACCGACGGGTCGATCGGCTTCCCGTCGCGGTGGCTGGAGGACGACCCGGCGGTCCGGGACACCCTGCGTGCCATCGTGGACTCCGGCATCGTGGTGGTCGTCTCCTCCAACGACGGCACCCGGCTCGGGCTGCCGGTGTCGGTCGGCCCGGACGGCGGCAGCACGCCGACCGACCTGACGTCGAGCACGCACGCGCAGACGAGCATCGACGACGTCGCCCCGACCACGACCCCGTCGCTGGTCCGCGACACCGGGGTGATCGGCGCGGGCGGCACCACCGTGGACGACACGCTCAGCTCGGACGACGTGCGCACCGCCGTCTACCCGACGACCCGCTACAACGGCTCGGCCGGCTACTCCTCCGGCTTCGGCACCCGGATCGACCTGGCCGCGCCCGGCGACAACCTGCCGTCGCTGTTCCACACGTCGGACGGCCCGCAGGTGGTGCTCAACGGCGGCACCTCCGCGTCGGCACCGATGATCGCCGCCGCGGCGGCCGACGTGCTGGCGGCGGCCGAGGCGACGGGGCAGAAGTTCACCCCGCGCAAGGTGCGCGACCTGCTGGTCGCCACCGGACGCCCGATCGCCCAGCCCCCGCAGGCGGACCGGGAACTGCACATGGGCACCCAGCTGGACGTGACGGCCGCGGTGGAGAAGGTGCTCTCCAAGCGCCACGACCTCTCCCCGTCGGCGGTGCGCCTGTCCGTCGCGCAGCGCCAGGTCATGTCGGTCACGCCCAGCACCTCGTTCGTCGAGGCCACCGACCCGTCCGCCATCGACCTGGCCGGCCCGACGGGCAGCTGGGACGGTGTGCCGACGGGCGAGAACGCGTTCGCCCCGCTCACCTTCGGGCTCGATCTCACCGGCGCTCACGAGGATCTGACGTACCGTCTGCGGGTCGGCGAGCACGGCGTGATCCCCTCTGCCGGTCCGAGCCTGCGGGTCCTGCCGCGCGAACTGCTCGGCGCGGCGGGTCTGCCGCTCGTCTCGTCGGAGGCACGCAGCCTCCAGGTGACGTTCGAGGCGCTCGACGGCGGCAAGGTCGTCGCCTCGGCCGGCCGCAGGCTCACCCTGAGCGCGACCGACGGCACCCACCTGCAACCGCAGGCGCCCACCGCGCCCGGCGCGAGCCCGCTGGGGAAGCCGGTCACCGTCCACTACGACCTGACGGGTCTGCGCGACACCACCGACCCGGAGCTGGTGCTGTCCTCGGTCGGCCACTGGACGCCGTTCACGACCAGCGACAAGTGGCGTGCCCAGTGGCGCACCCCGCTCACCGGCACGAAGGGCTCGGTGACGATCCCCGCCTCCGCCTTCGCGCCGGGCGGCGCCGGTCTCTACGGCGTCGGGATCACCCTCTACGACGGCCAGGTCTTCGGTGACTTCCGGGCGCTGCGCGTCGGCCCCGGCGCCGACGAGCGACCGGAGGCGCCCCTGCTCGGCAACGGCGCGACGGAGAAGGCGCACGCCGTCGAACTGACGCGCTCCGACGCGCGGCTGACGGTCAACTGGGACGCCACGGCCGCCGGGCACGCCGACGGCGCGGCGATCGAGTTCCTGACCCCGGCGCCGACCCTGTACGGCGCGCTCAACACCGCCACGAACCAGAACGGCAGCGGCCGGGACGACAACGGCGTGGACCACGCGTCGACGCTGTTCCGCCCCCTGCCGTCGGTGAAGGGGAGGACGGTGCTGGACCTGAAGGCGCTGGGCCTGCCCACCGGGCTCCAGTACCCGGTCCGGATCATCGCCACCCGGGCCGGCGAGCCCGTCGGCCAGGCCTCGCCCACCTCCTTCGTCCAGTACCTCGACGGCGAGACGGTCTCGGGCACCCTGGAGAACATCGAGGTCAGCGGCGGAACCGCGCTGCTGGCGACCGATGACTTCGCGGAGGGGGACGACGGCTGGCTCCATGTCAGCGGCTCGGCGACGACCGCGTACGACCTGGCCGACGGCACCCTCGGGACCGTGGTGTCCCGCGACACCAACGGGATGATGTCCGAGGTCCTCGGGGCCGACCGCGGCACGGGCCGCACCCTGATCGCCCACCAGCCCTTCGAGGGCGGCACGTTCCCCGAGGTGGCCCTGCGGGACACCGCCACGGGCGCCGAGGTGCGGACGACCGCGCTGCGCGCGGAGGGCGGCTCCACGTCGGTCTCCTTCATGGGCGGGGCCGTCGACACGGCCCGGCACCGGGCGGCCGTGGTGACCTACGACGGGGTGTCCGGGGTCGACAGCCTCTGGACGGTCGACATGGCCACCGGCCGCGTCTCGGACCCGCTGCCGCTCAACGCCGCCCAGCCGGGGCGCGCGATGGGCAACGTCTCGGTGGACTCCTCGACGGGCACCTTCTTCGTGGCGACCTCCGGCACGATGGGGCCCTGCCTGTCCGGGCGCGTCCCGTACTTCGCGGTCTCGGTCGACCTCGGCGCGCGCACGGTGTCGCCGCCGGCCGCGATGCCCGCCTGCGTCGCCGGTCTGCTGCCGGACGGCAAGGGGGACAAGGTGTACGTCGCCGCCGGGCCCGTCACTCCCAACTACAACAGCGGCGAGTTCCCGACGAGCACCTGGCGCTCCGCGTCCCAGTCCACCCTGGCCGCCTCGTCGCCCGCGGACCTCGGGACGAGGGGCGTCATGTGGCCGGCCCTCGACGCCGACCACGGGGTCGCCCTGGTCGCGCACCTCTACGAGGAGGCCACCACGGGTGACAACAACGCCCTGAGCGAGATCACCGTGCTCGACCCGGACACCGGGAAGGTCCTCGCCCGGCATCCGGTCGCCAATCTCGTCAGCTCCACGCTCTCCACGTCCAACTTCGACTTCACCGGCCGCCGGGGCCTGTTCCTCGACACCGCCCACCGCACGGCGTACGTCGTGAATCCGTGGGCGAACGGCCTGGAGCGCTTCACCTACTAGACCCGGACCGAAGGATCCCTTCGAGGGGCGGGCCCGGCGGCCTCACCGCTGCCGGGCCCGCCCTTCGGCGTTCACCGGCGGGCAACCGCCCGCGCCCTCCGCATCGTTCACATGGTTGACGTGGTCCCGTCATCCTGTCATGGTCTAGACCTGACGAGGCGTTGTACCCGGACCCCGACCCGGGCGCGGCACCCTCCCCCCGCAGCTCCCTCCCCCACCGTCACGGCCGTGAGCCGTGTAAGGAGCGATGCCCCGATGGCCCTGATGTCCTGGTCCACCAGACCTGCCCGACGCTTCTCCTTCCGGCGTGCCGCCGTGGGACGTTCCCTGGTCACGGCCGTGCTCACCGCGATCCTCTCGGCACTGTTCGTGGCCGCGCCCCCCGCCCACGCGGCCGACGGCCAGATCTCCGGACTGGCCGGCAAGTGCGTGGACGTGGCCGGCGCGAACAGCGCCAACGGCACCGCGGTACAGCTCTACGACTGCAACGGGACCAACGCGCAGCGCTGGTCGAACTCCGGCGACGGCACCCTGCGGGCACTCGGGAAGTGCCTGGACGTCGTGGACCGCAGCACCGCCGACGGCGCGGCCGTCCAGTTGTGGGACTGCGCCGGCAGCGCCAACCAGCAGTGGGTCGTCACCGCGGCCCACGACATCGTCAACCCCGCGGCCAACAAGTGCCTGGACGTCCGCGAGAACAGCTCCGCCAACGGCACCCGGCTGCAGATCTGGACCTGCACCGGCGGGGCCAACCAGAAGTGGAACGCCCCCGCGGGCGGCGGCGGCAACCCGGGCAACCCGTCCGGATTCGTGGTCAGCGAGGCCCAGTTCAACCAGATGTTCCCGGGCCGGAACGGCTTCTACACCTACAGCGGCCTGGTCGCGGCCCTGTCGGCTTACCCCGGCTTCGCCAACAGCGGCAGCGACACCGTGAAAAAGCAGGAGGCCGCGGCCTTCCTCGCCAATGTCAACCACGAGACCGGCGGCCTGGTCTACGTGGTGGAGCAGAACACCGCCAACTACCCGCACTACTGCGACTGGGGCCAGCCCTACGGCTGCCCGGCCGGGCAGTCCGCGTACTACGGCCGCGGCCCGATCCAGCTCAGCTGGAACTTCAACTACAAGGCCGCCGGCGACGCTCTCGGGATCGACCTGCTGGGCAACCCCTGGCGCGTCGAGCAGGACTCGGCCGTGGCCTGGAAGACGGGCCTGTGGTACTGGAACACCCAGAGCGGCCCCGGCACCATGACGCCGCACAACGCGATGGTGAATCAGGCCGGCTTCGGCCAGACGATCCGCTCCATCAACGGCTCCCTGGAGTGCGACGGACGCAACCCCGCACAGGTCCAGAGCCGCGTGAGCGCGTACCAGCGGTTCACGGGGATCCTCGGGGTCAGCCAGGGGAACAACCTCTACTGCTGACCGGTACGGCGAACTCCCGCCCGTGGGCGGCCCGGAGCCACCGGGCCGCCCACGGGCTCCGTCACACGGCGGCGGGCCGGCCCAGCGCCGGCGCGAGGCGGGTGGCGATGTCCGTGAGGATCTGGACGTAGTCCTCGTGCTCGAAGCTGAACGGCAGCGCGAACGCCACCTCGTCGACCTCGCGGAAGGCCGCGTGGGCCGTCAGCCGCTCGGCGATCTCGTCGGAACTGCCCACCAGGTCCGGCGCGAACATCAGGCGCGCCGGCCCCTGCGGCGCTGCCGTGCGCGGCAGCCGCGCCTCGGCGTAAGCGGCGTACTTGGCCCGCTGCTCCGGCGTGGCGCTGTCGGTGGGGATGACGACGAGTCCCTGCGAGACGCGGGCGCCCTCGCCGTCGGGGTGGTGGGCCCGGTAGGCGCGGATCTGAGCGAGCTGGATCCCGGCGAAGTCGACGGCCTGCTCGCTCCCCTCGGCCTTCACGACGCTGCTGGTCAGGAAGTTCATGCCGTGCTCACCGGCCCACTGGGCCGACCGCAGGCTGCCGCCGCCGTACCACATGCGGCTGTGAAGCCCCGGGGAGTGCGGCTGGACCCGGTCGGAGAAGACCTCGATGCCCTCGACACCGCTGAAGTCGGTCGCGGGCTTGCCCCGGACGAAGTCCAGCAGGCGTTCGACGCGGCGGTATCCAAAATCCTCGTGTTCCGCCGTGTCGGGGTACAGGGCGTGTTTGACCTGGTCGTAATGCATGGGCGGGCCTACGCTGACGCCCGGGTTGAGGCGGCCTCCGGAGAGCAGGTCCACCGTGGCCAGGTCCTCGGCCAGCCGCAGCGGGTTCTCCCAGCCCAGCGGGATGACGGCGGTGCCGAGTTCGATGCGGCTGGTGCGCTGCGAGGCGGCCGCCAGAACGGCGACGGGCGAGGAGATGCCGTACTGGAGGTGGCGATGGCGCACCCAGGCGCTGTCGAAGCCCAGCCGCTCCCCCAGTTCGATGATCTCCAGCGTGGACTGGTGGCCGCGGCGGGGATCCGCCTCGTCGAACAGCCCGATGGTCAGGAAGCCCAGCTTGCGCAGCGGCCTGGACGTCGGCGGCACGGCGTTTCCTCCCTCGTACGCGATGTCCGCGGCACCCGAGGCCGCGACTCCGTGATTGTGCCCGCCGCCGCGCGCGGGCGGGAGGTCACCCCTGCGCCGAGGGTGCCACGACCGTGAACTCGGCGGGGCCGACGGCGAGTTCGCCGTCGGTCAGCGGGGTGCACCGGACACCGCCCTTGCCGCGCAGGGCGCGTTGCGCGCCGGGGCCGATGACGGCGTCCATCCACGCGCACGGCCGGGCCGGGCGCCGTACCGCCAGCAGGACCGGGCCGGTGCCGGTGTCGAGCGACACCGTCGCGCCCACGAGCGCGTCGATGTCGACGCCCCGGAGCAGGACGTTGCGGCGCGTCAGACGGAGGTCGACCGCCGGGTCGATGTCCACGGGAAGGTTCTCCGCGGCCATGAGTGTGACCGCGGCGTCGCGATGGGCGGGACGGCCGTAGTAGCGGTCCCCCACCAGGCCGAGGTTCGCCCGCACCTGGGCATGGAGGACGATTTCGCCGTCGTGCGCCGGGGACGGCCCGTCGGACGGCCGTCCCATGTACCGGTGCACGGGCGAGACCAGGAGCTGGACGACTTCCACCGCGGACATGATGGCCACCAGCCTACGGCCGGCCAGGCCCGGACGGTACGCCCATTGGTACAGACCTTGACGTGACCACGCCACGGGCCTACCGTCTCGACGTAACCCGACGTTCACGTCCACACACATCGTTCATGTAAGTGAACACGAATACCTTGATCCCGCAGGAGGTCCCCCCATGCGCACGCGTACGCTGCTCGCCTCCCTCGCCGTCGCCACCGTCGTCCTCGGCACCGGCCCCGCCTTCGCCGCCGATCCCAAGGTCGCGCCCGGCGGCAACTTCGACCTCTCGGTGTGGCAGCTCCAGGAGCCGGTCGGCTCCCCGGGCTCGCCGACCACCATCTCCTCGTCCCGGCTCCAGGGCCCGAACGGCTACCAGGACGCCTACTTCTACACCGACACCCGCGACGGCGCGATGACCTTCTGGGCGCCGGAGAAGGGCGTCACCACGCCCAACTCCAACTACGCCCGCTCCGAGCTGCGCGAGATGAACCGCAGCGGCAGCGCCGCGGACTGGCCGCTCAGCGGCACCCACCGCATGAACGCGACCCTGCGCGTGGTCTCGGTGACCTCCAACGTCTGCGTCGGGCAGATCCACCTCGGCTCCGGCGGCTCGTCCACCAAGCCGCTGCTGGAGCTGTACTACCGCTCCAGTGGCGACATCGTGCTCGGCACGGAGAACTCGCCCGCCGGCGGCCAGACGCTGCACACCGTCGGCCACGTGTCCGTCGGCAAGACGTGGACGTACACCATCGGCGTCTCGGGCGGCCACACCATCGACCTCACCGTCAACGGCAGCACGACGCACTACGCGATCCCGTCGTCGTTCAACCCGTACAAGCAGTACTTCAAGGCCGGCTCGTACAACCAGTCGTCCTCCGACAGCACCACCCGCGGCGCGCGCGTCGCCTTCTACGGCCTCACCGTCTCGCACAGCTGAACTCCCGCTCCCGCCGCGGGCCGGGCGCCCGCGGCGGGACGCTCACCCCTGCGGGCAGCGCTCACGCAGGACCGCGACCCCGTCGCCCGTGAGGTCGTCGCAGTACGCCGCGCGCCCGGTCATGGCCATCACGAGCGAGAGCGTCGGTCCGGACACCAGCGCCCCGGAGCCGCAGGTGAACGGGCCGTCGTCCGCGACGAGCCGCAGGCCGCCGATGCGGCCCTTGGCCAGTACCACCAGGTCGGAGCCCCCGTAGTAGCCAGCGACGTGGGTAAGCGTCCCGACCGGACGGTCGCGGCGCAGCCCCAAGGGGCGCCGGATGTCCTCCCCGTGCACGATCACCTCCCCGAGCAGGGCGACCACGGGCAACGGCGGCTTGGTCCTGCTGGACACCGTCCCCCGGAACCGCTCCAGCGTCTCCGCCGGGGTCGCGCCCAACTGCTCCGCGAGCCGGACGGCGACCATCCGGTCGAAGTCGAAGCGGCAGCGGATCACCCCGGCCATCCACCGGGCGGGATTGAGCCGCGCCGACGCGGTGAGGTGCGCCAGCACCTCCCGCACGGTCAGCCCCTCGCACAGCGACGGCGTCGCCCACCCCTTCTCGTCCAGGCCGGCCAGATCGGCCGCCAGCGCCGTCCGCTCGGCCTCGACCAGGGGCCACAGCCCGGCGCCCCTGCCCCGCTCCGCCGTCGTGTCCTTGCCGGTCATCGTGTGGAGGTCTCCCGCCGGGCCGCCCTTGCCGCGACCGGCCGGACGCCGGTCACCGTAAGGGTAGGACCGCCGGCCCGGCACGAACTCATCGCGCCGCGGAGCACGATACGCCGCGAGGACGGACACCCCCGTCAGGGATGCGGACAGGTGGCCGGGCCACCCCGCCGAGCCGCGCATCGACGGCGCCGGGTGGAACGGGCGCCCACCCTGGGCGGCCGCCGGGAAACGCCGGGCGATCGCGACGCGCCGTGACGCCGGGGACGCACTCCGCGCCGAAGTCATCACCATGGGGTGGTCGTCACCGCCGCGCGGTCAGGACCGGATTCCGGACCGCGGCGGTGCTCGCCGTGACAGCGGCGGGGCTCCGGAGCCTCCGGTGAACCCCGCACTTCGCGGAGATGTCTGCTTTGCGAACCGCGGACGCTGGCGCAAAGGTGCCATGGCCATGAAGTGACAACCCGGAACCGCCATCTGGGGCCCTGCCTGGCTGATCATCAGGTGCCTGATTCTTCAGTCGCCGTGAGGAGTAGCTGTGCCCAGCATTCCCATACCCAGACCGGGCCCCGTCGCGCTCGCCGCCGTCGCCGCCCTGACGTTGGGGGTCGTACCGGCCGCCGCCGTGACACCCGCCGGCCAGGCCGCTCCGCGGCTGCCCGCCCGCGCGGCACATCAGCCGGCCTCGCAGACCGTCACGCTGATCACCGGTGACAAGGTGACGGTGACCACCGATGCCCAGGGCAGGGTCACCCGTTCCGTCCAGGGCGCGGACGGCCGGCTCACCGGCGCCACGACCTTCAAGGTCGGCAACGACATCTACACGTACCCGGACGCCGCCCTCGCGTACGTCGCCGCCGGAAAGCTGGACCGTGAACTCTTCAACGTCACCAGGCTCCTGGCGGACGGTTACGGGGACGAGCAGCGCGCCGGCCTGCCCCTGATCGTCACCTACACCGACGCCGCTGTCCGCGCGCGGACCCAGGGGGTGCCGGCCGGCGCCGCCAAGACCCTCACCCTGAGCAGCATCCAGGGCGCGGCGATCTCCGAGTCGCGGTCCAAGGCCGGTGACTTCTGGGAGTCGCTCACCGGTGGAACCGCGGCGGCGAGCGGTCGCAGCGCCGCCGCCAAGCCCCAACTGCACGGCGGAATCGCGAAGGTCTGGCTCGACGGCAAGGTCAAGGCCGCTCTGGCCGACACCACCGCGCAGATCGGCGCGCCGCAGGTGTGGGCGGGAGGTGACACCGGGCAGGGTGTGGACGTGGCCGTGCTGGACACCGGTGTGGACACGCAGCACCCGGACCTGGTGGGCCAGGTGGCCGCAAGCGAGAGTTTCGTACCCGACCAGGACGTCGAGGACCGCAACGGCCACGGCACCCACGTCGCCTCGACCATCGCCGGCACGGGCGCCGCCTCCGACGGCAAGGAGAAGGGTGTCGCTCCCGGCGCGCGCCTCCACATCGGCAAGGTGCTGAACAACGAGGGCAGCGGCCTGGACTCCTGGGTCCTGGCCGGTATGGAGTGGGCCGCCCGCGACCAGCACGCCAAGGTCATCAGCATGAGCCTCGGCGCCGGGCCCACCGACGGGCACGACCCGCTGAGCGAGGCCGTGAACGAGCTCAGCGCCGAAACGGGCGCGCTGTTCACCATCGCGGCCGGCAACGACGGCCCGCACACCGTCTCGACGCCCAGCGTCGCGGACGCCGCGCTGTCCGTCGGCGCGGTGGACACCGCGGACACCCTGGCCGAGTTCTCCAGCACCGGCCCGCGTCAGGGCGACGCCGGTCTGAAGCCGGAACTGACGGCGCCCGGCGTCGATGTACTGGCGGCCCGCTCGCAGTACGCCGAGGACGGCAGCGGCTCGTACCAGACGCTGAGCGGGACCTCCATGGCCACCCCGCACGTCGCGGGCGCCGCCGCGCTTCTCGCCCAGGTGCACCCGGACTGGACCGGGCAGCAGCTCAAGGACGGCCTGGTCAGCACCACCCACGCGACTCCCCAGTACACCCCGTACGAGGGCGGCAGCGGCCGCCTCGACGTCGCCGCCGCCGTGAAGAACACCGTGTTCGCCACCGGCACCGTGTTCGGCGGCTACCGCGCCCCCTCGGCGCCGGCCGGCGGAAAGACCGAGAAGGAGGTGACCTACACCAACACCGCCGATGCCCCGGTCACCCTCGACCTGGCCGTCCAGGTCCCCGGTGCCCCCGCGGGCGCCTTCTCGCTCTCCGCACAGAAGGTGACCGTCCCCGCACACGGCAGCAGCAAGGTCACTCTCACCACGGACTTCGACCTGGTGCAGCCCGACACCATGACCCCGGGCCGGATCGTCGCCTCCGACGCGTCCGGCACGCCGCTGGCCCACACCGTGATCGGCGCCTACGTGCAGGCCCCGCGCTTCACCCTCACGATCAAGGGCAAGGACCGCAGCGGCCACCCGATGGGCGGCGAGGTGTTCCTGATGAGCGACAAAGTCACCATGGGCCCGCTGCTCCTGGACGCCTCGGGCACCGGCACGGTCGACGTGCCTGCCGGCAAGTACCTCGTGCACCTGGAGAGCGATGTCCGGGGCACTCACGGGCCGCACTCCAAGGGCAAGGCGATGCTGGCCGCTCCGGAGATCGTCGTCGGCAAGAACACCACGGTGTCCCTGGACGCGTCCAAGGCCAAGCCGGTCTCCGTCCGGACGCCGCAGGAGAGCACCCTTGCCGACCTCCGCACCGACCTGTACCGCGGGTTCGCGAACGGGAACTGGCTGTTGATGCAGCGATGGCCCGCCAGTGAGTACGACAGCATCTGGGCCCTGCCCACCAAGCCGGTCACCACGGGCACGTTCGGGTTCGGCGGCGACTGGCGCATGACGGCGCCGGCCCTGAAGGTCGCGTCCGGCACGCGCGGCTTCGACGATCTGATCGTCATGCGCGGACGGACCCCGCTCAAGAAGGGGACGGGCCAGTACACGGCCGTCTACGCCGGGCAGGGAGACGCCCCCGCGTACATCGGGCTCAAGGCCGCGGGCAAGGTCGTCGTGGTCCGGCGCAGCGATGCCGTCGGGCCTGCCAAGCAGGCCAAGTACGCCGCCAAGGCCGGTGCGAAGCTGCTGCTGGTCGTCAACGACCGTGACGGCCGGCTGAACCCGTGGGACAACGACCTCGACAACCCGTACGCCGAGACCGGTAACCCGCCTCCCCTGACGGTGGCCTCGCTCACCGCGGACGAGGGCAATGAGCTGATCGCCAAGATCAAGAAAAGCCGGGGCACCGCGCTCAAGGTGAGCTCGCGCCCGACCACGGACTACCTCTACGACGTCTCCAAGCACTGGGCCGCGATCCCGGCGGACCCGACCTACCGGCCACGGAGCAGTGACCTCAACCGGGTGCAGGTCTCCTTCCGCAGCAACCGGCCCGCGCGGGCCCTGGAAACCCGTTCAGCGGTGTGGCAGACCTTCTACGGATCGAACCCGCTGCCCACCCCCGCCCAGGCCGAGCGCACCGACTGGGTGTCGCGCAACACGGACTGGGTGGAAGAGGCCCAGATCAACCAGCAGCTGCAGATCAGCAGCGACTCCGTGAAGCGGTACCCGAGCGGCACCACTTCGCACCTGGCCTACTTCGGGCCGATCCAGCGTCCCCGGTCGAACGGCACCTTCGTTCCGGTCCGGGTGGGCGACCAGGTGCTGGCGGTCATCCCCGGCTGGGCCGACTCCGAACCGGGGCACGTCGGCAGGACCCTGAACAACACCGGTGTCCGCAACAGCGTGAAGATGTACCAGGTGCTCCCCGACGGCGATCCGCTGCTGCTCAGGGACTCCACCACCGACACCCTCGGCAGCCCCCGGTACCCCCTCACCCTGGACAGTTCCGAGAAGCTGCCGTACCGCCTGGTCTCGGAGAACGCCCGCGACTTCTGGGAGAACGACTACTCGGTCACGACCAGGACCGAGTGGGGCTTCACCTCCGGGCGGCCCGCGGCCGGCACCTATGCCGTTCTGCCGCTGATCCAGCTCGACTACACGGTCAAGGGCATGAACAGCGCCGGCAGGACCGACCGCCGGGCCGCTGTCACCGTCACTCCCTCGCACCTGGCGGGCGGTCCCCGCTCCGACACCATCAAAACGGTCCGCCTCGACGTCTCCTACGACGACGGCGCCACCTGGAAGCACGCGGCTCTCACCCGCACCTCGGCCGGCTGGAGCACGCACCTCAACGCTCCCGCCAAGGCGCAGTTCGTGACCCTGCGCACCAGCGCCGCCGACAGCAAGGGCGACACCGTCACGCAGCGGATCAGCCGGGCCTTCGGCCTGAGGTGAGTCCGCATCGGATCAGCCCTGGCTGACCGATCCCGGGGCGGGGCCGCTTCCAGCGGTCCCGCCCCGCTTCCGTTCCCGGCAGCGGGGCGGGACCGTCACGGGCGCGCCGGTCCGCCTCCGCGGCGTGCCGACGAACGCGTCACGTCGCGCGGCGGCGTGCCGGTCCGTGCACGATCGCGGCGACATCGGACGTCATCCCGATCAGGCGCTCGCCGTTGTGCTCGAACCCGTGTCGGGTGACCATGCCCGTCCGCTGGTCGAAGCCCTCGGCGCGGGGCTCCGCGCCGACGCCGAGCACGCGTGCGCCCAGCGCGGCAGCCCGCCGGACCAGGTCGCCCCGGAGCAGGCGCCCGACACCGGTGCCGATGAACGGCCGGTCGACCAAGAACAGGCCGATCCCGAGGTAGTCCGCGTGCTCGTTGAGGGTGTGGAAGCCGACGGGGTCGCCGCCCCTCTCGGCGACCGTGGTGTGCCGCGTCGTGATGTCGGCCACCGTGAGCTTCGGCGTCAGGGCCGGAACGTCCTCCGCACGGCCGCCCGTCCAGTGCGACTTCGACCGCTGGACCAGCGCGTCGAGGAACGGCGGATCCACGGGCCGGGCCGGACGGATCGAGACACCCTCCATGCCGCGAGGGTGGCGGGAACCGGCCCCGGCCTCACCTGTTGGCCACTAGCGGAGCACGTCACGCGGTACGGCACCACCGGCCGCCGAAGCGGCCCCGGACCCTCAACGTCCGCTATTGGTACGAACCTTGGGCCGCACAACCGTAGCGCGAGCACCCGTTCGCCCAGTAGAAACTTCAAGCACGCTCGGCTTGCCGGGAGCGGGCGATCCCGGGCGGTCCGTCGCCCGCGGTGTCCGGTCCCGGCGTCCCTGGGGAGGGGTGTCCGCGATGACAGGGGGTCGGTCGTACCCGCCGAGAGAGCGCTCTCACTTCCCCCATGGACCCGCCTGCCCCACCCACTTCGCTCCGCGCCGCCCAGCGGAAAGGACGAACTCCATGACGACCCTGCCTCCCGGCACCGCGGGTCACCCGTCCCAGCGCCCCGCCCGCCGCCGCCTCGGCCGGGTGTTCGCGCTCGCCGTCGTCCTGGCCACCTGTGTCATGACGACCGGAACAGCCGCCGTCGCCGGGCCTCCGGGCCCAGGCGCGGCGGACGCCGGATCGACGGAACTCGGGCCCAACGTCACCGTCTTCGACCCGGGCATGCCGGTCGGCGACATCCAGGCGACCCTCGATGCCGCGAACGCCGCGCAGGTCGGCAACGAGATGGGCACGACGCGTCACGCGTACCTCTTCAAGCCCGGCACGTACGGCACGGCCCAACACCCGCTCCAGGTCAAGGTCGGCTACTACACCGAGATCGCCGGCCTGGGCGCCTCGCCCACCGATGTCGTCATCAACGGCAAGGTGGAGGTCTACAACCGCTGCCTGGACGGCGGCGGAACGAGCAACTGCATCGCGCTGACCAACTTCTGGCGGACCCTGTCCAATCTGTCGATCAGGATCAACGCGACCGGTCAGGGCGGCTGCCAGGCGTCGGCGAACTTCTGGGCCGTCTCCCAGGCGGTGTCCATGCGCCGGCTGGACATCAGCGGGGGCAACCTCTCGCTGATGGACTACTGCAGCGCCGGTCCGCAGTACGCCAGCGGCGGCTTCATCGCCGACTCCAAGCTGCCCTCCGTCACCAGCGGATCGCAGCAGCAGTGGCTGACCCGCAACACCGAGATCGCCGGCTGGTCCAACGGCGTGTGGAACCAGGTCTTCTCCGGTGTCGTCGGCGCCCCCGCGGAGACCGGCTTCCCGAACCCGCCCTACACCACGCTCGACACCACTCCGGTGAGCCGCGAGAAGCCGTACCTGTTCGTCGGCGCGGACGGGACGTACAACGTCCGCGTGCCGTCCGCCCAGAAGAACAGCCGTGGCGTCTCGTGGTCCGGCGGCATCACACCGGGCCGCACGATCCCGCTCGGCGACTTCTTCGTCGCGACCCCGTCGGACTCCGTGCACGACATGAACAAGGCGCTGTCGCAGGGCAGGAACCTGCTGCTCACACCCGGCGTGTACGACATCGCCTCGACCATCAGGATCAAGCGCGCCGACACCGTGGTCCTCGGCCTCGGGCACGCGACGCTCACCGCGGTCGGCGGCGCGACCCCGATCCAGGTCTCCGACGTCCCCGGAACGGTCATCGCCGGTGTCACGATCGACGCCGGGACGAAGGAGTCGCCGGTGCTCCTGCAGGTGGGCAAGAAGCCCGGCAACAACCACAAGAGCTCGCCGGACGACCCGACGACCCTGTCCGACGTCTACTTCCGCGTCGGCGGCCCGCACGTGGGCAAGGCCGACGTCGCGCTCCAGGTCAACAGTGACGACGTCCTCATCGACCACACCTGGGTCTGGCGGGCCGACCACGGGGTGGAGGGCCTGACCGACACCCAGCGCTGGAACACCAACACCGGCCTCAACGGCGTCGTCGTCAACGGCGACCACGTGACCGCGACGGGCCTGTTCGTCGAGCACTTCCAGCAGCACAACACCGTCTGGAACGGCGACGACGGCACGACGATCCTGTACCAGAACGAGTTGCCGTACGACCCGCCGACGCAGGCGGACTGGATGAACGGCGACGTCGAGGGCTGGGCGGCCTACAAGGTCGCCGACGACGTCAGGACGCACCGCCTCTACGGCGGCGGCGCCTACGTCTACAACCCGAACAACCCGGCCGTCCACACCGAGAACGGCTTCGAGGTCCCGCAGACCCCGGGGGTCAGGCTGCACCACATCATGACCGTCAACCTCGGCGCCGGGACGCTCGACCACGTGGTCAACGGCCTGGGCGGTCCGGCGGACACGACGAGAGTCGGTTCGCCGGTGTACGTGACGGACTACCCCGCCCCGTAGGGCACCGCACAAGGGACCGCCCGCTCCGGTCGGCACCGGGGCGGGCGGTCCCTTCTCACGTCCCGCAGGGGACGGAGGGCGACGACGGCTCCGTGCGGAGCTGCGCGATGCCCAGGTCGAGGGCGGCCTCCAGATGCGTGAGCGAGCCGGTGGCCATGAGGATCGAGACGCCGCCCTGGATGCCGGCGAGCAGGGCCGCACCCGCCCGTTCGGCGTCCTGCGAGGCCGGGATCTCCCCCTGGTCCTGCATGCTGCGGATGCCGGCGGTGATGTCGGCCTGCCAGGCGGCCAGCAGTTCCCGGGTCACGGCCTGCGCGCCGGGCGTCGTGCGGCTCAGTTCGGACGTGAGCACTCCCAGCGGGCAGCGCGGCCCCTGCTCGCGGTAGCGGTCGACGACGGCGTCGCGCCAGCGCTGCCAGGCCTGCCAGGAGCTGAGGTTGCCCAGGTGCGGCTGCTGGTCGGAGAGCACGCGGGCCGCCTCGTGGGACGCCACCGCGAGCAGCAGGTCCTCCCGGCCCCCGGGGAAGTAGTGGAAGAGCTGGCTCTTGCTGGTGGCCGTGTGGGCCCGGATGTCGTCCAGGGTCGTGTCGCCGACGCCCCGCTCGCGGATCACCGTGGCGGCCCCCTCGATGATCCGCTGCCGGGTGGCGGCGCCCTTGGCCGTGAGTCGTGACGTCATGGCGTCATTCTCCGCCGGGCTTTTTGGACACGCCAGTCCAATCCCCGGTGGGGGTCACTGCCCGTGCGGGGCGCGGACCGGGTGCTTGCTCATGATGGACACGCGGTTGAACGCGTTGATGGTGATGGCCACCCAGATCACCGCGGAGATCTCGTCGTCGGTCAGCACCTCGCGGGCACCGGCGTAGGCCTGGTCCGCGGCGGCGGTGTCGGCCGGGGTGGTGGTCGCCTCGGCCAGGGCGAGCGCGGCGCGTTCCCGGGGGGTGAAGAGCTCCGTGTCCCGCCAGGCGGGCAGCACGCCCAGCCGCTGCGGGTCCTCGCCGGCGTGCAGCGCGGCCCTGGTGTGGGTGTGCAGGCAGTAGGCGCAGGCGTTGATCTGGGAGACGCGCAGATTGACCAGTTCCACGAGAGAGCGCTCGAGCCCGGCGTCCGCCGCGGCGCCCCGGATCGTCTCGGCGGCGTCCCGCATGGCGCGGTAGGCCTGCGGTGTCTGCTTGTCGATGAATATCCGCCGGCCCTCGGTGGCCTGCGTCACCTCGCTCACCTGGGCTCCTTCGGGGTGCTCTGCGCGTTGTCCTCTACGATCGAGGATGATAGTTGAACGTGGAACTTTGCGCCGAGAGGGGCGTCACACAATGAGCAGTACCGAGGCCGACCTCACCGCACCGCACCCCGAGCCCGGTGCGGAGGGGAACGGGCGTCCCGCGTCGCCGATCGACGTCCTCACCCCGAGGAACGTCCCCCTCGGCGGCCCGCGCGCGATGACCGTGCGCCGGACGCTGCCGCAGCGGGCCCGGTCCTTCATCGGCGCCTGGTGCTTCGCCGACCACTACGGCCCGGACAACGTCGCCGACAGCGGCGGCATGGACGTGGCACCGCACCCCCACACCGGTCTGCAGACCGTCAGCTGGCTCTTCAGCGGCGAGATCGAGCACCGGGACAGCCTGGGCACCCTCGCGTACGTGCGCCCGGGCGAGCTCAACCTGATGACCGGCGGCCACGGCATCTGCCACTCCGAGGTCTCCACGCCCTCGACCACCGTCCTGCACGGCGTCCAGCTGTGGGTGGCACTGCCCGAGGCCGACCGGAACGCGCCCAGCGCCTTCCAGCACCACGTCCCGCGTCCCGTCGCCCTCGACGGCGGCGAGGCGAGGGTCTTCCTCGGCTCCCTGGCCGGCGACACCTCGCCCGTCCCCACCCACACCCCGCTGCTCGGCGCCGAACTCACGCTGCTCCCGCACGCGACCGTCACCCTCGCCGTCGACCCCGCCTTCGAGCACGGCGTGCTCGTGGACCGGGGCGAGGTGCGGATGGCCGGAACGGCGCTGCGCCCGGCCGAACTCGGCTACCTCGAACCCGGTCACGCGACGCTGACGCTCACCAACACCGGCGACACCCCGGCCCGGGCGGTGCTGCTCGGCGGGACCCCGTTCGGGGAGCAGATCGTGATGTGGTGGAACTTCATCGGCCGATCCAGTGAGGAGATCGTACAGGCGCGAGAAGACTGGGAGAAAGGCGCCTCGCGATTCGGTCAGGTGCAGGGGTACGACGGAGACCGCCTCCCCGCGCCGGAGCTCCCCTCAGTCCCTCTGAAGCCCCGCGGACGGGCGCGCTGATCTGTGAAAACGTCCCGTGAGGGGCGCGCGCGTCATCACTGATCCGGATCGTTTGGATGCCCTGTCCCGCTCCTTGGACGGGGGCGGTTCATGGTCACGTCGGCCATCTGGAGAGCGGCCCGCGACGTCTCGCTGAGTCTCATTGTTCGGACGTGTCTGTCAGGGTCCGATCGGATCGATGCTGACCTTTTGCTGACTGTCCTGATGCAATGTCAGTAAATCTTTTCTTGATCAGTTGACTTGCCGACCGTCGGCGAAAAGGGCCGCGCACCAACTCCAGGACGGCGAGCAGCGAAGCGGGTACGGTCGGGTCCGGAAGCATCGGAGGGTCCCTCCCCGATCCGATGCTTCTTTGCTGTCCCGCTCCGCACTGGCCTGGCGACGCCACATCACCCATCTGAGCGACCGACACGACGATCAACGAAAACGTCGAAAGCCGAGTGACCCAGGGCCCCGGCGAGTGCCTGGATCGTCCGGTTTGATCATGTGATGCCTTAAAGGGCAAGGACGCGGGGGCGCTCGGTTTGGGCTCGTCGTCCGGCGGCGGTGTTGACGTAGCCGGCGAGCTTGAGCGCGCTGCGGATCAGGTCGCGGAGGGCAGCGAGTACGGCGGGCGCGTTGTGGGTCCTGACTTGGGACTTGTCCTCGTTGAAGGTGACATCTCGACACCAGTGGACGGTATTTTCCACGGTCCAGTGCCCGCGAGCCCAGGACGCGATCTCGGCTGCGTTCGCTTCCTCGACGGGCAGGTCGGTGATGGCGTAGACGGTCTCGACGGACCATTTTTTCGCCCCGTAGAGACGGCGACGGCGCTGGATCCGCAGGACCTGGGCCGCGTGCGGGAAGAGCCGGCCCTCGACGGTGACGACCTGCACGAGCCGTTGCTCGTGACGGCCGTGGCCCCGGGCTCGCCGGACCCTGAGCAGGTCCACGATTAGTTCGGTGATCTGCTCCTCTGGTATAGGTCCACGATCATCTGGATGAGCTATTTCCCAACGCATCGCCCCCTCCTCTCTCTAGATTAGTCCCTTTCCCGCCGCCCTGCGTTCTTCGCCGCCGCAGAGGCAACTCCCGAACTCTCAGCGCTATCAACGAGGCCACAAAGGCCACCATAGCCCCGCTTACGAAGACGTGATGCAAGGCTGATTCAGATGCCCTCGCGAACTCCACCCGCAGCTGAGGTTCCACTGAAGCCAAATCGCTTCCCGCAATACCAGCCCCCTTTTCAGAGAAGCGATCGACGGCATCTGTCGAAACACTCTTGCGTAAGCCGTCTACGAGAACATTCGAGTAGATCGCACCAAGCACGGAGACTCCGAATGAGGCCCCGATGGTGCGGCTGAAGGTAGTCGTTGAAGTTGCAACCCCGAGATCCTCCGGTGCCGCCGCATTCTGTGCTGCCAGAACCAGCACCGAACTGTTCATCCCGAGGCCGGCGCCGATGACCACCAACGTTACGGCCAGTAAGGCATACGAGGTCGTCGCGCCCTGAAAGGAGAAGGAGAGCAGACCGCACCCGAGGAGGAAAGTACCGGTGACCGGAAGCCTACGGTAGTGGCCCGTCGCTGAGATAAACCGGCCGCAAAGCGCGGACGAAAGCCCCCAGGCCAGCCACATCGGAATCATCCGCAACCCCGATGCGGTCGGTGTCGCACCGTGGACGGTCTGCAGGAACAGTGGCACGAACGTGGTCCCGCCCAGGGTTGCGAAGCCAGCAACGAATGCAAGCGGGGTGGTCAGCCGGATCACCTCGTTGCGAAAGAGACGCAAGGGCAAGACCGGCTCCGGGGACCTGCTCTCGATGAAGAAGAAGCACGTCAGCAGCAGCGCCGCAGCACCAGCGAGGCACAGCAACTCCGGCGATCCCCAGGGGAACGTGTTGCCGCCCCAACTGACCACGAGAACCAAAGCGGTGACGCCGGAAGAAAGCAGCCCCGCACCAAGCCAGTCGATGTGCCGTGCCTGCCGACGGTGTGGAGTTGCAGTCAGCCTGATGGTGAGGGTAAGCAGTGCGACAGCACAGACCGGGACGTTGATGTAAAAGACCCAGCGCCAACCGAGGTGCTGGGTCAGGAACCCGCCGATCAGCGGGCCAGTGATAGTAGCCAGTGCGAAGGACGACTGCATGTATCCCTGGTAGGGCCCCCGCTCGGCCGGGGGGATCAGGTCTCCGATGATAGCCTGCGAGTTGACGATCATGCCGCTTGCGCCGATGCCCTGCAGCGCCCGGAAGAACACGAGTTCGGTCATTCCATGAGCAACGCCACATAACAAGGAACCGACCAGAAATGCGGCCAGAGCAAACTGCATGAGCCGTTTTCTGCCGAAGAGATCTCCAAGCTTTCCGTGCAATGGCGTCGACACGCTGATCGAGAGCACATACGCCGTCACTACCCACGATAAGTGGGTCAGGCCGCCGAGATCCGAAACAATGGAGGGAAGTGAGGTGGCGACGACAGTCTGATCAAGCGCTGCAACGAAGCTTGCAAGCATCAGCCCCGGGAAGACGATGCGCGCTTCGGGGCCCAGCCCCGCCCTCCCACTTGGCGATCCCGCCAAACCGGCCCCCCGCGAAGACGATGACGAAGACAGGATAATCAGGTATTCAACCGTAGCCTGCCGTCCAGGACCCGGGGAGTGCCTGGATCGTCCTGGCCTGGAGTGTTGATGTCGGTGGTGGGCCCCGGAAGCAGGTGAACACGGCACCTGTGGATCATGTAGTTCTCTACGCTGCAAGATCCACGAAGGTGCCGTGTTCGTTCCTCCAGCATCCCCTGTCGCTGTCTCCGTGCCTCATGCACCCTGCCTGGAAGCCCTCGGCGAGGGTGCCGCCAAGGGGCAAGTCCACTGCCTGGTCGCCGAGTTCGAGTCGGTCACCGATCCGAGAGGGGCTTGCGGAGTGCGGTACCGGCTCTCTTCGCTGCTGGCCCTGGTGGTCTGCGCGATGACCCCGTCCGGCCACGACTCGATCACCGCGGCGGCGGAGTGGTGCCGACGTGCGACGCCGAAGGAACTGGCGGCCTTCGGTCTGCCCCACCACCCACTCCTTGGCCGCTACCGGGTGCCGAGCGAGAAGACCCTGCGCAGCGTCCTGGGGCGGCTCGATCCCGGTGAGATCGGCGCGGCCGGTTACGACTACCTTCGGCCTCAGCTGTCCACACAGCCGCGCCGGCCGGAGCCGGTGATGCCCGACGGTGGCACCGAGCGTGAACAGCGCCGGGCCCACCGGGCGGCCGCCCGTGCCGAGCCGGTACGACTGCGGCGGCGGGCGATCGCGGTGGACGGCAAGTGCCTGCGTGGCGCGAGGCGCCCGGACGGTAGCCGGGTCTTCGTCCTGTCCGCCGTGCGTCACGGCGACGGTGTCACTCTCGCCTCCCGCGAGATCGGCGCGAAGACCAACGAAATCCCCGAGTTCGCACCTCTCCTCGACCAGATCGACGACGCGGATCTCGCGGGGGCGGTCGTTACCGCCCACGCCCAACGCGACCACGCCACCTAGCTGCGCGAACGCGGCGCTCACTACCTGCTGACCATCAAGAACAACCAGCGCGGTCAGGCCCGTCAACTCCACGCCCTGCCCTGGAAGGAGATCCCCGTGATCCACCGCGACGACGCCCGGGGCCACGGCCGTCACGAGCAACGGCTCGTGCAGGTCGTCACCGTCGAGGGCCTGCTCTTCCCGCACGCGGCCCAGGTCCTGCGGATCCAGCGCCGTCGCCGTCTCTACGGGGCGAAAAAATGGTCCGTCGAGGAAGCGAACGCAGCCGAGATCGCGTCCTGGGCTCGCGGGCACTGGACCGTGGAAAATACCGTCCACTGGTGTCGAGATGTCACCTTCAACGAGGACAAGTCCCAAGTCAGGACCCACAACGCGCCCGCCGTACTCGCTGCCCTCCGCGACCTGATCCGCAGCGCGCTCAAGCTCGCCGGCTACGTCAACACCGCCGCCGGACGACGAGCCCAAACCGAGCGCCCCCGCGTCCTTGCCCTTTAAGGCATCACATGATCAAACCGGACGATCCAGGCACTCGCCGGGGCCCTGGCCGAGTCGGGGATCGTGGGGGGCGCTGCGATTTGCCGTACTTCCGGTGCGCAGAATCGTTACGGTAACGGCTGTGATCAATCGATTACATACCGCATGAGCCTTGTGGTAGTCCTGGGTTTCTTCCACCCTTACGGCCGCCCTGGCCGACGCGGGGCCGGTTGAGGGGCAGGGGGCGCGGTGGTCGACGTGGCAGTCGAGACGGCAGGGAGCCGGGAGGGGTTCGAGGATCCGATCTTTCGGCTTGCGCCGAAGGAGGACGACGGCTCCAGGACATCGGGCCTGTACCGCTACCAGGCGGAGGTCGCGGCGCGTTTTTGCCTGGCGATGCTCACGCAGGAGAGCGTCGACTACATCGTCTGCGAATGGCACGAGGACTTCGTGATCGCCTTCTGCGACGGTGCGGTCGAGCTGGTCTCGGTCAAGCACCGCCAGCACGATCAGGGCCCTTGGACGTTGAGTCAGCTGTTTCAGGACGGGGGTCTTGCCCACTTGTTCGATCGCTGGGTGGGCTGCGATCGCGCAAGCAACGTGCGTCTGCGTCTGTTCACCAATGCTGCGCTGAAGCCAGCCAGGGACAACGCGCGTGGCCTTGCCAGGATGTGCGGCCCGCAGCCGCCGCTCACCGAGGGCAGCGACGCGATGGTGAAGAACGTGGCAAGGCAACTGCTGAAGGTCCGGTGGAAGCAGCCGTACGACAACATTCCCGAGACGCCCCAGGTGAACGTTACTGACATCATCTTTCCCGAGGGCTTCCTCGACCAGGTCAGTGGCTTCCTGGCGGTACTGGCCATCGACCACGACCAGTCCGCGAATCACTCGATCACGGACACCAACATCCAGCAGTTCCTGCTGCCAGCCATCGCCAGCCTCGAACTGGTCGACGTGGACACCGAGAGCACCTACCGGGATCTGGTCAATCGCATCGAGAAGGCGAACCGGGACGAGAGTGACCGCGGGCAGCTCGCCTCCTACATCGTCGACCCTGCCCGGGTCCTGAACAACAAACAGATGTCCGCACGCATCGCCAGGCGCAGGCTGCGCCGCGCCACCGTCCTGGACGGGTTCGCCTACCTGCGCACCGTTGTGCCGACGTACGTGCGCGGCCAGGTGCCGATCAAGGCCCCCGGAGGCACGAGGCTGGGGCGCAAGCTTGCCCACGGCCAGGTGCCCTCGGACGAGGCTGCCCACGCTGAACGGCTGCGCTCAGCGTGGTATGTGACCTGGTCCCAGCAGCGCTCGGGCCTAGTAGGAGATGCCGCAGACCTGGAGAACCTGAGCCTTGAGGTGACCGACACCACTTTCGAGTGCCGTGGAAGAGCAGAGCAGGAAACTGAGCCCGGCACGGCGTACGGCCGGCGGATGAATCAGCTCCTCATCCAGTACCTGACTCCCGAGACGGTGGCAGCAACGCCCCCGTTCAAGGTCAACAAGCAGCATCTTCGCGGCCTGGCTTACCAGCTGGCCGACGAGTGCCACTTCTACTTCTCCGAGCCGTTCGACGCCTCCGCCGAGGGCGCCCCGTGACCAACAGCACCGAGCAGGCCGCGGCCGCTAGACGGATCAGGACCGAGGGCCGCCAGGAGGAACAGCGTGAATCTCACTACCACGAGGCTCGCGTGCTGCTGCTGATCAGCCAGTTCACCACGGCGAAGAAGGGTCTGGACGGCCTGACGAAGCTGGCCAAGCTCGACTTCCTGCTCCGCTATCCAGCCCTGCTCGAACGCCTCCTCAACGAGCGGAACCTGTCCTGGCCCCCAGGTGCGGAGCCCACGGGATTCGAGCGGATCGCCGTGGAGAGCCGCATGACCCGCTACAAATACGGCCCCTGGGACCAGCGCTACTACAGCGTCCTTGGCTCTCTTGCCGCCCGTGGGCTGATCACCTATGCCGGAGGCGGCCGTGCCGAGTTCCGCGTTACCGCCACGGGGGCGATCGCCGCTGACACCCTCGCCTTAACCGACGAGTGGGCTGTCGTTGCCGTGCGGATCACCCTGCTGAAAAAGCACTTCAACAAGACCGAGTCAGCCCTGAAGACCCTCATCTACGAACGCCTGCCCGACGCGGTGGACAGGCCCTGGCGGACGGAAATCTGATGGCAGTCCACGTCCGCTTCCTCTCCCTGACGGTCACCACCGCTACTGCGGAGAAGACCTACCGGTTCAACCAGCCGGCCACCGTCATCAGCGGAGCCAGCGGCTCCGGCAAATCCAGCCTGCTCATGCTGCTCAAGCACACCATCGGCGGGTCCGCCCGGCTGACGACCACCGTGCGCGACCACGTCCACTCGGTGCGCGCCGACGTCGTCATGGGCACTCAGCACATGATCCTCAAACGGACCATCAGCGACGAGCGCTCCGACCACGTCGACATCCTCGACCCCGACACCCTGACGCTGCTCCACAGCCTCGCTGTGCGGTCCGCCAACCGACGCGAGACGCTCTCGGACTACCTCCTGCAGGCCACCGGTTTCCCCCGCGCCTCCATCCCGAGCACCCGCGACGGGAACGCGCAGTCGCTGGACCTGACGTTCAGCAACCTGTTTGCCTACACGTACATGGAGGCCCACAACATCGACAGGGAGGTCGTGGGCCACCGCGACACCTGGTTCAACCGCAAGCGCAAAGAGCTGTTCAAGCTCATGTTCACGCTGACCGATAGCGCGCGCAGTGTCCTCGACCACGGACAGGACGGGGTCCTCAGCGAGATGGCACGCATCAACGTGTGGCTCCGCGACTACCTCGCCTCCCGCGTGCCCCGTCCGGCCCAGGCCGAGCAACCGGTAGACGATCAGGTCGTCGACCAGGCCACGGCCCTCCAGGTAAGCGGTCGCCGCCCAACGGGTGCGGCACAGTTGCCCCTCGGGATCAGGGCGACGCGAGGCCGGCAGCGCGATGGCTCCCGCCCAGCCGCTGGTCACGAAGGTGTCGTAGGTGCGCAGCCACTCCTCATCGTCCGCAGCGTGCAGGACCGCGCACAGCCGGAACGCGTCTCCGGACAGCTCCCGGATCTCCCGCGCGGCCTGCTCACTCGCCGCCAGGGTCGCGGCCCCGTCCCGCATGACGTCCGGAAGAATGATCTCCCTCGCGGACACAGCCATTGCGGCCTCGACGAGTCTGGCCGCGGGCAGAGCACGGCCCAGGTCGAAGAGCCCGTTGTCGACGATGATCTCGGCGCCGCGCTCAGCCTCGCGCGCGAAGAACGCCCGGTAGACCTCATCGGACAGCACCCTCTGGGCGGCCACATGGTGGACGCGGGCCGGCTCCTGGGCGACGAAGTCCTCGAGGTAGGCGGGCGGGGCGATGACGGAGAAGTCGATGCCCTCGGCCATTACGGCGCCCCCCACTGCGCGGCGGTGACGGTGAGGAACTGCTGGGAAAGGACCGCGTCTGTACGGAAGCATCCGCCCGCGTGGACCGTGGTGGTGCGGGCCTCCTCCATCCGAACCCCGCGCATGCTCATGCACAGGTGCACCCCGCGTACGGCGACAGCCACGTCCTCGCGTCCGATCACATCGGTGAGGTACTCGGCGACCTGGCGAGTGAAGCGCTCCTGGACCTGGAGCCGGCCGGCGAAGTGCTGGGCGATCCGTCCAAACTTCGACAGGCCCACTACCTCTCCGTCCGGCATGTATGCGGCCGTGACCTGCAGGTGCATGGGCAGCATGTGGTGCTCGCACAGCGACCACGTACTCATGCCGCCCACGACGACCATCTGGCCACTCAACTGGGTCTCGGTGAAGCGCGTGGCCGTCGCTGTGCCGTCCGGGGACAGGAAGGCGCTCCACCAGGCCGCGACGCGGTCGGCGGTGCCGATGAGCCCTTCGCGGGTGGGGTCCTCGCCGAGCTCGATCAGGAGCTGGGTGATCAGACTGCCGACCCGGCCGGTGTCAATGCCCTTGGCAGGTCGGCCGAACACCGGGTCGGCGGTGCACAGAGCCGCCGCAGGATCGGCGACAGAGGTCGTCATGGGTTTCTCTCGCTTCCGGGGAATGGAGAACGGATGAGGATGGTGGGTGCCGTCAGCGACCTCGGGTGTCCGCGAAGGCGAGCACGTGCAGCCGCGTGGTGAAACACCAGTGGCGGGCCGCAACCTCGCCTGCGAGTGTTCGAAATGTCGCCGTGATCGCCTCGCTGGAGGTGCCCTCCGGCATCACCCACACCGGCGCCAATCGGTGGGCGGCGGCAAGCTCGGCGATCCGGTCGAGGTCAGCCGCCGAGGACGCGACGAACTTGAACACCGCCCGCCCGGATCCCGCGAAGGCTTCCAGCGCCGGGGCCACGATGCTCTTGGCCTCCTCCGCACCGAAACTTGCGAGTTTGGGCGAGACGTTGAACCGGACGCCGTCGACCATCAGCTCGGTAGCGGGGACGATGGTGCCGTTCGTCTCGAACTCGACCCGCTTACCGGCGGCCAGCAGCCCTTGGACGAGGGGTGGCAGGCGTGCCTGCTGGACCAGCGGCTCGCCACCGGTGATCACGACCAGCTCGACCGGCGAGGATGCGGCCCAGGCCACCAGGTCCGCCACTGCCCACTTCGTCGATTCCTCGCGCGGGTCGAACCGGGACCAGTCCCAGCTGTAGGGCGTGTCGCATTTCGCGCATGCCAGGTTGCACCGCGACAGGCGGATGAACAGGGCAGGGTGCCCGCAGCTCGGGCCCTCGCCCTGGAAGGTCGGTAGGTCGACACCGAAGCACTCCGCGACGATCAACCGGATTCCGGCGTCGCCGATGCCGGGTTCAACCCTGGACGGCTGATGCGCGGTCACTGCCCCTCCCCCACGTCGAACCGGGCCCAGCTGCTCCCGGTCTCGCGGACGAGAACGGCGACCAAGCGGCCGGAGATCGTCGGCTGCAGGTTCTGGGTGAACCAGCCGGCCAAAAACTGGGCCAGGTGTTCCGAGGTCGGTTCGACGGGGAGGATCTCGTGCAGGTTGCGGTGGTCCAGCTCCGTGTCCAGGAAGTCCTTGAAGGGTGCGAGCGCTCCGAAGTCCGTGACGAAGCCGGGCCCCTCCAGCAAGGGGGCGGTCAGGACTACCTCGACCTGGTAGCTGTGGCCGTGCTGTCTGGAGCACTTGTGGTCAGGCGACAGTGCGGCCAGCCGGTGGCCGGCCTCGAAGCCGAAGCTCTTGCCGATGGTGAACACGCCGGACGGCAGCGGAACGGTCGCGGTGTCCATGAACGTACCTCTCGAAGTTGACGGCGCCTACGGGAGGGGGCTGTGCGACGACAGCCCCCGGTGATCACACCGCTGCATCCGCGGTGTGCGGGGCTCTGTCGGAGCGTGCCTCCCCGACCGCGTCGGCCAGTTCCTCGGACCACTGGGCTTTGCCAAGACCCAGAGCAGCTTCGCCGAGCCTGAGCAGTTGGATGTCCGAGGTGCCGGCCGGAGCGAGGAGGTGCAGCGCGTCGCGCAGAAAGCGCTCCAGAGGCCGGTTGATGAGCAGGCCGGCGGCGGCTTCGATCTCCATGGCTGCGCGGGCGGAGTCTATGGCGAGTTCGGTGTTGACGAGCTTGGCGTTCATCAGGTCGGCGTCGCAGGGCCGACCGGTGTCGAGCAGGTGGGCCGCGTGGTACGCGGTAAGGCGGGCGGTCATCAGCCGCGAGGCAATCTGCCCGACCTTCAACTTGATGTTGGCCAGGTCGTGCAGGTGTCTGCCGTAGCGGTGGCGCTCGGAGGTGAAGGCCGTGACCTCCTCCATGACCGCCTGGTGGATGCCGAGGGCGACGGCTGTGAGGTTCGGCCGGCCGTACAGGACGCTTGAGGAGTAGGCCACGGCAAGTCCGTCGCCTTCCTGGCCGATCATGTTGGCGGCGGGGACCGGGCAGTTGTCGAGGATGACCTCGCCGAAGGAGAAGCCGTGCAGGCCCAGCGCGGGGACCTCCGGGGCGAGGGTCAGGCCCGGGCGGTCGGCTTCGACGAGGAATGCGGTCAGGCCGCGGCTGCCGGGGCGGGTTCGGACCACGATGCCGTGGAGGTGGCCGATGTGACTGTTGCCGACGTAGACCTTCCGGCCGGTCAGCACGTAGTTCCTCCCGCGGCGTCGGCCGGTGGCCCCCACACCCAGGACGTGGCTGCCGGAGCCGGGCTCCGTGACCGCGATGGTGGGCAGGCAGTCACCGCTGGCGATCTGCGGAAGCCAGGTGCGCTTCTGCTCGTCGGTGCCGTAATGGATGATCTTCGCGGTGCCGAGCTGGGAGGCCTGCACCATGGCGCCCATGGCGCCGCTGACGCGGGAGATCTCCTCGATGATGATCGTCTTGGCGAGATGTCCCGCGCCCATGCCGCCGTAGGCGCGGTCGATGGTGGCGCCGATCCAGCCCTGCCGTGCGATCAGCGTTGCCAGTTCCCGATCGGCCGACCCTCGGGCGCCTTCCAAACCCGGGACGGCCGCGGCGATCTCCGCCTCAGCGAACTTCCGCACGTTTTCGCGCAGCCGTACGTGGGCGTCGGTCAGATGTGGATCGGACACCGTCGTACTCCCATCTCCCGCCGGATTCGGGGCTCCTAGGCGTCTGTGTCCGGAAGCACCGGTCTGCGGCCTGCTGGATGTCGTGCTGCTCGTACGTGAGAACAGGGACACGGTCGTCTCCCTACTTCCGCGGCGTGCGGCCGGCGCGCTCGTAGACGCGGGCCATGACGGCGTCGCGGTGCTCTTTGATCACGTCGAGGGTGCGGTTGCCGGTGGACAGGGGCTGAGGGGCGGGGCCGACAACGCAGACAGTCCCGAGGACCGTGCCTGTGGGCTGATGGACCAGCGGGGCGCCGGCATAGGTGCGGATGCCGATCTGGTCGACCACCGCGTTGCCCGCGAAGCGCGGGTAGGCGAGGACGTCGGGCAGGACAAGAGGAGCACGGCGGTCCAGGACGTCGGGGCAGTACCCGTGGTCCCGGGACATGGTCCGGCCCACCGGCGGCGCGTCCCCGCCGCCGTTCCCGGCGGGGCCGTGGAGGCCGACGAAGACCTGCTCGTCGGTGATGAGGTTGACCATCGCGTACGGGGTGCCCGCGGCGCGGGCGAGGTCGGCGGCGTACTGGTCGAACTCCGGGTCCGCTTCACCCAGGCCGAGTTCGGCAAGCAGGCGCCGGCGCTGTTCGAGTTCGTCGTCGGGAGCCGGGGTATAGAGGCCGGCGTCGGTGTCGAACTTCACGGGGAGACTCCAGAAGTGGAACGGGCCCGGGTGAGGGCGTAGCGGACGAGGGTGATGAGGACACCGGCGGCCGAGGGGGTGCTGCGGGCGTCGCACAGGACGACTGGGACGGCGTCGGGCAGGTCGAGGGCGCGGCGGACCTCTTCGGCCGTGTAGCGGTGCTCGGCGGTGGCGAACTCGTTGACCGCGACGACGAACGGCAGACCGCGCGCCTCGAAGTAGCCCAGAGCGGGGAAGGAGTCCTGGAGTCGGCGGGTGTCGGCCAGTACGACGGCACCGACCGCACCGGCGACCAGGTCGTCCCAGGTGAACCAGAAGCGTTCCTGGCCGGGGGTGCCGAACAGCAGCAGCCGGATCGGTTCGGGAGCGGTGAGGGTGCGGCGGCCGAAGTCCACCGCCACAGTGGTGGTTGTCTTGGCCTCCACCCCGGTCAGGTGGTCGGTGCGGACGCTGGCGTTGGTCAGGTACTCCTCCGTGTTCAGTGGCTCGATCTCGCTGACCGCACCCACCAGCGTGGTCTTCCCGGAGCCGAAGCCTCCGGCCACGACGATCTTCAGGACGACCGGGGCGGGTACGGACACCGCTGCGGGGTCAGGCAGCATCAGGGAAGGACTTGCGCAGACCGACAAGGAGTCTCTCCAGGATGTGTACATCGGGGTCGCCGGCCGCGGACGCGGCGAGGGTGAGCGCACCGGAGTCCAGGAGGTCGGACAGCAGCACCTTGGCGACCTGGACCGGCTGCCGGAGGTGGGCGGCGATCTCGGCGACCGATTGCGGCTCCCGCGCACACAGGTTGAGAGCCCGCTCGGCCTCCGGTCCCAGCCGTCCTCCCGGGGACACCGGGCCCGCGGCAACGAGGGAGACCAGACGCAGGGCGTGGCGGGGACGTGTACGGCCACCGGTGATCGCGTACGGACGTACGTCCTGGGCGTCGTGTTCGGCCCAGACCGGGCCGCGTCGGCGGTTCACCGGCCCTGATCGGGGCCGCGGCGGGTGTCGGTGACCAAGTGCTCGGCCACGCTCCGGATCATGGTGGCCATCTCGTGTCCGATCAGGCCGACGTTCGCCTCCGGGCCGGCCATCACGCCCAGCACGCTGCTGGCCTTGCGCGGGTCGGCGCCGTACTGCACCGACACCCCCTGCGGCAGTCCGTCGCCCGCCACCGTCAGGAACATGGTGGCTGAGTCGAGTTCGATGACCACCTGCCGTACCTTCACGTCCGTGCTCGGGCGCGGGGTCAGCCGACCTGCACCCCGGGCCAGGGAGTACAAGGACGCCACCACCGCTGCCGCGGTCTCGGGCTGCTGGCCGGACAGACCGCTCGCGGCCAGCTCGATCCCGTCGCTGGACGCAAGGAAGGCGCTCTGCACGCCGGGCACACGCCGGACGAAGTCGTTCAGCAGCCAGTCCAGGCCGGGCATGGTCGAGGTCACGTCAATCGTCATGGTGAAGTCTCCGTAGGTGTGGGGAAGTACAGGGGTCGGAGATCCGGACCGTCCGGTGCGCCGCACTCCGGTGTTCCGGCGGCACGCGCCCCACGCTGCCCCTCCGCGAAGGCAGCCACCAGCCCCGTTGTCGGCGGTGCGGACGGCCGCTCGGCAACGGCTTCAGGCAGCGGCGTGGGCGAGGCAAAGGGAGCGTCGCCGCGCCGCGGGAGGTCCGGTCGGCCGGCCTCGGATCCCGGGGGCCGTTGCCCCGCGGTCGCCGAGGAGGCGGCCGCACGGGACCGGCGGGGCGAGGTGACTCTTTGGGAGGCAGGCAGGCCCGTATGCGGTACCGGCGCCTCGGTGGGCCGCGCCCCCGCGGTCCGGGGCTCCTCCGGCGCGACCAGGAGTCCGTGGGGCAGAACTACGACTGCTTGAGTTCCGCCGAGCAGGCTGGTGCGCAGTTCGACCCGGATGCCGTGCTGCTGCGCCAGTCGCGCGGTGACCAGCAGACCGGTCTGGCCGGCCTCCAGCTGGGACCGCACGTCCACCGCGTCAGGCATGCTGAGCAACTGGTTCATCGCGGCCAGCCTCTGCGACGACATGGCCAGGCCCCGATCCTCCACCTCGACTGAGGTTCCCCCGCTGTGCGGGAGTGGCTGACTAGCTGGTCAGGGCGGGTTGACGTGATTTCAGGTTCACCGGTTCGGCCGCTGCCTGGTCGGCG